>CAJOIP010000030.1 GCA_905234785.1 uncultured Eggerthellaceae bacterium
CTCACATGACATGTCGGCAACCCTGCCCGCCAGAATCTGCATTGCATCCATAAGCATTCGATAAAAGGCTTAGAAATGCAACGACTTAAAGATAGGAGCAGACATGGACTTCACTTCCAACAAGCGACCCGAGCATATGCAACGCATCACGACGCCCGAATTGGCCGATGCGTTCATAGAAGAAGCCGTCGAGGCCATGCGCGCCCAAGTCGGCGACGGGAAGGTGCTGCTCGCGCTTTCCGGAGGCGTTGATTCTTCGGTTGTCGCTGCGCTGCTCATAAAGGCCATCGGCAAACAGCTCGTATGCGTGCACGTGAACCACGGCCTCATGCGCAAGGGCGAATCCGAGCAAGTCATCGACGTGTTCAAAAACCAGATGGACGCGAACCTCGTCTTCGTCGACGCGAGCGACCGTTTCCTCGACTTGCTCGCAGGCGTGGAAGACCCCGAGGCTAAGCGTCACGTCATTGGCGAAGAGTTCATCAAGGTGTTCGCCGAGGAAGCAGCCAAGCTCGACGGCATCGGCTTCTTGGGCCAGGGAACCATCTATCCGGACATCCTCGAGTCCGAGGCGGGCGTGAAGGCCCATCATAACGTGGGCGGCTTGCCGGAAGACCTCGACTTCGAGCTCGTCGAACCTGTGAAGCTGCTCTTCAAGGACGAGGTTCGCGTCGTCGGCAAGCAGCTTGGCCTGCCCGACAGCATGGTGTACCGCCAGCCGTTCCCGGGTCCAGGCCTGGGTGTCCGGTGCCTTGGCGCCATCACGCGTGACCGCCTGAACGCCTTGCGCGAAGCCGACGCCATCGTGCGCGAGGAAATCGACGCGGCCGGCCTCGACATATGGCAGTACTTCTGCGTCGTCCCCGACATGCGCGCGACTGGCGTGCGCGACGGCATGCGCGCCTACGAATGGCCGTGCATCATCCGCTGCATCAACACGGTCGACGTCATGACGGCGGAAGTGCCCGAACTTGACTGGGCGCTGCTGAAGAGGATTACGAACCGCATCCTCGCAGAAGTGCCTGGTATCTGCCGCGTGTGCTACGACTTGTCGCCCAAGCCCATCGGAACGGTCGAGTGGGAATAGCCCATGGATTCCGTCGTCAGAAAACACCTCTCGGTCATCATCGCCGTGACGCTCGTGGGAATCGTCACGACGTCCTTGCTGCTGCAGCTCGTGCACGATTCCGCTGCAGGCATGGGCGCGAACCAGTTCGCGATGGCCATATTCCTCGTGCCATGCGCAGTCATGCTCATCGGGTCGTTTGCCATTGCGGCAACCGCCCGGCAAATTGGCAGGCAACTCTATCTCGTCGTGCTCGCCATATGCTTGGTAACCGGGATCGTGTCGATGGTGGTCACGTCGGGATGGCTCTCGGATCCCTCGATTGCCGCATTGCTCATGGCCAATTCGCCAGCCGACACGGTCATAACGCCCATCCTGCAATCTCCGATCACCATTTTCCGCGACATCGCGGCGTACGTGGTCATACCGACGGTCGGCTGCATCTTCGGGGCATGGCTCGGTTCACGCATTCATCCGCTTAGCGACGACGGCACCGCGAAGAAGAAAAAGAAGAAGTAATCAAGACGCATCGCCCTCGCCTGGCCGCTTTGGCGCAAGCGCGTCACAGCGGCCAGGCGAGGGCGATGCGCTCTATAGCCAAACGGAGGAACGATGTCGGACACGCTTATCCTCATGCGCCATGGGAAAGCCCAGCGCCCTTCTGACGACATGCTCGATATGGAACGAAAGCTTACCGAAGCGGGGAAGCGCTCGCTTTCGGCGACGCTTCTTTATTCGCTTGGCTTGCTTTCGGGCAAGGGAACGAGCGTGCAAGTTTGGTCGAGCCCTGCTGCGCGTGCCGAGCAGACAGCGCGCATCATGATGAAGGCGTGCAAGCGACATGGAGCCGACGTCGCTTCAGACCTCGTGTTGGTCGACGCGCTTTGGAGCCAAGACGCAGACGCGTTCTTGCAGATGGTCGAATCATGCGAAAGCGACGTCGTGGTGGCTGTCGGCCACAACCCCTTCATCGAGGATGTCACGGCAAAGCTCACTGGCTCGCATATCGATTTCGCAACGGGCGGTTTCGCTGCGATCGACCTGTCGAAGGAGACCACAACCGAGGGAAGCGTTTCGTACCCCGGACGCTTGCTCTGGTTCGCCCAGGGCCCGGTATCACAACGCTGGCGTACGGTGGTGCACATGGAACGCGTGCTCGGCGATGCCGCCGATGCCGTTCGCGAGCGCCTGGATGCGTTCTTGGCGCAACCGGACGACATCGAGACCATGCACAAGTTTCGCGTATCGATTCGCACGTTGCGCAGCCTGGTCGCGTTCGTCGCGCCTTGGCAGGTACCGTCGCAGAACAAGAGCGTGCAAGCGGAGTTGAAGGACATCGTGGCCGAGACCTCTCGTTTACGCGAGCTCGACGTGCTGACCGAGCAGGCAAGTGCCATGGAAGGATCGTCGCTCGAATTCGTCGCGTTCTGCTCTGACGAAGCGGCGCAGGAGCGTGCGCGCGTTTCAAAGGTCCTTTCCTCGAAGCGCACGGAAAAGCGGATCGAGCGCGTGAGGAACGAGCTTCACGACGTGAAATGGCGCAAGTTCGTGAATGCAGCCGGCCTCGAGGAGGCCGATATCCGCTCGAGGTTCGACGAATTGGCCAAATCGCTTGAGGATGACCTTGCGGCGCTCGACATGACCGATGTCGAGAAGACCCACGACGTGCGCAAGAGCGCGAAGCGCGTGCGCTACGACGCCGAAAAGTTCAAGGCGCTCATCGGCGAAGACGCGGTCGATATCGCCAAGGACATGACCGCGCACCAAGACAACCTCGGCGCGATATGCGACGCACGTGTGAACATCGACATCATAAACGGCCTCGACCTCGAAAGCCTCCCCGACGCCGTTGCATGGGACCTCGCCCTGCTGCGCGCCCAGAACGAGACGTTTTTGTACACGACCCTCAGGAACGCATAAACTCCGAAAGGAAGGCCCATCATGGATGCAAACGAGAAGCGCTACCTCGAGCTGCTCGCCCGATCGTTTCCCACGGCAGCGCAGGCCTCGACGGAAATCGTGAACCTGAACGCCATCCTGAACCTGCCCAAGGGAACCGAAGTGTTCGCTTCGGACATCCACGGCGAATTCGAGGCGTTCTCGCATATCCTGCGCAACGGTTCGGGCGCTGTGAAGCTGAAGATCGAAGACGCGTTCGGCGATTCGCTTTCCGAGGCCGAGAAACGCTCGCTCGCGACGCTCATCTACTATCCTCGCGAGAAGATGGAAATCGAGCTTGCGAAGACCGACGACAAGAACGCATGGTATGCGCAGACCCTGTTGCGCATGGTGACGGTTTGCAAGCAATCTGCGGGCAAGTACACGCGCTCTAAGGTGCGAAAGGCGCTTCCCGACGAATACGCCTACATCATCGAGGAGCTCATGACCGAGAGTAACCTCGCGGTCGACAAGAAGGCCTACTACGACGCCATCATCGAGGCGGTCATCCGCACGGGGCAGGCAGAGCCGCTCATCGAGGCGCTTTCGAAGCTCATCATGCGCCTGAGCCTCGATCATCTGCACCTGGTTGGCGACATCTACGACCGCGGCCCGGCGCCGCACCTCATCATGGACACGCTCTTGCGGTTCCACTCGCTCGACATTCAGTGGGGCAACCACGACATCGTGTGGATGGGGGCCTCGCTCGGGCAGCGAGGCTGCATCGCCCACGTGGTGCGCAATTGCGCGCGTTACGGCAACCTCTCGATCCTCGAAGACGTGTACGGCATCAACATCTTGCCGCTTGCCTCGTTCGCGCTCAGCGCGTATGCGGACGACCCCTGCGTCGCGTTCGGGCTCAAAGGCAATCCGAAGCTTTCCGAGCAAGACATCGAGCTGAACGTGAAGATCCAGAAGGCCATGGCAATCATCCAGTTCAAGGTCGAGGCTGCGCTCATCGCAGAGTACCCGAGCTTCGGTCTGGAAGACCGCAACGTTTTGCACCGCATCGATTACGACAAGGGAACCGTCGTGGTCGACGGCGTGGAATACGAGCTCATCGACAAGGTGTTCCCGACGGTCGACCCGCATGACCCGTATCGCCTCACGCCCGAGGAGGAAGAGGTCATGCAGCGCCTCGAGCTTTCGTTTAAGGGCTCGGAGAAGCTTCAGCGCCATATGAGGCTGTTCCTCGAAGTGGGAAGCCTGTACAAGATATCGAACGGCACGCTGCTATTCCACGCATGCGCTCCGCTTAACGAGGATGGCACGTTGAAGGAAGTCGACGTGTTCGGCGGGAAGTACAAAGGCCGTGCGTTGTACGACGTGCTCGAGCGCTACGTCCGCGCCGGGTTCTACGGCGCGAACCCGGAAGTGCGCAAGCGCGGCCAGGACCTGATGTGGTGGCTGTGGCTCGGCGAGGGATCGCCTTTGTTCGCCAAAAGCAAGATGGCGACGTTCGAGCTGTACCTCATCGCCGACAAGGCCGCGCGCAAGGAGGTGAAGAACCCCTTCTACACATTGCTCGACGACGAGAAGGTCGTGGCTGGCATATTCGAGGATTTCGGCATGGATCCTGCAACGTCGCGCATCGTATGCGGCCATGTGCCCGTGAAGGTGAAGGATGGCGAGGACCCCGTGAAATGCGGCGGGAAGGTGCTTTGCATCGACGGCGGCTTCTCGCGTGCCTACCAGCCCACGACGGGCATCGCCGGCTTCACGCTGATTTCCAACTCGTACGGATTCATCTTGGCCGCCCATGAGCCACTCGAATCCGCTCGAGCCGCCGTGGAAAACGAGCTCGACATCCACTCGTCCCAGCGCGTCGTGGAACTGGTGGGGGAGCGCACGCTCGTTGCCGACACCGACACCGGGGCGCGCCTGAAGGAGCAAATCGCCGATCTGGAGAAACTCCTCGACGCATACAGGCAGGGCATCATCCCGGAAGGTTTGAAGTAACTGGTTGCACCCGTTCCACCAAAAAGGCCGGCTCCAATGGAGCCGGCCTTTTGCATGGTGCGAAAGTGTTGACTTACGCCTTGTTGCGGTTGAGGTCGTAGTCGATGTAGTTGATGTGCGTCTCGAGGTACTCCTCCAGGCCGCGCTCGCCGTCCTCGCCGCCGATACCCGAGCCGCGCACGCCCTGATGGAAGCCCTGGAAGGCCTCGAAGTGCTCGCGGTTGACGTACGTCTCGCCGAACTTGATCTCGTTCATGGCGCGCATGACGGTGTCGTAGTCGGTCGTGAAGATGGAGCTCGTCAGGCCGAACTCGCAGTCGTTGGCCATCTCGATGGCCTCGTCGAGCGTCTCGAACGTGGTGATGGGCAGCACCGGGCCGAAAATCTCCTCGACCATGACGCGGCTTGTATGCGTGACGCCCGTGATGACCGTCGGCTCGAAGTAGTAGCCCTTGCCGTCGATATCGACGCAGTTGCCGCCGCACTCGATTTTGGCGCCCTCGTCGATGGCGCTCTGAACCAGCTCGGCAACATGCTCGCGCTGGGCCTTGTTGACCATCGGGCCCATGTCGAAGCCGGGCTCGAGCGCGGGGCCGTACGTGACCTTCTTCATGCGCTCGACGATCTTGGCGATGAACTCGTCGGCGATGCCGGACTGCACGTACACGCGCTCGGCTGCGTTGCACACCTGGCCGGTGTTGAAGACGCGCGAGTTGATGACGTGCTCGACCGTCTCGTCGAGCTTGCAGTCGTTCATGACGATGACAGGCGCCTTGCCACCGAGCTCGAGCGACACCTTGGTGACGTTGTCGGCAGCGGCCTTCATGATCTTCTTGCCCACGGCGGTGGACCCGGTGACGGTGACGATGCCGAGCTTGGGGTTGGCGGCCAGCGCGTTGCCGGCGACGGCGCCCGAGCCGGTGATGACGTTGATGACGCCCTTGGGAAGCGACGACTGCGCGACCAACTTGGCGAACTCGTACGCGCCGTTCGGGCAGTCGGACGAAGCCTTCAGCACCACGGTACAGCCGGCGATGAGAGCCGGGGCCACCTTGCGGCCGATGAGGAACAGCGGGAAGTTCCACGGCATGATCTGGCCGGCCACGCCGATGGGCATCTTGTACAGCAGGATGTTCTCGTTCGGGCGGTCGGACGGGATGATCTCGCCCTTGATGTGACGGGCCTGCGCCGCCATGTACTGGATGTAAGCAGCAAGCCAGCCGGCCTCGTCGGTGGCCTGGGCGATGGGCTTGCCCATTTCCTCGGACGTCGCGCGGGCCAGGACGTCGGCGTTGTCCTTCACGAGCTGCACGAGCTCCATCAGGTAGTTGGCTCGCTCGATGGCGGGAACCTTCTCCCAAGATTTCTGAGCCTCGAAGGCCGCGTCGACCGCTGCGGCAACGTCTTCCTCGGTCGCCATCGGGAAGCGTCCGATCACTTCCTCGGTCGCGGGGTTGATGTTGTCACGCATCTCCCTGTCGCCGTTGTCGAGGAACTCGCCGTTGATGAAAAGCTGGACTTCTTTCATGCACAACCTCCTAGGCTCGTTTGCGGGCGTACCCGCTCCAATGGCGTGAGGCAGGGCGCATATCGCGCCCTCTTCACTTATTGACCATTTTAGCCATTATTCTTTAACTGGTTCATAGCATTTTGATAATGGGCCATGGGGCGAGCGATTCGCCGCTCTGCGCAAAAGCCAAAACGCAAGCCCTCGCGCACGTTCCCCGAATTATTCTTGTTTTGAAATTGCCCGATAGCGTACTATCGATTCCGTACTTGACGATCATGTCATGAAGGGGAGATGTCATGTTCCAAGCGCTACTCGATCCCGTAATGGGAAACCTCGGCTTATCCGCCCTCGTCGCCTGCATTCCGCTCGTCGCGTTCTTCATCATGCTGCTGGGCGTGAAGGCGAAGGCCCATGTTTCGGCCGTAGTGGCGCTCGTGGTTGCCCTTATAGTCGCCATCATAGGGTTCCAAATGCCCGCCGACCTCGCTCTCGTGTCGGCTACCCAGGGCGCTGCGTTCGGCGCGTTTCCCATCGTGTACATCATCTGCATGGCCGTGTGGTTCTACGAGGTCACGGTCGTGTCCGGGCGCTCGGAAGACCTGCGCAAGTTCTTCGACCAGGTTGGCGGAGGCGACATCCGCATCCAGGCCATGATGATCGCGTTCTGCTTCGGCGGCCTGCTCGAGGCGCTCGCCGGCTTCGGTGCGCCGATCGCCGTCACCGCCACGATGATCCTGGCGCTTGGCGTGAAGCCGAAGAAGGCCGCCCTTGCCGTCCTGCTTGCGAACACGGCGCCCGTTGCCTACGGCGCCGTGGCGACGCCCATCACCACGGCCGGCAACATGGTTGCCAACGTTACCGGCGATGCGGCCGGCACCGCCGCCCACGTAGCGGCCATCGTCGGATACCAGGCACCCATCTTCGCGATGTTCGTGCCCTTCATCCTCGTCATAATCCTCGACGGCAAGCAGGGCGCCAAGGACTGCTGGCTGCCCGCGTTCGTGGTCGGCATATCGTTCGCCATCACGCAGTGGTGGTGCTCGAACCACTTCGCCTACGAGCTGACCGACGTCATCGCCTCGCTCGTAGGCCTTGCCGCCATAGTCGTGTTCATGCGCTTCTGGAAGCCCAAGGGCGTCGATGGCGTGCGCGCCCGCTTCGGCTTGCCGCCCCTGGCCGAGTCTGAGCAATCCGACCTGAATGCGGGCCGCACGTTCATGGCCCTCGTGCCGTACCTCATCGTCGTGGTCGTCTTCGGCGTTTGCAAGCTCGGCATCCCCGGCATCCTCGCCCAGACTGACATCAAGATTCCGTGGCCGCTCATTTCCGGCGGTGCGATCCTCAGCGCAGCTGGCGCGGACCCCGGCACCACGTTCAACCTGAACCTGCTCTCCACGCCCGGCACGATGCTGCTCGTCGCCGGACTCATAACGGCGCTCGTGTACACGCTCAACACCGAGAACGGCCGTTACAGCATGACCATGGGCGCGGCTATCAAGGCCATCGGCTCGACCTTCTACCGCATGCGCTTCTCGGCGTTGACCATCGTGCTCGTGCTGTCGCTTGCGTACGTTATGAACTTCAGCGGCCAAACCATCTCGATCGGCGACTTTCTATCGGGTTCCGGCCCGGTGTTCCCGGTCATCTCGCCGACGCTCGGCTGGGTGGGCACTGCCGTCACTGGCTCCGACACGAGTGCCAACGCCCTGTTCGCGGGCCTGCAATATTCTGCCGCGCTCAGCAACCCGGCCCTTTCCGGCGTTACACCCGACTTGTTCCTAGCAGCCAACACCATGGGTGGCGTCGTCGGCAAGATGATCAGCCCGCAGTCGCTGGCCATCGCCGCCGTCGCCACGCAGGAGCGCGAAGCCGACATCATGAAGAACGTCCTTCCGTGGTCGATCGCGTTCCTCGTCGGCACGTGCGTGCTCGTCGGCTTGCAGGCTACGGTGCTCACGTTCATATTGCCTTAAAGGCGCTATGACAACCGTCATTCGAAAAGGGCCCGCAAACGCGGGCCCTTATTGGTAAAACGTGGCGTTTGACCAGCCTGTTGCACGGTATAATTCATCCTAGTTACAAGGGGATGTCCGTTACAAGAGAGAGGGGTCACATGAAGGTGGCGTTTTTCCCGGGTTGCATGGTGGACATGATCTACCCGGAAGTCGGCATCGCGGCCGTTAACGTGCTCGAGCGCCTCGGGTGCGAAGTCGAGATGCCCGAAGAGCAGGTGTGCTGCGCGCAGGGCCTCATCAATTCGGGTTACACGAAGGAAATGATCCCTGCGGCCAAGATGATCGTCGACGCGTACGAGACGAGCGAGTACCAGACCATCGTTTCGCTCACGGGCTCGTGCATGAACGCCATCGTGAACGACTACCCGGTGCTGTTCAAAGACGACCCCGAATACCTTAGGCGCACGGCCCTGCTGAAGGATCGCTTCTTCGAGTTCACCGACTTCATCGTGAACGTGCTGGGCAAGGAAGACGTGGGCGCGAGCTTCCACGATACGGTCACGTATCACAAGAGCTGCCACATGACCCGCCTGCTCGGCATTAAAGAGCCTCCGCTGAAGCTGCTCGAAAACGTCAACGGCCTCGAGTACATCGAAATGGCGCATGCCGACCGTTGCTGCGGGTTCGGCGGAACGTTCTCGTTCAAGCAACCCGTCATCGCGGGCGAGATCGTCTACGAGAAGTGCCAGACCATCATCGACACGGGCGCCAACGTCATCTGCGGCGCCGATGTGCCGTGCCTGCTGAACATCAAGGGCGCCCTCGGCCGCATGCGGTCCGATGGCAGGCTCGACCGCGACATCCGCGTGATGCACATCGCCCAGATCCTCGATTCTAAGGAGTAACCATGGCGATCCTCTACAACACCGAGGCGACGCTTGCCGAGCGCGTGGAAGAATGCCTCGAAGACGATTTCAAGCATAACGCCATCAAGAACGCGCAGGAGGCGTTCTACGTCAGCCGCGGAAAGCTCGTCGAGGAGATGGGCGATGGCTGGCAGCAATTGCGCATGCACGCGATGGAAGTGCGCAACCATGTCACGGAAAACCTCGATTACTACGTGAAGCAGTTCGCGGAAAACGCCGAGGCCAACGGTTGCATCATGCATTACGCGCCGACGGGCGACGACGCGCTGTGGGAAGTGCTCGACATCTTCGAGAAGCACGGCGCCGCGTATGCCGTGAAGTCGAAGAGCATGATGACCGAGGAAGTCGGCCTTAACGAGATTCTCGAGGAAACGGGCATCAAGATCGTCGAGACCGACTGCGCCGAGAACATACTGCAGACCGCCGAATCGAAGCCGTCTCACATCGTGGTCCCAGCACTGCACTTCAACCGTGACGCAATCGCCGACATCTACCGCGAGAAGCGTGGCTACACCGGCTCGAACGTCCCCGAGGAAATAACGCACTTCCTGCGCAAGATCTTGCGCCACGAGTTCATGGAAGCTGAAGTCGGCATCCGCGGCTGCAACTTCGCCGTCGCCAGCACCGGCTCGGTCACGCTTGTCACCAACGAAGGCAACGGCCGCATGGTCGATTCGTTCCCGAAAGTCCAGATCGTCTTCGTGGGCATCGACCGCATCGTTCCCGACCTCGAGTCGCTCGACACCATGATGGCGCTTCTGCCACGCAGCGCGGTCGGTGCCAAGATGACGGCCTACTTCTCGCTCGACAGCGGCCCGCGAGGCGCTGGCGAAATCGACGGCCCCGAGGAAGTGCACATCATCTTCATGGACAACGGTCGCCACGAGCTTGCGAACAGCGAGTTCTCCGACATGCTGCGCTGCATGCGCTGCGGCGCGTGCCTGAACATCTGCCCGGTGTACCGCCACATCACGGGCCATGGCTACGGTTCCATTTACCCCGGCCCGATGGGTCTCGTCCTCACGCCCGGGCTCGTCGGTTATGACGACATCGACAACATGGTCTTCGCGTGCTCGCTGTGCGGCGCGTGCACCGAGCATTGCCCGGTCAGCATCCCCATTCACGACCTGGTGCGCCAGCATCGCATCAACATGGTCGACGAGCACAAGAACCATGCCATCGAGGTGCCGATCTTCAAGGCCCTCGGCCTGTTCTGGTCGAGCCGCCCGGTGTACATGGCCGGTATGACGCTCGGTCCCCCGATCATGAAGGCGCTGGCCCATGGCGGGCAGGCGCTCGATGCGAGCAGCGCCTGGATTCCCGTCGTGAAGGGCTGGACGTCCACACGCGACTTCGACGTGCTTTCGTCGACCCGCTTCCGCACCTGGTTCAAGGCGCACAAGGAAGCGCAGGCTGACGAGAAAGGCGGTGAGCAGTAATGGCTCTGGGTAACAAGACGCTGAACGACCTGGTTTCCCCGATTTCCGCTCAGCTTGGAAACGCGCGCGTAGCGGACAAGGTCGATATGCCCGAATGGGAATTCAAGGCCCAGCGCGTCACAGACGGGCTCTCGCACGAGCAACTCGTCGATATGTTCCAGGCAGAAGCCGAGAAAGTGCGCGTGAAGGTGAGCCGTTGCTCTGCAGCCGACCTTGCCACGTGCATCGGTGACATCGTGCGCGAGGGCGTTCCGGGAACAGGCGAGGAGTGCGAAGTCGTCTGCGCGAATGACGAGCGGTTCGAGCAGGCGGGCCTGTATGACGCCCTGAAGCGCCGCAAGCTCGTGTCTAAGGTGACCGTATGGGATCCTGAAGCCGGAGATGCGAACGTCGATGCTGCGCTTGTTGCGACGTACGGCATCACGTACACTACGGGCGGAATCGCCGAGACCGCTACGGTCGTGCAGCCTACGAGTGCGAATTGCGGCCGTGCTATCAGCCTTCTTCCCCTTGTGCATATCGCCGTGGTCGATGCATCTTCAATCGTCGCCACCATGCACGATGTCATGAAGGGGTTCGAGGAATCAGGCGAGAAGCTACCCTCGCAGGTGTGCTTCATCAGCGGTCCGTCTGCGACGGCAGACATCGAGCTCGTACGCGTCGAGGGCGTTCACGGCCCGATGTACGTGCACTACGTGATCGTGGAGTAAATCCTGCTGTCCGCCCCCGCCTGTTGGCGGGGGCTACGCACTTCCTTGAAAGCCAGACGGGCGCCGGGAGATGATCCCAGCGCCCGTCTTGTATTGCGCAAGATGTATTTAAAGGCCCAAAGGCGCGTATTCCTCTTCGGGGACTTCCTCGATCGATTCGGGACGCACGACGAGGACGTCGCAGGTCATGTGATGCACGAGATGCGTCGAGACGCTGCCCACGAAGGCGTACCTGATGTTCGAAAGCCCGCGTACGCCGCAGATTACGAGGTCGGGGTTGAAAGGCTTGATGAGATCGTTTTCGAGGGTTTCGGCGATGCGTCCGATGCCGACCTTCAAATCGAGCGAGGGAATGCACTCGTCCTGCTCGGCACGCTTGAAGTAGCGTTCGAGGTCGCCCCGGAGCCTTTCGCGCGTCGATTCGACAAGCGCATCGTCACCGACGCCGCTGGTCTCGAACTTGGAACTGTCGATGACGTATCCGAAGAGGATTTCAGAATTGTTGTCGTGCGCGATGGAGAAAGCGCGCCGGGCGACTGCCTCTTGCGTCGAGCCGCCGTCAAGCGCTGCGAAGATCCTGTTGTAACGTGCCATGAGCTAACCACCTTTCACATATACGCCTGAGAACATGGTACACGATGTTGGATAAAGGGGGGTACCCCCACTTGATAAAGCTCTTCTGGGCTATTCAGTCACACGAACCAAGCCGCTGTCGTCAACCGTTACGTTTATCGAGATGTCTTCGATATGGTCGAAGATCCCGCGGCGCCATTCCGGCGTATCGGCAAAGGCGGTGAACACGTTCGACTGGGTGCCAGGATGCAGGATGAGCTCGACGCGCGCGTTATCGAGAGAACGGAACCCGTTGCTGCCCTCATCGCCTGTGATCCGTATTTCTGCGACCATCGTGTCGATGTCGTAGCTGTCGAACCAGAAGTTGCCGAGGCTGTAGACGATGGGCTTCCCATCGTAGTACTCGATGCCCTGAAGGATGTGCGTATGCGCGCCAATGACGGCATCCGCCCCCGCATCGAGGTACGCATGGGCGCTGTCTATCTGCGAGCCTTCGAGTTCGGTTGAATGCTCGACACCCCAATGCGGTAGCGCGATGACGTAATCGGCATTCGCCGCAGCTTCGCGAATCGAATCAAGGAACAGCGCATCGTCATAGCACCACAGTATCCCAGGAGACGATTCGGTTGCCTCAGGAGTGTAGATGGTGTACTCGGCGCATGATGCCGCGACATACGCGATGGTGAATCCGTCTGCCTTAAGGTATACCGGCGCTTTCGCTTCGTCGATGTTGCGGCCGGCTCCGACGTAGGGCATGCCGTCGTTTTCTAGGGTGTCCAGCGTGTCGTAGAACGCGTTTTCGCCGTAATCGAAGACATGGTTGTTGGCCAGTCCTGCAATGTCGACGCCCAAATCGTCAAGAAACGTCACGTGGGAAGGTGAGCCGCGGAATGTGTACATCTTACCCTCGAGGGGCTCGCCGCGATCGCTGTAGCAGAACTCGTTGTTGATCCACATGAGGTCCTGGCTTCGCATGATGTCGATGAACCGTTGATCGATGCCGTCGGCAATGTTGTTAGACCCGAGCTCTTCCAAGTGCCACATGGTGTCATTGTCGTCGGCGAAGCTGATGTCGCCTGCGAAACCAAGCGTGATGTCAAAATGGCGTTGCGACTCGTCCGATATGCGGTTTCGTAAAACCGACCAGGGATCGGCAGGCGTGCAGCTTGCAAGCGCAAAGCAGCAGGCCAACAGAGCTATGAGGGATATGCGAATCGCGTATTTCTTCATGGGTGCCTTTCGCGGAACAATCAAGCTCATGATACCTGAATAGCATACAATATCGATGTCTGGCAAGCAGACGGACGGGGAGCTCGCGCGATGCGGGCTGAGAGGAAGCGTAAGGCCGCTTCGACCCGAAGAACCTGATGCGGGTAATGCCGCCGGAGGGAGTTGCCCTATGGGTGATCGTGATAATCAACGCGTTATGTCAACGCCCACGCTCGGCCTTGTATGGTTCGGGGCATCGGTATCGCTTGCGGAAATACTCACCGGAACGTTTTTCGCCCCGCTCGGGTTCGAGATGGGCTTGCTGGCGATTCTCGTAGGTCACATCATCGGTTGCGTGCTGTTCGGGTTCGTGGCATACGTGAGCGCGCGGGCTGGCGTATCCGCAATGGGCGCGGCCCGCAGGTCGTTCGGGGCAGCGGGGGAGAAGTTCTTCTCGGTGGCTAATGTCGTGCAGCTCGTCGGCTGGACGGCCATCATGGTGGTGTCGGGCGCATCGGCCGCATCCCTTCTCGTGCCGCAGCTGGGAATCGCCGGATGGAGCATTGTCATCGGCGCGCTCATCGTCGTGTGGATCGCGCTCGGCATGAAACGCATGGGCTACGTTCAGTCAGTTGCGGCTGTTCTGCTGTTCGCATTAACCGTCGTCGCAAGTTCGGCTGTGTTCGGCCCGGGCGATGTGGCGGCACAGCCTGAAGAGGCGCTGTCGTTCGGCGCGGCAGTCGAACTTGCCGTCGCCATGCCGCTTTCGTGGCTGCCGGTCGTCGGCGATTACGCGCGGGAAGCCAAGCACCCGCTGACGGGGTCGCTTGCGTCAACGATTGCTTACTGCGTTGGAAGTTGTTGGATGTTCGCAATGGGCCTCGGGTGTGCCTTGTTCGCAGGTTCGGACGATATCGCGCTCGTGCTTTCGCAGAGCGGATTGGGCGTTGTGGGAATACTCATCGTCGTTCTGTCTACGGTGACGACCACGTTTCTCGACGCGCAATCCGCAGGCATATCGGCGACAAGCGTTTGGGGCAAGCTCGACGCGCGCTTATGCGGCATTTTTGCAACAATTATCGGGGTGATTCTCGCCATCTTCGCTCCCGTGTCTGATTTCGAGGAGTTCCTGTACCTGATTGGATCGATTTTCGCCCCGATGGCTGCAATCGTCATCGCAGATAACTTCGCGTTGAAGCGAAACAACGACGCCAAGGGCATCGACATCCGCAACGCTGTGCTGTGGGTGCTCGGCTTCGCGCTGTACCGCGTGTCGCTTGGGTGGGATATCCCTTGCGGCAACACCCTTCCCGTAATCGCGATAATCGTTATCGCTGCCCTTGCCGCCGACGCGGCGGCGCGCGCGTTACAGCGGTGATGCACGGGAGGGGAGCTACTGCATCATCGATGCATCAAAGCGGTCGCGTCGTGGGTGCTGAACCGCCGCCGATGACAAAATCTATGCGCTCCTTCAATCGCCCGGCTGACACGATCTCGTCGAACAAGGGCGTCTTCATCTTGTTGTGAACCATGACGATGTAGGGATATGCCGCAACGGCGAACTTGATGCGCAGTGCCTTTTGCTCGTCGGTGTTCACAATGCAGAACTTAACGTCATCGCCGTATTGCTCGGATAGCTCTTCGAACACGGGAACGAGCTCGTCGCAAAACGTGCACCATCCGGCCGTGAACTCTATGACGCAGGGAACATCGCTTTCGACGACTTCCGATTCGAAGTTCTGCTCAGTGATCTCATATACCATGTGAATTCTCCTTCAGGTGCGCCATGGTTCAATCTATATCCGACAATGATGCTAAACGCCCTCATTGCCTTCATTGCCCACATCGTACAACCTGAACGTGTTGCGCAAGGCCTTCGCCTCGTACAAGGCGCTATCGCAGCGGCGTATGACCGGCGTTATGTCTTCGTCGTCAGGTTGGAAGAAGGCCGCGCCGACCGAAATGGTGACCTTCTCGCCCTTGCCGGCCATCGTGAAGTCCGCATTGCCGATGGCGCTGACCATCTTCTCGAGAATGCGGTCGGCGTTATCGGCGTTCGTTCGCGGAAAGAGCACGATGAACTGGTCACCGCCCCAGCGGATGACCTCGTCCGACTTGCGCAATGTCGAGCGGAGGATCTCAACGGCCTTTCTCAGGACGAAATCGCCGTACTCGTGACCGTATGCGTCATGAAGCCCTGCGGCAAGTTCGCGAGCGCGGTGCGGATGTCGGTCTTGCCGTTGACGGCGTTCTCGATGAAGGCCTCGTCCATGGCGCTGCTCGACACGGCTATGGTCTTGTTGAGCACGAAGAGCAGGGTAGGGTTGTCCTTGCTCACGGCGCCGCGTATGCCGAGCGTCACGTTGGGCAGTATGGACACGCTCGACCCTCGTGTCGTGTGCTGATTTATCAGGTAGGTTATGGCCGTCATCGAGCCGATCATGGCGTCCACCTCGCCGTCCATGACGGCTCGGTAACCGGTTTCGACGTTGGGGTAGGCCTTGAGCTCTATGTCGGAATCGATCTGCTCAGCCAGCAGGTACGCCGTACGGGTGGTCACCGCGGCGGTCTTCACGTCGCCGTTGAAGTTGCTCCTGGTGAGACGGGCGCATTCGGTTGTGCCATATTCCATGGTGTCGTAGAGCCCGTCGCGCTCCGCGATGATTATGTCGCCGTAGAAGTGCCCGAGCACGTCCGTCTTGCCGCTCGACACTGAGTCGATGGCGTCCTGGGTGTTGTCGTAGGCCACGTAGTGGAACGTCACGCCGAGCCTCGTGCCGAGCGCGTCGTAGTAGTCGGGGATCACGCCGCCCAGCGTGCCGTCGTCTTCCTCGAACGTGAACGGCTCGGCGCCGCGCACGACGGCGACCGTTATCTCGGGATGCTCAGCGAGGTAGGCGCACTCCTGCGACGTGAGCGGCGACATCTCCTTAATGTGAACGGCCACATACTGGTGGTACAGGTCCGACAGATAGTCGGGATTGTCAGTCCTGAGCTGGTTGATCGCCGCATCAAGGCGTATGCGCAGCTGCTGTTGATCGGCGCGGCGTAGTCGCCGTCGGCGTACAGGCTCACTTGCTCCTCGAGGATGGAGTTGTTGGTGAAGATGAACTCCTGCTGCCGCTTGTCGGTGCTCAGGAAGTCTATGAGCTGTATTCGTCAATAGCAAAGTCGACACCGCCCGTTGGATAGACGGGCGGTTTCTGCCATTGATGCCACCATCAATAGGCCATCGAACACTGACTGTCGGCAATTAAAAGCTCGTCCAACCGCCATCGACGTTCAGCTGTGCGCCGTTGACGTAGTGTGCTTCATCGCTGATCAGGTACAAGATGGCGTTGGCGATGTCCTCGGGCCAACCGGTGATGTTGTTACCGTCGTAGTCCACGCCGAGCGCCACAGCGCCGCGGACGTTGTACAGCTCGTTGCCTTCGGCGTCCATGACGTCGCGGTCGGGCCATTTTTCCATCGCGTTGGAGAGGATGTCTGTGACACACGCGCCCGGGTTCACAACATTGGTACGCACGTTGCGGAATCGGTAGGTGTGCGCGAGGTTGCGCGCGAGGCCCAGAACAGCGTGCTTCGAGGTGATGTAGGCCGCACCGGCCGACGAGCCGACCTGGCCGCCCACGGAGCCGACGATCACAATGCTCGCCGGCAGGCCCTCGTGGTCCCACAGAAGCGGCAGGCAATCGCGGCACATGCGGAAGCATGAGTTCACGTTCACGTCCATGACGTAGTCGTACAGCTCATCATCGGTCTTGTGCGCGGGGCACATGAGGTCGAGCACACCAGCGATGTAAAGCAGCGCATCCAGTGTGCCGAACTTTTCCTTCGCGTAATCGATGGCGTTTTGACGAACGGAAGCATCGTTCACGTCGCCTGCCACGAAATGCAGTGTGCCGGGGCCGCTCTCAAGCTCCTCGTCCTCGATGAGCTCCTCCATTGCCTCCTCGTTGATGTCGAGGACGATCAGGTTCGCGCCTTGGCGGTACAGTGCGGTGACCGTTGCCGCGCCCATGCCGCAGGCGCCGCCCACGACCAGAATATTGCGACCTTCGTTCGTACTCATGGCTTTCCCCTCCTTAGCACCACTTGGGTTCGACGATGACAGCTGGCGAATCGTTCGGGCCGATGGTCACGCGCGTGCCGATCGGCACCTTGGCCGCATCCACGATGCCGAAGCCGATGTTCTTATCGACCGTGTATCCGTAAATCATCTGGCGGCAGATGCCAACGGGGATGCCGCGCTTGCGGATGATCTCATTTTGCGCGATGTCCTCGTAGCTCTCGCGTTCGATCTCGATGCCGACGAAAGCGTGCTTGGGGCCTTCCGCCTGGGCCGCTTCGAGTGCCTCCTTGCCAAGGAAGTCCTTGTCCATGCGCACCGACCAGCCAAGGTTTGCCTCGAAGGGCGTGAGTCCCTTGTAATCCTGGCGCAACGCCATGCCCTTCTCCATGGGAAGCGAGCGGACGTACACTTCGAGGGTCTTGCACCGCGGCGCGTCGTGTTTGGCGGCAGCGGCCTCGATCGCCTCGGCGACAGCTGCGGAATCCTCGCGTGCGCAGTAGATCTCGTATCCGAGCTCGCCTGTGAACCCACCGCGGTCGATGGTCACGGCGATGCCGCCGATAGCGCCTTCGATGATCTGGAAGCGCTTGAGCTCATCAACAGAATCGGCAACGAGCTCGTTCATGACCTTTGCGGAATTCGGGCCTTGAACGGCGTACATGTCGATTTCCTGGGTGATGTCCTCGTATGCGACCTCGAACCCTTCCGCGTGCGCGTCGAACCATTTCACCGCGTGCGGACCGTACAGCGTGGACAGCCACCACAGCCCCTCGTCCTTGTGGAAGACAACGAGGTCGTCGATAATCCCGCCTGCCTCGTCGAGCATCGTCGTGTATTTGCCCCTGCCGACCGGGAGACCGGCGATCGTGTTGACGAGAATCCAGTCGAGGAACCTTTCAGCGTCTTTGCCGGTAACCTTCACGAGGTCGTGCGTCCAGCGGTACCATGCGGCATTCGTACGCACAGCAGCTGCTTCCGCTCGAGCAGTTTCGTCTTCTTTGAACAGCATCTCGCTACCTCCTTACAGCGCTCGGTCGTCGACCTTGCGGCCCACGTTGATGATGAAATCGTCATCGTCCTCGTCAATCCACACGGACCATTCGGGCGAGACCAGCGTATGGCAGGCGCCGTTCCATTGCGCTTCGTAACCGATTGTGATCTCGTCGAGCGGAGCCATTTCGAAGCGGCCCGTGAACGTATCCTGGTCAACGCGAATCTCGACGCCGTATGCGTCGAAGGCCTCGAGTTCGTGGGGTACGAGTTGGCATCCGAGGATTGCCTGGATGTAGGCGCCCATGACGCGCGGATCGTTGTCGCCAATCTCGCGGGGAATGTCGAGCCAATTGCGCAGGCCCTCGCGTGCGAACGGGTCGATGAAGGCATTCTTGCCCGCCGTGGCGAAAACGATCTTCAGGATGCGCTCGAACTCGTCATCGTCGTCGGCCATGTCGCGGATTGCGATGAGCGGGAAGCTGATGGACCATACCCAGCCCATCTGAGCGACCCAGTTGTACTGCCATTCCAGCGATTGCTCCTCGCCGAAGGCATTCGTGTATTGGCCGTTGCGCAAGCCTTGGGCATGCTTCACGCGGCGCTCAGGCGGCGTGTCGTGGACAGGCAGGAACGCCTGGCCGCGGTGGTCGAGCCAACCCTGCTTTTCCAGGCCGAATGTGTCACGGCGCTCAGCGACCACACGGCAGTGCGGGTTACCGCAACCGCGCGCCTCGCACATGTTCAATGCTACGTCGTTGGTGATTTCGCCGTGTTCGCCGCCTGCAGCAATGTCGAAGTTCGCTGTGAACATGGCGGTCGTCATGTTGCACATCTCGGAGCCAACGATGTCCCACGGGCAGGAGTCGAGTTCCTTCTCCACGCGATCCTCGGTGAACTGGATGACGCGCCCGGCCATGTCCTCGGCTTCGTCGCCGTAGTCTTCACGAGCTCGGGGATGTTCCACTCGTCGTAAAAGTCGTTCAGGTAATCGAAAAGCTCCTCTTCGCTGCCCGAGCAAGCGGCGCAGTTCATCATGTTGGCGATCTCGCAGATTTGCGAGGTGCGATCCTCCCAGTCGTCGTTCAGCATGCGCATCACTTGGAAGATGTTCGCGGAAAACGCCGCGATGGTTCGAAGGCAGTAGCTGTACGCCTCCTTTTCGGGGATGATCTTGCCGAATGCGGTCTCGACGCCACGGTGCGTTTCGACATGTTCGAGCAATGCCATAACCTCTCCTCTCTTCTTTGTCGTTTTTGACGGGCGAGCTTCCGCCCTGCTGGCACATAGCCAGTTTGTTGTGTGTGGGGATGGGTTGCTAGACTGCATTGTGTTGCCATATCGCATAGGAAAGCCCTACAATATGCAGGGTATGAATACGTTTGATAATTGTGGGATTCATGCGGTCAACGATGTAATGCGCAAAATCATCTGAGCGGTACACCTTCAATCAGGAGGTCTCATGAACCTGAATGCCGACATTGTTTTCGATAACCTTCCGCCTGAGATGAATGCGAAGACGGCGGGCCCCAAGGTCCTTGAGCTGACGTTGTGTCGACCCGAGCTCTACGAAGGCGGGGGAACGCCTTTCGAGGCGAACCGACTCTACCTAGTCAATTCGGAGAGGGTGCCGCAACGGGCGCATGCAGAGCGGGGAAGCGTGATCGTGTGCATCGGGGATTCGCCCCTGCTCGAGAGGTATCGAAAGAGCTGCAGCGTCATCGTCGTCGAGCGGGATGCGAGCTTCTACCAGGTGTTCAACACGCTCCAGCGGATCTTCGACGGCTACGATAGGTGGGAATCCGAGCTACGCGAGGCCATCGACAGGAACGAGGACATTAGGGCGTTGTTGACGTGCAGCGAGCCCGTATTCGGGAACCCCCTGTTCGCAATCGACGAGGATTTCAAGATTCTCGGTGCATCGGGCGGTGTTGTGACGCCCCTTGTTGGTAGGGGACAAACCGATGGAAAGACCCTCGGAGTCGACGTGTTCGACCAGTTTCTCGAGTTGCATGATCTGTCCATGTACGAGCGGGAGCCGCTCGTGCTGACGCTACTCGACCAAACCACCCTGAACTACAACCTCTTTGAGTCTGATGCTTTCCGCGGATGCTTGACCGTGCTTTACGAGGCCCGTCCGTACCGTCCGAGCGACAAGCCCCTCATCGAGGTTCTTGGAAAATACCTCCTTGCCGCTATGCAGCAGCTAGCCGCATGTGCGCCCGAAGGGCTCGGATCGTTGAGGCAGGCGATTCAGGCTCTGGTGGAAGAACGTCCCCTCGATTCTGTCGAGCGCGACGTCATTGCGGCTGCGAACGACGGGAGATGCTTCGTTTGCGCGCGGTTGAAACTCTCGAACCAGCTCGAGCAGCTTCCGCTCGGATTCGTACGCAATGCAATCGAGGAAGCGTTCCCTGGAGGCATCGTGTTCGAATACCATCGCAATTCGGTCGTCGCTATGCTCGACGTCGGCGAATCGGGTGGCTCGGGCTTCCGCACAGCGATTGAGAAGGGCCTTGAACCGTTCGTGAACGCCATGGCGATGGACGTCGGCGTGTCCAGTCCCTATAACGACCTCCTTGTGGCGAAATCGCTGTTCTTGCAGGCCAACCACGCGCTCGATCTCGGCCTGCTCTTCGACCCGGCGAAACGCCTCTATTATTTCGAAGATTACGCGCTACGCGAACTTGTCATGAGCTCGGTGCAGGACATGCGTCTAGAGCTCTTGTTCCCCGAAGGGCTGCGCCGTTTGATCGAACACGACAAGGACTCGTCGACGAGCTACATCGAAACGCTTCGGGTCTATCTCGAGAACAACCTGAGTATTGCGAAGACCTCATCGGACCTTTTCGTGCACCGCTCGACCCTCATGGAGCGGCTTGCGCGCATCAAACGGGAGCTTGGCCTCAACCTCGACGACCCAGATGTGCAGCTGCGCCTCAGAATCCTTTTGAAGGCGATGCAATCGCGCACTGAGCTCAGGTCTGCTCAGGAGCGGAAGCAGGTATAGAAAAAGGGTCGGAACGTGCTGTTCCGACCCTTCGTGCTCACAAGGCTAATGAAAGCTAGTCTTCGATTGCCTTCAGGCGGGCGTCGATCTCGTCCAGGGCGTCGGCGAGCTCTTTTGCCTGCGGGAAGCTCGCGAGCTTGCGCAGCGTCAGGCCCATGACCATCTTCATTTGCGGGTCGGTCGTGAATCCAGGGGAATACTCGGTGATGATCGCTGCGGCCTCGGGGCACTTCGCGAGCTTCTTGCACTTGTCGTCGACTGAATACGGCATGGTGGCCTCCTTCTTCTTTCTTGGCTAAAACAATCCTGTCTGCTCATGCAGGTTCGGCTAACTTGCCTGCTGGAACGATTCTCTGGCGAAAGGCGGTTGGAGGCTATCCTCAAGAATGAAGGGAAACGGGAAGCGCTGCCCAATCAATTTGTAGGGCTGGAACGCGCCTTCAACAATTCCGTCGCCCGAGCCTCTCTCCTGGTAGCTGGCGCCCAAACCGCGATCATAGGTTCGCGTTGCGACGCTTCGAGGGCGCACTCACCCATGCTCACCGCTGAGTGCGTTTCTGCACTTATCCATCGGGGGTGGTGCAGCTGTAGGTCGATGATGGGGGAGTACTACTCGCTTTCGCGAAGTGAGTATAGTTGCAGTCGGTTTTGAACGCGTGGCGGCGCTATCGGCCCCAGCTTGCGGGGTCGATAGCCGTGCCGCGCTTCGGGCGGTAAAAGCACGACACGTCGACGCCTTCATGCTCGAGCAGCTTCACCTTCATGTCGATGCCCCCGCCGAATCCGGTGAGGCTGCCATCGGCTCCGACGACACGGTGGCACGGGGCGATGATGCACAGCGGATTGTGCCCGACGGCCCCGCCCACGGCGCGCGCAGAAGAGCGCTTGCCCGTCTCGGACGCAATGCGGTTCGCAATGTCGCCGTAGGTGGTCGTTTGCCCGTAGGGGATGTCGAGCATGGCCTCGCGCACGCGCAACTGGAAGGGGGTCGCGTTCGCCGAGAGCGGAAGCTCGCGCGGGTCGGGCGCCTTGCCTTCGAAGTACCGGTCGAGCCATGCGCGCGCCTGGTCGAACACGGGCAGGTCGCCGTTCGGCTCCATCTCGCCGTCGACGCCATAGCCGAAGTATCGGTCGTTTCCGAACCAGCAGCCCACGATGGCCTCGCCGTCGCTTGCCAGCGTGAGCGGACCGATGAGCTCGGATTCGTATTCGGTGCGGTAGGTCGTCATAATATCTGTTCTCCTCTCGGTTTCGGCACCTGATCGCTGAGCGAATTCCAAAGGCAGACGACCGCGTAGCTTCGCCACGGTCGGCACGGCTCCACGGCTTCGAGTCGCTCTTTCGGCGTCATATCGGGAAGGGCATGCGCGACGCCGGAGTCCTTCTCCAGGAACGCGTCGGGATACGAGTACGCGCGCATCGCGATGTAGTTTGCCGTCCAGGGACCGATGCCCTTCACCGACAAGAGTGCGTTCATCTGCTCGACCGGGTCGGCGAGCGCGTCGAATCGAAGGTCTCCCGATACCGCCATGCGGGCTATCTCCGCTATGACCGAAGAGCGCGTGCGAATGACGCCGAGCGGGCCCAACGTCCCTGCGAGGTCATCGATGGCGGTGATTTCTTGCGCAGATGGCCAAGCGCGATCGAGACCCTCGACGCCGGTATGGACTTGCTGGCCGATCGCCTCGACGATGCGGGCCGCAAGCTTGTTGGCTGCGGCAACGCTCACCTGCTGGCCGAGCACGGCGCGGCAGCACGTCTCGAAGGGATCAAAACACCCTGGCAAGCGCGTCCCGCACACATTAGCCCCAGGACGTATCGTGTTGAGCGAAGCGAGACCTCCGTACACGGTCTCCGGGTCGCAGTCGAGGTCGAACATCCTGCGCACGCGGGCCACCACCATCGAAGTTGCCGGCAACAGCGATTCAGCCATAGAGAGCACGAGCTCGTTGTGGCTAGGGTCGTTTTCCACCCGTATCCAACCAAAAACACCACTGCCGTCGGGCATTACCATGCGAGCTGTCCGTGCATACGACTCTTCTCCCACCACCTCGACGCCGGCAAGAGCACGGTCACGGAAGAACGCTAGCAGCTCGCCAAAGTACAGGGGAGGACGGTAGCCGAGCTTCAGTCTGATTGCCGCTCCGGCATTGGGAGCGTCGGTGCCGCGGTTCTTCGCAAGCCTTCGCTGTTCTGACGGCACCAGACTGTAATGGCTCTTGAACGCGCCATAGATCGCGCGCTTGCGCTCGGGCGAGCTGTTCAGAGACTCCGACGACAATCCAGCATCTAGGTATTCAAAAGCGGCTTCGCGTTCCGCGGAGTTTTGCATAAACGACTTGTCTTTCATCCTGCCCGCCTTTCTTTCGATGCAAATGTAACCGATGAGCATTCGGATGAATAGCCAAAATCGGACATCGAATCAATCGATGTCATACGACGATTTCGATGTCCGAAAACGGCCAGCTCGCATGCCGTTGCACGGGTAGAATCGACGACGTTATCAACCACCAACCACCGGCAAAAGGGAGGCCAAGGCTATGAGAAGGAAGAACCGCGAAGTTACGGAGCACTGCGGTTTCGAAGACGTGCCGCTCGACACCTGCCGGGGGCTCTCTGCCGTGCGCATCTACCGCATCACGCTCGACGACATCACGGGCAAGCGCAACTTGCCTGGCAGCGAATCAAAGGCATTCCAGGTTGTCTCATAGCTTAGAATGGCTTCCTGAGGCTTAAGAAACCCCTCTGCAAAGCGCGTCTCAGCAGAGGGGTTTAGCATGTTTAGCTGGGCAAATGTGCCTTTCTGTCACTCCCACTCTATTGTTGCAAACCCCGAAAACCCGTCCGTCTCGTGCCATGTCGTCCGACTGGTGCAGTTTTGTGTTGCCAAGTCCGGGGAACAGGCTTCTCCGGGTGGTAGCCAGTTGGTAGCCAGTAGGTGGCTACCAAGGTGGTAGCCAGCATAGGGGAATAAATGCCCTCGGTTAGGGGAAAAATCCATCTACCTGCGGAAACGTCTAGTAGCCAGTTCTCTTTTTCGTCAAAGTGGCTACCACCCTCGAAAACGCCCTCGAAAGCCTTCTTTTGACCGAGTGAGGGGAATAAAAGATTTCTGTACAGGGAATTAACCAACCGACCTGCGGAAACATCGATTCTCGATTCTCCCACGAAGGTCCAGTGGCTACCAGGGACGCACTCGATAAAGGCCCTTCTTGGGGGCGTTCCGAGTTGCATCAGATTCCGAGCAGCTCGCGGTAGATGTGTTCGTCTTCACCGACGAACACATTGAACACGACGGTCATATCCAAGTCGTTCTCATTGAGCCACTTGCGTACGGTGTTCACGGCGAGTTCCGCAGCCTTCTTCTGTGGGAACCCGAAGACGCCCGTGCTGATGCAGCAAAATGCGATAGAGGCAAGGCCGTTCTCGGCGGCGAGGTCGAGGCAGCTGCGGTAACACGACGCCAGCTGCTTGTGATGCAGGTCGGTCGGCTCTCCGTTCGCAATGGGCCCGACCGTGTGGATGACATGCTTAGACGGCAGATTGTATGCAGGCGTGATCTTGGCCATTCCCGTCGGCTCCTCGTAGCCCTGCGCCTCCATGATGCGGGCGCACTCGATGCGCAGCTGGACGCCGGTGAATGTGTGGATGGCGTTGTCGATGCAATGGTGGCTTGGCACCCAGCAGCCGAGCATCTGGCTGTTCGCGGCGTTGACGATGGCGTCCACCGCAAGCGTGGTGATGTCGCCGCGCCACAGGTGCAGGCGCGGGTCGTAGGTCGAGGGGGCCGCGTCATCCACCGAGCTCACACCCGCCTCGGCGATCATGCCCTGCAGCAGCTCGTCCTGCATCGCGAGCCACTCGTCGCTTGCCGAGATTGGCGGACGCGTGTTCACGAGCGCACGGAAGGCGGTCCAGAGTTCGTCGACGTCTTCTGCCCTCGGCAGCTCGAAGCCGCGCTCGGCGCAAAGACCGGCCACAAGGCCCTTCAGCAGCTCTCGCTTGCGGGCGTTATCCATCTTGCCCTCCCAGCAGATCATCTAAAACTTGGTCGATGTCGGCGTCGATCAGGATCGAACGGTCGCGGATGTCGGGGTGCGTGTACGCCTCGCCGTAATTCACGCAGACGTACGTGGCATCCGGGTTTGCGTACGTGCGGCGCCAGAACGGGTACTTGATGATGACGGGCGTGTTCGCACCCACGCCGAGCTCCAGGTAGAGCACCTTGCCCATCTGGTGCATTTCGAGGAAATCGCGGTAGCGTCCAGCCGCTGCGTGCCATCCCTCGTCCTCGACGAACGTGTCGTCGGCGCGCAAATTCATGGCCATAGGCTTGCCGCATACGGGGCAATATGGCACGAGCTCGGATGGCACGCGCATGCCGTGCCGTTCCTCAATCATGCGCTTCACGGTCTCGTAGTTGTCGTAGGTCTTGTCGTGGCACGGCACGCTGCACTGCCAGAGGCCGTAATCGCCCTGCGTGTAGTACAGCCGCTCCTTGGGGAAGCCCGTACACTGGAACTGGTGGTCGACGTTCGTGGTTAAGACGAAGAAGTCTTTGCCCTGCACGAGCCGCAGCAGCTTGGCGTACGTATCTTTCGGCGGTTCGACGTAGCGGTTGTACCAGATGTGGCGGCTCCAGTAGGCCCATTGCTCTTCGAGCGTCTGGAACGGGAAAAACCCAGCAGAGTACATGTCGCGGAAGCGGTACTTGGCGATGAAGTCGCCGAAGTAGCGCTCGAACCGATCTCCGGAGTACGTGAGCCCGGCGGCGGTGGAGAGCCCCGCGCCTGCGCCGACCACGATGGCGTCGGCGGCATCGATCGCATCGCGGAGCTCGGCGATCGACTGCTCGTAATCCTTCTTTTTCATATCGCGGCTCCTATCGCTTCACGATCGCCTGCACAGGGCATGCCTCCTGGCTACAGTAGGTTCATAGAGGGGTTCATCTCGAAGAGAGCATCGACAAGCGCGTGCTGTACGGCTTCTCCCTCGGGGTGCGCGACTCTGCCGCGCAGGCGGCATGTGCGATAGTCGGACGTCTGGCCGACGAGGGCCACGAACTGCTCGCGCATGACTTCGGCGTGAAATTCCTTGCCGCGTGGCGCAAGGAAATACAGACGCTTGTCGGTCACGGCCATCACGTCGATGATGCGCACGCTGGGCAGCCCGTCGGCATCCACGGTAGCGAATGCGACGTCGCGGATGGCCCGAAGGAACCGCAGGCACCATGCTGCGTCGACCTCGCCGGATTCGGGTATCGCCGCCAGGTCGAGGCTCTCACCCTTCCCGAACGCCGCGATGTCGCTATCAACGCAGTAGGTCATGCCCGCATCCCTTCCGTCCATGCCGCATCGGGGGCATCGTGCAGCCCCCGATGCAGACTTACCTTCTTGCCGCTATTCTACTTGCGCACGGTGCTGATGCGCTGCTGCACGTGATCTCCGGACTCGATCTCGTCGACCATGGCGATGGCGTAGTCGGCGTAGCTGATGACCGACTCGCCGGCCGCGTTGAGCGTCAGCTCCTCGCCGCCCAGGATGTAGGAGCCGGTGCGCTCGCCGTCTGCCTGGAAGTCGCCCGCAGGGGAGATGTAGGTCCACTTGACGTCGCCGCGCCCGCGCAGCTCGCCGAGGGCCTTGGCCATGGCGGCCGCCAGCGGCTTGAAGGCCTCGGGGAAGTCTGGCGTGTCGGAGACGGTCATGGTGTGCTCGGGGCTGACGTAGAGCGAGCCCGCGCCGCCCACGACGAGCAGCCGCGTTTCGGTGCCCGCGAGGCAGTCGCAGAGGTGCGCGAGGGTCGCGGAGTGCTGGTCAAGCGTCTCGGGAGTCCAGGTGCCGAAGGCGTCGATGACCGCGTCGAAGCCCGCGAGATCGGTAGCCTCGATGTCCATGATGTCCTTGACGACGACCTTCTCGGCTGCGGTCCTGTTCTCGCCGCGCACGAATGCGGTGACGTCCATGCCGCGCGAGATGGCCTCCTTGACGATGAGCTGGCCGGCCTTGCCGTTGGCTGCGACGACTGCAATCTTCTTCATGGTGGTGTCCTTTCTGTCGTGGCGACTGCCTGACTGCCGCCTTGCCTTTCCATGACACAAACTGTATGCTCTTCGGTACCAATATGGAAGTAGGCACTATACTGTGCTATAGGCACCAAATGGTAACCATTGGCGGTTACCTGCTTAAAAATTTTGAGGTGAATCGAAAATGGCGGAACCGAGGCTTGAGGACCTGCCAGCATGCCCGGTGGAGACTACGCTCATGCTCATAGGAAACAAGTGGCAAGTGCTGATACTTCGCGACCTGAACCTGAACGGCACCTTGCGGTTCAAGGAGCTGCAACGCTCCATCGGCAAGATCTCGCAGAAGGTGCTGACATCCAACCTGAGGGCCATGGAGGAGTCGGGCATCGTGCATAGGGAGGTGTTCGCAGAGGTACCCCCGCGCGTGGAGTACTCGCTGACCGAGCTTGGCGAAACGCTGCAGCCGGTGCTCGACGCGATGTGGGCGTGGGGCGAGAACTACAAGGAGCGATTTCGCAAGGTGCGCTCGTCGTAGCGACAGCTTAGAAAGGCTTATGCGGGCTTAAGGGTAGCCCCTCGGCAACATGTTTGCTGGCGAGGGGCTATCGTGTTTAATTGGGAAAATGTGCGCTTACGGCAGCCTTTTGTCACTCCCACTCTGTGATGCATCGGTGGTATGTTTTGCTTTCAGGTGCTTCCTATTGTTCAAGCCTTATCTTGATATGGCAGATGTGCTCTAGGCTACACTCAGGCCGAACGCCAAAACGACGCCAGGAATAGTTCCAAGACACCACCGATGATCCTCCGCGACAATAGCCTTCTGGCTCAGAAACACCGGCTTGGTTATGAGATGACCGCCAAACCCGCGTGACCTCCGAGCTGAAACCGGGGGCAGTAATCGGGGGAAAGGGCGTATCGACTGTTTGCCGTCGCTTATCAGCGAGCGGCATCCTCGATGCACATGCGCACGAAATCGGCGTAGGCGTCCTCGAAGTTGCCCCGCGTCTCCGGAAGCCCGGCGGCGCGCATGGCCTCCTTGGTGGTTTCGGTGAAGTGGAAGTGGTCCCACAGCCCCGGCGCCTGGTAGAGGAGACGCAGGTACACCTCAAGCGCTGCGTCCTCGCCGATGCCGCACTGCCGAGCGATCACGGCGGCCACGGGCTGGACCATCTCGGCGAAAGAACGCTTGAAAGCGGCAAGGCGCTCAAGCGTGACGTTGCTCTCGATAATCGACACAAGGATG
Organism: uncultured Eggerthellaceae bacterium; assembly: GCA_905234785.1. Taxonomy (GTDB): domain Bacteria; phylum Actinomycetota; class Coriobacteriia; order Coriobacteriales; family Eggerthellaceae; genus UBA9715. Next base: position 28,623 of record CAJOIP010000030.1, read on the forward strand.
CCCTGGTAGCGCAGGAAGGACGCCTGGCGGCCCGTGACCTCGGCCCACGTTCGGGCGAATTGCTCCAGCGGCAGAGGCGCGTCGGCCAGGGCCTCTTCGAGTTCATCGAGCCAGGCGCGGTTCTTCTCGGAGTGCAGCTCGAGGAAGATTTCCTCTTGCGTGGCGGCGTACTTGTACAGGTTCGAGCGCGACCATCCTAAACGCTCGGCTATCGTTCCCATGGTTATCTGGTGGTAAGGATGCTGTGCGAACAGCTCGTCGGCTGCCTGCATGATGGCCTGCATGCGCTCCTGCTTCTGCTCGGGCGAGCGTGCCCGTATGTATTCCGACAATGCCTTCCTCCTTTACTTTCGAAAGGAATTTTAACAAAGTGCTTGCCAAGCGACAATATGTCTCTTATAATCCTTTAGCGACACATTGTCACCAATAGGAAGGAATCTCATGAAGAATCTCATCGTGTACTATTCCCGCAAGGGCGAGAACTACTGGGCCGGCGGCGTGAGGAACCTCGAGAAGGGCAACACCGAGCGCGTGGCCGAGTTCGTGCAGGAAGCTGTGGGCGGCGACCTGTTCGAGATCGAGACCGTGAAAGAGTACGCGGCCGACTACTACCAGTGCATCGACGAGGCTAAGGCTGAGCTCCAGGCCGACGCCCGGCCCGAGATCAAGCGATGCCTGGAGGACGTGGGGCTTTCCCTCGACGACTACGACACGATCTTCCTGGGCTACCCCAACTGGTGGGGGACCTGCCCGATGTGCGTGTTCACGTTCCTGGAGCGCTACGACCTGGCCGGCAAGCGCATCATCCCGTTCTGCACGAACGAGGGGTCCGGCATGGGCGGGTCCGAGAAGCACCTGAAGAAGATATGCGCGGGCGCGACGGTCGAGCGCGGCCTTTCCATCACCGGCAACCAAGCCGCGCAGTCCAAGGACAAGGTTGCGGCCTGGACGAAGAAGTTCGCATAGTCCAAGGTTAGATAAGGAGAAATCATGGCAAGCGAAGTGGTTCTCTGGACGGGCGCTGGGCAGATCGGCATGGCGATCGCGCGGCGCGTGGGGTACGGCAAGAAGATCCTCGTGGGAGACAAGTCCATCGACAACGCGAACGCCATCGCAAGGGTCATGAACGAGGCGGGCTTCGACGTGGAGCCCTACCAGATGGACCTTTCCAGCCGCGCGTCCATCATAGGTATGATCGAGCGGGCGCAGGAGCTGGGCGAGATCGCCACGCTCATAAACGCGGCGGGCGTGTCGCCGTCGCAGGCACCCATCGAGACCATCCTCGCGGTCGACCTGTACGGTACGGCCGTCTTGCTCGAGGAGGTCGGGAAGGTCATAGCGCCGGGCGGTGTGGGCGTCACCATCTCGAGCCAGTCGGGAAAGCGCATGCCGCAGCTAACGGCCGAGGAGGACCGCCAGCTTGCGACCACGCCGACCGAGGAGCTGCTCGACTTGCCGTTGCTCCGGCCCGAAAACGTGCGGGATACGCTGCACGCCTACCAGCTTGCCAAGCGCTGCAACGAGAAGCGCGTCATGTTCGAGGCGTGCCGCTGGGGCGAGAAGAATGCGCGCATCAACTCCATTTCCCCCGGCATCATCGTGACGCCGCTGGCCATTGACGAGTTCAATGGGCCGCGCGGCGACTTCTACAAGAACATGTTCGCCAAGTGCCCGGCGGGGCGCCCCGGCACGGCCGACGAGGTTGGGGCGCTGGCCGAGCTCGTCATGGGCCCGAAAGGTGCGTTCATCTCCGGCAGCGACTTCCTCATCGACGGCGGCGCCACGGCGAGCTACTACTACGGGCCGCTGCAGCCGGAAGAACAGGAGTAGCCGCCATGCCGACGACCGATGAGGAGCTTTGCGCGCAGCTTTATCGCGACCTGTGCGACGCATCGATGCGCAAGGACGCTACGGGCATAGCAGCGGTCCTCGCCGACGACTACGCGCTCGTGCACATGACGGGCATGCGCCAGTCCAAGCGCGCCTACATCGAGGCGGTGTGCGATGGCACGCTGAACTACTACTCGACCGAGCACGACTCGATCGACGTGCGCGTGGAGCCAGACGGCGAGCATGCGGCCATCCGCGGCCGTTCGCGCGTGAACGCCGCGGTTTTCGGCGGCGGGCGCCACACCTGGCGCTTGCAACAGGACCTGAAGGCCGAGAAGAGAGAGCGCGCGTGGCTGCTCGTGGAGTCACGGGCCTCCACGTACTAGGAGGGACGGCATGAAGGCATTGCTTGTGAACGGCTCGCCGCACAAGGTGGGATGCACGCACACAGCGCTCGAGCTTGTGGGAGGCGCCCTGCGTGAGTCGGACATCGAAACGGACGAGTTCTGGATCGGCGCCAAACCGATTGCGGGATGCATCGGCTGCTACAAGTGCGCGGAACTCGGACGCTGCGTGTTCAAGGACGACAAAGTCGAGGAGTTTCTCGAAATAGCGGGCGAATACGACGCGTTCGTGTTCGGCTCACCCGTATACTTCTCGGGCGTAGCCGGTTCGATGAAGTGCTTCATGGACCGCGTGTTCTTCAGTAACCGCGGGCGCGTTGGCTTCGTGCTCAAGCCCGCGGCCGTTGTTGCGAGCGCGCGGCGCGCTGGCACCACCGCTACGCTCGAGCAGCTGGAAAAGCACCTGCAGCACCAGCAGATGGTCCAGGTTAACAGCAGATATTGGCCTATGGTGCATGGCAACACACCCAACGAGGTCATGCGCGACGAGGAAGGCGTGCAGGTGATGCAACAGCTCGGGCGAAACATGGCCTGGCTTCTGAAATCCATCGAGGCGGGACGCGCCGCCGGCGTGGAACCGCCGATGCAGCCCGCGCGGCGCATCGGCACGAACTTCATCCGCTGACGCGAGAAGGGAGCCGTATGGCTAGATGGACAGACGAGGTGAGGGGCCGCCTGGGCTTCGGGTGCATGAGGCTTCCCGGGGGCGGCGGCGCGGGCGGCTACGACGAGATGTGCCGCATGGTGGACGCTTTCCTGGATGCGGGGTTCAATTACTTCGACACGGCGCGCCCCTACCACGGCGGCAAGAGCGAGACGGCGCTACGCGAGTGCCTGGTCAAGCGCCATCCGCGCGAGAGCTTCTTCCTCACCGACAAACTGACGCACGGCACGTTCCGCGATCAAAAGAGCCTGCGCAAGGTGTTCGCAAGCGAGCTTGACGCATGCGGGGTTGACTACTTCGACATGCTGCTCGCCCATGCCGTGAACGCTGCGCACTACGATCTGTACACCCGCTGCTGCGTATTCGACGTTGTGCGTGAATTCTTAGCTGACGGAAGGGCGCGCCATTTTGGGATATCGTTCCACGACACACCTGACGTGCTCGAGCATATCCTGTCCGAACACCCAGAGATTGAGGCTGTGCAAATCCAGTTCAACTACGCCGACTTCCGAAACGGTGCAGTGCAATCACTTGGTTGCTACGAGGTGTGCGAGCGGCATCGCGTGCCGTGTCTGGTTATGGAGCCCGTGAAGGGCGGTCAGCTTGTGAACCTGCCAGCTGCGGCACAAGCGGTGGTGAACGCGCTGCCCAACCCCGAGCGGCTATCCAACGCTGGGCTCGCGCTGCGCTTCGCGGCGAGCTATCCCAACAACAAGATGATCCTCTCAGGCATGAGCACGCTTACGCAGATGGAGGACAACATCCGCTCGATGACCGATCCCGAACCGCTTACGCAGGAGCTTCTTGATGGGCTCCTGCAGGTGCATGACGTCTTTCGCGAGCTCGGCATGGTGGAGTGCACAGCCTGTCACTACTGCACGGAGGGCTGCCCGAAAAACATCATGATTCCGGAGATGCTCGGCGCGCTCAATACCCAGCGCGTGTTCGGCGGCTGGAACCCAGGATGGTACTATTCGAATTCGCTCGTCGGAAATGGACACGCACGCGCCGGCGACTGCATCAAGTGTGGGCTGTGTGAGCGAGAATGTCCGCAAAAGCTGCCCATTCGTGAACTGCTCAAGAAGGTTTCGGCGGAATTCGACTAGCTTCGGTAGAACCGCTGCAGCAGGGAATCAGCCTAGAACGGCATTTGCAGGCTCAAGGAAGCCCCCGGCATTATTTCTAATGCCGGGGCTCTATTGCTAAAAGGGGAGAATACACGCCCGCAAGCCGTTGGGCGCTATTCC
>CAJOIP010000031.1 GCA_905234785.1 uncultured Eggerthellaceae bacterium
CTCACATGACATGTCGGCAACCCTGCCCGCCAGAATCTGCATTGCATCCATAAGCATTCGATAAAAGGCTTAGAAATGCAACGACTTAAAGATAGGAGGCGCGAAATGCGCTGGTTCAAGAGAAAGGACAGGGGAAATGGCTACATGGTCGAAAACGTGGGAATCGGCAAATCGGGCGCTGACGCGCGCATGGGTGGGCGCATCGGTGCGCATACGGCGCCTGGCACGTTCGGAAGCCGGTCAGGGAACGACGGAGTACGCGATTCTCGTGGGCGTCCTCGTGGTGATCGCGATACTCGCCATCGCTGCGTTCCGCGGGCGCCTCAGCGAGTTGTGGGACGCGATCATCGAGGGCATCAACGGCTTGTAAGGGCGCTTTTCGGGCAATCGGGCCAGGCGACGGTCGAGTTCGCGATCGTCGCGGCGGCGCTCCTCGTGATCACAGTTGCGCTCATGGCGTTATGGCGCGTCTTGAACGATGGATTGGTGGTCGAGCATGCGCTTGCCGTCGCCTCGCATCATATCCAAGCGGTTGCGCCGGCGACCGTTGTCGACATCTTCCTGTATTGAGGTGCATATGAGACGGCTTCTCGACGATAAGGGCCAGGGCACCGTGGAGGCCGCGGTTGTCATACCGGTCGCCTTCCTGCTGCTGCTCTTGCTCGTGCAACCGGGCATCGTGCTGTACGACCACCTGGTCATGGGAAACGCCGCAGCCGAGGCTTGCCGCCTGCTGTCGACTGCGACGGGCGACATGGGCGGCAGCTGCGAGGCGTTCATCCGCCACAGGCTCGCGGCGGTGCCCCAGCACGACTGCTTCCACGTGCACGAAGGCGGCTGCAGTTGGGTCATCGAATGCGTTGGCGACGAGTCGTCCGAAGTGGTGAGCGTGCGGATCGCAAACGAGCTCAGGCCGCTGCCGCTGTTCGACGCAGGTGCGAAGCTGCTCGGCTTGGCGAACGCGAACGGCAACCTCGAAATCGAGGAGACCGTGTCGATGCCGACGCAACCCGGTTGGGTCGCCTCTTCCGAGTTCGGCATGGCCCCGTCTGCATGGGTGGGAGCGTGGTCCTCATGATGGCGCGCATGCGACATGGCGACTTGTTTCGCGATGAGCGCGGTTTCACCACGACGACCATGGTGCTCTCGCTGCTCATCACCCTCGCCCTCTTGTTCACGGCGGCGCAGGTGTACCGCATCAACTCGGCATCGGCCGAGGTTCAGGACGTGGCCGATGCGGCAGCGCTCGCCGCCGAGAACCAGGTGGCCGAGTTCATGCTGGTCGCCCGCTTTTGCGACGCGGTCGTGCTGTCGCTCACGCTGACGGCGACCGCGGCTACGGGGTTGGGCCTTGCCGCGCTCTGCACGCCTGCGACCGCATCGCTTTCGGAGGGGCTGCTGAGCGCGGGGCGCAACCTGTTCAAAACCCGGGATTCGTTTTCCGACAAGGCGTCTGCAGCGCTCAACAAGCTGCAAGAAGCGCTTCCGTTCTTCGCGGCGGCTTGCGCGGCCGGCGTCGCCTCGGCCAACAACGTCGATTCGTCCGGGGCGAACTATGTGGGCGTGGCCGTGCTGATGCCCGAAAAAGGCGAGCCGATCGAGATAGCCGGCAACGAGGGGGCAGATGAGCTGCTCGACGACATCGACGGGCAGGCCGACGACATACGCGAAAAGGCGAGGGAGGCGGAAGAGGCCGCCGAAGAGGCCAACCGCGCGAAGGAGCGCGCATTCAGACGCGACTGCGGCGACAACCCGTTGTATTGCATGTACGAGCGGGCCGCCCGCCTTGCGGGTCTCGCAGGTTCGGACAACCCGCTGTATGCGAGCGTCGACACCTGGTCGTTTCAGGTGGCGCTCAGCAGGGCCAAGGCGTACTACCGTGCGCGCCTGAACAACGAGGCCCCGGCGGACAATTCGCTCGACGAGCAAGCGCGGTCGGTGTTGCGCACGCACTACTACCGCTACGTCGTGGAAGAGCTTGGGAGCGCATATGTGCATGAAACGGGCGATTCGTTCGAGGCGAACATCCCCCATGTGCCGAGCAACACCGCCGAAATGCGCCTGACCTCGCTTTACACCGATGCGGTGTACCCGGTGACCACGTCAGGCACTGGGGCGTCGGTCATGCATGCCTGGCCGGGGTGTCCCGAGGCCGCCAGCTCGCTTGCGCGGGGCTCGATTCAAGACATGGAATCGGGCGGTTTCGAGACGTGCCCCGTGTGCGGGTTCACGGCAGCAAGCATGGGGAAGGTGGCCGCCGCATCCTCTTCCATCGAAAACGGGTTCGAGTATCACTACGAAGCCGTCGCCGACGAGGCGGCCGTGTACCAGACGGCGCGCCAGAAAGCCGACCAGCCCAAAGCCGAAGTGAAAAGCCGCGTGGGCGGGTTGTTCGAGAAGCTCGTGGAATTGCTGAAGGCCTCTGCCGGAAAGCGCATCGAGGTTTCGCCTCCCGGGCGCTATGGCGCAATCGCGTTCGTCGTGAACGCGGGGGCGACCTCCACGGCTGGTGGGTTCGCGAGCAGCTTCGTTGCGAGTGGCACACTCGGGCCCCGCGCCGCCGTTTCAGCTGCGACGCTTCTCGACGAGGGCTCGGACGAGGGACGCACGGCGTTGAACTCGGCGCTCGACGGGTTGCGCGAAAGCGGCGGCGTCGCGGTCGGGGCGGCGGGCATCGTGCTCGATGCGTGGTCAGGGCTGCTCGTCGCCTTTGCCGATGGGCAGGACGCGCTGGCCGGCGCGATTCGCCGAGGGCTCGACGGCCTTCCCCTCGTCGGCGCAAGCGGCCTGGGAACGTGGGCGGCCGACAAGCTGAACGAGGTAATCAGGGATGTGGGGTTGCAGCCAGCTCAGGTCAGCGCCTTGAAGCCCGTGCTCGTGAACTCGGCGCACGTTGCCGCGAAGGGGGAAGGCTCGGCCGCTTCGGGTTACCTGGCAATGAAGCAGCGCATCGTAGCGCACCCGCTCATGTCGACAGACTTGTTCGCATCGCTGCTGACCGATGCGGAACGCACGGCGCTCGACTCGATCGACAACATGGGCGATTCGGTGGAAATCGCCTCGATCGAGCTGTTCGGCGAAGGCGGCCCCGCCATCCCCATAACCATTCCGCTGCCCGATGCCGTGAAATCGCAGGGCGCATCCGCTGTCGAAGGCCTGTTCGCGAGGTTGCGTTCGTTCTACGTCGAGACGACGGGGGTGCGCATATGGGAATGAGGCCGGGCCGACGGGAACGCGGCCAGATGACGATCGAACTCGCCGTCGCCATGCCGGTGCTCATCGTCGTGGCCGTCATCGCCACCAACGCGATCACGTTCTTCGCCGATTGCGCCGTCTTCGACCGCGTGGCCCACGATGCGGTGCGGGTGCATGCTGCCTCGCCTGCGTACGGGCAGGGCGTCGATCAAAGCTGCGCGCTCATCGAGGAGATGATCGGCGAAGCGATTGCTCAGCCGAACGTCGAAGTCAGCGTGTACCGTGGGGCGACGGGCTTCGGCTTCGACCAGTTCACGGCGACCATCGAATTCCACCCGACGCTGTTCGGGTTGGGCTTGCGGTCAGAGGTATTCGGCATCGCGTTGCCGACGCTTTCCCATAGCACGACCTATGTCGTCGATGGCTACAAACCGGGGGTGGTTGTATGACGGGCGATGGCGCACGCGTTTGGTGGCGCAGGCGATTCGCCTTGGCGCTGATCATCGTCGCCGCGATTGTCGCGGTTGCGCCTGCCAGCAACGCGGTTTTCACGGTGGCGGGAACGGCGTCAGGGGCCGTGCCCGCGAACGCGGCATTGCGGGCAAGCGACCTCATCGCGGGAGGCGATGTCGACGAGGTCCTCTCAAACATCGAGCAAGCCGCCGAATCCGGCGCAACGTCGGTTGAAAGCTTGCCCGGTGAATACGCGGAGGAAATCGGCTTCGTGGCAGGTGCCCGCGACGTGCGCGTAAGCGGCTCAATCGTCGGGTTCGTCGTCGACGGCGCATGCGACGACGCCTACAAGAAGCTGTGCTCGCACATGGAACTGCGAGGATGGGCCGTCGTTCCCGCCGGTGGAATAACGGGCGCCACCTTCGTGAAGGAATCAGGCCGGTACACGTGGGCGTTTGCCACCTGCACCGAGGTGGGCAACGCGACAAGCGTCGTACTTCGGCTCGCATGAAGCGCGTTACGGGAAAGGACGTTTATGAACCTGGAAATCGCCTGCACTATGCGGTCGCGTCTGATGGGCCTGTTCGGCCGGCCGGGGTTCGACGGCGTGCTGCTGCTCGTGCCCTGCCACGACATCCACACGTTCGGCATGAGCCGCCCCATAGACGTCGCATTCGTCGCCGCTGATGGAACGGTCATAGAAGCGCATCAAAACGTCGAGCCTTGTCATCGCCTGAAGAACCGCGAAGCGGCCGCGACGCTTGAACGCTACACAGCATCAACCCCCTGGTTCGCCCCCGGCGATCGAATACAACAGGGGCTTTGTCATATCCAGAACGCTGTTTAGCGTTTTGGATGGGGCATTGCCCCAGGCCGACACCTCCGATTCTAGAAAGGGGGTAGCCGAAATGATCGAGTTCTTCGTATCAGCGTTGGCCAGCGTTACCGCTGCAGCCGTTCGCGATGCTGTCCGGTGGGTTTGCGCGTCCGCTAGGGCGCATAGAAAACCCGCCACGCCAAGCATCGAAGAAAGTCGTAGCGGGTTCGCCCAGTGGGAGCGGTTTTCGGCTCCGCTCCTGCTGGCACCTATTATACCAAGCAAATTCAAGTCAAAGGATTACAGCTATGAAACAATGCCCGATCTGCCAATCGATTGCCTTCGACGACGCCGAAACCTGCTTCGGCTGCCTCCATGATTTCTCGCGTGATGAAGCGGCCGTGCCGGCGCCGAGCCCAGCGACGATCGTCGACAACGCGCCGCCTGCGTTCGTCATACAAATAAAGCCGGAGCGCGAACGCTCCGGCCTGACATCATGGACATGTACGGTGGATTTAGTGCCGGCCTGACGCTACTTGAACTTCTTGGCGAACTCGTCTTCGGCGACCTTCTGCAGCTTCGCGTCGATTTCCAGGTAGGCGTCGAGCAGCTTGTTGCCCTCTTCGGTGAGCGTGGAGCCGTGGGCGCCGTCGCGGTCGAGCAGCTGCATGCCGAGCGCCGCCTCGGTTTCCTTGATGATGCGCCACGCCTTGCTGTAGGCCATCTTCATGCCCTTGGCCGCCGCGTTCAGCGAGCCCAGCTCGCGCACGCCCAGGCACAGGTTCGCGACACCGCGCCCGAACTGCGAGTTGCTGTCAGCTTCCTCGCACATGACCGCCAAGCGGATAACGGGGGTCAGTTTATGCGTCTTGCTCTTGCTCTTGGCCATGGTGCCTCGTCTCTCGAAGTCATCGACAATCTGACTGAACAACCGCCAACTGCGGCTTTTCAGTCAGATTATAACAATCGGTAGATAATACTCAACTGAGATTATCGCCATTTATTCATTTGGAAACCGCACTTGCGATCCGGCATCCAGAGCCTGTTGCAACCCGTCATCCTAAGCCCGTATCAACCTGTCATCCTGAGCCCGTAGGGCGAAGGATCTCCCCCGTCAGAAGCCCCCTAGATTCCGCGCTGTCACTCGAAATGACAAGTTAGGATCGCTTAGCCTGCTCGTCCAAGAACGCGCAGACGGCGGCGCGGATGGCGTCCGCATTGCCGTCGATGACCTCGGTGAAGCGGATAGGCAAGTCGTCGAGCTCGGCCAAGCCCGCCGGAATGTCCGTGGCCTCGGTCTCGTCGGCGATGAGGCGGTTCAGCGCGCAACCCGTCAGCGCAGCCACATCGTCGGGCAGCTCGTCGGAAAGCGACAGGCCATGCAGCGCGCGGTACACGTTATTGCCGAACTTCGCCCAGTGCGCCGTCGAGGCCACCAGCACGGGAACCCCGTCTTCGCGCAAGTTCCCGGCGACCTTGTATGCCACGGCGGTATGCGGATCCATCAGGTAGCCTTGGGCCTCGAACACCTCGCGGATCGTGCGCAGGCACTCCTCGTTGTCGACCGAATCGGCAGCGTACAGCTCGCGCATCTTGGCGAACGTGTCGCGATCGACCTTGAACCCGCGTTGCTCGCGCAAATCGGCCATCCAACCCTTGATGGCGTCGGCATCGCGTCCGGTCAGCTCGAACAGCTGGCGTTCCAGGTTCGACGACACGAGGATGTCCATCGAAGGCGACGGCGTCTTCACGAACTTGCGCTCGGAGATGTCGTAGGTGCCGGTGTTGATGAAGTCGGTCAGCACGCGGTTCTCGTTCGATGCGCACAGCAGGCGGCGGATCGGCGCGCCCATGCGCTTCGCATAATACGCGGCCAGGATGTTGCCGAAGTTGCCCGTCGGCACGCACACGTCGATTTCCGCGCCGCGCTCAACGGCGCCGTTGGCGACGAGCTGCGCATAAGCCGAAACGTAGTACACGATCTGGGGCATGAGGCGCCCCCAGTTGATCGAGTTCGCGCTGGAAAGCGCCACGTGGAAGCGCTCGTGCAGGTCGGCGGCGAACGCCTCGTCGTTGAAGACGTTCTTCGCGCCCGTCTGGCAATCGTCGAAGTTGCCGCGCACGCCCCACACGGTGACGTTGCCGCCGCGCTGCGTGGCCATCTGCTTGAACTGGATGTCGCTCACGCCGCCGTCGGGGTACATGACGCCGATGCTCACGCCCTCGACGTCGCAGAATCCCTCGAGCGCCGCCTTCCCCGTATCGCCTGACGTGGCGACGAGGATCATATGCGTGTCGTCAAGCTGTCCGCGCGCGCGGAGCTCGGCGGCTGACACGCTGAAGAATCGCGGCAGGCACTGCAGCGCCATGTCCTTGAACGCGCTCGTGGGGCCATGCCACAGCTCCAGCATGTGAATGTCGTCGGCAAGCGACGTCACGGGGCAAATCGCCTCGGTGTCGAAGTTGTCGCCGTACGCTTCGCCCGTGATGCGGGCAAGCTGCTCGTCGGTCAAGTCGACGTCGAACGCGCGGTAGATGCGCGCCGCCCGCTGCGCATAGGGCAGCTCGGCCAGGCCGCAGATCTCGTCGAGGGAAAGCGCGGGCACACGTTCGGGTACGAACAGTCCGCCGCCAGGCGCCAGCCCGTCGACGACGGCTTTCGTGAACGGGATCGCCTCGGCAACGGCTCCTCGCGTGTCAACGTACCTGTTCTCGCCCATGATGACCCTTTCTCGAATGGTCGTTTTGCTCAGTATAAAGGAATACGGGAACGATGCGCGGGAGGGGGGATGCACCGGAGGGGGGCTAATGCATCATTTTGCCGGAAGGCTCCCGAGCGCCCTTCCGTTCACCGCAAAATGATGCATTAGCCCCCCTCCGGTGCATCCCCCCTCCCGCGCATCGCCCCAAAAGTAAACCATGGAGAACTTGTGAAGGAAGTAGTAAACGTCGGAAAACTTCTTGACGCACAAAGCGAGTAACCCTAGGATAACAAATGTCAACAACAGCTGACCCGGCGGTGAAGATTCCTCTCGTCTGATCGTTCACCGCAAACATAGCTGGCGAGGGACCCACCCCCCTCTCTCTTCCCTCGCCAGCCACCGTAATCGCGAGCCGCCCGTCCGGGCGGCTCCTTTTGTCCCATTCGCACTGTTGCAGATTTTGCAACAGTGGTGTGTGATATCATGAATTCACCCCGACCAAGGAGCGCCCTATGGAAAAAGTCTCCATGTCACACGAAGATTACCTCGAGGCTATCGTCATGCTCGGCGGCACCGACGAGAAGTCCGTTAGGTCCGTCGACATCGCGAAGCAGATGGAGGTTTCCAAGGCGTCGGTCAACAAGGCCATCGGGCTCCTGAAGGAAAAGGGGCTCGCCGAGCAGCCTTACTATGGCGACGTCACGCTCACGTCGGCGGGCTACGAGTACGCCAAGTCCGTGTACAAGCGCCACCGCTACCTCACGGCGTTCTTGGCGAAGGGCCTGGGCATTCCCGCCGAGACGGCCGAGGAGGAAGCCTGCCTGATGGAACACGCCATCAGCGACGAGTCCTTCGAGAAATGGGTCGCCTACATCGAGAAGCTCACCATCATCCAACCCGAATAGCGCATCGGATGCGTCAGAAGGCGGGTCCTTTTGGCGCATTTATTAATTTCTCGCCGTTAAGCAGCGCAAACGTGCTATGCTTCATACCAGTTCCACGCATCACACGAACCGGCAAACACACCACGATGCTCGAGGGGCGAATCTCTTGGCACGGCAAGCGCATACCGATACTGCTCGCGACCGCAAGCGGCGCCAGCGCACGTCTGCGCGCGCCGATAGGCTGTTTGCGCGCCAGTACGCCGCCGAATCATCGGGAAGCGCACCGGAGGAGGGCGCTCCCCGCGCTGCCCTGTACAAGGGCAAGATGGGCTCGAGCCAGCGTCGAAGCGTGCGCATGCAACGCTCTTCGGAAGCCGGTCCGGTGTCGGCGAAGTTCAATCCCGCAGGCTGGTTTTCCAACCTGAACCTGACCCCGCGTTCGCTGAAGCTCGGCACGGCTGTGCTGTGCCTCGTGCTGGCGGTCGTGTTCCTGTACACGCCGGCGCAGCAGTTCTACCAGGCGCAACGCGAAAACAGCCGCCTGAATGCCGAGTACGCGATCCTCGAAGAGCGCAACAATGCGCTCGACGCCGTGAACGACACGCTCGCCAGCGACGCCGGCATGGAAGACGCCGTCCGCCAGAAGTACGGCTATGTCAGGCAGGGCGACCAGGTAGCTGTCGTGTCGGGCCTGTCCGATAACGTGGTGGGCACCGCGCGCGCCGCCGACAACGACTTCATCGAAGCCAACGTGCTTTCCAGCACCGTGAAGGCGCCCGAAGAGTGGTACACCCCCTTCCTCGACGCCTTCTTCGGCTACGAATAAGCAGGCTCCGTCCGCCTAACGGCGGCCGGGAACCTTGTCCGCTGCGGCCGCCTGTGGATCCGGCTCCGCCGGAAGCGCCCTCTCGGGCGCATAGGCAGCGCTAAACTGCCCACTGGGCAGTTTACTGGCTTTCGAGCCTGCGCTTGCGTACCGAAGTCCGCGGCGCTTGTCTCTCAAGCCGATCTCGGGCACCACAGACGCCCTCGCTACTTTGACAGGTCTGGAAGGGTGATTAAAGGTTGGAGGAAAGATGAGCGTATCCGCGAAGTACCGTTCAGGGCGATATGCGGCCATCGACATCGGAACGGTGACGTGCAGGCTGCTGATCGCCGACATTGACGAGCGCGGAGGAATCGAAGAGCTGCATCGCGATTACGCCATCTGCAACCTCGGCGTCGGCGTGGACAAGACGGGCCACCTGGAACCCGAGGCAATCGAGCGCGTCGCCGCAACGGTCGGGCGTTTCGCGAACACCCTTGCCGACAGGAAGCTCGACAGCCCCATCCCCGTGCGCACGTGCGCCACGTCGGCATCGCGCGACGCCGACAACGCCGCCGACTTCAAGGCGCGCCTCGCCGCGTTCGGAATCGCGCCCGAGGTCATTCCCGGCGAAGAGGAAGCGGCCCTGTCGTTCGCAGGCGCCACATCGGCGTTCCCCGGCGAGACGGTGGCCGTTGCCGACATCGGCGGCGGCTCGACCGAGATCATCGCAGGCGAAGCGGGGGCCACACCCGTTCACGCCCATTCGTTCAACGTCGGCTGCCGCCGCGTGACCGAGCGCTTCTTCACGCAGGACCCGCCCGCAACCGACGAGTGCGCGAGCGCCCGCGCGTGGATCGCCGAAGAGTTCGCGCCCTACCTTGAAACGTTGCGCGACGGCGGCTTCCTGCAGCATCGCCTCATCGCGGTGGCGGGCACGGCCACGAGCATCATCTCGATGCGCGAGCAGATGGAAACGTACGACAGCGCCCGCGTGCACGGTGCCGTCGCCACATGCGTCGACGTCGATGCGCTCATCGCCCGCATCGCGCCCATGACGCTCGCCGAGCGCCAGCGCATCGTCGGCCTCGACCCCGGTCGCGCGCCGGTCATCCTGGCGGGCCTGCTCATCATGCGCCAGCTCATGGAAACCGCCGGCCTCGATTCCTTCACGGCCAGCGAGCGCGATATCCTGCACGGCATCATCCTCGGCATGGCGAAGGAGTAGCCTCGGCTGTTCGCGCCAGCCACGCGAACGCGCTGTTCCAATGCGCTACAATAACCAGCCGTGGGGGCGTGGCGGAATTGGCAGACGCAGCGGACTTAAAATCCGCCTCCTTCGGGATTGTGGGTTCGAGTCCCACCGCCCCTACCACTTCAGGCGGCTCCAGCAAGCTCGAAATGCCGATTTACACGTAACGGCAATCGCAAGCGCTACAGCCATTACCAGGGCTTTTACGAATCACCCCTTGTGTGGTGCGCGTTTTTTGCGTTTCATGCAGTGATATCGGGTCCGTGTGTATCGTCTTGCATGGATACGACGCACATGTGCATCGTATTTCCCTGTGTGTGGCCATTTCGATACACACGGAGCTCATATCGCTGCACGAAACGCGAAAAGTGCTGCATGTTGGAAAGAATCGAAGCTCGTGCGCGGCTTTACGTCCGGGGAATCTCCGTCCAGCCGGCGCCAGGCTCGGCGCCGCCCGATGTGCCGATGACGTCTCCGGCCTGGTTTTCCCATGCGTGGTCGGCGTGCACTGACAGCTCGACTTCGCGCCCGTCGGAGGTCGTGTAGGTGTTCACGCCGCGGATCGCTTCCGAGAAGTCGGGGCCTGAGTGGTTGAACTGCTGCTGCGAGCTGGCCATGAACTGCTGGTGCCGCGCATCGCGCGCCGCCGATATCGAGTCGTTGTACGAATTGAACGCCGCTTGCTGCTGCCGATGGGCTGCTTGCTGCGCCTGGAACGCCGCATCGTTCTGCGCGAGCTGCGTTTGCGTCGCCCCCTGAATCCTCGCGGCTTCCTGCTGGACGACCTGAATGGTCAGGCTGTCGACGTCCGGATGCATTTGAAGCGTGCTGACGAATGGCAGGAACGCGCTTTCGAACTGGGCGTCGAAATCGTCAGCCGGGGCGGCAAGCGTAGCGACGGTCTGCACGTACCAGAACACCGTGCCGCCTCGCGAATACTCGGCGAAATCGGGAATGCACCACGATGCGCTCTGCGAAGATTGCATCTGCTGCGTCGGCTCCACCGGTCGCATCTGCTGCGCGGGCTGCTGCACCGGTTGCGCCTGCGGTGCCGGGCTGCTCCCCGCTTTGCGGTCGCGCATCATCTTGCCGACGAGGCCGCCTCCCATGAAAAAGTCCATGGCGCCTTGCCCCCGGCCTTGGCCGCCTTGCGCCTGCTGCGCGTTGTTCTGCTGTCCGCCGAACGGGTTCGGGACGTTCGCGCTTGCGCCGGCGCTACCGTCGTCGCCTTTGCCGCCGAACAGCCCGCCGACCGAGCCCACGAGGTTCCCAAGCCCCTCCATCATGGCGCCGATTCCCTCGCCGACGCTGGCGCTCATGCCGTCCTTCGCGGCAACGACCTCGACGAACGCGGCGAGCTTCCACGGCTGCCCGCCACATGTCATATCGTAGGTGCGCAGCACCACGCCGGCGAACGGGCTCGCAACCATCGCGCCTTGCGACTGCGCCAGGCGCTGGATCCACGCGAAGCCGTTCTGGCGCCTGCCTTCCAAATCGGGACAGGCGAGCTGCTTCGCGAAGCGGAAGTCCGCGCCGCCCATCCTCGCCGCGGCATTGCCGGCAACCTGGTCGGTCAGCGCAAGGGGGTCGGGCATGTCGGCGTAGTTCGCGGTGTCGACGCCCGCCAAATGCCCGGTGTACATGCCGAAAAGGGCATTCGTCCCGGCGTTTCGCCGGGCACCCGCCTCGCCGGCGCTCACGCTCATGACGCCGCCCGCGCGATCGCGCAGTTCCACCTGCGGCACGTACGGACGCGAGCTCGTCCCCGTGCGCTGCAGCGCGGTGCCCACGACGTTCCAGCCTTTCAGGCCGTGCGTGCGGAACAGGCCGTACCCGGTCGCGCGGTCGCGGATCGTGCCGTCGGGTTCGAAGCCGCTCGGCTGGCCGCCTTGCTGCGGATACGACACGTGGATGCTGGTGCCGCAAAACGAGCACGTCAGCCATTCGGCGTTGTCGGGCACCTGCAAGGGCGCGCCGCATTCGGGGCATTTCGCCTCGTGCATTTGGAAGGCTCCGTCAGATGCTTCGTATGGCTGGTTCATGAGCGCTCCTTGTCAACGGCGGTTTAACGTAGGGCAATCAAATCATACCTGGTCGAATGGCGAAAACCTATTGCCTACGTGTCAAAATGAAGGTTCGGAAATGCGTCAGCCTGGCCTGGCATCTTTGGCGCATGCGCCATATGCACGTGCAGCAGGGGGAGTTAATGAATCTGGCAGAAGTGAAGCGAACGCGCAACCTGTACCTCGTCGTGTCGACCGTCGCGCTGGCGGTGTTCGGCCTCATTTACGCGTGGTCGATCTTCGCGACGCCGCTTTCCACCGAGTTCGGATGGGACCGCGGCGCCCTGCAGAACACGTTCAACATCGTGCTCATCTGCTTTTGCATCGCCCAGCTGGTCGGCGGCATCATCGTGGGAAGGCTCGGCAGCCGCAACACATTGCTGCTCGCCGGCGTTCTGGCGCTCGCGGGGTTCGGCGGCACGGCGCTGTTCGCCGACATCAGCCTGTGGGGCATTTACGTGTCGTACGGCGTGCTCGGCGGCTTCGGCGGCGGCATGTCCTACATCGTGGTCATCTCCGGGGCCAACAGCTGGTTCCCCGATAAGATCGGCTTCTCGTCGGGCGTGCTCATGATGGGCGCGGGCCTCGGCAGCCTCGTGTTCGGCACGCCGCTTGGCATGCTGGCCGACGCTATCGGCGTCCGCGGCGCATTTGTCGTGCTGGCGGTGGTCACGTTCGCCGTGTCGGTGTTCATGGCGTTCTTCCTGAAGTCGGCGCCTGCCGATATCGGCGCCATCGTCAGCCGCCCGGGTGCGGTCGCCGTAAACGAGAGCGCCTACGAAAACGACAACCCGCTGACCACTCCTGTGTTCTACGTGTACTTCGCATGGGCGGTGCTGTGCATCTCGGTGGGTGTCACGCTCATCGGCGGCTCGAAGCAAGGCGCGCTCGTCGTGGGCGTGGAAGACGTCGTCGCCACGTTCGTCGTGGGGCTCGTCTCGACCATGAACGGGCTCGGGCGCTTCGTGTTCGGCACGCTGTTCGACAAGCTGGGGCTGCGCAAGACCATGATCGCGTCGAGCGCCGTCACGCTCGTCGCGGCTGCGGGCCTCGCGTTCTCGTACGCGTCGAGCGCAAGCGCCGTGTACATCGTCTCCGCGCTGCTCGTGGGGCTCGGCTACGGCGCCATTCCCGTCATCGCGTCCGGGTTCGTGCGCGAGCGCTTCGGCGGCAAGAACTACGCACGCAACCTGGGCTTGGTGAACCTGAGCGCTGCGCTCGCGTCGTTCCTCGGCATCGGCATGGTGGCGCTTTCCAGCCCCGACGGAGCCTCGACGAACCTGCCGGTCTGGGTCGCCTTCACCGTCATCGCCGCGCTTGCGCTCGCGTGCTGCATCGCCTTCTACATCGTCTACCGGAAGCCGGCGCAGGAGTAGCTTCGTTGCAGTTTCGTGTCGCTCAGACTGCTTTCAGTCGGGTTTGCTAGAATGCTTTTCGTTGACTAACCCGACTTTCGAAGGCGTCCCATGAACATCGATCTGAACGAGCTTCTCACCACTGGCGAACAGCCCAAATCGTTTGAAGAGTACCTCGAGCGCTACGCCAACCGCGTCGGCGACATCATTAACGCGTACATCCCGCGCGGCACGCATCCCGACATGGACACGTACCTGTACGCCCCGCTTCTGGAATACAGCCGCAACGGCGGCAAGCGCCACAGGCCGCTCATCTGCTTCGCGGCATGCCTGGCCGTCGGCGGCGACGTGTCGAAGGCGACCAGCGCGGCGGCGGCCATCGAGCATTTCCACACGGCGGCGCTCATTCACGACGACATCGCCGACGGCGCCGAACTGCGTCGCGGCGAGCCGTGCCTGCATCTGCGCGAGGGGCTGGGGCTTGCCATCAACATGGGCGACTTGGGCCTGCAGCTTGTCAACGGCACGGTCGCGAAAGACCCGAACCTCGACGACTCCACGAAGCTGCGCGTGCTGAACGAGCTCATCGACATGACGCGCCGCACCATCGAGGGCCAGGCGCTCGACATCGGCTGGGCGCGCGACGGCCGCTACGACATCGCGCCCGAAGATTACCTGGTCATGGCCACGTGCAAGACGGCGCATTACTCGGGTGCCGTGCCGCTGGCCATCGGCGCCATCATTGGCGGCGGCACCGAAACGCAGATCGAGGGCCTGCGCAACTACGGCCTCGACACGGGCCTGGCGTTCCAGATTCAAGACGACCTGCTGAACCTGGTGGGCAAGGCCGAATCGACCAAGAAGGGCTTCCGCGACGACATCACCGAGGGCAAGCGCACGCTCGTGGTGGTGCATGCGCTGCAGAATCTGGAAGGCGCCGACCGTGAGCGTCTCATCGAGCTGCTCTCGTCGCACACGAAGGAGCCGGCGGAATTGGACGAAGCCGTCTCCATCATGGAACAGGCGGGCAGCATCGATTACGCGCGCAGCTATGCGGAAAACCTGACCAGCATCGCGAAGAACCGCCTGTACGACATGATCGACCCGTCGCCGGCGCGCGAGATCCTGGTCTCGATGGCCGACTGGTTCGTTAGCCGCCTGAAGTAACGGTTCCGTCGGATAATCAATTTCCTCCGAGGAAATTGATTGTTGTAAGATTGTAACCATGAAGACGATCACTCTGGGAGATAATGGCGCGGCGGTCGAGGACGTCCAGCACAGGCTGGCGCTCATCGGCCTGTTCGACGGCGCGCAGGAAGACGGCGTGTTCGGCGAGGAGACCGCCGAGGCCGTGCGGGCGTTCCGCAAGCAAGCGGGCCTTCCCGAAGGCGACGAAGTCGACGAGCGCACATGGTCGGCGCTGGTCGATGCCTCGTACAGCCTGGGCGACCGCACGCTGTACCTGCGCATGCCCTACTTCCACGGGCACGACGTGCTGGAACTGCAACAGGCGCTCGGCGCGCTCGGTTTCATGAGCGGCCACATGGACGGCATCTTCGGCGCCACCACCGAGTCGGGCGTGCGCAAGTTCCAGCGCAACATGGGCTTGCCGTCCGACGGCATCGTCGGCGCGTACACGTTCGCGGCCATCCGCAACCTCCACCATTCGTGGAAAGGCAAGAAGCCGAGCTCGCTGCAAATCAGCATGGGCTTCGCGCGCGCGGCCGACGTGCTGGAGCAGCATGCCATCTGTCTGTTCGGCACCGACGATTTCACGCGCGGCGTGGCGTCGCGCATGTCGAACCTGTCGCTGGCGACCAACCCGGCCTCGAAGATCGTCAGCGCCGACTCGCTGCTCGTGAGGCCCGACGACGCCATGCTGCTCGTGCGCATTGCGCTGCCGGGCGACGCTTCCATCTCGGCCAACGATCACGCCCCGCGCGTCAGCTTCGAGCCGAACGACACGCTGGCCCTGCGCATGGCCCCCGCCGTCGCGGCTGGCCAGAAGAAAACGCCTCCGCGCCTGACCATCGAGCTTCCGGGCACGGCATGGGAAGACGCCGGCGAAGCGCGCTCGATGCAGCACTACGCCATCACCCTGCTCGACGCCCTCTGCACCACGCTCGCGCAATAGGCGGAACACCCGGGCTGGCGCCGTTCCACCTACAGGGAAACGCGCAGCTTGAAGGGGTCGTCCTCGATCGTCAGGGTGCCGCCGGCTGCTTCGACGGCGCGGCGCATGTTCGAAAGCCCCGTGCCCTCTACCACGGGCCCTGCAGGCGGGTTGCCGTCGTTTTCGATTACCAGCCCGGCCGGCGTGCAGGTGGCTGTGACCAATGTGGAATGAGCGTGTTTCACGGCGTTGGTCGCGCCTTCGCGGATGCAATCGACGAACAGCTTTGCCACCGCCTCGTCGTCGGGCAGCTTCCCCTCAACGCGCACCGTCACGCCGGTTAGCGCGAAGGCGTTCACGGTGGCGTCAAGCTCGTCGTCGGGCTCGATGTGCGTGCTGGCGGCCAGGTCGTCCAGAATGCCGGTCAGCAGGGGTTTCAGCTGCTCGAGCTTCTCATCTGAAACGTCCTCGTCTTCCAATGCGCGGTGCAGCATGGAAAGCCGTTGCCCGATGACGTCGTGAACGCGCCCGCGCATGCGCAGCATCGCCTCGTTCTCGGCGGCTTCCTGCACGGTCAGCATCGACTCTTTCAGCTCTCGCTGCGAGTCGGCCAGCTCGGCGTTGGTGCGGTCGATTTCCTGCAGGATGTCCGTTTCGCGCGTCACGTCGTAGGCGATTACGCGCATGCGGGCCTCGGCGCCCAGCAGGCGGCGGCTCTCGCTTTGGATGAGCGAATCGTTTTCGAGGGGGCGCGCCGACGGGTAGCGGCGCCCGGTTCCGAACCCCTCGCCCTCGAACGAGAACAGGCGCGCCTCGTCGGGGCCAATGCGCAAGATCACCCAGTCGCCCGGCTCGCGTTCCACGCTTTCGGCGACATGGGCGGCCCAACCGCTTTCGGCCCGCTCGTTCAGGCGCTCCCATAAATCGCTGACCTTGCCGAAGTCGGTTGACAAGCCCAGCGCCGACAGGCAATGGCGCATGGCGTCGTTGGCGACGAGCGTGCGCCCATGGGCGTCGGCGTACAGAAGCCCCTCCGGCATGCGCTTCATCGCCTCCGCAATGGAAAGCGGCGACACCACTTTGCGGCGGATGCGCCTGTTCAAGACCATCAGGTACATCGTCCTGAACAGGAAGTACGCGGCGTCGAAGCACAGCACGTAGGCCCAAGCGTCCCCGACGGCGCTCATGAGCGCGGGCGTGCACAGCAGCATGATGATGGCGTCGGCGGCGGGCATCCACCCGGGGTCTTCGCCGGGGTACATCTCCTCTTCCTCGGTGGACGCGAGCGCGGCGTAACCGGCGATGACCGCGGCAGCCACGTTCACCCACAGGGCGGGCTGCAACGGTATGGCAAGGTATCCGAAGTGCGCGCTGCCATCGGGCCAGCCGCTCGCCGCGCCAAGGGCGAACGCGGCCATGAGCGTCATATGCACGAGCAGGGCGCTTTCGTACAGGGTCGTCGAAACGCGCGTCCGTGGCCCGCAATGGATGACGCGCAAGTAGCCATGCACGGCCTGCCCGACCGCGCTTGCGATCAGCGCGACGAACACGATGCAAAGCGCGAGGCTGTTCATGCCGATTGCCTGCATCAGCGCTCACCGCCTTCGCCGTTTTCGGGCTGAACGGGCTCGATGGGCGCGATTGGCGCGGCATCTTGCGGCGCGGCGGGCGCTGCCGGCCCGGTAGGTTCGGCGGGCGCAACGGCCCGAACGGTCACGTTCACCAGGCCCTCGTCGAGCGCGACCGCGTAATCGCCCCCGCGTGTGGCAAGCCGGCCGTCAAGGTCGTGGGCGATGCCCATCTGCACGGCGGTCCACGAGTCGGTCGACGTGGCGATTTCGGGAATGGCCGGCGCCTCGTCGTCTTCGCTCAGCCCGATGGCGCACTCGATGACCGCGCGCATCTCGAGCGTGTCCTCGCCGTGCGTGGTGATGTAGGTCATGATGACGGGGTTGGTGCGCGGCAGCACGCTGAGGATGCAGTCGTAGAAGCAATCGTAGATGGTGTTGAACGCTGAAATGGCGATCGGCGCCGGCGACTCGACCAGAATGGCGCACTCGATGCCGATGGAGTGAAGGTCGGCCATGGCCTCGCGCGCGATCAGGCTGATCTGCTCGCTTGTGAACGTTTCGCTTTCGGCGGCGGCGAGCGCCAGCATGCCCTTGCGCTTGCTGTACGCGACCAGGACCTTCACGAGGTTAAGCTGCTGCAGCCGCTCGTCGCGAATGTAGGCCCCCGACCCCACGATGCGATGGTCGAGGATGTTGCGGATTTGCGCGGCGGTGGAAGCCAGGTCATGTTCCACCCGCTCGCCAAGTTCGCGTTCGCGGCGCTGCCGGTACAGCAGGCTTTGCATGGCGTGGTTGCGCAGCAAGATCTCATTTTGCTGCGTCAGCTGGTCTTGCCGCTCCTCGAGGCGTTGCTGCAGGCGGTTGCTTTCGGTGATGCTCTCGGTCAGCAATGCCGTCCCGGCGTTCAGCCGGTACACCTTGAACACGGAATCGGGCAGCGATTCGCTGTACAGGGCGGTGGCTTCTGCCGTGCGGCGCGGCGCGTTCTCGGCGAGCCGCCACAGCGTGGTGTTGTCGAGTGGGCGCGCGATGTCGGTCTTGTAAATGACGCGGCCGCCGTCGTTCATGATCTTCAGGTCGAACGGCAGGCGGCGGAACAGCATGCGGTACCGGTGAATCGAAGGGAAGATGCGCGCGTCGATGTACAGTTCGACGAGCAGGGCGATCAGCAGGTCCGACACGACCGCGATGGCGATGATCGACGGCTCCACGAGGTTGAACAGGGCGGCGGCCACGCATGCGACGCAAAGCCAGATTCCCATGGCGACGACGACGCCCATGAGGATGCGCCGGATGGTGACGTTGATGCACCGATGGCTGACGGAAATGCCCCATGCGGCGATCGCCGGAATGCCCGCCACCGCGAACCCCGTCGTAAGGTAGGCGAGCGACTGGTCCGAGGCCGCCTGGGCGTTGCCCGCGGCGCCGACGCTTCCCCCGAAGGCCTCGGCGAGCGCGACGAGCGCCAAGAACGCGCACGACGCCAACGCCGCCACGATGATCGGCGTGCTTGTGCGGGACTGCTTGTTCGCACCCTTTCCGCTCATGTGAACATGTTAACGGATATTGTCCGTCTCGGGTTTGGCGGATGGGGTCGCGCTTGTCCTCGCTCGCATGGTTGACCTGGTTGAAATCATATCCTGCTGAGGAATCGCGCTCGCCTCATCCGTCAAACCCGGGGCTGCTTTTGTTCGCGCTACAATACGCTCACTATGGGATTTTTGCTTGGGTGTGAAAAGGCGGGGGTTGATTTCCCCAGCAAGACGGTGTTCGACGAGGTGTCGCTCGGCGTTGAC
>CAJOIP010000032.1 GCA_905234785.1 uncultured Eggerthellaceae bacterium
GTCTCCTCGATCTGCCCGTCGATGGCGCCGAGGTTGGCCTGCTGCGCGTAGAAGTGCTTCTGCGAGCGCTTGACGATGAGGCGTATGAACACGAGCGAGACCGGCACGATGAGCAGCGTGACCAGCGTCATGGGGACGTTGATGGAGAACATGATGGCCACAACGCCCACGAGCGTCACCACCGCGCGCAGCAGCTCGGAGATGCCCTGGTTCAGGCTCTGGCCCAGCGTGTCGACGTCGTTGGTGATGCGCGAGAGCGTATCGCCCGTGCTCGTGCGCTCGAAGTAGCCCACGGGAAGGCGGTCGATCTTCTCGGAGATCTCGCGCCGGAACTCGTAACAGGTCTTCTGCGACACGTACGTGAGTATCCAGCCCTGCACGAACTGGCACGCGGCGCTGGCCAGGTAGATGCCGAGCGTCGTGACGAGGATGGTCCAGATGGCGTCGAAGTTGATGCCGCCCGTGCCCTCGACCTTGGCCACGATGCCGTTGAACAGCTCGGTCGTGGCCGTTGAGAGCACCTTCGGCCCCACGACGTTGAACACCGTGGCGCCGATGGCGAACACGAGCGCCGCGAACACGGCCACCTTGAAGCGGCCCATGAAGCGTATGAGCTTGCCCACCGTGCCCTTGAAATCGCGCGGCTTCTCGGTGACGATCATGCGCCCCGCAGGCCCGCCCGGCCTGTAGCCGCGCCTCTTGCGCTGCGATGTCTGCTTGAGCTGGCGCTCTTGCGCCTCATCGTACTCGCTCATTCCGCCTCACCCCCTTCGGGGCAGGCTCCGAAAGCGTTCTGGCGCGCATCCAGTTCCTCGGGGGAAAGCTGGGAGTAGGCGATCTCGCGGTACTGTTCGCACGAGGCCAGCAGCTCGTCGTGTGTGCCCTCGCCCACGACGCGGCCATCGTCGAGCACGACGATCTTGTCGGCGCGCATGACCGTGGCGATGCGCTGGGCCACGATGATCTGGGTCTTGTCGGGAAGCCGCTCGGCGAGCGCCTTGCGCAGGGCAGCGTCGGTCTTGTAGTCGAGCGCAGAGAAGCTGTCGTCGAACAGGAGCGCGCGAGCGTCGGTCGCGAGCGCGCGGGCGATGGCGAGCCGCTGCCGCTGGCCGCCCGACACGTTCGTGCCGCCTTGGGTGATCTCGGCGTCGAGGCCGTCTTCCTTGCCTTCCACGAGCTCGGTCGCCTGCGCGATCTCGATAGCCTCGAGGATGCGCTCCTCGTCCATCTCGTCTTCCCCATAGCCCACGTTCGACGCGATGGTCCCCGTGAACAAGAACGCACGTTGCGGCACGTACCCGAACTGGGCGCGCAAATCCGCGAGCTTCATATCCCGCACATCGGTTCCGTCGACGCGCACAGCCCCTTCGCTCACGTCGTAGAAGCGCTCCATGAGCTTGAGCACCGTGGACTTGCCCGAACCCGTCGAGCCGATGATGGCGAGGGTCGAACCCGGCTCGGCCACGAACGAGATGTCGCGCAGCACGGGCTCGCTGTTCTCGTCGTAGCGGAAGGTGACGTGGTCGAATTCGATTGAGGCGCCTGAGCGAACTTCGGGCGATTTGTCATCCTGAGCGGAGCGCCCGTCGGCGCCCTCCCCCTTGTCATCCTGAGCGGAGCGCCCGTAGGCGCCCCCTCCCCTGTCATCCTGAGCGGAGCGCCCGTAGGGCGCGGAGTCGAAGGATCTCCCCCGTTGCTGAGTCGGGGGAGATTCCTCGCTTCGCTCGGAATGACATAAGGGATCGCGTACGGCCCCTTCCCCCGCCTCAGCGGCGGGCTCCGGGTCCATAATGCTTACTTCCGCTTCCAGCACTTCGTCGATGCGGCCGGCGGAGACGTCGGCGCGCGGCGCGATGATGGCGAGCATGCTCAGCATGAGGAAGCCCATGATGATGACCATGGAATACGTGATGAACGCGATGAGGTCGCCGGTTTGGATGTTGCCGGCGTCGATCTGCCCGGCGCCGATCCACACGATGGCGACGGACACGAGGTTCATGATCATCATCATGGCGGGCATCATGAACACCATGACGCGGTTGGTGAACAGCTGCGTGCGCATGAGCTGGGTGCTCGCATCGTCGAAACGGCGCTGCTCGTGCGCCTGCTGGCCGAACGCGCGCACGACCGACACGCCCGTGAGCATCTCGCGCGAGACGAGGTTCACGCGGTCGACGAGCTTCTGCATGATGCGGAACTTGGGCATGACGATGGCCATGAGCACGAGCACGACCGCGACGATGACCGCGATTGCCACGCCGATGATCCAGCCCATCGAGACATCCATGCGGGCGATCATGATGATGCCGCCGACGGCGAGGATGGGCGCGTAGAGCACCATGCGCAGCATCATGATGGACATCATCTGGATCTGCTGCACGTCGTTGGTGCCGCGCGTGATGAGCGAGGCGGCGCTGAAGCGCTGGACTTCGGCATCGGAGAAGGACATGACCTTGGCGAACAGCTTGCCGCGCAGCTCGCGGCCGATTTTGGCGCCCGTGCGCGACGCGACGAAGCCCACGAGCGATGCGACGGCCATCGACAGCAGCACGAAGCCCATCATCTTCAGCGCCGTGAGCATGAGCGAGTTCATCTGCATAGCCTGCATGTCGTAGCCCAGCGCGGCGTACTCGGCGCGTGCGGCGGCGATGGCCTGCTGGCCCACCAAGTTCTCATCGACGGCCTCGTCGGCCCCCATGAACTGCACGACGAGCGGGCGCGCCACGACCTCGTCGAGCTCGGCGCGGTGCGCTTGCCCGTAGGCGTTCAGCGCGTAGGTGCCCGCTTCGGTTTCATCGTAGGATGCGGCGAAGAGGTCGGCTGCTCCGCCCGAACCCAGCTGTGCGGCTATCGAGTCGTACGTGGCCGCGCTCAGTTCAGTTGTCGACGCATGGTCGACACCTGCCTGCTGAATTCCCACGTCGACGATTTCCGACGTGTAGTTGGGCAGCATGAGGTCGCAAAACGCCTGAGCGATGAGCAGCACGAGCACGAGCGCCACTGCACCCATGTGCTTGCTAAGGTACTTGAACAACCGCATGCTTTGCCTCCGAAGTGTATCCCCGTAAGTCTAGCGTTTTGCCCTACGTTTGTCGTCAACAGTTCGGCAACCTATCGCCCGCCGACGGGTTTTCGGGAAGGGTGCTGACATGGAGCGGAACAGGAAGCGGCGCAATGGGGTATCATGTCGCGATATGCCGAGTTGGAACATACATACCGCGCACGTCGAGCGGCTGCTGGCCGAGCATGAGGCCGGCGAGCTCGGCATCTGCGACGTCGACGCGTTCCTGTTCGGCAACTACGTACCCGACATATACCTGGGCTACATGGTGCCCGACACGACGTACCGCATCGACTACTGCCTGACGCACGTGGCGCGGCCGAACATGATTCCGGCACCCGACGCCGACTCGTTTTGGGACGACAGCGTGTGGCGGGCCCTGCGGCGCCCGAAATCGGAGGCCGGCATGTCGCTTGCGCTGGGCGTGTGGGCCCACCTGTGCGCCGACCGCATGTACAACCTGCGCTTCCGCGAGTTCTGCCTGAGCCGCGTCGTGCCGCGCGGCGAGGAGCTGCGCAAGCAGAAGCAAGCCGACTTCAACCTGTTCGGGCATTCGCTTCAGCTGTCGCGCCACGTGAACGTGACGCCCGAGCTGCTCGACGCCGCCTTCGCGTTCCACCATTACAGCATCTTGCCCGCCGACGTGCGGCGCGCCGTGGACGTCGCCGACGCCATCGTGGACGAGCGCGACGCGCCGTCTGCGCGCGATTACCAGCTGATCGGGCGCGAATGGCTCGACGCCACGTTCGGCTCCTGCCACGAGAGGCTGGGCGTATGGCTGCGCACGTATGTCGAGCTGCGCGATGAAGGAGCCGACTGGTCGGCAGCCGATATCCGCGCACGCGCCGGACTGAATCCCGCGACGCCCGACGACCGCACGTGGATGACGCGCCTACCCTAGCGGGAACGGGTCAGCTTGTCGGGGTCGCCGCCGCTTGCGCAGACGGGATTTCCCATGCGTTTGGGTAAGAGTCATCCCGCCGAGCAGCTGTAGGCAGCGATCCCCGGCAAGCTGACCTGTTCCCGCTGCCACGCGCTCGCTAATCGCACAGGGGCATGAGGTCGCCGTAACCGGCGGCTTCCATCTCGTCGTAGGGGATGAAGCGCAGCGAAGCGCTGTTGATGCAGTAGCGCAAGCCGCCGAGCTCGGCCGGCCCGTCGTTGAAGACGTGGCCCAAGTGGCTGTCGCCCACGCGGCTGCGCACCTCGGTGCGGATCATGCCGAAGCTCGTGTCGACATTCTCCTTCACGACGGCCTGGTCGATCGGCTTCGAGAAGCTCGGCCACCCGCAATCCGACTCGAACTTGTCGCTCGACGCGAACAGCGGCTCTCCGGTGACGATGTCGACGTACAGCCCGCGCTCGTACGTGTTCCAGAACTCGCCCGTGAACGCGCGCTCGGTGCCGCCGTACTGAGTGATGGCGTGCTGCTGGCCGGTGAGCATGGCCTTGATTTCCTCGGCGCTTGGCTTGGTGTAGTTCGCGGGGTCGAGCGAGCCTTCCGCGACGTGCGCGTCAGGGTTCTCGCCGGCGAGCTCCTGCTCGGTCTTCACGTCCTTCAGGCTCTCGAAGCTGATGTGGCAGTAGCCGCCCGGGTTCTTCTTCAGGTAGTCCTGGTGGTACTCCTCGGCTTCGTAGAAGCAGGTCAGCGGCTCGAGCTCCACGGCTAGGGGCGCGTCGTAATTCTGCTGCTCGGCTTCGAACACCGCCTGGATGGTCGGCAAGTCGGCCTCGTCGGTGTAGTACACGCCCGTGCGGTACTGGTCGCCCACGTCGTTGCCCTGGCGGTTCACGCTCAGGGGGTCGATGATTCGGAAGAGCTGCGTGGTGAGCGTCTTCAGGCTGATGATGGCCGGATCGTAAGTGACGCGCACCGTCTCGGCGTGACCGGTCGTGTGGCTGCACACCTGCTCGTAGGTGGGATTTTCGACCGTGCCGTTGGCATAGCCGCTGACAGCCGACGCCACGCCCGGTATGCGCGAGTAGTACTCGGCGACACCCCAGAAGCATCCGCCGGCAAAGTAGATCTCCTTGCAGTTTTCCATGTTTATCTCCTGTTCAATCGGAGCTGTAGACATGTCGACGTCAGCTGCACCTTGGGTTCGTTGCCCGGTCGCACAACCGCCCGCAATCGCGAGCAGCGCCATCGCGATGCATACCGTGACAAACGCTACTAGACGCCTGCCCATGTCAGGCCTCGGCTTTGGCGAGGAAGTCCTCGAGGCGCGACCATTCGCGGCGGATCTGCGCGTAGCCGCACTCGAAGTTGCGCCACAGCTCGTCATAATCGCGCTCGAAGCCCTCGAGCGTTAAGTCGTCGCTGTAGAACACGTAGGCCTTGCCGTCGCGTTCCCACTCGTCGAGCAAGTCGCACGCGGCGTTGTAGCGCGCATTGCGCGTAAGCATGGCGTCGCGCATGAGCGGCCGGCGCCAGAAGAACGCGCGTGCCCACTCGTTGCCCCCATCGGGCTTGCGGTATCCGCGTTTGCGCGTGCGCACGACGAAGACGCTCTGGAAACCATCGGCCTGAATGCGCTCGAGCGGCAGGCCGCCGCCCACCGCGAAGCCGCCATCGTAGCAGTACTTCCCGTTCACTTTAGGCGGCGGCATGATCAGTGGCACGGTGGAGCTCGCCCGCACCCGCAGCATGAGCTCGGGCGTGGTGCGCAGCTCGTCTTTGCGGAAGAACAGGTCGCGGCCCGTGTCGCGCTCGAACGAGGCGATGGTCACCTTGGCTGGGTTCGCGTTGAACGTGTCGATGTCGAACGGCAACGGCCCGTCGGGCAAACCGGCCTGCTCGTATATATAGTGCGCGTTGTAATAGCCCTTGTGCTGCACGAACGACTTCCAGTCGCCGATATTGGGCAGGTGCACGAACTCGGTGAACGAGCCGACCGTGCGGTTCGCATCGCGCGAGACGTAGTTCACGGTGTTCGAGCTGCCAGCGCTCACGCCGTACACGTTGTCGAAGAACAGGCCCTGCTCGATCATGTACGCGGCGACCGCGCACGTGTACGCCGCGCGCATGCTGCCGCCCTCGAACAAAAGCGCCGTCTTGAACACGTTGTTTTCTAGCTGTTTGGTCATGATTGCATTATAGGGAAAACGCGATTGCAGACGCTGTCTTTTTGAAGCCGTTTCGAAGCGGTTGCTTGACCGTTGGTTGCGTTGGCGCTTGTTGAAAATACGGCATGGTGTCCCATTTTCGCACCATACAGGCTTGCGTGCGCATCGTATGATTCCATCGACGCGGGGGCCACGATCCGCACAGTCCCTTTGTTCAAACTCGGCAGGCCCCCGCGCCCTTCGATGCGAAACAGGGCCGCGGGGCGTTTGGCCTCTTGGCGAATGGTTGCGTCCGCTACTGAAAATGAGACGCGTGGCCTGTTCTTTTCGCAGTGGTGGAATGCTTCAATATGCGCAGGGAATCGCGCTGATGGGGCGCGATGCAGAGGGAAGGAATTACCATGAAAAGCAAAGCACTTACGTTGATGGCCGTCGCGGCCGCCATGGTCATGGCGCTGGGCCTGGCTGCCTGCGGCGGCAGCTCGTCGAGCTCGGCGGCTGCTAGCTCCGCGAGCGCAAGCGCGTCGTCCGCATCCGCGAGCGCGTCGTCCGAGGCCGCCTCTTCCGAAAGCGCTTCCGCAAGCGCCGACGCCTCCGCTTCCAGCGCGAGCGCTGATGCCGAGCTGAGCGCCGCCGACCTCGCCACGGTCGACGTCGAGATCGCGCTCGACGACTACGACGCCATGTCCGCACTGGCCACCGACATTCAGAACGGCCGCGCCACCGGCCAGGTCGTGAAGATCGACGGTTTCGTGAGCAACTTCGCCAAGGGCATGTCGTACAACATCGTCGAGAACAACGCCAAGAAGTCCGGCAACATCGGTACCACGTTCGTCATCGAAGGCGCTGAAGAAGAGGCGTACCCCGCTGACGGCACGCATATCGTCATTACGGGCAAGGTCGTCCCCGACGGTTACGCGTTCAACATTCACACGCTGCCCGAGTTCGTCGAGGTCGTGGAATAGCGAATCGCCTGCTGCAAAACAAGCAGCTTCCCAAGGCTCCGGGGCCATGCGGCTTCGGAGCCTTTCCTTTGCGCAGCCGCTTACGCGTGCTTCGCGCAAGCGAGTGCACCTCCTTCGCGGTATGATTTCCCGCAGCACTTGAAAGCATTGCGAAATCGAGGTTTTCCATGGCGAAGATGAGCGTGAGCGCAACCGGGCCGGGCGTCAGCCCCAGCAAGATGATGTTTTACTTGGGCATGCTGTTCGTGGTGATCGGCGCCGCC
Source organism: uncultured Eggerthellaceae bacterium (assembly GCA_905234785.1). Taxonomy (GTDB): domain Bacteria; phylum Actinomycetota; class Coriobacteriia; order Coriobacteriales; family Eggerthellaceae; genus UBA9715. Next base: position 7,356 of record CAJOIP010000032.1, read on the forward strand.
ATCGGCATCGGCGGGCTCATCGGCGCGTTCACGACAGGCGAGCTGGGCATGATCATGTTCAGCGCCATGTTCATCGTCATGTTCTGCGGCATCGGCGGCTTTTTCGCCAAGGTCGGGTACGAAAACGTGCACGCCTCCGATGCCGTGCTGCAAAACGGCGCCGCCTACCTGGGCAAGATATTCGCGCACGAGCCCGATCACCGCATCACGATGAACGGGCAGCCGTGCATCACGCTGGTCGTGCGCTATCTCATGATGGGCGAGATTCGCGAGGCGCGCGTGAACACGGGCGATGTCGATGCTGCGCGCTACCCCATCGGCGCCACCGTGTCGATTAAAGTGCGCGACGGCTTGGCGGCGCTCGTGCCCGGGTCGGTGTGCGACATGCGCATCGAGCGCGAAGACGACCTCATGAACCCCGACTTCGACCCGCTGGGCGTTCGGTCGTCGATCGGCGTGTCGTGCCCGAACTGCGGCGCCAACATCACCGTGCCGCTCGGCATGTCGCGCTTCTGCCCCTACTGCGACACCAAAGTCAGCGTCGATGCCGTCGGCCACGTCAGCGGGTAACCGGAGCGGCGAATGTCGTTGAAACGCATTGTCATAACGGGTGGGCCGTGCGCGGGGAAAACTTCGGCGATGGAGTATCTGCGCGGGCGGCTTGCCGATGCCGGCATGGCGGCGGTGTTCGTGCCCGAGGCGGCGACTGACCTTATTCTGGCGGGTACGGCGCCGTGGACATGCGCGTCGATGCTCGAATTTCAAACGCAGGTCATTGCGTTGCAACTGGAACGCGAAACAGCCGCGCTTGAAGAAGCGGCTAGCCTCGGCGATGCGCTCGTCATTTGCGATCGGGGCGTGTGCGACAGCCACGCGTATTTGTCTGACGGGGAATACGCGGCGGCTTTGGCCACGAATGGACTGGCTGAGCAGGACGCCCTCGCACGCTACGACGCGATATTCCATTTGGAATCGGTCGCGGTCGCCGACGAGGCCGCTTACACGCAAGCCAATAACGGCGCACGCTTCGAAAACGCAACCGAAGCAGCACTGGCCGACAAACGCACGCTTGATGCGTGGGCGGCGCATTCGAACTTGCGCATCATCGCAAACGAGGCAACGTTCGAGGCGAAGGCGCGAAACCTCGCCGACGCCATTGCGGGCATTTGGCGTGTGGCAGGCGCCTAGCATGAAGCCGATTCGCGCGCTCATATTCGACATGGACGGCACGCTGCTTCACACGATGCCCGACCTGGCCATTGCCGCAAACGAGGCGCTTGCACGCATGGGATTTCCCACGCGCACGCAAGACGAGATGCTGGCACACATGGGATACGGCGGGCGGTGGCTCATCGAGCACATCGTGCCCGAGAGCGCTACTGACGAGCAGCGCCTGCAGACGTTCGAGCTGTGGCGCGAGCTGTACATCGGCAGCGATTATGCGCTGACCAAGCCGTACGACGGCATGGTCGACGCGCTTCAGCGGCTGCAGCGAAACGGCGTGAAGCTGGGCGTGCTGTCGAACAAGTTCGACGCGGGCGTCCGCGCATTGGCGCAGCGGCATTTCCCGGGGCTGTTCGACGCCGTGCAAGGCGATGCGCCGCCGTTGCCGCGCAAACCCGACCCCATGACGCTGTTGCAGATGCTCGAGACGTTGGGCGCAGCACCTGAAGAAGCCGCCTACGTGGGCGACGCGCAGGTTGACGTGCAAGTCGCGCGCAATGCCGGCGTGCGGATGGTTGGCGTATCATGGGGATACGATCAGGCAGCGCCGCTGCCCATCGACGAGCTCGACGCATACATTCACGAACCATGCGAGCTGCTTGCCCTGGTGCAAGGCGCATAAAAGCAGCTCGAAAGGGCGGTCCCATTGGGCCAAGACAAGGAGACGGCATGAGGGAACTGCAACTGCACAGGGTGTACAAGCACTTCAAGGGCGACTTCTACCTGGTCGAAGACGTAGCGCGCCACTCCGAAACCGACGAGGAGCTCGTGCTGTACCGCAAGCTGTACGGCGATGGCTCGTTGTGGGCACGCCCGAAGGACATGTTCCTGGCCGAGGTCGACCGCGAGAAGTACCCCAACGTCACGCAGCGGTACCGCTTCGAGCTGCAGGACATCCCCAGCGTCGCCCACCCCGAGGAATAACGGATCGCCATCGAGGTCGTGATTGCAAATGGCAGCAGCGTCATTAATCGAAGCCGCAGCGAGACTGCGTGAGGACATCGCGGCGTTCGAGCCGTTCAACGAGCAGGAGGCTGCCGACAAGCAGGCCATTCTGCAGGCGCTCGACACCAACCCGAACTGTTTCGACCGAAGCGAGCAGGCCCACATGGCATGTTCGATCTGGGTCGTAGATCCGCGCATGACGCAAACGCTTCTGGTCTATCACAACATCTACGACTCGTGGAGCTGGATTGGCGGGCACGCCGACGGCGAATGCGACCTGCAAGGCAAGAGGAAACGGGCGTGCAGGGCGCGCGAATCGTGCCGTGCGGCCCGGGAAACATCTACTCGCTCGAGGTGCTCACGGTGAACGGGCACGAGAAGCGCGGCGCATACGTCAGCTCGCACCTGCACTTGAACGTCACCTACCTGGCAATCGCCGACCCGACCGAGGCAATCCGCACGAAGCCGGACGAGAACAGCGGCGTGCGCTGGGCGCCGCTGGAAGACGCCATCCGCCTTTCCACCGAGCCCTGGATCCGCACACGCATCTACCGCAAGCTCATCGACAAGCTAGAATCGGTTCGCGCAACTTGACGCCCCACGCCATCGGCGTTGTCACTCGTCGTCACCACCCTGCCGACGCGCGCCTCTATCGAACGACGCCTTGCCCGGGCTGCTGACTACTTCTGTTCGATGGAGCTCGCCGCCCTCCGCTACGCCGATCACGAGGGAGCCAACACGTACATCAAACTCTTCGGCGGCTGCGCCTTCAAAGCCAACAACTTGAAGCAAATGCGCAAGAAGCTGCATACCTAATCCGCATTCGATGTTTCTCGGATAATGCATCGCCTTGAAACGAATTGCGGAACGTTTCCGCAGTACAATGCACCTATGGACGCGAACACCCGAAAGCTCGAACTCACCGAAGCCGACCTGCTCGGCCATGCACCGGAAGCCCTCGAATGCAACCAGTGCGCCGGCGCTTTCTGCGGCATGCGAACGGGGCGCGTCTACAAGGGAAAGGCGCTCATCATGTGCAGCCGCAAAGACGAAGTGAAAGAGGTCCTCGCCGCCCTTTCCCGACGATAGCCCTGGCGCGAACGCCGGCATGCCATGGGGCGCCACCGGGAATGCGTTCCACTACCACGCTTCGACTTACACACGGAGGCGATATCGCTACACTGTGTCAATTATTTGCGATTTCGCGTAGCGATATGGGGTCCGTGCGTATCGATTCGGCCATGCACAGGGGGAATACGATGCACATGTGCGCCATATCCGTGCAGCACGATACGCACGGAGGCGATATCGCTGCGCGAAACGCTAAAACTGCTGCAATGTGGGACGAATTTCGGTAACGCGTTTCAAATGCGTTCCAAATGCGCTCCAGATGCGTTCCGCTAACGTATAGTGATATGGAAGCCGAAAGGGGGGAAACATGGGTTCCTATGAAAACGAGATGGCGCTTGTGGCTAAAGGCGAGGCCGAGCGCGGGAAGACGGCGCGCGACTATCTTGCCGAGCTTGACGCCGGGTATAGCGAAGAAGAGTCGTTCCTAACGCATAGGCCCGACTACTCGAAGACGCTCTTCGCGCCGGAAAACGACGACATATACCGCGAGTTCTGCCGCTACGTAGACCAGCCGGCCCCACGATTCTTCGACACGCTGGAAAACCCGCTGACCGTCGAGGGCATGACCGCCGCCGACGTGTACTTCGCGATGAAGGCGCACAACGACCGCATCGTCTCCATCGACGGTGTTGCCGTGTACAACACGATGGTCAACCTGCGCAACCAGCCCGCGCTGTACAAGAAGGTGCTGGACTTCCGCCCCACGTGCTACCAGGGCGGCATCGGGTTCTGCAAAGACGCTGCCTTCGAAGCCGGCTACTACGGCGAGCGACGCTTCCCTTGCGCTGAATGAGGAATGGCGCGTCCGCAGCGCCATCCTGCCTAGCCGGTGCGATTCCGCAATCGAAGCTGCGACCGCTTACGACGGATATCGCATCCTGTAGGAACCAAGGACGCGCGCTGCGTATCCCGGACACGGCGTTTAGTCGGTGACGACTTCTCCCGGCCACGTGTTGATGCCGCCGAATTCCACGACGTTCGAATAGCCCATGTTCGCCAGCTTCTCTGCAGCTTGCCTACTGCGATTGCCGCTGCGGCAATACACCATGATCAGCTGATCGAAATCAGGAAGCTCGGCAGGCTGCTCCTTGCCAATCGATTCGTTGGGAATGCAGATTGCGCCGGGAATATGCCCCGCGTCGAATTCGTTCTGCCTGCGGACATCGACGATAACGTATCCGCTTTCGGATTCCATCATCTGCTGCGCCTCTTCTTGCGTAACCCGCTTGTATGACGAAGCGCCCGACGATGCCGAACCGCTTGCGCCAGACCTTGCGGCGCATCCCGCCACGACCGCAATGACGGCAATCGCCACAACCGCCGATACCGCTAAAAACAGTTTCGCCCTCATACGTACCTCCCGAGCTTCGACCTTTCCCTCGTATATAGTACGCAAGACACGGCGCGTAAACCAGGGATTACTGCGCTCAGGGCGCAACGATGCCCACGTGCGTGAGCGTAATGATTGCCACACTGAGCACGGCCCCTGTCGGCCATATGCGCCGTGGCTTAGAATGAGAGCGTCGGCAATCGAGGCCGGGAGAAGAATTGCGAAGGAAGCGAGGCGATACGAGCGCATGAACGAGCTGTTCGTCAAACGTGGTACGCCGCAAACCTCCTCGCTTCTGGGTGAGGCGGCGGCGCTTCGTTGGCTTGCCGAAGCTGAAACCGCGGGAGGCATGCCCACCGCCAAGGTGGTGTCGGCATCCGACACCGAGCTCGTTGAGTGCCAGGTGAAGCCTGGGCCCGCTACTCGGCACGCCGCCGACTGCGTCGGCGCCGCGCTCGCGATCACGCATGCAACCGGCGCCCCGTGGTGGGGAGCGCCGCCTGCAGGATGGCAAGGCTCCTACTTCATCGCGCATACCGCGACGCCGACGGTTGGCGAAGCCGATGCGCCAAGCAGCTGGGGTGCCTTCTTCGCAGAGTGGAGGATCATGCCCTACCTGCGCCTCGCGGCTGACGCAAGGGCGCTCGATTCCAACGAAGTCGCGGTTTTCGAACGCGTCGCCGAACGCCTGAAATCGGGGGATTTCGAAGCTCCCCAGCCCGCCATGCTTTCGGCGGCGGGAATCGAGGTCGCACGCATACATGGGGATCTGTGGTCCGGCAACCTGCTTTGGAGCTCCGCCCCCGCAAACCCCGTGGGAGCTGTGCTCATCGACCCGATGGCCCACGGAGGCCACGCGGAAACCGACTTGGCCATGCTCGCGCTGTTCGGATGCCCCTACCTCGACCGCATCATGGCGGCTTACGACGAGGCATCTTCCCTCGCCTACGGATGGCGCGACCGCATCGCGCTGCACCAGCTGGCGCCTTTGCTTCACCACTGCGCCCTGTTCGGCCGCTCGTACGCCGCCCAGGCGTTGGCGGCAGCGAAACCGTACGTGTAGCGCGTTCGCTTTCCGCCATCTTCGCAGCACGACTTGGTCGCGCAGCAGGCATTGCATTTTGAAGCACCTAGCAAATTACACACGGAGGCGATATCGCTGCATTGCGTCGGCGTTTTGCGTTTTCATGCAGCGATATGAGGTCCGTGTGTATCGTATCGGCCGTGCACAGGGGGAATACGACGCACATGTGCACCATATCCGTGCAGCGCGATACACACGGAGGCGATATCCCTTCGCGAAACGCTGAAACCGATGCAGAATGGCAAGAATCGGAGCTTGTGCGTGACCTGCGCGCCTTGCGTATAATGCTGCCAAGGCAGCCAAACCTCCCAAAGCGCCCAGAACAAGGGCAGATTGGAAGCTTCATGTTTAGGGACATGCGCAGGAAAAAGCAGCAGTTGAGCCAAGAGGAATGCCTGGCGATCCTCGATGCCGCCACATCGGGCGTGCTCTCGGTGCTCGGGGATGGCGGCTACCCGTACGGCGTGCCGCTCAGCTTCGTGCGAATCGGCTCGACGCTCGTCTTCCACAGCGCCGCCGACGGCCACAAAATCGACGCCATCAAGGCGCATCCCCAGGCGTCGTTCACGGTCGTCGCGCAAGACAAGGTCGTCCCCTCCGAGTACAACACGCACTTCCGCAGCGTCATCGCATTCGGGAGAGTCCGCATCGCGCAAGACCCCGAGGAGAAGATGGCCCTGCTACGCGCGCTCGGCGACCACTACTGGCCCAACCACGACGATGAGCTTGCAGCGGAAATCGAGCCGCGCTTCAACCGCATGCACGTGCTGGCGTTCGACATCGAGCACTTCACCGGCAAGCAATCCCTCGCCCTGATGGAACAGCCCTCCTAGCCTGCTGGCCTCCTTGCCCGCTGGCCTTGCCACCGCATCGCGCCACAACTCGATGCGCACAACGCGAGGATGCAGCGCAGGCGGCTCACGTATAATGAAGCAAAGCACGTGAAACCGAGGGAAGGGACTGTACCATGAAGAAGATTCTCGCGATAGCAGCCGCGTTGGCGATGACGTTTGCCCTGACAGCATGCTCGGGCGGCGCGAGTTCGCAATCGAGTGCAAGCGCAAGCGCAAGCAGCTCCGCGGCAAGCAGCGCAAGCGCCAGCAGTGAAAGCGCAAGCGCATCCGGCGCCACCACGGGGCTCGCCAACCCGTGGCACGACGCCGCAACTGCCGCCGACGCTGCAGAGGGCGCAGGCGTCGGAACCTTCCAAGTGCCCGCTGAAGGCACGTCCCTCGAATGTGGCCAGGTGTTCTGGCATGGCTTCCAGTACATGGAGGGCCTCGCCGAGGGCGACGGCGACTTCGGCGCGGCGCAGTTCGTGATCCGCAAGGGCCTGAAGAGCGCCGAGCGAGAGGTCGGCAACGGCATCGTCGACATTTCGGGCGACTACACCGTGTACAGGCTCACATGGGATGCCGATGTCGACGGCAAGCAGGTGAAGTGCTACGGCGACGCGGACGGCAGCGCCATGAAGGTCACCTGGACCGACGGCGACTACAGCTACTCCATCATGGTGCGTGGGCAAGGCGACGACGAAGAAGCCTTTGGCCTCAGCGCCAACGACGTCACCACCCTCGTCAGCGCCATTTCGTAGCTTGTTCAGCCAGCTGGCAGAAGCTTGCTGGCAAAAGCAGCCTTACGCCTTTGCGCCAATGGCGATCGCGAGCGCATGAGCCAACACGGTTGGTGTAGAATCACTGCGCTGCGAAAGGAGGTGAAGGGCATGCCCAAGAAGAAAAGCCGCGTTCCGAAAAGCGGACCGGTTTGGCATCGCACGGCCGAGCAGGCAACGCTCGATCAGATGCCGAAGTACAACGCGCACGCCTGCGGCATCGGCGCGCACGGCGACACGAAGTACAACCGCGCCAAGCAGAAACGGAACTGGCAACGAGATCTCAACCGAGAAGACGCCCGCACCCGCGGGCGTCTTCCTTATATGGGGCAACCCCCTTGGTGCAGAGCGTGCCTCGCTCTTATGGTACGGGCGCCACGCTTCCCTTTTGCCCCGCAGTTCGCGCGATTGAAACGTTTCAACGTACAAGCACTATGACAGGGCCACACATAAACCCGATATCGCTGCACGTTGACGTCTTTTCGCGATTTCATGCACCGATATGGGCTCCATGTGTATCGATTCGGCCACACACGGAGAAATACGATGCACATGTGCGCCATATCCCAACAAGACGATACACACGGAGGCGATATCGCAACATGAAAAGCAAAACGACCAGCAGCGTGCATGGATATAGGGTGCATGCGCTACCCTTTTCAGGTTCCCGGGCGCCTCGCCGCGATTCCCGAACGTGCCCATAATGCGCAAGCGCCACGATGACCTGCTAGAATGGTCTCCATGAAGGAGGGTGGAAGCATGCGGTTGTTCATTGCGACGGAATTACCGGGCGAAGTGGCTGAGGCGCTGGCGGAAACGTCGGCGATGCTGCGCGGCTGCATGCGCGGGCGATATGTCGCGCCCGACTCGTTCCATGTGACGCTCGCCTTCCTCGGCGATGTGGAAACGGCGCGCGTGGACGATGCGATCGACGCGCTGGAAGAGGGCTGCCGCGGCGCGCAACCGATCAACGTGTCGCTCGGCGAACTCGGCAGCTTCGGGCGCCGATCGAAAGCGACGCTATGGCAGGGCTTCCGCGAAGCCAGCCAGCTGCAAGACCTCGCGCAATCGGTGCGCACAGCGCTGCGACAACGCGACCTTCCCTACGACGACAAGCCGTTCCGTGCGCACGTCACGCTGATGCGCGCAGCCGACCTTTCCAAGGGGGCCCTTCCCTCGCCTGCGCTTGCCGAGGGACGAATCGATCATATCACGCTGTTCAAGTCGGACCTATCGGGGCCACGACCGGTATATGAAGCGCTCCACACCGTGAAGCTGGGCTGACGCATCTCGCAGTTCCAATCGGCTCGCGCCTAGCCCGACAAGCACGGGCGATTGCCAACCCAGGTCGTTGCGGGGTCGTTATGTAGCTGTGCGTATTCCTTTATAATCTGGGTGAACGCTGCGAAAGGCGCCGCGGCCAAGGGCCGGAATTCGGGGAACGGGGCAACAATCGCGAAGCTCGCCTACCACGACCCGCCCAAGCAAGCATAACCGGACACGAAGGGGGCTCGGCATGAACCCTGTCATGCGCGTGAAAAACTATGCGCTGAACAACTTCAACGAGGTGCACCACTGCACGTTGAACCCCGACGGTCCGGGCGTGGTGCGCATTCACCTGGTCCCGCCCCTGGTGGCAGACGACGGCAACACGTCCGACGATGCCTGGAAAGTCGGGTCGAGCGTGGCCATCATAAACGGGCAGGACGTCATTCCCGTTAACGTGTCGTGGTCGATTTTGCTCATCGAGTTCATCCGCGCGGTCAACGCATACGACGGGCGTGCCGTCACCGACCAGGACGTCGAGGCCATTCAGGAAGCGACCAGCAAAGCCGTGCGCAAGGTGTACCCCTTCATCGGCAAACAGCGCCTGCGCGACGACATCGTCACCATCATGCGCACGTTCACGCAAGTGGCGCGCGGGCAAGCCGTCGAAGAGCCCATCGAGTACGTGCCGCTCGGCGAGTACGCTCCCTACATGCGCGCCCCGCACCGCATGGACCTCATGGTGTCCGCCATGGCAACCGACGGCAAGTGGAACTGCAACCAGAAGTGCGTGCACTGCTACGCGGCAGGCCAGGAGCAAGCCGAGGAAGCCGAGCTTTCGACCGACGAGTGGAAGCGCATCATCGACAAGTGCCGTTCGGTTGGCATAACGCAGGTCACGTTCACAGGCGGCGAGCCCACGATGCGCGACGACCTGTTCGAGCTCGTCGACCACGCGCGCTGGTTCGTCACGCGCCTGAACACGAACGGCATCCGCCTGACCCGCGAGTACTGCGACCGCCTGCGGGCCGTGTCGCTCGACAGCGTGCAGATCACGTTCTACTCGTGCGACGAAACCGTGCATAATGCGCTCGTCGGCGCGCACCGTTTCGCCGACACCGTGGCCGGCATCGAGAACGCGCTTGCGGCTGGGCTGAACATGAGCGTGAACACGCCGCTATGCACGGCGAACCGCGACTACGTGAAGACGCTCGAGTACCTGCATTCCAAAGGCGTCACCTACGTCACGTGCTCGGGGCTCATCACCACGGGCAACGCCGCCACACCCGAATCGGCGAACCTGCAGCTGACGGCCGACGAGCTTAAGCAGGTGCTGCGCGAGGCGACCGAGTACTGCTACGCGCACGACATGGAAATCAGCTTCACCTCGCCCGGCTGGGTTGAACCGGGCTTCTGCCACACGCTCGACCTGAACGAGCCGTCGTGCGGCGCGTGCCTATCCAACATGGCCGTGACGCCCGGCGGCAACGTCGTTCCGTGCCAAAGCTGGCTGAGCACAGATGTGCTGGGCAGCATGCTTTCCGACGAATGGGAAAGCATCTGGAACGGCGAGCGCTGCGAGGAAATCCGCGACCACTCCGCGTTGATGGACGGCACCTGCCCCTTGCGCAGGTTCGCCGACGCCGAGGAGGTGGGCGCATGAACCGCATGAACCGCATGAACCGCATGGGCAAGCTGCTTGCCGCGCTGTTTGCGCTCGTCATAGCCGTATCGCTGCCGCTTTCAAGCGCATGGGCGGCCGACCTCGACGAGATCCTCGACTACGACATCACGGTCGACGTGAACGAGGACGCCACGCTGACCATGGTGTACCACATCGAGTGGAAGGTGCTCGACTCCACGTCTGAAGGCCCTCTGACCTGGGTGCGCATCGGCATTCCCAACAACCATTACGTATCGATGGATGGCCTGAACAGCACGGTCAAACGCATATCGCCCGACATGGCGGGTGGAAGCTACGCGCGCATCGACCTGGACCGCGCGTACAACGCCGGCGAGGTGGCGGTCTTCGAGTTCAAGCTCGTGCAGGACTACATGTACCAGGTCGGTCGCGACAACGAGGGCGAGGCCGTGTACGAGTTCACGCCGGGCTGGTTCGACGATGTTGCCGTAGACAACTTCACCCTGAAATGGAACGCCGACAAGGTCGAGCGCATCGCGCCCGCCGGCCTGCAGATCAAGGGTTACTACACGTGGAACACGCCGCTGAAGAAGGGCGAACGCTACATGGTTACGGTCGGCTACCCAGACGACGCGTTTGCGTTCGACATCGACAAGACGATCCAGAAAGGCGTGCAGCGCGAGACGTCCGGGTACGAAGACGAGGACGACATCTTCTACATCATCGGCGGCCTCATTACGCTCGGCATATTCGGGACGATCATCTGGTCTGTCATCTCGTTCATCAAAAGCATGGTCGAAGGCGTCGTGGGCCTGTTCACGCAAGGCTCGGGCTTCAAATCGCAAACCAGGACCGAGAAGAAAATCACCCGCACGAAGGTCGTGTACTACCCGTCGTGCCAGGGGTGCGGCGCGCCGCGACCCGAGGGCAAGGACACGTGCGAGTATTGCGGACGCAGCTTCATAAAGAGCGAGGAGGTCATCGAGGAGAAGGACATCCCCGCCGTAGAGAAGGCGCTGAAATCGAAGAAGTCGAACGGCATGTACGCGTACACGAGCGAGCCGGACACGTTTTTGCGCGTGAACGTCGTGCCCGTCGTGGTGTCGGCGCCTCGCCGCAGCCACAGCTCGGGGTCGAGCAGCTCGTGCGCTTGTGCGAGCTCGTGCGCCTGCGCGTGCGGATGCGCCTGCGCGTGCGCCTGCGCCGGCGGCGGCCGTGCGGGATGCACCACGAAGGATTTCTACAACACCGATTTGAAGCTCAGCCAGCTGGAGCGCTCTGCGTCGGGCCGACGGGATTCGCGGGAATAGCGGCAAGAAAGACCATTCGGAGGAAGCGTTGAGCAGCGGTAAACTCAGTTTCACGATGCGGTATGTGCTGGCGTTCGGCATCTTGCTTTTCGTGGCCAACACCGCCTTGGGCATTGTGACCCTTATCCAAACCGAAGGCGCCATGCGCGAGCTAATCGACAAGGACATGCTCGACGTGGTGAACTCAGCGGCGAAGTCCATCGATGGCGATGAGCTGGGCGCCCTTACCGAAGACGACGTCGACGGACCGGTTTTCACCGAGATAAAAGAACGTCTCACGGTATACCAGGAAAGCGTGGATATCCACTTCATCTACGCCGTTAAGCAAGCAGGCGAAAACAAGTTCACCTTCACGGTCGACGCCGACCCGGACGACCCCGCAGACTTTGGCGAGGAATGCCTTGTCACGCCGGCTCTCATTGAGGCCGCGCAGGGAACACCGTCGGTCGACGAAGACCCTGCAGCGGACCAATGGGGCAATTTCTACAGTGCATACAGCCCCGTGTTCGATTCGTCGGGCGAAATCGCCGGCATCGTGGGCGTCGATTTCGACGCGGAATGGTACGACGAGCAAGTTCGCAACCACACGATTTCGACCGCCATCGTGACGCTGCTTTCGGTGATTCTGGGCGCGGTGGTCGTCGTGCTCATCACCCACCGCATCCGCATGAGGTTCCGCGATTTGGAAGAGGGACTGGAAGGCCTTTCGAAGGACATGGACCTGCTCATGGACGAAGTGGCGTCGCACGCTAACGTGGACATTGCCGCTCCGAGCAAGCAGGCCGAGAGTTCATCTGCGAAAGAGGACGCCGACGAGCTGGAAGCCCTCAGCGCGAAGGTCCACACACTGCAGAAGGAGACGCGGACATACCTCGACTATCTGCAGAAGCAGGCACACACCGATTCGCTCACCCAGCTGGGCAACGCAACCGCCTACCACGAACTGATCCAGGAAATCGACCAGCAAATCGCCGATGGAACGGCGCGTTTCTGCATGGCCATTTACGACATCAACGGCCTGAAGGAGCTGAACGACCAGCACGGGCACGAGTGCGGCGATTACTACATCCAAGGCGCGGCACATGCGCTCGAGCAAGGGTTTGGCGACGCAAACGTATACCGCATCGGCGGCGACGAGTTCGCAGTAATCGGGCTGGGCGCGCAGGCGCAGCAGATGGAAGCGGGGTTCGATAAAGTCGATGCCGCCATTGCCGCATTCAACGTTTCGACCGACTACCCTGCGCAACTTGCAGTTTCAAAGGGCATTGCCGAATTCACGCCCGGACAAGACACCTCGTTCAAGGACGTGTTCGCACGCGCTGACAGCACCATGTACGAGAATAAACGCGCCTACTACCGCGAAGAAGAGCACAACCGCCGTAACGAGGAATAGAAAGCGCCACCCATGCTCGGCATAGATGGCGCCTTTCACCCTAGCGGGTTAGCCCAATGAGGACTGTCCCTTTTGGGCTACGAAACCTCGCCGCTTTGGAGGATGGGCCAGATCTCGTCGATCGTGTGCGCATCGTAGAGCAGGTACTCGCCGCTGCTGAAGTGGCTGGCGATGCCGTGCTCGTTGGCGGCGATGTAATCGGCCGTGTACAGGTCGACGACGCTCTTGTCATCGTAGTGCTGCACGCACATCAGGAACTGGTCGCCCGCGCTGTTCTTCACGATGGCCCATAGTTCCCTGCCATAGTTTCGGTGCCCGATTTCGCACTGGTCCACAATCGTGACCTGCTGGTTGGCGAGAACCGTGTCCACGTCGTCGATCTTGGCCCTGCTGGTGACAAGCCACATGACGGGCGTGCCCTTGCCGCCTGCGGCAAATCCTGCGACCTCGGCCTCCGAGAATTCGAAAGCTTCAATGCCGTTGGATGCCTGCATTTCCTCGGAAGAAAGCCCCTTGCTCGGCGCCAATCCCGACCCGACCTTCGCCCACTCGGCGTTCTTGTCGTCCCACTCGTACTTCGCCGCTTCGGCGACCTTCGCCAGTTCGGCGCCGTCGAGCTCGACGAGCGCCTTGGCGGTCACGATGCCGAACTCGTCCAGGTAGCCGTCCGTCGTGTACCCATCCTTGGCGTCGCCGCCCGCGCTGGCGGATTCCGATGTGGCAGAAGCGTTCTCCGACGCCGCCGCCGACGACGACCCCGACGCGCTCGCGGCCGTGCTGCCCGACGACGAGCCGCCGCAGCCCACGAGGCCCAGCGCCAGCGCGAACGCGCAGCATGCCGCCACCGTCAAAACCTTCTTCATAGCCTGCCCTTCCTTCCCCGTTTCTCATCGCTTTCGCATTCGGCGCCCTAATAGCTCCTCTGCAGCTCGGTGAAGCCGGAGGGAATGTCCGAAGTCGCCGAGCCCACGAATATCTCGTTGCCGCTTTGCGCCACCACGTCGTCGTACATCGACACCTTCACGGTTCCGCCGTCGAGCGTCTGGTAGGAGTCGACCTCGTTTATCACGTCATCCCACATGTTGATGATCTTCTCGTTTGCCGAATCCCCGTACTCGCTCGTGTAGCCACTCGTCGAGAACGACCCCGTGGCCGACGACGCGGCGGCCTTGGCATCCATGGCGGCCGCCGTGATGGAGCTCGCCACGTAATCCTCGGCCGCGTAGTACTGCGGCGTGAAGTACGAGTTGGCGATGATCATGCAGTAGTCGTCGTAGTACGCGTCGAACGCCTGCTCGTCGCTTGCGATGTAGGTAATGGAATAGGGGACGCGCCAGTGGAGGTACTGCTCGGTGAGGGCGGGCCCCGTGATAGTCTGCAGCTGAGCTGCGTCGGCGCAGGAAGCCTCCATGTACTGGCTGCCGATGCGGTACTGCCGCGTGCAGATGGTCGCGTCGTACGCCTCCGTCACCGACGAGGTGTTGCCGATCGTGCCGCCCGCCGTCATCTCGGCGCCGGCCTGGTTCGCGGCGGCCACGAGCAGGTCGTTGTACTGCCTGAGCTGGGCAATCGCGTCCGCATCGGGGGAAAGCTCCCGCACGAGCTGCGCCTGCCCGCCGTATGCCTGCGCCATGTACGTATCGATGAACGCGCCGGCGTCGAGGTAGTTCATGTAGGTGGAATACGTGGCGTAGTCCTCGCCGACGAAACCGGAGGGCGCCTGCGTGAACGCCTGGCACGAGTCGATCGTGATGACCGCGGTTCCGTCGGGGCTCGCCAACGTCACTTCAACGAAGCCCGGCGCGCCCACGCTGACGACGTCCCACTTGCTGTAAAGCTGCGCCGTCCACCCTTCAGGGAGAAACGCGCTGAACAGCGGCGCGTTCACCTGATAGTCGGCAAGTTCCATGCGGGTGTAGTAGGTGCCCGCCACGACGGGGGCCGCCGTGTCCGCGGCTGCCTCGGTGCTGGCTGCCGCGCTTGCGCTCGGCTCCGCCTCGCTGCCCGACGGGGCCGAGGCCGCACCGCCTTGCGAGCACGCCGTTGCGAGCATCAGGGCCGCCACCATGCATGCGGCAACTTCAAGTATGTGGCGTCGTTTCGCTCTGCTCATGAAAACGCTCCTTCCTCCGTGCGCTCGCCTGGCGCCCGCCCCCGCATCTCCCGGGCGCACCTGCCAGGCCGGCAGCCGCGCTACCAGTGCAGCGGGTTCTGGCTATCCTGTTGGCCCGGGGACACCTGCTGCTGCCCTTGCGGGAACTGCTGCTGCGGAAACGCCGTTTGCGGCGGCATGAACGTGTCTTGGAACTGCTGCCACTTCGCTTTGGCGCGGTCCCCCAGGCTCGCCTGCATCGCGCCCTGGCCGGCGCCGGGCATCTGCCCCTGCATCTGCTGGTATTGCTGCTGCATCTGTTGGAACTGCTGCTGCATCTGCTGGAACTGCGCCTGCTGGGCCGCCTCCTGCTCCTGCGGGGAGGGAATGCCCGCCCCGTACTGCACCATGAGCACCTTCTCGCGCGGAATCAGCGTGATGAAGCCCATGGGGTCCGCAAGCTCGAGGAACCGCGAGCCCTCGTCGGCCAATTGGGCCCGCAGCCTTTCGGGCTCGACTTCGGTTGCGTACACGCCCCCGCCATCGAGCGCTATGCGTGCTTGAACTCCCATGTGATCCTCCTACAATCGTGAACAGCCGGTCGTGTCAGTAATCCCCGTGCGTGCGGGACAGTTCCTCGAAGTCGATGCCGGGACGCAGCTCGAAGCCCTCGGTCGCGACGAACCAATCGGGGTGCTCGGCGGACTGGTACACGTGGTCCCACGAGGTGGATGCTTCCACGACGCCGCCGTTCGCGTGGTAGGTGTTCACCTCGCGCAGCATCTCCGAGGCCAGGTTCGCCGTGCGGTCGTGGCTCGCTGCGTTCGAGGCGATCATGTCGCGCATGACGTTGGTCGTGTAGTCGTTCGTGTCGCGCACGATGTCGTTCATGCGGTCCCAGTGGGCGGCGTTGTCGCGCGCCATCTGCGACATCGCGGCATCCATCGCTTGCGCCTGGCGCATCTGCTCGCGCACCACCATGTCGCGCAGCTGCGCCTTCGCCTGCTCGAACGCGGGGCTTTCCTCGTAGCTCGCGCGTATGAGCCTGCAGGCTTCCTGTGCCTCCTCGAAGGTGTCGGGGCGCGCCTCCACCTCGAAGAGGAACGCGATTTCCCAGAGGTAGCGCGTCGTCGGCGCCTGTACGCCGCCCATGCCGGCGCCCAGGCCGAACAGGCTTCCCAGGGCGCCCAGAGGGTTCGTGCGCGCCAGTATGCCGCGCGCTTGCTGGAACAGCTGCACCTCGGCGGGGTTCGGAGGCACGGCGACGTAGTCCACGAGCGCCTCGCACGCGCGCATGAGCTGCGTTCCGTCTGCACGGTCCACGCGGTAGGTCTTGCGGCAGTAGTCCGCGTCCCACTGGGAGGCGGGGCTGTTCGCGATGTTGGCACGCATCTTCGCAACGAGTTCGCGCACCAGGTTGTCCTGGTCGGTCTCGTGCGAAAGCACCTGGCAACCCGCCGCGCCATCCGCCGCCGTCATGTCGCAGAGGGCCGACGCGTCGCGGTAGGTCGCCACGCGCTTGGCGTCGGGCATCTGGAGCTGCCACTGGCGCGCCGCGTTGGCGGGCGTGTCGTCGATGTGCTCGTAGCAGACGACCCCCGTGCGCGAGATGGTGGCGCGCCCGTCGTCTGCCGTGTAGCGCACCCGCATGGTAAGCGGCGAGTTGACCGAAGACGTGAGCTCGGGGTCCGCCGCCTGCGCTTTCCACCCCTTCGGGATGAAGCTGCGCGCGTAAGCGCGCCCCGCATGGGGGCCCGAGCGGATGGGCACCACGGCCACTTCGTCGCGCCCGATGCCGTCGTCGTCGAGCCGGCCAGGCGATTGGGGATGCATGAGGTATTCCGTCCCGCAATGCGCGCATGCGGCGATGCGGCTCGAGCCGTCCCACTGAACAGGAGCTCCGCATTGTTGGCATGTCAGCATCCGCACGAGACGCCCTTCCCTTGCGCACTCGGTTCGCTTACTAGTCCATGTAGCTTTCGAGCGTGTGCGCCTGGGCGATCGCCGCGAACGCCTGCAAGTCGTCGCCGGCCAGCACGCTGTATTCGACATAGCTGTTGTCGTCGGGCAGGTCGACGGCCATCGAATCGAAGTTGAACGAGAAGCGCCCGCCGTCGGCGAACACGAACCAGAACGACGTGTAGTCGTCGGTGCGCACTTCCTTGGCCTCTTCGCCGACGCCCGCCGAGGCGAGCGCGTTGAACAGGGCGCGGATCTGCGCGGGCTCCGTGAATTCCACCGGCTCGCCGCCGCCTTCGCCCGACCACTGCGCGTACGCCGTCTGCGGGAGCTCGCCTTGCACGCGACGACCGAACGCCACGGCGTCGGGGCCGAGCGATTCCAGCAGGTCGCCCCACTCGTCTTCGCCGAGGATTGCCGTGGCCTCGGGAACGGCCGATGGCTCAGCCGTCGAGGTCGGGCTAAAGGAGGCGCTGGAAGAAGAGGCAGGAGGAGAAGCGCTGGAAGGAGCGCCCGAAGACGGCGCGTCCGCGCTGCTCGAAGACGCCGTGCCCGCCGTCGTAGTGCACCCCCACGCCAATGCGCACGCGCACGCGATGGCCACGATGAGCGCCAGTCTTACGTTCGGGCGCGCCATGTTAGCTCTCCACGAGGTCGAGCCCGTCCGCGTCGAAATCCACCACGAGGTCGTAGAGCTTGCCCGACAAGTCCGCGGGCCACTCGCCCCAAGAATCGACGCTTATGGTTATCTGCTTGCCGCTGAACTGCCTGAACATCTCGTCGTTGGGAAGGCAGATGACCGACGCAGCGCCCGTGTAGTCACTTCCGCCCTTGTAAGCTGTCACCTGAATCGGGGAATCGAGCACGAGCAGCGTGAGCAGCCCCGTGTCGTTTGCGTAGTCGTCACCGGTGAGCCCCACTTCGGCGGCCCTTTCCTTATAGGTGGTCGTGACCACCGTGCCAGTTGCGACCTGCTTGCCGTCAGCGCCCACGGCCGGCGCCGCTGCCGCGCTCGCGCTTGCTGCCGCTGACGCAGATGCCGACGGAGAGGCGGTCGACGAGGATGCGCTGGCGCTCGCGGCCGAAGATTGCGCGGACTCTGCCGCGGTCGAAGAGCTCGACAGAGAGGCCTGGCCGGATGCGCTCGAAGACCCGGATGCGGTAGCCGATGCGCTTCCGCTGCCTCCCGCGCAGGCAACCAGCCCGAGCGTCATCGCCAGAAGGGCGACGATAGCAATACCCGACATTCGCTTTCCCATGACAGCTCCCTTCTCTTGCATATGCTTCTAACGTACAAGCACACCAGAAACGGTATCGGATGGGGAGTCCAGTTTAGAGGTGCAGGGGGTCTAGTTTTTTACGTTTGCCCATTTCAGGAAGGGGTACAGGCTCTTTATGGGGTTTCTTCAGCCCCGTCTTGCACGTCGAGCTTCTCAACCATCTGCTCGCGGCTTTCCGCACCCGTCTTGCGCAGGATATTGGTGATGTGGAACTTCACGGTCGACTTCGTCACCACGAGCTCGTCGGCCATCTGGGCAACGGTGAAGCCCCGGAAGACGAGCTTTAGCACTTCCGTCTCGCGAGGCGTGAGCCCGTAGCGCTTCGCAACTGCGCCGGCGTCGGGGGTGTGCGAGCGCTCGCCCGGTATTTCGATGACGGGGGTCGCGCGCAGCAGGCTCTCGTACGCGTGGACATCGCGCAGGAGCAGCGTGGCGAGCACGGAGAACAACGCCAAACAGCCAATCGAGACCAGGAACAACCCATCCTGGCCGATGCTTTCCGCCATACCCGCCGCCAGGCCGCCCACGCCCGCGCCGACGACCACAGGCGCGAAACAGAACACACCCGCAAGCGCGGGGCGTTTCAGGTACCGGCTCACGTCGACGAGCAGGCACACGCATGTGGTCGGAAAGCCGATGAGGCAGAAGTACGAGCAGAGAACGCAGAACGCCGCAGCCGCCGTGCCCGGCTGAGCCACCAGGCTGGCGCTGCCGACGAACGCGCATATCGTGCAGAACGCGAACAGCTCGCGCCTGCCCACGTGGTCGCACACGAGCCCGGCGGCGACCCACATGGGAAGCTCGACGTAGCGGATGAAGCCGCTGTCCGAGATGCTCTCGACCGCCACCGGGTAGGCGACCGAGTCCTTCAGCGACACGGTCACGTACATCAACATGAAGCATGCGGAGGCGAGCAGGAACAGGCGGATCATAGCCGGGCGCTTATCGCCGTCTTCCGGCACCGCGAGCACCCGCGTGTTGAACGCCGCGCCGAATGCGACGGCCACAAGCGCCGCAGCCGCCGCGCTCGCGCATGCGAACACGGCGTTGGGGGCTGTTCCCGCTATGAGCAGCCACGAAAGCTCAGTCAGGTCGGTCGACGTGTTCACGAGGCCCGCGCAGAAGAACACAGCAGCGAACGTGGTGCCCCGCCTGTTGTAGGGCAGCGCTCGCAGTCCGCTTGCCAGCACGGACAGGAACGCGGCGGCTGCCGCAAAGCCGCCGACACTTGCAATGACCGCACCCACCACGCCTGGCGCCAGGCATCCGAGCGACCCTGCGGCCGCGACGAGCGAGGCCGCCGCCGCGATGGCCCGGCTGTCGATGCGCCCGTTAGCCCATGCGCGCGTGCGCAGGCGGTCGAGCGCGAACCCGCAGGCAACGAACCCGGCGGCGCATGCCACGAGGAAGGCGGGCTGCCAGACGGTCGGCATTGCGATCATCATGCGCTTGTACCACAGCAGCAGAAGCGCGCCTGCGGCGACGGTTGGAGCGAATATGTTCAGCGGCCGTCGTTCCATGGGAAAGATTATACCGATAGCGGCTCGGCAATGCGGCTCGTGCTCGTGGCCCGAAATCGACTGCATGGTGCGGTTCTGGTCGGGCATCGACGCAAGCAGTTCTTTGGCATGGCGGAGAACATTGTCCGCTAGCTGCCCGCTTCGCTTTATACTGGCGCTGTAGGTTTTCGATGGTCAACCGCCGCATGCGCGCCTGACCGAGGGAGGTACGACATGGAAAAAGAACTGTTCGATTTCGTCGCAGAGCGCACCGGCATTCTGGCGACGGCTGATACGAGCAAGCAGGAAACCAAGGTTGCGGCACAGGCTTGGAAGGATGCCGTCGCCGCAGATAGCAGCGATGCGGCGGTTGAGGCCGCCACCAACACCCTGCTCGATTTCCTGGAGGGCCGCATGTCGGGCATCGACGACGTCATCGCGTTCGCCGAAGGCCCGGCTGCCGGCATCATGGGCGCGGATGCCGCGGCCGGCATGCTCGCCGCCGCGAAGGCGCGCAAAGCCGATGGCTGGAAGTACTGCATCTGCGAGGCCCACACGGCCGCCGCAGAGCTCCTGGGAAAGTTCGGCCGCATCGAGCTGTAACCGCTTGTCGGGAAACATGAAGTTGACGTCCGCACCACCCGCTGCCTTCGCGTAGCCGAACTCGGACTCGCCGCTCTTGAGGTCGATCTTCGTGTAGAAGCGCGCCTGCGGCACCTCGATGACGCGGGCGAAGCGCTCCAGCACGCGGTTGCTCATCGTGGGGTTCGCGTAGGAGCAGTCGTCAAGCACGCCCTTGAGCGTCGGCGTGATGAACAGGTAGCGCGAGCCAAGGGTGACCTGCTTCTCGTCCATGGCGGAGGTCACCGTGCGCAGCGCCTGCAGGATGTCGGTCGCCTCGGCCTCGGACAGGTCCTCTGGCTTCACGGTCACGCCCGTGTGCGAGGCGATCTTGGCGAAGGTGAACGCGTCGGCCTCGGGCGCGACCTGGGTGCGCTGCAGCTCCGCGCCGGCCTCCACGAAGCAGTCGTTGACGCCTGCCTCCTCCACGTCCATGACGTCGGCGAACAGGCGGATGCCTCGGATGTCGTAGTTGAAGGTCTTGGTCTCGAACTCGTAGGTGATGGCGCCGGTCTTGTAGCCGACGTTGCGCGTGTAGTTGCTACGCTCGGGCAAGCGGGGCTTGCCGCCCGAGCTGCCCTTCATAGAACCGGCGGCCGCCTTTTTCGCGCGTAACGTATGCGAGGGTTACCAGGCCGAGGTACTTGCCCGCGAGCTGGGCCTGTCGGGAAGCTGGCCAGCAGACAAAGCGAATGCGGCACGGCTCATCGCCGGATGGCTCGAAGGGGCGGCTGGCTTGGGTGACCAGGGCTCGGATGCACATT
>CAJOIP010000033.1 GCA_905234785.1 uncultured Eggerthellaceae bacterium
GTCAGAGATAATTGACGAAAAGCAAGCACGGTGGGAACAAGCTGCTAAGGTGGCGCTCGATATCGTTGACGAGTGCCGCGTGCAGCTGATGCTGAAGTTTCGCTTCCTGGATTTGGCGCTGTGGCGCATGCCTGCAGAAGCCGTGCATGTGGAGGGTCGTTACTGGCTGGCGACCGATGGCAAGAAGGTGTACTTCGAGCCGTATAGCGCCCTCGCTCGATTCCAGATTGGCTTTGACGAAGCGGTACGCGACTACCTGCACCTGGTATTGCACTGCGTGTTCCGCCATCCGTTCGATGAAAGCCATCCGCGTCATGACGCATGGTGGCTGGCATGCGACGTCGTCGCCGAGAGCGTGGCCATGGAAATGTGCGCCGACCGTTTTCCCAGCGTGGACGATCGCGTGCGCAAGCAGGCGCTTTCCGAGTTGAAGCTCATGTGCGGGCAGTTGACGCCGAGTAAGCTGTACACGCTATTCGAGCGTGCATTGACTGCTCCTTATGGTTCGACGTACCGCGATTTGCCCGCTTCTCGGATTTCCGAGTTCCAGGCTTTGTTCGAGCGCGATAACCACGAAGCTTGGCCATCGTATGCGAAGGCGGAGAAAGAGGAAGTTCCCGGCGAGGTTGAGGAGCTGGCCCAGCAAGATGATTCCTCGAGCGATACCGCCGACGCGCAAGATCAGCACGAGATGATGTCTGAAGGCGAGGCGAGCGACGCCGACAACCAGGAGCAGCTCGAACACCCCGAAGCGGCACAGTCGCAAGACAATGCCGATGAGGAAGCGCAAGGGGAATCGGAAGATGCTCAAGAAACGGCCGAAGACGCCGATGAGGGCGAAAACCTAGAGGGCGACCGGCGCGGTTCGTCATCTCAAGACGAGAGCGACGATGAAGTGCAGGACCAAAAGTCCGAAGATGAGCGCGAATGGGAGGAAATCGCCAAGCAGATTGAGATGAACCTCGAGACGTTCTCGCGCGAATGGGGCGACGAGGCAGGCGCCCTCATCATGAGCTTGGCCGTGGCGAACCGTAAGCGTTACGACTATGCTGACTTCCTGCGCCGGTTTACGATGCTGTCAGAAGAGATGAAGATCAACGACGACGAGTACGATTACATCTTCTACACCTATGGTCTCGACTTATACGGCGATATGCCGCTGGTCGAGCCACTCGAATACAAGGAGACGCAGCGCATTCGCGATTTCGTGATTGCCATCGACACCTCGGAGTCGTGTAGCGGCGACCTCGTGAAGCGCTTCGTCGAGCACACGTTCAGCATCATCAAGAAGTCCGAGGATTTCGCACATGCCGTGAACATCCATGTCATCCAATGCGATGCGAAGGTGCAGGCCGATACGAAGATAACCGACCTGCGCGATGTTGATGCGTTCATGGAAGGGTTTTTCGTGCGAGGCATGGGCGGGACTGACTTCAGGCCCGTGTTTGCCTACGTAAACGACTTGCGCAAGCGCGGCGAGCTGACCGATATGAAGGGCCTCATTTACTTCACGGACGGATTAGGGCAGTTCCCGGATGCTGCACCCGATTATGATGCAGCGTTCGTGTTCATGGACAACGGCGAAGCGAGTTTGCCAAGTGTGCCTCCATGGGCTATGAAGGTGATTTTGGATGAAGAGGGTATCAACCGGTTTAGGAGCAGCGTATGAACATCGCAACGGCGAAAGAGCAAATCAAAGATACCGTCGAGGCGTATCTCGAAAAAGACGATGCGGGCATGTACGTCATCAGCCCGTCGCGCCAGCGCCCAATGTTTCTCGTGGGCGCACCGGGTATCGGCAAGACGGCCATTATCGAGCAGATTGCGCAAGAGCTTCAAATCGGCGTCGTGTCGTATTCGATGACGCACCACACGCGCCAAAGCGCGCTCGGCTTGCCGCGCATCGTTCATCGCGAATACGATGGATTCGAATACGAGGCCTCCGAGTACACGATGAGCGAGATTGTAAGCGCCGTGTACGACTACATGGAACGCACGGGGCTCGACCGCGGCATCCTGTTCCTCGACGAGATTAATTGCGTGTCGGAAACGCTATATCCCAGCATGTTGCAGTTCCTGCAGTTCAAGACGTTCGGGCGTCATCGCGTGCCCGAAGACTGGATTATCGTGTGCGCGGGCAACCCGCCCGAGTACAACAAGTCGGTGCACGAGTTCGATATCGTGACGCTTGACCGTCTGCGCGAGATCGACGTCGAGCCCGATTACGCCGCGTTCAAGCGCTATGCCTCCGAGAAGGGCCTGCATCCGGCCGTGACGACCTTCCTCGAGGCCAAACCCGATTGCTTTTACAAGGTGGAGGCGAAACCGGGTGGCGGCAAGAGCTTCGTCACGGCGCGTGGCTGGGAGGATCTGGCCGAGGTCATCTCGCTGTACGAGCGCCTTGGCAAGACCTGCGACCGCGAGTTGTTCGTTCAGTTCCTGCGTGACGACGACATCGCCGACCGCTTCTCGGTGTATTACAGCCTGTTCGACAAGTACCGCTCCGATTACCAGATTGGCCGCATACTCGCCGGCGATGCGAGCTTTGAAATCGAGAACCGCGCAAAAGATGCCGAGTTCGACGAGCGCGTGGCGCTGCTCGGGCTGGTCCTCGATGCGTTGGCAACGCAATGCTCGCATGCCCTCGACCAGGAAGGGGTTGTCGTCGAGCTGCGCGACATGCTGCGCGTGGCCAAGCCGAAACTCATGGATGGTGGCACGGTGGAAGAGGCCATCGTGGTGCCCATGCAAGCACGCGAGGCCGCCTTGGCCCGTAAGGTTGCAGCTGGCACGGCAAAGCAAGCCTTCCAGCGCAAGGAGCGTTTGGTCATCGGCAGCCTGAAGGACATCGTTTCCGCCTGTGCGCTTGCAAGGACCGAGGAAGGCCCTGCCGCATTCGAGACGGTGAATGCGACGTACCGCGAGCTCGTCGAGTCGATCCAGCCGCTCGTCGACGAGGCCGATTCCAGCATGACAAGCGCATTCCGCTTTATCGAAGGCTGCTATGGCAACGCCCGCGAAATGCTCGTGTTCATGGCCGAGCTTTCCACGCGTGCGGCCACGACGCAGTTCATCGCCCACTACGGCAACGATCGCTATTACGCCCACAACGATGAGCTGCAGGTGGATGCTTCGCGCAAGAACCTGTCCGATCGCGTACGCGAACTCACCGAAATCGAAGGATCGGGTGACTCGGCCTTCGACTACATTGCCAATACGATGGGGGTCGATATGGCGGGTGCCGCTGGTATCGGCCGTTCTTCAAACGCGTCTTCCGCCAAGGCCTCTTCTGCGCTGAAAGAAGACGGCATGGCCGCCTACTATGCCGGCAAGCAATTCGAGTTCGGATTCGCCAGCATGTCGCGTATGACGCTTCCCGGCATGAAGGGCAAACGCGTGTTAAACGTGTGCTGCCGCCGTGGCAAGGGCGTGTACAAGATGTCGTCGATGGTGGGCGCCGGAGGCCATGTGATCGGCGTTGATTGGTCGCCGAGCTACATCGCCGATGCCGAAGACGGCGTGCAGGCGGCCCTTCGCAAGAACCACCTGAAGGAATCGAACATGGAATTCCACGTCGCCTATCCCGAGAATCTTATCGAGGCGGGGATTGGCGATAGCTCAGTCGATATGGTGTACATCAATAACGTCATGACGCTGGTATACGATGCCGACGCCGCCCTTGCGGAATTCCGGCGGGTGTTGAAACCGGGTGGCATGCTTATTTGCGAGACTATTTTCGCCAGCGCCGAACGCGATGAGGCAGTCGTCGAGAAGGCGCGCTCCATCGGCAACAGCATTCAGGCCGCGCGCACGAAAGACGAGTTTTTTGCAAAGCTGGCTGCAGCCGGTTTTGGAGAACCCAAGATTGTCGACGAGCTCGCAGTCGAGGCCAATCAGGGCTTCATCGCCAGCAAGACCGTCGAGACGGTGGAATCGACCGAGGATGTTACCTACACCGCCGTTGCCATCAACGTCTGCAAGCCCGCGTAAAGCGTTCTTGCGATTAGCAGGCGCTACAGGCGGCGCAGTTGGCCAGGGATGCGGCAAGTCGGGCTGCTTCGGCCTCGATTTCCGCGCGGGCGGCTTCTGCCGCCGCAAGGTCGAAGCTATCGACGCGTTCCTGCAATTGGCTGCGATTGCCGCTTCCCGCTACGCTTGCATTGTGGGCGTAATACGAGTCGCTGCCGAATTTCGCGATAAAGCCCGAAGGATTGGGGCGCGCCGTCAGCTCGGCAACAAAAGCCGTCATCTCGCGTCCGTCGGCGAATTGGTCTTCGAGGAACGCAAATGCGTTATCGAGCGCCAACGAAGCCGCTTCAGCTGATATTTTGAAGTTGTCCATATCGGCCTCGTAGCGCGATTTTACGGTCGAGAAGGCGGCGGGGCCTTGCACGGTACGTTCGCTTTCGCACGCGAGCTCGTATTCGCGCAGCTTGGTCACCGCAAGACGCTCGGGACGAACGTGCTCATCGGTGGCCGCTTCGCTTGCGAGCCGAGACTGAATTTCCTCAGCCTTGCCGTCGGTCCATGCACCTATGGTGTCGTGCACCGTTGCGCCGTTCGAAAGGTCGTCTTTGCATTGTTTTATTACGTCGCGCGCTAAGGCGATAACCCGTTCGGTTTCCAGAACCTTGCCGAAGCGGGAATCAAGCGCGTCGAGCAGCAGGCGCACGAGCGCCAGCCGTTCGTCGAATCGCGCGGCTTTGGCGCGTTCTGCGATTTCGGCCGATGCTGATCCGGCAAGAATGTCGTTGATTTTGTAATCGCTGCGATATTTCGTGAACAGCAGGTAATACTGGGCGAAACGTTCGGCGATGTCGGGGTCTTGGATGAACTGGCTAACGAGCGCCATCGTCACCGGACGCCCTTTTGCTTCTGAAATCTTGATGGTGCGGGATAGATCGTCCCAGCCGCGTGCCGTGACGAACGACTTGCCGGCAAGCGATGTTTCCACCGAGTAGAACTGGTTCGGACGGGCTTGCAGATAGGATGTCACCGCAGGATGAACGCCTGTTGAACGGGCGTAAGCCATCCACGCATCGAGGTCGGGTTCGACGTCGAGCTTGCGCAAGCGGTCGAGCGTCACGATGTCGAAGTCGTACACCGACTTGTTGTATTCGGGCGGATTGCCTGCGCAGACCACCACCCAGCCATCGGGAACGTGATGGCGTCCAAATGTCTTGAACTGCAGGAACTGGAGCATGCTGGGATAAAGCGTTTCCGACACGCAGTTGATCTCGTCGAGGAACAAGATGCCGCGTTCGTGCCCCGTGCGCTCCATGTAGTCGTACATCGACGAGATGATCTCGCTCATCGTGTATTCCGACACGTCGAACTCCTCGCTGCCGTACGTGCGGTGCACGATGAACGGCAAGCCGAGTGCGCTCTGGCGCGTATGGTGCGTCATCGAGTACGAAACCAGGCCGATGCCGAGTTCGCAAGCCACTTGCGACATGATGGCCGTCTTGCCGATGCCGGGCGCTCCGAGCAGGAACACCGGGCGCTGCGACTGCACCGGAATGACGTACGCGCCCGCGTCGTCAACCGTTAGGTACTCGTCGACGGTGTTTTTGATCTGCTCTTTGGCTTCTGAGATGTTCATACTTGCCCTCTTTCCATTTCCCATGGCGACGATCAGGAGGTTCCCCTTATGGCAGACGCGCTAGAGCTCAACTATCTCGTCGTCAGTCATAAGCACTTTCAAGGCCCAGGGGGGCACGGGACGTTTGGCGGCTTCCTCGTCGACGAAGACGAACGCCGTCTGGTACTCGGGTTCTTCTTCGGGAAACTTGCCCAACCCGTCCGTCAGGTACACGAGGCCTTTCAGGTTCTTGAACTCGCGGGCAGCGATCAGGTCGTCGACGTACTTGAACACGGGCCTGAAGTCGGTGCCGCCGAACCCGCGTCCCTGGTATTCGGCGAACGTGTCGTCGATGCCGCTCGTTTCGGTAATCTTGGTGTCTTTGCGTATGTCGCTGTCGCATTGGATGATGTGCACGTTAATCTTGCGGCCGAAAGCCCCGGTGCTTTTCAGGATGTCGTACGTTTTCTCGACGAAACGTTGCACGAAAGTTCCAGCGCACGAGGCAGAGGTGTCGATGGCGATGACGAACTCGCGCACGCGTCGCGTTTCCTCGTATTCGAGCGGCTCGACGAGCGGCATGTTGTCGTAAAGCGACATGCCGTACGTGTAGTACACGTAGTCGAATTCTTCCGTCGACACCTTCATCTCTTCGGATAAGGCGGAGAACCGCTGCATGAACGTGCGGAAATCGCACGTCTTTCGGTTTGCCGCTTCAAGGTTCACGGCGAACGTGCCGCGGTCCGAGCCGATTTTTCCGGTATATCCCTCAAGCTCGACGGAAATCATGCTGCTTATGTCTTTCCAATCGAGCTCGTCGAAGTCGTTTGCGTAGGTCGCCTCCGCCATCGACTCAATAGTGCTTTCAGCCTGAAGCGGGCTCGTCGCCGTCGTGAAACGGTCGCCGCCTTCGACATCGGCCTCCATGGCCGGACCGCCATGCGATTCGGCGGGAGACCCGTCTACGTAGGCGCCGCCGTCGTGCCGCGTGTCATCGTCTTCTTCAATGGGCCCCTTGCCTTTCAAGCGGCTTTCGCTGGCGAATGGCGCGACCGTTGAATCGGCATCCACTTTCGCGTGGCCTTCGGGCGTTTCCGGCTTGCGCGTCCACGGGCTATGCGAATCGCGCGTGAACAGCGTCATCATCGTTTCGATTTGATGCGGGGAAACAAGGGGCTGCCCCGGGTTGCCGTCAAGGTCGGGCATGCCGGCCATTGCATGGTACAGTTTGGCGGCGGTTAGCTGGGGGCAAACGTCGTGCAGCTTCAGTAGGGCCCGCGTGCGGTCCTTGTCGAGCGCGGAAGGATAACGCATCCCGGCAAGCTCGAGGGCCGTGCACTCGACGGCGATGTCGCAGGCAAGGTCCCATAACTCAGCGTTGTCGCGCGCAGCTTCGAACGGATGGCGAAACACGCAATGCAATATGGCGTGCAAGTAATCGCGCACGGTTTCGGCTGGATTCACGCGGTACTGCGCGATTGAACGAACGGGGTCGTAGTAGAACGCATAGCCGTCAGTTGCGCATGCGCAGGGAAGTGTCGCGCGCATAAGCGGCATGCGCCATAAGGCGATGTCCATGAACCGCACCGAAACGGCCAGCGACATGCGTGCATCGTCGATAAGAGCGAGGGCCAACTCGTCGGCTTGCGCCATGATGGAGGAATCAACCTGGGATCGCATCCCAACTTCACCTGCGGGGTCAAAGCTCATACTCGCCCCACGAGGCCTTTCCGAAGCGGCGTTGCTTAAGGTCGAGAAGATAGCCGATTGCTTGCGCGTCGCCTTCAGCCGCGAGGGCATTGGAAACACCTGCGATATTGTTCGCGTGCAGAAGGCCCGCATCGGCCATGAGGTCGTACTGATCGCACTCGCCCCGCTGGCCGAATGCGACGCATAACGGCACGAGCTGCTTTTCAACGAGCAAGCGGAAACGCAGCTGCGTGTCTTCGCGCAGGGCAATGGGGCAAGCGAGCCGACCGATGACAAGGCGCGCTTGCGTCAGGCCGCATGAAAGCGCAGCTACAACTTCGTCGTAGGCATTCAGGAATGCGCGCGAGTCGAACACGGCGCCGTTTGTCCCCTGCGCCAGTATTGAGCGACCTTCGGAGCCTTGTGGAAGGGGGAGGGTTATGGCCTGATTGCAGCCCTTGGCGTCGATGAGCTCGATTGCCCCGATTTCGCAATGGGAGAGCCTTCCGCTTTCCGTTTCGAATGCGATTCCGTCTGCAATCGAGAGCTTGTCTATGCGCGTGGTTCCCGCGAAGGCGGTTGCACGCACGCATGCGATGCTTTTCCCCAGCACCACGTGATTGCAGAGGGCGGGGGAGAGCAGCGCTTCGAGCTTGCCCGATTCGAGGCGGCGGCATAGAACGCCGCCGCACATGCTGAAAACGGGGTTTGCCTCATCTGCTTCAAGGGTGGCAAGGCGCGATGCATACGACAAAGCAGTCCCGTCGCCCGAAACAGTGCCCAGGGCAAACGCGGAAAGGTCTATGTCAACGCAGCGTGCGGGAACCGAAAGCGACGTGAGCGCCGTGCACGAGAACGCCGCGCGTCCGATGCGCTCGAGCGATGCGGGCAAATTGACGGAGCGGAGCTTCGTGCTTCCGCGGAACGCTTCGTCGCCGATGCTCTTCACGCCTTCGGGAAGCGTTACTTGCTCGAGTGCGGGCATGCTCGAAAGGGCTCGGGGGCCTATCTCGACGGTGCTGCTTTCGCAAAACAGATGGCTTCCCTCGAAACGGTACCCGTCGATGAGCACGAGCCCGTCTGCGCGGCGTTCGTACAGTGCGCCTTGCTCGTCGAAGAAGAGCCTGCTGCCTGCTGGGTCGAAACGGACCTCGAACGAGGGGTTCCTATGAAGCCGGGTGTTGCGCGACGACCCGAGCGGCCGGGGGCCGAACTGCACGACTGATGCAGGCACGTCAAGCTGGCCGAGCGATGTGCACAGGAAGAATGCCTCCTCGCCTATCGATTGCAACCCAGGGTTAAGGGAGACGCTCCGAAGCTTCAGGCATCCTTCGAACGCATGGCGACCAATATGGCGCAGCGCACAAGGGCACACGACGTCTTCGACGCATGAAAGCATCGAGAACGCGCAATCGCCGATTGCCGCAACCGGATGCCCCTCTATCGAATCGGGAATGCGCAGGCAGGGGCACGAGGCGTTGCAATGCTCGATGCGCGCGGTGCCCTCTGCGTTCACGCGGTACGTGTAACGCGCTCCTTCGACGACTGCGGTCAATTCTTCTGAAATAAAATCACCCATGGTTAACAATGTTAGCAGAGGGTTACATTCGAATTGTGCAGATACGGGAAATCTATGACAAACTAGATTTGTCATATGGAAAATCGTATAATGCCTTCTGAGATGAGGATGGAGGGATCCCTTTGGAGATTCAGCAGCTACGTCACATGCAATCAGCTGCGCGTCATTCCAGTTATGCGCGAGCTGCCACCGAGTGTTTCACGAGTCGCCAAAACATCGCGCATTCGGTGAAGGCGCTTGAAGCCGAACTTGGTGTGGCATTGTTCGAGCGCAAGGGCAACGGTGTCGTTTTAACGCCCGCTGGCAAAATCGTGGCACGTCGGGTGGACGGCATCGTAGCGGCCGTCGACAGCCTGCGCTTCATGTTCGTCGATATGGAAGACCAAGAACGCACGCTCAGCTTGGCAATAAGCAACAACTTGTTCGCAGGTATTCCCTTCGGCGTAGACGAGTATTTCGTCGAGTGGGGAGGACGCCTGCGCTTCGTCGAAATGGATTGCGAGCGCTGCTATCGCGCCGTGCTTTCGGGCAAGGTCGACGCCGCCATCATGTCGTGCATGGAGCGCGAGTTCCAGAGTTGCAGTTCGTACGAGGTCATGGATTCGCCCGCGTTTATCATCACGGACGAGTCGTCGCCGCTTGCGAAAAAGGAATTCGTTTCGGTATCCGATCTAAAGAACCAACGCTTGCTGCTCATGTCCGAGCCCACGTTCCAATACGAGCCGTTGTTCGCGCAACTCGACTTGCTCGGTTACGACCGCAGCGATGTCAACGTCATCGCATCATCGGGATCGATGGTCCACATGGTTCGCAAGCACGGTGGCGGCATCAGCGGCATCGTGTCGGCAAAATTCGCCGACAAGCCGCCTGCCGGCACGGCGGTGGTTCAGATTTCCGACCCTCAGCTGAAATGGCACTTTTACATTCTGTATCGTTTGTCGGCCGAAAGCTCGAGCATGGTGATGAAGCTGGCACAGGGTCTGAGGTCAGCCTTCAAGGCTGATACGATAGAAGAGTACCCACTTCATCTCTAGCGTTTGCCGGAACAGGGAACATTCTGGAAACGCGACTCGTTCATACCGACAAAGTGATTCGATTTAATTGACAGCTCTTATGAGTTGTCAATTTTGTTTTGCCCCACTGCAAATACCTGGCTTCTTCTCATCTAAATACCCCGACCACAAAATGTAGTCAAGTTAATAGCTAGGGTGGCTATTAATAGGTACCAAGGCTTTAAAACATTAGGACGAGTTGAAAGGAGTGGGTATGATAGATATGAACAAGGTTGCCAGTGACGTGCTGGCTGCCACGCCGAAACAAGGGCCGTCAGAGAACATGACCCCTTGGAAGACCCAAAACGGCGATGAGACCATCTTCAGGACATGTGCGTGGTCTCCTCCGGGATGCCATCCTGTCGGATGCGGTCTTCGCGTTCATGTGAAGGACGGCGTCATCCAGAAGATCGAGGGCGATCCCGAGCATCCCATCACGCGCGGCTCCCTGTGCCCGCGCTGCCTGGCCCTGAAGGAGTACATCTATCATCCTGACCGCATCGTGCATCCCATGAAGCGCAAGCGCGAGGATCGCGGTAAGGACACGTGGGAGGTCTGCTCGTGGGACGAGGCTACCGACCTGGTCGCCAACGCCGCGAACGAGATTCGCGAGAAGTATGGTCCCGAGACCATCGCCGTGTTCGGCGGCACCGGTCGTGAGGCTAACAACTGGTACCCGCAGTGGGCCAACTTGGTCTTCGGCACGCCGAATTCCATCTACGCTCAGCCTGGCTGGTCTTGCTATGGTCCGCGTATGACCAACACCGCCTTCATGATGGGCGGCGGCTATCCGGAAATCGACTATGCGTGCAAGTTCCCGCTGCGCTACGACGACCCGCGCTTCGTCGCTCCCGAGGTCGTTCTGGTTTGGGGCAAGGAGCCGCTGCGCTCGAACCCCGACGGCCTGTACGGTCATGCGCTCATCGAGATGGCTCGCCGCTTCGGCACCAAGATCATCTGCGTCGACCCGCGCGTCACGTGGCTTGCCACCCGTTCGGCTGAGCATCTGCAGGTGCAGCCCGGTACCGACACCGCCCTGGCCATGGCATTCATCTATGTTCTGGCTCATGACGATTTGGTCGACCACGACTTCATCGAGGGTTGGACGTACGGGTACGACGAGCTCATCGAGCGCGTTCAGGATATGCCGCCTTCCCGTGCGGCCGAGATCTGCAAGATCCCCGAGGAGCAGATTTGGCGTGCTGCCCGCTTGTTCGGCAACGCCAAGCCCTCCAGCGTGGCTTGGGGCCTTGCAACCGACGAGAACACCAACGGTGCGCAGCTCGGCATGTGCCTCGTGGCCCTCATGTGCATCACCGGCTTTTTGGATGCTCCGGGCGGCACGACGCTCGGCATGGGCGACGATCAGGGCAACGTTGTCCGCGACGGCGGCGCCATCTCGGCTGACGAGAAGGTCGACGACGGCACCGACTCCACGCTCGAACTCGCTCTGAAGAACGGCATCATGAGCCCCGAGACGTGGTTCACCAAGCGCATCGGCACCGACAAGTACCCCTGCGTCGGCTCCGTCATGTGGACGGCACAGCCCGACGAGTTCCTGAAGGCCTGCGAGACGGGCAAGCCGTACAAGATGCACATGTGCCAGTTCGTCTCCTCCAACCCGATCTCCTGCATCGCCGGCGAGCCGCAGCGTTGGTGGAAGGCCCTGCGCGAGATGGACTTCAACTTCGCGTGCGACCTGTTCATGAACCCGGTCATCATGGCGTGCTGCGACGTGTTCCTGCCCGTCGCCTCCACCATCGAGCATGACGGCATGGTCGTTACGCACTATGGCCTGAACAGCTCTTTCTATGGCGCCGAGAACAAGTGCGCCCAGGTCGGCGAGTGCAAATCTGACATCGAGATCATGCGTATGGTCGGTAAGAAGACGTTCCCCGATTTCTGGAACCGCTTCGACACCGACGAGGACTACAACAACTTCCACGTGTTGCGTTCGTGGCTGCCGTGGGAGACGCTGCGCAGCAATGTTGTCACCATGTCCGACGAGGATTACTTCAAGTACAAGACCGGCATGCTTCGCCCGGACCATCAGCCCGGCTTCCCGACGCAGACCGGTCGCGTCGAGCTGTACTCCTACGCGTATGCGAACTTTGAGGAAGACCCGCTGCCGTACTTCGAGCCCTGTGCTTATGGCCCCATCACGATGCCCGAGATGATGAAGGAAGAGTATCCTTTCACCCTCACCACCGGCTCGCGTCGCCAGGAGTTCTTCCATTCCGAGCACAAGCAGGTTCCGTCGCTGCGTCAGATTTCCCCGTTCCCCGAGATCGACATCAACCCGGCCGATGCCGAGAAGTACGACATCGAGAACGGCGACTGGGTCGAGATCACCTCGCCGTACGGTCATGTGCGCCAGAAGGCCCGTGTTGTTCCGACCATGAAGCCCGGTGTCGTCCATGCCATGCACGCGTTCTGGTACCCAGAGGAAGAGGCTGCCGAGCCGAATCTGATGGGCGCTTGGAAGTCGAACATCAACATGCTGATGCCCACGAGCGTAAACGCGAAGTCCGGCTTCGGCAATACCTTCAAGTCGATGATCTGCAACATCAAGAAGGTCGAGGATAACCACGACACGAACCATCCTGACAAGCACGGCATCATCCTCGAGCGCAGCCGTCAGGCCGAGTTCGACTACCAGCAGACGTGGCGTCCGACCGACACGCCGGTTGTCGACCCGATTCCGTATGACGAGATCATCAGCACGCCCGATACGCCGCTGATCGACAACATCGTTAAATAGCGCAGGTTACTAGGACTTAGAGAAGGGGGTTAGATAATGGCTATGAACGGTCTGTACATAGATTACGAGTACTGCACGGGTTGCCACAGCTGCGAGATTGCTTGCCGCAATGAAATGGAACTCGGCATCAACGACTTCGGCATCAAGGTCCTCGAGGACAAGCCGCGTCAGAATCCTGATGGTGCTTGGCACTGGGACTACATCGCCTACCCGACGGAGCTCTGCGACCTGTGCACCGAGCGCGTCGAAGCTGGCGGAATCCCGGCATGCGTCATGCACTGCCAGGCCAAGGTGCTCTACTACGGCACGCTCGACGAGTTGACTGCCCAGATGGAATCGAAGGGCAGCAAGGGCGCCATCTTCATTCCGTAGCATGCGGAAGAGCTTGTTTCGAAAGGCAGGATACGGCGAACTTGCTTCGCCGTATCCTTCCCGATACAGGATTTGAGCGAGCTTAAGAGCTGTTGCGCATTGAAAGCTCATTTTGCATGAAGTGCAGTCAGGGCCTCGAACTTAGGCCCGCAGGTGGATCCAAGACCGCCGAACAGCGACCGTGTTTCATACAAAAATAAGTTTGCAATCGCGTGGCAATCTCGTAACAACATCGCGCTTGGAGGGATATCCAAGAATCCGCTTCAAGACCGATGGGCTTGAGTGAGGGCCTGCGAGATTCAATGCGAGGGGAAGCTCTCTCATTGAAGAGAAAGGAGCCGCTTCTCAATCTTTACGTGTTTTACAAAGCCCGAATATAACCTTAGGAGGGGTTTATGGGTACTGAAGACATCGTCTCCAAACACACGTTTGGGACGCCGTTTCCAGATTCTAAGACGCAGCGTAACCGCCTGATTGGCATTGTCATCGCTGCCGTCGTATTCTTGATTTTCCAATTTGTGCTGCCGACCCCCGAGGGTCTGCCGCATACGGCCATGTCGGCTGCCGGCATCTTGTTCATGTGCATCATCCTGTGGTGCACCGAGGGTGTTCCGTTCACGATCACCGTCGTGTTGATTTACTTCATGCTGCCGATTACGGGCATTCTTCCCTATTCTGATGTTACAGGCGTACCTGTCGACGGCGTCATCGTCGGCGCCGGTGACGCCGCTCAGACGTTGGAGCCCGCAAAGGTATACGTCACGAACAGCGTGTTCAATCAGTCGAGCTTGCTCGTTCCGATTTACTGCTTGTTCGTGTTCACGGTTTCCGGTGCCGTCATGAGCACCCCGATTCCGTACCGCGTTGCCAAGGCTGCCCTGAACTTCGCCGGCAACAACATCGTCAAGCTGTTCGTGATGTTCGGTCTTGGCTGCTCCATTCTGTCGATGTTCATCTCCGACCTCGCTGCTTCGGCCATCTTCTGCGGCATCGGCATTTCCATATGCGAAGCCAATGGCGGCGTAGCCAAGAAGTCTGAACTTGGCAAGGCATTCACGGTGCTCTGCGGCACGACTGCCGCCATCGGCGGCATCGGCACCCCGGTCGGCAACTCGCTGAACATGCTCTGCATGAGCATGGTGAAGTCCGCCACCGGCGTCGAGGTCACCTTCGGCCAGTGGTGCGTCACGATGATCCCCATCGCCATCATCACGTCCATCCTCGCCAGCCTGTATGTGGCCAAGGCGTTCAAGTGCGAGGAGATCAAGCCTGAGGCTCTCGACGTCGTCAAGGAGAAGCTGTCCGATTATGGCAAGATGAGCGC
This sequence comes from uncultured Eggerthellaceae bacterium, assembly GCA_905234785.1. Taxonomy (GTDB): domain Bacteria; phylum Actinomycetota; class Coriobacteriia; order Coriobacteriales; family Eggerthellaceae; genus UBA9715. The sequence goes on from CAJOIP010000033.1 coordinate 14,359, forward strand.
CCGCGAGATCAAGATCATCGTCTGGTTCGTCATCGTGTTCGGCATCTGCCTGGCCTCCACGTGGGTTCCCGCTATCAACTCCATGCTCGTGTGCTTCATCGGCGCCGTCATCGCCTTCATCCCGGGCATCAGCCTGCTGACGAAGGAAGACTTCGATGCTTCCGTTTCTTGGGACATCATCATGCTGATCATCGGCGTGCAGTGCCTCATCAACGGCGTTATGGCCACCGGCCTCATCTCCTGGGCTGTCGGCATCATCTTCGCCGGCGCTGCTGAGTGGCCCTTCATCGTCGTGGTCATCGTCGCCGTCGTCATCACCGGCATCCTGCACATCCTGATCCCGATTGGTCCTCCGACCGTTACCGTGGCCCTGCCCGTCATGTTCGGCATTGCCGCCATGGTGCCCGAGTTCAACGGCACGCTCATCGCCGCCATCGGCGGTTCCTGCGGCGCCGTGACCTCGTTCCTGCCGTTCGATGCCATCATGCTGTGCTCCTACAAGTACGGCTGGATCAGCATGGGCGACTGGCTGAAGAAGGCATGGCCTCCCACGGTTATCCTGTGGATCGTCATGGTCATCCTTGGCCCGATCATCACTGGCTTCTTCGCCTAAGCAGCTTTCAGTAGTGTCTGGTTCATGCGCCGCAATTTCACGGTTATCATGAATCGAACATGCTACGATAGTCACCGGGCGGGTTTCCGCCCGGTGATTTTTATCACAGGATTGGATGCGAAAAGCTTATGGACATCGTCGGTCCCATACTCTTGACTGCGTTCGTGCTCGTCGCCGCGTTCTTCGCCTTAAGGCAAGGAAAGCAAAATCGCGGGAAGTCTTACGAACAGCGCCGCGAGGAGATGTACGACCATTACGAGAAGCGCATGGAAGAGTTTCGCACGACTGAAATGAAGGGGAGCGAATCCTCGAAAGAAGACTCGGAAGAGAACGCGGAAGAAAACTAGCATGCATTGCCGATATCGGTAAGGGCATGTAAGGAGGGAACGTGTTAACAGCTGCACAAATTCTGTCGATAGTCGTCTTCGTGGTCGTCATGGCCCTGGTGGTGTCCGAGAAGATCCATCGTGCCGTGGCGGCGCTCGCAGGTGCGGTCGTGCTGCTCATCGTGTCGGCCATCAGCGGCATTTCGAGCGGCACCCTCGAGATTTTCCCGAGTTTCGATTCCGCGCTCGAATCGATTGACTTCAACACGCTTGCCGTCCTTTGCGGCATGATGATGTTCGTGGGTGTGGTGAAGCTATCGGGCCTTTTCGAGTTCGTGGCCATAAAATCCGCGAAGCTTTGCAAGGGCGACCCGTGGAAGATCATGGTCGTGTTCGCCATCATTACCGCCGTGTTCTCCGCGTTCCTCGACAACGTCACGACCATTTTGCTCATCGGCCCCATGACCATCATGTTGTGCCGCACGCTGAAAATCGATGCCACGCCGTTTTTGCTCGTCGAGATCTTGTCGTCGAACGTTGGCGGCACGGCAACGCTCATCGGCGACCCTCCCAACATCATGATTGGCTCAGCTGCAGGGCTGACGTTCTTCGACTTCATTCGCTATGACGCACCTGCCGTCGTGGTGATGATGGTTGTCATCATCATAATCTTCAAGTTCATGTACGGCCGCAAGCTGCATGTGGAACAGGAAGACATGCAGCACGTGATGGAGCTCGACGAGAACGAGTCGATTAAAGACCCGTTCTTGTTCAAAGTCAGCATTGCCATGATTGCCGTCGTCACGGTTTCCTTCATGGCTCACGGTGCGTTGAACCTGGAATCCGGGGTCATTGCGCTTGCCGCTGCCGCCATCATCCTGCTCATCTCGCGCGCCGATCTTGAAGAGGTCATCCATGACGTCGAATGGCCCACCATAGGCTTTTTCCTGGGCTTGTTCATTGTCGTCGGCGGCATGGAGCACACGGGCGTCATCGAGATGATCGGCACGTGGATGGTTGACATCACCGGCGGCGATATCGTACTGCTCATCATCGTGCTCCTGTGGGGCTCGGCGATTCTGTCCGCTGTCCTCGACAATATTCCGTTTGTCGCTACGATGATTCCCATCATCGCCGTCATGCAGGCGCAGGGAGTCGATGTGGCTCCGTTGTGGTGGGCGCTTTCGCTCGGCGCATGCCTCGGTGGAAACGGCACGCTCGTCGGAGCTTCCGCAAACGTGGTGCTTTCATCCATTGCAAACCGCGAGGGTTATCCGATCTCGTTCATGAGCTTCACCAAGATCGGCTTCCCGATTATGGTTGTCACGATTATCGTGGCAACCGTGTACATGCTCGCCCTGAACGCGCTCGGCATGTTCTAGGCCGAAACTGGTTCGTCGGCTCGCACGGGGTTACGCACCTATCTTGTGCTTGTCGGTGGCGTTCAGCAATCGATCCCATATCAACAGGCCCGCCTGCTTAAGCGGCGGGCTTGCCGTGCCGCTCATGCGGCACGCGAAATGCCTAATGCTTTGGAGGTTTGAGGTGAAGGACTTCAAATCCGTTCTGTACGCTTTTCTGATAGGTGGTCTCTTTGCGCTTGTGTCGCAAACGGTAACGACCTTTTGGGGATTTGCGCTAGGCGAGCCGGGGGAACTCTATGTGCCGTGCCTTACGCTTATCAGCATGGGCGTCATCGGCTTCGTCATGGCCGGGTTCGCCATCTACCAGTATTTTATCGAGTGGAGCGGTTTCGGCGGAATCCTGCCGTTTTCGGGTTTCGCCGTCGGTGTCGGCATGCAGATGCTTGGTCCGTGGTTCAAGGGCGCATCTACGGGGAAGTCCATCTGGGCGGGTGTGTTCCTGCTGCTCTGGTTCAACATCATCGTGGCGCTCATCACCATTCTGATTGGTGTTGGCTGCGGCATGGCGGGCATCACTGCAGAATCGGCGCCGGCTGTCGAAGGGGCCATCGTCTTTCCGCTGTCGTATGTCGGTGGCGGCATCATGTGCTCTGTGTTTCAGGTGTTGTTCATCCTGGCAAAGAAGGTTTACAGCAAAACCGAGCCCATTCACATGCTCGTATTTGGGTGGCTCATGGGCGCAATTTTGGCACCTACAGGTTTCTGCACGAGCATGTTGCATACGTTTGGTCAGGGCTTTGGAATCATGCTTCCCGTTGGCGGCTACCAGATGTACAACATCGGCTATCTGCTCGCCCAAGGAGGCGCAGCTGCCTCCGAAGGCCTTGCCATGCTCGGTGCTTTCGGCCTCGCCATCCTGGGCCTGTTCTTCACCGGTCTCGGAACGTTCCTGTTGTACCGCGCAAACTTCGGACGCAAGACCGTCGAGCAAGTGCACTTGGAACGCGCCCAGGCGAAAGAACAGCTCTACCAAGCCATGGTCGAGTAGGCGAAAGGGCGACCGGAACGGGGCCGATTCCGGGCATGCCCTCCAGAAATCTTCGAGGGCTGCGAGGAGCGCAAGCGCAGCCGTTTGAATCGCGCTGTCTGAGCTCGAAGGGCGAGTTCGCGAATTCGCTGCGCTGAAGCGACGAGCGGTTAGCCCGAGGGTTTCTGGAGGGCATGCCCGGTATCGTCCCCGTTCCGGTCGCCCTTTCGCCTGCGCCTACGCGTAAAACGCCATTTGGCTCCGTCTTGTTCCATTTGACTTTATCGTCCCGTATAATTCCCCTGTATGCATTTGCGCGGCTAATAGGGGAGTCCGCGCACTTGACGTTTGAAGGGGATGATAATGAAACCGTATAAGACAGTAATCTACAGCTTCTTGCTCGGCGGCCTGTTCGCGCTCATCGCGCAGGCTTTGTCTGGTTTTTGGAGCTTCGCCCTCGACGGTACGGCCATGGCGTTCTTCAAGGGCGGCGCGGTGCTCGTGAGCTTGGGCGTCATCGGGTTTATACTCGGTGGCCTGGCCATTTACCAGTATTTCGAGGAATGGGCCACGTTCGGCGCGCTGTTCCCGTTCGCTGGCTTCGCGATGGCCGTCGGCATGAAAATAGTCGTGCCGTGGACCAAGGGCGAGAGCTTGGGCAAATCGATATGGCCAGGCTTATGGTTGGTCATATGGTTTAACGCGGTCGGCGCCATCGTCTGCATCGCGGGCGGTTACGTGGCTGGCCTTGCCGGCTGGACGCCACCGCACTACGAGGCGGTTGTTGCTTCCAGCAACACGATGGTGGCGCTCACCATCGGCGCGCGTGCGTTTGTCGGCGGCGGTATCATTTGCGCCGTGTTCCAAATCGTCTGGTTGCTCGTGAAGGGCGCCATTCCTTCCGCCAAGCATGTGTGGATCCTGATGGGCGGCTGGATGTGCG
>CAJOIP010000034.1 GCA_905234785.1 uncultured Eggerthellaceae bacterium
TTCGATATTCGGCTGTCAAAGTGCGTTAATCGGGTAAACCTACTCAGCTTCGAAAAACTTCGGATTATCCCTTGACTTCATATAGCTGGTCTCCTTCCGTTAGAACCCGCCCGCAAGCTCGAGGAGAATGGGACCCATGACCAGCAAGAGCATGGCGGGGAGGATGAGCGTGCCGGTCGGCAGCATCATCTTCACCGGGGCCTTCGCCACACGCTCTTCGAGGCTGGTGCGGTACGTCGCACGCGATTGCAATGCGGCTTCTTCCAGGATGTCGGCGAGCGCCGAGCCAAACCTGAGGCTTCGCACGATGCTGTCCACGATCCTGGCCAGCTCGTCGCAATCGTACGAGGCCGAGAATTCGCGCAGCGCCTCTTCGCGCGTCGTCAGCCCCAACGACCAGCGTCGATGGGCCTTGGCGCATTCGCGGGCGAACTCGTTTTCAAAATGGGATCCGTACAGCTCGAAGCTGCGGTCGAACGTCAAGCCGCTCCGCAGCCCCAGGGCCACAACCTCGAGCATCTCGGAAAGGTGCCGCTCGGCTCCGACAGCCCGGTTACGACAGGCCGCGTTGACATCGCGCATGAGCGCCGTCCAGCCGAACAGCGCGCCCGCTATCGCGAGCAGCACGGCCAATTCAACCGAGAACAGCATGCCCGCCAGCAAACCCGCGATCGCGCCGACGACCGTCAAGCGCAAGCGCGCCTCGCAATACGCCGATACGGTGACGTCTTTCGCACACCCCGCGGCCGTGGCGCGCTCCTTGTAGCGCATGCCGCCCCGCGTCTTTCCCGCCCGCTTCCCGCGCACGCTCGGCGCCAGCGGTTCCGTTGCGCCCGTGAACAGCCGACGCGTGAGGGTTTCTGCATAGCGCAACGCCCAACCGCGACCGCTGGCAGACGGATTCCCCGGTTGCCCCGGGCTCGACAGGGACCCGAGGGCCGCTTCGCGCAACCTGATCTTCTTGCGGCGCCCCAAACCCGCGCGCGTTGCGAGCATCGCCGCCACGCCGGCGAAACAGCATCCCGCTATCCCGATTGCCGCAACTGCCGGATTCATGAGACCCCCTCCACGGCAAGCGCGCGGCGCACGAGCACTACGCCTGCCACCTGCATGGCGATGGCGAGCGCGAGAAGCGCGTAGCCGAACATGCTGGAAAAGAACGGCGCGAGGAAGTCGGGGCTCGCAAGCGAGAAGGCCGCGACGAGCACGAACGGCATGATGACGACGACGCGCGCCGAGAGCTTCGCTTGGGCTGTCTGCACGCGCAGCGAGCGGCGCAGCGCGAGCTCGCCCTTCACGCTATCGGTAGCCGCGTCGAGCACCTGGCGCATGGCGCCGCCCGTTTGGTGCTGCACGTCGAGCGCAACGGCGACGAACGCGAGCTCGGAGGCATGGGCGCCCTCGCGCAACTCCGCGAGCGCACGTTCGGCGCTCCCGCCCACCTCGAGCACATGAGCGCTTCGGGAAAACGTCTCGCCAAGCGGTCCCGGCGTTTCCGCTGCAACCTGGCTAAACGTCTGGAGCAGCGTGAACCCCGAGCTGAGGCATGCAGCCATGGACTCAAGCGCTTCCGGCACGGCCTCGCGAACCGATTCCTGCCGCTTGTCTCGCGCGTTTCCCGCCAAGGCGAACAGGACGGCCGCCTCGCAGGCAAACGCGGCGATTGCGGTAATCGGGCTTACGGTCACAAGGCCGAGCACCATGGAAAGGCCCGCCATGCCAACGAGCAGCACCGAACCGGCCGCTTCGCGCGACGAGGGGCAACCGCGAGCGCCAAAGAACGCCACCGCCTCGTCGAGCACATCGACCACGGGCTTCGCTTTCGCCAGCAAGCGAACCGCGGGAAAAGCGGACGGAAAGCCGTTGCGCAACCGCCAGGCAATGAGCCCTTGAGCCGAGAACGTCTCGCCCTGCGCGACCATGGCGGCACGGCGGCGGCGCAGCAAGGCAGACGCAAGCTGCGCTACTGCGAACAGGCAGCCAAATGCCGCCACGAGGGCGATCAGGCCAACGAGCAAGCGCGCTTCCATTCGCCCACCTCCTCTTCATCGGCCACCCCAAGCTGGGGCAGCTCGTCCACCCATGCAGGATGCGCGAGCCAGCGCCCCTCGTCGGCGCCGAGCAGCCGCTCGTAGAGGGGGCGGACCAAACAGCGTCCCGCATCGGAATCGAACGACAGCGACACCACGTCCGATACGTAGCGCATGCCGTCGAGATCGCGCCGCGTCTGCACCACCAGGCAAATGGCACTCGCGATGTTCGCCTCGATCACGTCGACTGGAAGCTCGGCGACATAGCGCACCATCGTCGTCAGGCGGGAGATCGACTCGGCTGGCGAATTCGCATGCAACGTGGTCAGCGAGCCTTCGTGGCCCGTGTTCATGGCCGTCAACATGTCGAGCGCCTCTTCGCCGCGGCATTCGCCGACGACGATGCGGTCGGGCCGCATGCGCAGCGCGTTTATGACCAGCTGGCGGTGCGGGCGCGCCTCCAGACGTGCGACGTCCGGGTGCATGAAGAACCGCAACTCGGCCGAGTCCTCGATGGTGACGATGCGCTCATCGGCGGGGATCTCATAGGACAAGGCGTTCAGCAGAGTGGTTTTCCCCGATCCGGTTCCGCCGACGACGGCGATGCTCTTGCGAGCACGCACCGCCCACGCGAGAAACACGCGTACCGAGGCCTCGACCGAGCCCGATTCTTCCATTTCCTCGAGCGTGATCACATGCCGCGAGAACTTGCGGATGGTCACGTAAGGCCCGTCGATGGCGATCGGCGGGACGACGATGTTCACGCGGTGCCCCTGCGGCAGGCGCGCGTTCACGATGGGCGACGCCTCGTCGATGCGGCGCCCGAGCGGCCCAAGTATGCGGTCGATGAGCGCGCGCAGGTCGCCGGGATCGGCAAAGCGCCTATCGGTTGGCACCAGCCTGCCGTCGCGTTCGTACAGCACCTCGCCGGGCCCGTTCACGATGACTTCCGTGATGGTCTCGTCGGCAATGAGGTCTTCCAAGACGCCGAATCCGAAGATGACGTCGAGCAGCTGAAGGACGAGGCGTTGCCGTGTTGCGCCATCGACGCCTGCCCATGCCTCGCCTTCGAAGATGCGGCGACATGCGCTTCGCACCTCGTTGCGGGCGCGTTCGGGATTGTCTTGCGCGAAGCGCGCCAGCTCGTCGACCGAGACGTACGAGCGCAGCTCCTGCTTCAGCGAGCCGAGCAGATCGCCATCGCCCGCAGGGGCGTCTGACACGGCATTGCCCGCCATGCGCACGCGTTCTGAAAGCGTCATGACGCACCCCACCCCCTCTTGCGGCCGGCATGGCGACCGCGCCGTTTCGGTGCGCGCCGATCGTCGGGCATGCCCGGCATTTCGATAGAGCGGCTGGGGGCGTCCGGGAGCAGCTGCCCCATCACGCGTTCCAAGCTCACGCAGAACTCGTTGCGGGAATCTAGAAGCTCAGCCGCCGCACCGCCGCCGAGGTAGTCCTCGACTTCGCGGCCGCCGTCCTTCAGCTCGAACACGGGCGCGCCCTGCAGCGCGCTCGACACGTCGGCTGACGTGAGGGGCGCCCCTTTCGAGCACCGGTTCAACGCGAATTGGAACGGCCCCGACGCAATGCCGCATCGCGCGCAGAGCTCGAGCGCATGCCGGCACGCGCGAATCGATGATGACCGCTGGTCGACGAGGAACAGGGCAGCCGAGCATCGCTCGAGCAGCACGGCATGCTGCTCGGCCCACGCCGCGCCCGTGTTGGCGATGATGACGTCGAACATCCCGCCCAAATCATCGAGCAACCGGGGCAAGGCGTGAACGACCTCCTCGGCCGCTTCGAGGCGCGCGGGAGCAGCCAGCACGGCTAGCCCCGGGTCGCGCCGCAGCTCTCGTTCCACCTTTTCAGGGCGCGCGATTGCCTCGTCGATGGCCAACGCCCGTTCCACGCCAGCCATGAAGGCCACGTCGCCAAACTGCAAGTCGTAATCGAGCAGGAGCGTTCGATAGCCCATTTGGCGCGCGATATATGCGCCCACGGTCGCAACGGAGCTCTTGCCCGCGCCCCCGCTCCCGCTTACCACGGGCATGAGGAACGCACGCCCGGCTTGGACGACCGGCGCGGTTTGCGTCATGAGCTGAATCAGGGGAGATTCCAGAAAGTCGGCCGAAACGTATTCAGGCGCCAAAGTGGAATCCTCGCTTGGAAGCGGCGGTGCGAGCGCGGGCGCCTCTGCGGGAGCCCCGGCCAAAGCAAGTGCATTCTCGCTGGCAAACCGACGCTTTGCATCCGCGTAGCGCCGGACGAACGTCGCTTGGTCGGCCACTTCGTCGATGAGCGCCGTGTGCGCACGGCTGAACAGCGACCCGCAGCCTTCGGACTCGACGAGCCGGACGAGCACGTCGGGCCGGTCTGCCTTCAGCGTCGCCGCCAAGTTGATGGGCTCGACGTCCTCACTCGAAACCACCCACGCTTCTTCGATGTCGCTGCTTTCGTCAACGCCGCGACGGGCGGCTTCTCCGGTTAGGAAAACGTCGAGCCACGGCTGCGAATCGAGCGCCTCGCCGCCCAGCCCCACCAAATCGGGGTTTCGGCACGTCAGCTCGTCAATGCATAGCGCAACACGCGAGCTCATTGCGCGCCCCCTTCGGCTTGATCGCCCGGAATGACGAAGTACAGGCTCGTGGCATTCGACGCAGCGATGATCTCCTGGACGCGCTCGGGTTCGACGGCTAGCGTGATCCACCCCGAATCGGACGAGACGAGCGAGCCACCCTCGCCAACCGACGTCGCCAGCACCAGCACCGACCGGGCGATAGCCGTGGTGGTCGTGTTGCCCGATGAATACACGTCGACGCTCATGCCCGACCGCACGGCCCCGCCTACCGCCTGCACGGCTTTAGCGGGAACGCTGACGGCTTCCTTGCCCGCGGGAACTTCGAGCGCGTCGCGAGCGCTTTCGAAGCGTTTTGAGGAAATGACCTCGCCCTTCAGAATCGAGGACGTCGCGGTCTTCCCCACCGCATCGGCGTTCGCGCGCACGGCCTCTTCGGGAAGCAGGTCGGCGACCCACAGCTTCGTCTCGACGGCTGACAGGTCGACGCGCTCGCCGGCGGCGATGTCTCGCGTCGCCACGCATACCTCGACCTGCTCGCCACCGTAACGCGCCAATGCCTCGGCGCGCGCCGCGTCGGCCTGGCCCTGCACGCTTGCCATGAACACACCCACGCAAAGCGCGCATACGGCGCCGCAGCCAATCGCCACCGCTGTCATTTGCCTCTGCTTCATCGCACCTTCTGCCTTCCGCCACTCGTTTCGTGATTCGGCATTATCCGCAGTCAGCGCATCGGCTTTACCCGCATCCAGCCCGAGCAAACGGGAAGCCCCGACGACGAAACCGGCTGGCTTTCCCCAAGCAGAACCGACGGGAATCCGACAGAAACGCTCATGACCGCAACGCGAATCCAACTAACGGGCAACCTGCAAACGACAGATTTTCCAAACCCCGGAATCATCGGCTCGCGCAAGGCCTCGATTCAAGCCGTCGCTCAAAGGGGAATTCGTTTTTCCAGGTCGGTGAATTGCGGTTTCCACCAAGATGTGGGAAGATTGACCACGCTGAAAAGCGCCTCATGCGCACAGCGAAAACGGCCGGTTGGCGCAGCGGGAGCGCAGCTGCCTTACAAGCAGAAGGTCACAAGTTCAAATCTTGTACCGGCCACCATGAACAGAAAGGCCCGAGATGTCTCGGGCCTTTTACGTGCTATATGTCGTTTGGGACTATTCGGCGTCGGCATCGGCGGCGGCGGGCTCGTCGGTCGTGACCTTCTTCTTCACGACGCGCTTGACCACCTTCTTGGGGGCTTCTTCTGCAGCGGCGCCAGCCTCGTCGGCAGCAGCTTCAACCGCATCGGCGGTTTCTTCCGCAACCTCTTCGGCTTCAACTACCGCGTCTTCAGCCGCTTCGGCAGCATCCTCGGCAGCCTCCTCGACCTTGCCCTCGATCTTGGCAGGCTCAGAAGACTCTTCCTCGACCGTAGCCTCGGCCTCTTCGCCCTCTTCGACCTTCTTTTTCTTGCCCGACTTCATGCCCTCGCGCAGGTTGCTGACGGTGTTGCCAAGCGCCTTGCCGAGCTTCGGAAGGTTCTTCGGCCCGAAGATGATGAGAATAACGACAAGAATGATGACCAGCTCGAAGCCGCCCATTCCGAAAATCTTCATGCTCGTTCCTCCATGTCAAACGCGATTACTCTCTCGATGCGAGTTTACGCGATTTCCCGCGCCTTGCAAGTAACCATCTGCCAAACGTACCTATGAATCGTCATGTTATGCGACGATGTTGACCAAGCGGCCCTTCACGACGATGACCTTGCGCGGTTCCTTGCCGCCCAAAACGCCGCTGACGGCCTCCAGCGCCGCCTCGCGGATGGCGTCTTCCTCGGCATCGGCAGCGACCATGATCTTGGCCTTCACCTTGCCGTTCACCTGCACGGCCAGTTCCACCTCATCGGCTTTCGCCAGCTCGGGATCGAACTCGGGCCACGGCTGGTCGTGCACCGAGTCCTCGTGTCCCAGAGCGTCGTGCCACAGCTCCTCGGCCCAGTGCGGGGCGACGGGCGCCATCATCTTCACGATGGTCTCAGCCACGTCGCGGCACAGCGGGCCGCCGGTCTCGCAGTTCACGCGGTGCTCGGCGGGCTTCAGCCGCAGGAACGCGCCCGCCACGTTGGCGAGCTCCATGATTGCGGCTAGCGCCGTGTTGAAGTTGTTGCGCTCGATGTCGGCCGTCACCTTGCCCACCACGCGATGGCGTTCGCGCTTCATCTGCATGGCGTTCGCGTGCGCACCCTTGCCGGCAGCGGCTTCAGCAGCGGCAGCCTCGTCGTACAGCGTCTTCTCGCCCGCGCGTCCCACCAGGTCGTACACGATGCGCCACAGGCGGTTCAGGAACTTGTAGATGCCCGCCAGTCCGTCCTCGTTCCAGAGCTTCTCCTTGTCGGGCGGGCCCATGAACAGCATGGTGGCGCGCACGGCGTCGGCGCCGTACTCGGCGATCATCTCCTCGGGCGACACGACGTTGCCCTTCGACTTGCTCATGACCTCGCCGTTCGCATCGAGCACCATGCCCTGGCACAGCAGGTTCGTGAACGGCTCGTCAAAGTCGAGCATGCCCATGTCGCGCAGCACCTTCGTGAAGAAACGGCTGTACAGCAGGTGCAGGATGGCGTGCTCGATGCCGCCGATGTACTGGTCGACCGGCAGCCAGCGGTTGGCCTTGTCCGAGTCGAACGGCGCCACGTCGTTGTGCGGGTCGGTGTAGCGCATGTAGTACCAGCTGGAACACGTGAACGTGTCCATGGTGTCGGTCTCGCGACGCGCCTCGCCGCCGCATTTCGGGCACGTGCACTTCGCGAAGCCCTCGTGCGTGGCGAGCGTCTCGCCGGCGGCCAGGTCGATGTCCTCGGGCAGGCGAACCGGCAGGTCCTCCTCCGGCACGGGCACCACGCCGCAGGTCGGGCAGTGGATGGCGGGAATCGGGTTGCCCCAGTAGCGCTGGCGCGAGATGAGCCAGTCGCGCAGGCGGAACTCCACCTTGCGCCGGCCGCGACCCATGCGCTCGAGCTCGGTGACGATGGCCGCCTCGCCTTCCGAATGCTTGCCGCCGCGCATGCCGGTGTAGGGGCCCGACTGCACGAGCGTGCCCTCGGCGGCCATGGCGGCCTCCCAGTCGACCGACGTGACGACGCGTTCCTGCTCGCCGCTCAGCTGGGCGAACAGCGGGTCGCCGTCTTCCAGGATGATGGGCACGATGGGCAGGTCGTACTTCTTGGCGAACTCGAAGTCGCGCTGGTCGCCGCACGGCACGGCCATGACCGCGCCGGTGCCGTAATCGGCCACGACGTAGTCGGCCACCCACACGGGCACCTTCTCGCCGTTGATGGGGTTCACCACGTAACGGCCCGTGAACACGCCGTGCTTCTCGTGGTCGCCCTGCGCGCGCTGCACGGCCGTTACCTTTGCCGACGCGGCGATGAGGTCGAGCACCGCCTGCTCGTTGGGCATGCCGGCCACCATATCGGGCAGCGGCTTGTACTCGGGCGCCACCACGAAGAAGCTGCATCCGAACAGCGTGTCGGCGCGCGTGGTGAACACGGTGATGTAGTCGTCATCGGTCGGGTTGGCGGGCGCGTTGCCGTCCTTGTCGCAGAGCAGGAACTCCACCTCGGCGCCTTCGGAGCGGCCGATCCAGTTGGCCTGCTGCTGCTTCACGCGCTCGGGCCAGCCGTCGAGCTGGTCGAGATCGTCGAGCAGCTCCTGCGCGTAGTCGGTGATCTTGAAGTACCACTGAGTGAGGTCGCGCTTTTCCACTTCGGAATCGCAGCGCCAGCAACGACCTTCGATGACCTGCTCGTTTGCGAGCACGGTGCCGCAATCGGGGCACCAGTTGACCGGCGAGTTGCGGCGCTCGACCAGCCCGCGTTCCCAGAACTTCAGGAAGATCCACTGGCCCCAGCGGTAGTACTCGGGGTCGCACGCCACGACCTTGCGGTCCCAGTCGTAGGAGAAGCCCATGCGCTGGAAGCTCGCCTGCTGCGTGTCGATGTTGGCGTACGTCCACTTGGCGGGGTGGCTCTTGTGCTTGATGGCGGCGTTTTCCGCCGGCAGGCCGAACGCGTCCCAGCCCATCGGGTGCAGCACGTCGAAGCCCTGCATGCGGCTGAAGCGCGCGAGCACGTCGCCGTACGTGTAGTTGCTGACGTGGCCCATGTGGATGTCGCCCGACGGGTACGGGAACATCTCGAGCACGTACTTCTTCGGCTTGCTGCCGTCCTCGCGCACGGCGTCTTGCCCGGTTTCGGCCCAAACGCCCTGCCAGCGCGGTTCTATCTCATGCGGGTTGTAGGCCTTCATGCGCCCACCTTTCTAACGCTCAATTGCAACCCACCTATTATAGGTCATCCAAGTAGCCTTAGGCTGTTTGGATGATGGGTGCTGCAAGCAAAGCGGCCACCTGTGAAGGCGCCCTTTCTTCCAGCCGGGTGTTGACGCCGATTCTCGTCGGGCAATTCCTTCCAATTGAAAAGCTCCGCCAATGCAGTTCGCCCTTTTTCTTCCAGACGAACAAGTTCGCGGTAAGATTTAACCGGACAGCAAAGAAATCCCGGCAAAATTTTGCCGAATTGAATTCGGCCTCAACGTTTTCCCAGGTCACAGATTGCCACGTTCCGCGTTTTCAATTCTTCTTGCATATAACTTACCCCGAAAACTCGGTACTGGTAAAAAAGAATCGAAATGAATGGGAAATCGGGCTAGAACACCTTTGCTCAGCAAAAGCAAAGCGGCCACCTGTGAAGGCGGCCGCTTGGTGGAACGTCATGCTCGAAGCTTGGTTACTTCACGTGCTTGCCTGCGTAAGCGCTCTTGCGGGAGTACAGGACGAAGCCAGCAGCAGCCATGGCCGTGATGCTCAGGCCGACAGCCAGCGGCATCGTGGCATCGCCCGTAGCCGGCATGCCCTTGGTACCGCCCCAGTACGCCGGGGTAGAAGAAGCCTTCAGCTCGATCTTGTCATCGGAGCCAGTGGTGAGGTACTGGTAAGCCTTGCCCAAATGGTCAACCGCATCAACAACCGTGCCGTTCTCTTCACCCTTGAGGACAATCTTGGTAGCAGACACGGCATGCTCGAGCCACTTGTAATCGTAGTTGAAATTGCGTTTGTACCACTCAAGCATGCTCTTGTTCGTTTCGTCCCAGTCGCTCGGCTTGTTCACCGTCAGGTTGGTGTTGTCGATGGTGAGCGTGCCAGATGCATGGACACTCGTCGCCGTAATCTCGGAACCCTTGAGCAGGACATCCTTCTCGATGGTGTTGCCATTATCCCGTCCGGTTGCGCTGATGGACAGCGTTCCGTCGCTCGACGGGTCAATCTTCGAATCCTGAATGGTCAAATCGCCGTTTTGTGCGCTGATGCTCGCCTGGTCGGTTTCGAACGCAAGGTTCACGTCCTTGATGGTGACGCTACCCTTGCCATCCTTGTCCTCACTGCGGTAGTTGCTCGTTGCGGAAATGTAGCCGTTCGACTTATAGTTCGCGTACTCCTTGGCGTTTTCGGCGTCACGAGCAGATTCCGTGATGGTCAGGCCCGGCTTGTTCTCGCCGTATACGGAGCTATCGCCCGTAATGGTAAGGTTGCCACCCTGAACGTTGATTCTGGATTCAACCTTGTTGTCGCCTTCGAGCTGGATGTTGAGATCTTGCTCGGTAGCGGAGATTGCTGCACCCACGTAGTCGACGAGGGTCATTTCCTGGCCTTCGGCGGTGTAGCTCCAGGTGCCGCCTTCAGAACCTTCACCGCTTTTATCTTCCGTGCCGCTGTACGTTTGGTCGCCGACGTTGTAATCGGCGAATGCCAGCTGGGTGGGAAGCATGAGGGAAAGCGCCACGACGCCTGAGAAGGCGGCGACGGCGAACTTCCTCGCGGTCGAAACCTGCGTGTTTGTCATTCTATCTCCTCTCCTTTTTTGCCTACGAGGCGTTTCCCGTTTCGGGCGCTTCAACAGGCGCGTTACCAAATTGCTATAGTAGCGTTTCGAGTATACCCCCCCCCACCGCAGTTATTCAATACGTATTTTAATCATTGTTTATTATTGACAACAGGGTCCGCACACGTCAAAGATGAGCGCGTGATAGAAGCCCTGCCAGGGCCGATTTCCAATTTCATGTCAGAGGTCATCCAAACAGCCTTAGGCCGTTTGGATGACAAAAGAAGAGCGCCCCGCGGTTTTGCGGGGCGCTCGGTTGCGGTGCGTATTCGACGTGCCGCTACTTCGTCATGCGGCGCTTGGGGATCTGCAGGACGGCGATGGCGAGGATGCCGGCGACGACCAAGATGGCGACCGTGGTCAGCGGGGCTTCGTCGCCGGTTTTGGGGGCGACGCCCTTGGTCGGGCTGCTCGGCGTCGGGCGCGTTTCGGTCACCACCGTCTCGGCGTAGATGTCGCCCGCCTTGTCGTACAGGTTCAGCTTGTTCTGCACGCCCTCTGCGAGGCTCGAGAACTCCATGCGCAGGTCGAACTGCGACTCGTCGCCCGAGTTGATGATGATGCCGTTGCCCTCGATCGGATCGACCGTGAACGATATGGGGCTGATCGTCGAATACCCCTCGGGCGCGTTCAGCTCCTTCAGGGTGTACACGACGTCGACATCGAGCCCCTTCTCGATCTTGAACGTGGAACCATCGCTCACCCACTCGGCGACCGTGTTGCCATCCTCGTCGACGATCACCATCGTCGCGCCGATGACGGGCTCATGCGTGTCGGCGTCGAGCTTGTTCACGTGCAGGCGCGTGATGTCGTCGGCCACCGTGGTGGGCGCCTCGAGCACTTTGGCGTGGGCGGGCGCGGTGAACGCCACGCACGCGAGCGCGAATGCGACGAGCGCGCATGCGCAGAAGAGCGCTGTGAAGCGTATGAACCGCGCTTCGCGCGCGGGCGCGGTTAATCGCGCCCCTACGGGATAAACCTGGAAGCTTCGTTCAACCATCTTAGTTCTCCTCGCCGTTCGCCTTGTCAAGCTCGATGTTCTCGTTGGCGCTGTGCCAGCCGTCCGACGCCGTGTCCTCGACGAGCACGAGTGCGTCGCCCGTCTCGTTCAGCGAGAAGTACGCCGTGCGGTACGGGTCGACCGTGTGGCCCTTCGGCGCCTCGACTTCCTTGAAGAAGTACTTCTGCCCGGCGATCAGCGCAACGTCCTTGAAGATGATGCGGCCGGTTTCGTCGGACGTAGCCTCTTGCAGGAGGACGTCGCCGTTCTCGCCCGCCATCCACAGGGCGTAGGTGCAGTCATCGAGGCCCTCGCCACCGAAGCGGCTCACCTTGTAAACCTCGACGTCCATGCCCTCGCGCGTGTTGTAGAAGGCAGGCTCGGCACCGCCGGGGCCGTTGTACGTCACATCGGCCGCCAGCCCCTCGTCGGTCTGCGTGACCGACACCGTCATAAGGATGGTGCTGTCGTCGTACGTCATGCCGGCTTCGTCGCCCGCCACCTCGCGCATGAGGTAGTAGTACTCGCCCGGCTCGTCGTACACGAGGCCCGGATCGGTGTCCTCGTCGAAGAACGCCACATTGCCCGCCTCGTCGTTGGTGCCCATGGCGATGGTCTGACCGGTCGCCTGGTCGATGAGCTCGAACGTGAAGTCGTCGCCCACAAGTTGGTCAGTCGAGCCGTTCAGGTACTTCTTGGCCTCGGGGTACACGCTGACGCGCTGGCCCATGTCGGTGTAGCTCTGCGTGGACAGGCTGTCGAACCCGAGCGTGACGGCCGAGTTGTTGTAGAACGAGCGGTCGGTGGTCGCGCCGTAGTTCACGCCGTCGTAGATGAGCTCGTACACCGGCTCCGCAGCGACGCCGTCCGCAACGGTCACGTGCACCAAGTACTGCGCCCTGTCGGCGATCATGTCGGCCGAGCTCGGCTCGTCCTCGACGACCAGGTAGTAGTACTCGCCATCGGCCGCGTAAGCGATTTCGGGGAACACGACCTTGGCCGCATTGCCCGCGAAGGCGCCGTTTTGCACGGTCGCGGTGAATGCCGTCGCGCCGTCATCGACGATGGATTCCGCATCGGAGTAGTCGACCGGCGAGCCTGCGCGCGCGACGCCTTCTGAATCGGTCGCCGTCAGCGTGAAGTCGAACGTGCCCACGCCTCCGAAGTAGTACTTGTCGAACTCGAAGCCCGTTCGGGCGAGCGCCGTGTTGCCGAAGCTGATGCCCGCCGGCTCGTCGTATGCAACTTCGGCCACGAGCTTGCCGTAGCCGTTGTCGGTGACCGTGACGGTCGCCGTATGCTCGGCGCCGTCATACACGATGCCGTCAGCGCTGGTGAACGTGCCGTCGCCGTTGTCGGTCGCATCAGCGGGAACGACCTCGGCGATGGTGTATTCGTACACGCCGGCGGCGTCGTAGTCGATCGCGTCGAAGCTCACCAGGCCGTCAGCGTCGTTCGTGGCGGTCTGAGCCGTGCCCGCGGCGTTCTCGGAAACACCCGTCAGCGTGAACGAGAACTCGCCGCCGGTCAGCGTGCCGCCCACGAGCATCTTGTGCGCCTCGAGCGCAACCGACGTGGGCTCGGTGCGGTACGTGTTGCGGAACACCGGCGCGGCCCCTGCCTCGCCCCAGTCGTACGACACGCTCATAGTGCCGTCGCCGGCATCGGTCACGTGCAAGGTGACGTCGTACGTGCTCTCGTCGTACGTCACGCCGCCCAGCGTGCCCCGCGTCTCGGAGATCGTGTACGTGAAGTCCTTGCCGGCATCGTCCTGCGTGAACTTCAGCGGCGCGAACGCCACGGTGCCGTCGGCAGCCGCGCTTGCATGCAGCGGCGCCTCGAGGTTGCCGCCCGACAGCTCGAAGAAGAACTCGCCGTCGGCCAAATCGCGGCCTTCGAGCATCTTCGTGGCGGTCAGGACAGCCTCGGCCTCGGCGGTGTAGGTGTTGGTGAAGACGATGCCGTCGCCGTCGTTCTGGTACGTGGCGCGCACGCCCATCGTGCCGTCGCCCGCATCGACGACGGTCAGCTTCACCCAGTGGGCGAACGGGTCGTACTGCAAGCCGCCCACAGTTTCGCCCGAACGCTCCTCGGCGATGGTATACGTGTACGTCTTGCCCAAATCGTCGGTTGTGAACACGATGTTGCCGAAGTCGATCGGCGCCTCGGTGCCGCTTGCGGGGGCAATCGTCATCGACGTATTCTCGGGAAGCGGCGCGCCTTCGTCAGCCGTGACGGTGAAGGTGAAGGCGTCGCCGGCGTTGAACTCGCGGCCCTGCATGTGCTTCGTGGCCACAAGCGGGTACTCGGTGTCGGGCACCTTGCTGTTCTCGAACGTCGCCGCGCCGCCCTCTTCGACAGCCACGCCGTCGTACGACACCGCGCAGTTCAGGTTGCCGTGGAAGTCGTCGGTCGTGACGATGGTCACGTCGACCGCATGCGTGTCATACGCGACGCCGTTGGCAACCAAAAGCTCGCCAAGCGTCTGCGCGTTCGCGGGGACGACCTCGGAAATCGTGTACTTGTACGTTCCGGCTGCCGAGAACGTGAGCGCCGGGAACTTCACGTTGCCGTCGGCGTCGTTCGTGGCGGTTGCGATGACCCTGCGATCGTCGCCCACGCCAGTCGTCACCTCGAACGTGTAAGCGCCCGCCTCGAGCGTCGCGCCTTCAAGCACCTTGGTCGCTTCAAGCTCGACCGAGCCAGACGGCGCGTACTTGTTTCCGAACGTCGCACCGGTGTTGATGGAATACGTACCCGACTCGGGCATCTGCTCGACGCCGTCGAACGCCAGCCCCAGCGTGCCGTCGCCGTTGTCGGTTACGTCGACGCTGAACTCGTGAGCGTGCGAATCGTAGGTCACGCCGAGCAAGCTGCCGGCGGTCTCGGTCAGGACGTAATCATGCAGGCCGAGATCGTCGAGCGTGTAGCGGATGGCGCCGAAGCGCACCTCGCCAGCGCCGTTGTTCACGGCATCGCCGACAAACGACAGCTCGCCGGTTTCGGCATCCTTCTCGCTCAGCGCGAACGAGAACTCGGCCGGGCCGAGCGTGCGGCCGTCGAGCGCCTTCATAGCCACGAACTCGGCACTCGCAGATGCGTTGTACACGTTGGTGAAGGCCGCCGTCGAAACGTCGCCAGCCACGATGGTGCCCGTGGCGCCCGTCGACGTGGCCTCGTAGCCCACGACCGGTTCCTCGGTCACGGTGTAGCCGACGCCTGCAGGCAGCTTCGAGGCGATGGCCCTCTCGCCGCCGGCGAGTTCGAACGTGGCCACGCCGTCGACGAACGTCATGTCGCCGTGCTGGCCGCTCACGCGCTCGTCGTCGAGCGTCACCGTGAAGGCGAAGCGCGTAGGCGCCGTGGTGTTCTCGACCGCCTTCGTGACGACCAAGTCGCCCGTGCGCAGCGAGTTCACAACGCCGAAGCCCGAAATCTCCGTCGCATACCCGCTCACGACGTCCTCGGTCGTCGTGTAGACGATCGGCGTGCCGCCGTTGCGGTACACGGGCAGGTCGGCGAAGCGGTGGCTCCATGCGCCGCTTGCATCAGCCTCGATAACAGCGGAGTCGACCTCTGCGCCATCGGCGAACAGGTGCACCGTGATGCTCGTCGGGCGCATGCCGTCCTGGTTCTCGTTGTCGCTCCACGTCTTGCCGACCGTCACTGCCGTCGTTTCGGGAACGTGCGTGTTGGTCAGCGTGGTGACAATACCGTCCTTCGACGTGCCGGAGAGCGCGTAGCCCTCGGGCAGGCCGATTTCGGTCCAGCTGTAGACGATTTCCTTGCCGTTCGCGTTCTTCGGCAGACCCTCGATGGTGGCCGTCCAGTTGTTGTCGGCGTTAAGCGTCACCTCGGTGCCGTTGGAAAGGGCCACGGTGAGCGATTCGGGCTGGATGCCGTCTTGGTCGTTCGCGTCGTCCCAGACCTTCTTCACGGTCGCCGACGTCTGCTCGGGCACGTGCGTGTTGGTTAGCGTGGTGACTGTGCCGTTTACGGACGTGTCGGTGAGCGTGTAACCCGCAGGCATCTCGCCTTCGGTCCAGGTGTAGGTGATGGGCTGACCGCCGTTGGCGTACTTCGGCAGGCCCGTCACCGTGGCGGTCCAGCCGTTGGCGGCGTTAAGCTCGACCTCGTCTCCGTTGGAAAGCGCGACGGTCAGTGACGCCGGGCGGATGCCGTCCTGGTCCTCGTTGTCGTTCCAAACCTTAGTGACGGTTGCGGAGGTTTCCTCGGGGCTGTAAGAGTTCGTCAGCGTGGTGACGAGCCCTTCAATCTCGGCGTTGCTCAGCGTGTAGCCCTCGGGCAGGCCGGCTTCGGACTCGGTCCACGTGTAGACAATCGGCTCGCCGGCCGCGTACTTGGGCAGGTTGCCGATCGTGGCGGTCCAGCCGTTGGCGGCGTTAAGCTCGACCTCTGCGCCATTGGAAAGCGCCACGGTCAGCGACGCCGGGCGGATGCCGTCCTGGTTCTCGGCGTCGTCCCAGACCTTCCTCACGGTAGCGGATGTCACGTCGGGCGTGTGCGTGTTGGTGAGCGTCGTCACCGTCCCGCTCACGGACGTATCGCTCAGCGCGTACCCGCTCGGTAGGTCGACCTCGGTCCACGTGTAGGCGATTTCCTTGCCGTTCGCGTACTTCGGCAGGTCCTCGACCGTGGCCTCCCAACCGTTGTCGGCGTCGAGCGTCACTTCGGCGCCGTTGGAAAGCGCCACGGTGAGCGACTCGGGCTGGATGCCGTCTTGGTCGTTCGCGTCGTCCCAGACCTTCTTCACGGTCGCCGACGTCTTCTCGGGCGCGTGCGTGTTGGTCAGCGTGGTGACGAGACCGTCCTTCTCGGTATTGCTCAGCGTGTAACCCACGGGCAGATCGACCTCGGTCCAGCTGTAGGTGATTTCCTTGCCGGCCGCGTACTTGGGCAGGTCTTGAATCGTCTGGGTCCACTCGTTGGCTTCGTTCAGCGTCACGCGGTCGCCGTTGGAAAGCGCCACGGTCAGCGATGTCGGGCGCTTGCCGTCCTGGTTCTCGGCGTCGTCCCAGACCTTCCTCACGGTCGCCGACGTCTTCTCCGGCGTGTGCGTGTTGGTCAGCGTGGTGACTGTGCCGTTCACGGATACGTCGGTCAGCTTGTAGCCCTCGGGCAGCTCGCCTTCGGTCCAGGTGTAAGTGATGGGGACGCCATCGCTGTACACCGGCAGGTGCTCGACCGTGGCCTCCCAACCGTTGGCTGCGTTAAGCTCGACTGCGGTACCGTTGGAAAGCGTGACGGTAAGCGATGTCGGGCGGATGCCGTCCTGGTCCTCGTTGTCGTTCCAGACCTTCTTCACGGTCGCCGTCGTCTCTTCGGTGTCATACGAGTTCGTGAGCGTCGTGACAATGCCGTCGGTTGCCGTGCCGGTAAGCGTATACGCTTCGGGCAGGCCGATTTCGGTCCAGCTGTAGACGATCTCCTCACCAGCCGCGTACTTGGGCAGGTCCCGAATCGTCTGGGTCCACTCGTTGGCGGCGTCGAGCGTCACCTGCATGCCGTTGGAAAGCACGACGTTCAGGTTCACCGGGCGCTTGCCGTCCTGGTTGTTGGCGTCGTCCCAAACCTTCTTCACGGTAACGTCGACGAGTTCCGGCGTGTAGGAGTTGGTGAGCGTCGTGACGAGGCCTTCCTTCGCCGTGCTCGTCAGCGTGTAGCCCTCGGGCATCGCGCTCTCGGTCCACGTGTAGGCGATCTCCTCGCCGGCCGCGTACTTGGGCAGGCCCTCGATGGTGGCCGTCCAGTTGTTGGCCTCGGAGAGCGTGACGCTCTGGCCGTTGGAGAGCGCGACCGTCAGCGTCTCGGGGCGCTTGCCGTCCTGGTCGCTCGCGTCGTCCCAGACCTTCTTCACGGTGGCCTTCGTCACCTCCGGCGTGTAGGAGTTGGTGAGCGTCGTGACGATGCCGTTCTTAGACATGTCGGAGAGCGTGTAGCCCTCGGGCATCGCGCCCTCGGTCCAGGTGTACTCGATCTCCTTGCCGTTCGCGTACTTGGGCAGGTTCTCGACCGTGGCAGTCCAGCCGTTCTCTTCGTTCAGCGTGACGCTCTGGCCGTTGGAGAGCGCGACCGTCAGCGTCTCGGGGCGCTTGCCGTCCTGGTTCTCGTTATCGGCCCAGACCTTCGTCACGGTGGCCTTCGTCACCTCCGGCGTGTAGGAGTTGGTGAGCGTCGTGACCGTGCCGTCCTTGGTGCTGCCCGTGAGCGAATAACCCTGCGGCAGGCCTTCGGCCGATTCGGTCCAGGTATAGGCGATTTCCTTGCCGTCGGCGTACTTCGGCAAGCCCGTCACGGTTTCCTGCCAGCCGTTGGCCGCGTTCAGCGTAACCTCCGTGCCGTCGGAAAGCGCAACCGTCAGCTCGGC
Organism: uncultured Eggerthellaceae bacterium; assembly: GCA_905234785.1. Taxonomy (GTDB): domain Bacteria; phylum Actinomycetota; class Coriobacteriia; order Coriobacteriales; family Eggerthellaceae; genus UBA9715. The sequence continues at coordinate 17,926 of CAJOIP010000034.1, forward strand.
CGGACGTTTGCCGTCCTGGTTCTCGGCGTCGTCCCAGACCTTCCTCACGGTGGCGGAGGTTTCCTCGGGCGAATAGGAATTGGTCAGCGTCGTGACAACGCCGTTCCTCGACGTATCCGTCAGCGCATAGCCCTCGGGCATCTCGCCCTCGGCCCAGGTGTAGACGATCTCCTTGCCGGCCGCGTACTTGGGCAGGCCGTCAATCGTGGCCGTCCAGTTGTTGGCCTCGGAGAGCGTGACGCTTTGGTCATTCGAAAGCGTGACCGTGATCTCAGCCGGGCGCTTGCCGTCCTGGTTGTCGGCGTCGTCCCAGGCCTTCTTCACCGTGGCCGACGTCTTCTCGGGCACGTGCGTGTTGGTCAGCGTCGTGACGAGACCTTCCTTCGCCGTGTTCGTCAGCGTGTAGCCTGAAGGCAGCTCGCCCTCGGTCCAGGTGTACTCGATTTCCTTGCCGTTCTCGTACTTGGGCAGGCCCTCGATGGTGGCCGTCCAGTTGTTGGCCTCGTCCAGCGTGACGCTCTGGCCGTCGGAGAGCGTGACCGTGAGCTCGGACGGGCGGATGCCATCCTGGTCGTTCACATCGTCCCAGACCTTCTTCACGGTCGCCGAGGTCTTCTCCGGCGCATGAGTGTTGGTCAGCGTCGTCACCAGGCCCTCGCCGGACACTTCGGTGTTCGTCAGCGAGTACGTGTCGGGCAGGTCGACCTCGGACCACGTGTAGGCAATCTCGGCGCCATCCTTGTACTTGGGAAGGCCGTCGATCGTGGCCTCCCAGTTGTTGGCACTGTTGAGCGTCACGCGGCTGCCGTTCGAAAGCTCGACGGAAAGCGCTGTCGGGCGCTTGCCGTCCTGGTTCTCTGCGTCGTCCCAGACCTTCTTCACGGTGGCCGAGGTCTTCTCGGGCACGTGCTTATTCGTAAGCGTCGTGATGGTGCCGTTCACAGCCGTGTTGCTGAGGTGATAGCCCTCGGGCAAATCAACTTCGCTCCAGGTGTAATCGATCAGCTGGCCGTTGCTGTAGGCAGGCAGGTTGCCGACAGTCGCTTTCCAGTTGTTGGCCGCATCCAACACAACCTCGTCGCCATTGGAAAGCCGTACCGTGAGCGACGTCGGGCGCATGCCGTCCTGGTTATCGGCGTCGTCCCAGACCTTTTCGACCGTCGCCGACGTCTTCTCGGTGTCGTATGAGTTGGTCAGCGTCGTAATGGTGCCCGCCTTCGCCGTGTTCGTCAGCGTGTAGCCGGAAGGCAGCGCGTCCTCGGTCCAGGTGTACTCGATCTCCTTGCCGTTCTTGTACTTGGGCAACTCGCCGACCGTGGCCTGCCAGCCGTTGTCCTCGGTGAGCGTCACCTTGGCACCGTTGGAGAGCGTGACGGTGAGCGACGTCGGGCGCTTGCCGTCCTGGTTCTCGCTATCGGCCCAGACCTTCTTCACGGTGGCCTCGGTGAGCTCGGGCGTGTGCGTGTTCGTCAGCGTCGTGACGAGGCCCTCGCCGGCGACCTCGGTGTTGGTGAGCTCGTAGCCCTCCGGGAGCTCGCCTTCCGTCCAGGTGTACTCGATTTCCTCGCCTGCCGCGTACTTCGGCAGGCCCTCGATCGTGGCCTCCCAGTTGTTGCCAGCGCTCAGCGTGACGGTCTTGCCGTTCGAGAGCGTGACCGCGAGCGATGCCGGGCGCATGCCGTCCTGGTTGTCGGCGTCGTCCCAGACCTTGCGTACCGTGACGTCTACGTTCTCGGGCGTGTAGGAGTTGGTGAGCGTCGTGACGAGGCCTTCCTTCGCCGTGTTCGTCAGCGTGTAGCCCTCGGGCAGGCCGGCTTCAGACTCCGTCCAGGTGTACTCGATTTCCTCGCCGGCCGCGTACTTGGGCAGGCCCTCGATCGTGGCCGTCCAGCCGTTCTCTTCGTTCAGCGTGACGCTCTGGCCGTTGGAGAGCGTGACCGTCAAGGTCTCGGGGCGCTTGCCGTCCTGGTTCTCGTTATCGGCCCAGACCTTCGTCACCGTAGCTTCGGTGGTTTCGGGAACATGCGTGTTGGTGATGGTGGTGACGGTGCCCTGCTTGGAGGTGCCACTCAGCGTGTAACCCGCGGGCAACGCGCCTTCTGTCCAGGTGTACTCGATCTCCTGGCCGTTCTCGTACTTCGGCAGGCCGGTGATCGTCGCCGTCCACTCGTTGCCCTCGTCCAGCGTGACGCTCTGGCCGTCGGAGAGCGTGACGGTGAGCGACGTCGGGCGGATGCCGTCCTGGTCGTTCGCGTCGTTCCAGATCTTCGTCACCGTGGCTTCGGTGGTCTCGGGCGTATGAGCGTTGCTGACCGAGGTGATAAGGCCCTCGATCGCAGTACCCGACAACGCGTAGCCGGCAGGCATGCTGGTCTCGTTCCACGCGTACGAAATCAGCTCGCCAGCTGCGTACATGGGTAAGCCGGTGATTTCCGCAGTCCAGTTGTTAGCCTCGCTCAGCGTGACGGTCTGGCCGTTGGAAAGCGTGACGGGAAGCGTCGGCGGACGCAGGCCGTCCTGGTTGCCGTTGTCGTTCCACACCTTGCGGATGGAAACGGACGTCGTCTGGGGCTGGTACGAGTTCGTCAGCGTGGTGACTGTGCCGCTCTTCGCCGTGCCGGTAAGCGCGTAGCCCGCGGGCAGCTCGCCTTCGGTCCAGGTGTAGACGATTTCCTCGCCTGCCGCGTACTTGGGCAGGCCGGTTATCGTGGCCTTCCATCCGTTGCCCTCGTCCAGCGTGAC
>CAJOIP010000035.1:0-17612 GCA_905234785.1 uncultured Eggerthellaceae bacterium
GGTTTATTGGTAAAGTGAACCCATGACGGAAAAGGCCACACGGGAAATCGACCGCACGAAAGCAACGCTGGCGCTCGATGCGCCGGTAACGTCGGTGCGGCTCGTCAGCCCCAAACGCGCCCAGGCGCTCGGCAAGCTGGGCATCTCGACCGTGCGCGATTTGGCGGGCAACTACCCGCGCCGCTACATCGACATGTCGCGCGTGGCGACGATTGCCGGCGCCCGCATCGGCGACACGTGCACCATCAAGGCGCGCGTCCACGAGGTGAAGGTGAAGCGTCCGAAGCCGCGCGTCGTGTTGGCCGAGGTCACCATCGTCGACGACACGGGCGTGCTCATCATCACGGCGTTCAGCCAGCCATGGCTCGCCGACCAGTTGAAAAAGGGCGCGACGGTGGCTGTGTCGGGCGAAGTGGCGTTCAACTACGGCTACAAGCGCATGACGAACCCCTACATCGAGCAGTTGGAAGGTGCGGGCGAGGACTTCCACGGCATGATCGTGCCCGTGCATCCGCTGACGGCCGCCATAAAGGCGGGGATGATGCGTCGGCTCGTGGGCAACGCGCTCGAAGAGGTCGCGGGCGTCATAGACCCGCTGCCGCTGGCGTTGCGAGCGAAATACCGGCTGATGAGCCGCAACAGCGCCCTGAACAGCATCCACTTTCCCCACACGATGGACGAGCAACGCCAGGCGCGCCGCCGCCTTGCATACGAGGAAGTGCTCTTGCTCGAGCTTATGCTCATGCAGGAAGGCGGAAAGCGAAGCGAGGGGCGCCAAGCCGTCGAGCACGTGACGGACGGTCCTGCGACAACGGCGCTTGCCGCTGCCGTGCCGTTCGAGCTTACCGGCGAGCAAATCGCCGCACGCGACGACATCCTGGCCCGCATGGCGGCGCCGCGCGCTGCCAACCACATGCTGCTCGGCGACGTTGGCACCGGCAAGACGATCGTGGCGGCCTTCGCGTGTGCTGCGGCGGCGGATACGGGCGGGCAGGCGCTGTTCATGGCGCCGACGGAAATCCTCGCGCGCCAGCACGCGGCAAGCCTGGGCCCGCTGCTCGATGCCGCGGGCGTGACCTGGGATATCCTGACGGGCTCTGCGCAGCCCGACGAGCGCGCGGGCATCTTGGAACGCGCCGCTTCCGGTGAGCTGTCCGTGCTGTTCGGCACGCATGCCCTGCTGGAAGACGATGTGGTGCTGGCGAAGTGCACGCTCGCCGTCATCGACGAGCAGCAGCGCTTCGGCGTCGACCAACGCGCTGCCCTGCTGGCGAAAGGTGAGTGTCCCGATGCGCTGTACCTGACGGCGACGCCCATTCCCCGCACGCTCGCGTTGGCGCTGTTCGGCAACTTGTCGCTCTCATATATAAAGGAGCGCCCCAAGGCGACGGCGCCGCGCAAGACGTTTCTGCACACGCTTTCCGACCGCGGGCAGGCCTACGATGCGGCGCAGGCGGCGCTCGCGCGCGGCGAGCAGGTGTACGTCGTGTGCCCGCTCGTCGGCGAGAAGCAGCCCGATTCCGAGAAGAAGAAGGGCGGGCGCGACGAAGAGGAGGACGTGTACGAGTTCGAGCGCATTGCCATCGAGGACGAGCGCGACATGACGGGCGGCAATGCGGCCGCCGCCGAAGCCGAAGCGGCGTTTCTGCAGTCGAAGGTGTTCGTCGACTACGAGGTGGGGCTCGTGCACGGCAAGCTTCCCGCCGCCGAGAAACAAGAGGTCATGGACCGGTTCCGTACGGGGGAAATCGGCGTGCTCGTGGCGACGACGGTCATCGAAGTCGGCGTCGACGTGCCCAACGCCACGGTCATGATCGTGGAAGACGCCGACCGGTTCGGCCTGTCGCAGCTGCACCAGCTGCGAGGACGCGTGGGCCGCGGCGATCTTCCCGGCGAGGTTCACCTGGTGTCCGGCACCAAGAGCGAGAAGGCGCTCGAGCGCCTCGCCGCGATGGAGCGCACCGACGACGGCTTCGAGCTCGCATCGTACGACCTGTCGCTGCGCCGCGAGGGCGACATCCTGGGGAACCGCCAGCATGGCGCATCGCTGTTGAAGCTCGTGAACGTGGTGCGCGACGGGAAGCTCATCGAGGCGGCTCACGCCGATGCCGAGGCGATTCTCGAAGAGGACCCGTCGCTTCAGTCTGCTCAGTATCGCGCGTTGGCGCGCGAGGCGCGCGTCGTGTACAAGCGCGCAGAAGACGTATCAGGAGGATAGCCATGCGCATCGTTGCCGGCGAACTGCGGGGAAAGACGATTTCCGCCCCCGAGGGGGAAGGCACGCGGCCCACGATCGACCGTGTTCGCGAGGCGCTGTTCAGCTCGCTGTTCAGCTTGCGCGGGGGGTTCGAGGACGCCATCGTGCTCGACGCCTTCGCGGGTTCGGGAGCGCTCGGTATCGAGGCGCTTTCGCGCGGCGCGGCGTTCGCGGCGTTCGTCGAGCGCGATCCGAAAGCCGCCAAGGTGCTGGAACGCAACGTGCGCTCGTGCGGGCTCGAGGCTAACCGGGCCGCCATCATGCGCCGCGACGTGCTCGCAGGGTTGCCCAAGGTCACGCCCCATGCGTTCGACCTGGTGTTCCTCGATCCACCGTACGCCTACGATGCCCGCGAGGTGCTCGCGGCGATACAGGCGCTTGCCGAAGCGGGGCAGGTGGCGTCAGGCGCCATCCTCGTGTACGAGCACGACATGAAGGCAGCCGATGCGGTTTCGGCCGCGCTCGAGGAAATCGGCTGCGATGTGCGGCCCTCGCGGAAATACGGCAAGACAGGCGTTACCATAGGCGTGATGAACTAGCGGCGTGTCGTTCTTGCCTGGCCATTTCGACACGCTGGGCACATCGGAAGGGGACAGCATGAAACGAGCGATAACTCCGGGCACGTTCGATCCCATCACATACGGGCATCTCGACGTCATCACGCGCGCGGCGCAGCTCATGGATGAAGTAGTCGTCGCGGTCGCAGCTTCACCCGGCAAGAACCCGCTGTTCTCGCTCGAGGAGCGCACCGAGTTGGCGCGCGAGGCGACAGCGCACCTTCCCAACGTGCGCGTCGAGCCGTTCGACGGGCTGCTCGTCGATTTCGCGAAGGCGCAAGGCGCCCATGCGCTCGTGAAGGGCTTGCGCGCCGTGACCGACTTCGAGTACGAGTTCCAGATGGCGGCGCTGAACTACGAGCTTTCCCGCGATTTGGAAACCGTCTTCATCATGTCGCCGCCGCAGTACATGTACCTGTCGTCGTCGATCGTGCGCGAGCTCGCCAGCCTCGGCAGCCCGGTCGAGCGCTTCGTGCCCGAGCACGTCGCCGCCGCCCTCGCCCGGAAGTTCGCGGACTAACGTCGCATCCAGGTGCAAAACCTCGCATTTCGAGCACTCGATGCTCCAGATTGCGGGTTCTGCACCTGAAACTGGCCAAAATTGCGGGTTGTGCACCCGAAATGGACCCTTTCGAGGTGCAAAACCCGCAATCTCGTGCATTTCATGTTCGAGATTCAGGGTTTTGCACCTATTCACGCGGATTGGCCGATGTGGAAGTGCTCTCTAGTGGTGGAACAGGCGCATGCCGGTGAAGGCCATGGCGATGCCATACTTGTTCGCGGTCTCGATGACGTTGTCGTCGCGGATGGAACCGCCCGGCTCGGCGATGTAGGCCACGCCCGATTTGCGCGCGCGCTCGACGTTGTCGCCGAAGGGGAAGAACGCGTCCGAGCCCACCGAAACGCCCGACTGCGTGGCGATCCACGCGCGCTTCTCTTCCGCGGTCAGCGCCTCGGGTTGCTCCTTGAAGACCTTCTGCCACTCGCCGTCGCGCAGCACGTCGTCGCACTCGTCCGAGATGTACACGTCGATGGCGTTGTCGCGGTTCGGGCGGCGGATGTCGTCGAGGAACGGCAGGCCGAGCACCTTCGGATGCTGGCGCAAATACCACGTGTCGGCCTTGCTGCCCGCCAAGCGCGTGCAGTGGATTCGGCTCTGCTGGCCGGCGCCCACGCCGATGGCCTGGCCGTCCTTCACGTAGCACACCGAATTCGACTGCGTGTACTTCAGCGTGATGAGCGCCACGATGAGGTCGATCTTGGCAGCTTCGGGAATCTCCTTGTTCTCGGTGACGACGTTGGAAAGCAGCCCCTCGTCGATCTTGAAGAAGTTGTGCCCCTGCTCGAACGTGATGCCGAACACGTCCTTGCATTCTTGCTCGGCGCAGACGTAATCGGCGTCGATTTGCACGACGTTGTAGTTGCCCTTCTTCTTGGTTTTCAGGATCTCGAGCGCCTCATCGGTGTAGCTCGGCGCGATGATGCCGTCGGACACCTCCAGCGCGAGGTAGCGGGCGACGTCGGCGTCGCATTCGTCGGAAAGCGCCGCCCAGTCGCCGTATGAGCACAGGCGGTCGGCGCCGCGCGCGCGGATGTAGGCGCAGGCGATAGGGGAGAGCTCGCCTTCGCCTTCCACGAAGTACATCTGGCGGTCGACATCGGAAAGCGGCAGGCCCACGGCGGCGCCGGCGGGGCTGACATGCTTGAACGATGCGGCTGCGGGCATGCCGGTGGCTTCTTTCAGCTCGCGCACGAGCTGCCAGGAGTTCAGCGCGTCCATGAAGTTGATATAGCCGGGCTTGCCGTTGAGCACCTGAATCGGCAGGTCGCTGCCGTCTTTCATGAAGATGCGCGAGGGCTTCTGGTTGGGGTTGCAGCCGTACTTCAGCTCGAGTTCGTTCATCGTGGTCTCCTAGTCGCCGAGGTTCTTGTTGTACAGCTTCACGTCGCCGCCGATGTTGGCGTACAGCGACACCTTGTTGTCCGCGTCGAGTGCCGCCCACAGCGTGTCGGCATCGGGCAGCTTCACGGGAATGGGCTCGCCGGCGAACGTGGGCAGCGGGTTGCCGTCGCCCTGGTAGGTGCTGATGAAGTAGCCGCAGCCCTCGTCGCAGCCCTCGTAGGCGAAGAACTCGCGCACGCAGCGGCCGCCGACATGCTTCAGGATGGAAAGCTCGAACGTGCCGTCGCCGTTCACGATGGCGCTGATGCGCGGCGTGAAGTTCGGCGCATCGGGCTCGTATTCGCGCTTCATGCAGCCGTCGCGGAAGCTGCCCGCCTCGACGATGGTGTCGGTCTGGTCGCCGTTGGTCACGACGAGCGCGTCGCCCATCGTGCGCACGGGATGGTAGATGATCAGGCTCGGATCCTCGAGCAGCGCCGGGTCGTGCGCCTCGGTGCGGATGCCGTCGTCGGTCAGCGCGAAGATGCGGTTGCGGCTGTTCGAGCTGCGCCCCATGATGAAGTAGTACACGACGTCCTTGCCCACGGCGATGCCGCGGCCGGGGTACGGGTTGCGTTTAAGGATCTCGGCCAAGTCTTGCATGTCTGCCCTCCCACTAGTCGGAAACGCAGCCAGTGTATCATCGCGCCCCATGCGAATCGGCAAGCAGGAGCGAACGCGTCGGAGAACGGGTTTATTCCAGCAGCTGCAGGAGCTGCGTGTAGTCGCCGTTTGCAATCGCGGCGATATCGTCTTGGGACTCGAGCAGCGGGATGAGCTCGACGTAGGGTTGGGCGGATTCCGGGACGCCGAGGGTCGCCTCGATTCCGTAGGCGTCGACGCCAACATAACCCGTGTCATCGTAGGTGGTGATGCCGATTTCGGTGCCGTTGGCGTCGACCGAATACGTGCCGGTTTCCTTGACGGTTTCGGGTTTCTCGACCGCTTTCCATTCCTGAATCGCCAAATCGTCGATGGCCGCGTCCATGATTTCGACGGGAATGCCGTACGTGTCGGAAACCTGCTGCGCGCGGGATCGCAGCTCGCTGTCGATGCGGTCCTTGACGCCCGACACGTCGATGAGCGTGTTGGTGGCCGCGACTTGCGCGCCAGCGAACGGCTTGAAGTCGCCGAGCGCGAGGTTGCTGCACCCGCCCGTCAGCACGAGCCAGCACGCTGCGCCGGCAATCGCGATGAGCAGGATTGCGGTAATCACTACGTTGCGCATGGTTTTCGCCATGTGTGGGCCTCCTTGGAAGTGCCTTCGCATATAAGCCTACGGAAGCAATGTGGACACCCTGTGGTAAAACGAAGGCTCCAAAACGAGAACATGAAATCTTCTCTTAAAACCTGCGGGCAAATGTGTTAGTATTTCACCCGCTGTCTTGCAGCATCGGCGCGTGGCTCAGCTTGGTAGAGCGCTGCGTTCGGGACGCAGAGGTCGCTGGTTCAAATCCAGTCGCGCCGACCATGAAGTTGAAAGGGATGTTTTCTTCGGAACCCATCCCTTTTTTCTTAGGCTAGCCCCTATGGGCTTGTCCTTAAGGAGGACGAAATGAAGATCTTCGGCATGGGCGGTCTGGAGCTCGTCATCATCTTGGTGATCGTGCTCATCATCTTCGGTCCCAAGCAGTTGCCGAAACTGGGCAAGATGCTGGGCAAAGGCGTGAAGAACGTGCGTAAGGGCGTCGAATCCGGCAAGGAGAAGATCGACGAGAAGTTCGAGGAAGTGGAAGCCGAGAAAGCCGAAACCGCCGCGCAGGCCGCGCAGGCCGCGCAGGCCGAGGCAGAGCCCGCGCCCGCTTCCGATGACGAAGGCGAAAGCGCCGAGCCTGCTGAATAGGCCGACGAGTAAAGCATACATATCAGTATTCCCGATCAGTATCAAGGAAAGAGCACATGGCTAACGACAACTACGTGTTGACCCAGGAAGGTCGCGAGAAGCTCGAGGAAGAGCTGCATTACCTTGAAACCGAGAAGCGCGCCGAGATCGGCGAGCGCATCAAGGTCGCGCGCGAGTTCGGCGATATCTCCGAGAACTCCGAATACGATGACGCCAAGAATGAGCAGGGCATGGTCGAGGCGCGCATCGCCGAGATCACGCGCATCCTGTCCGAGGCCACGGTCGTCACCGCGCCGAAGCGCTCGACCAAGGTCAACATCGGCAGCATCGTCACCGTCGACATGGGCGGCAAGGAGCGCGTGTTCTCCATCGTGGGCGCTGCCGAAAGCGACGTCGCCGAGGGCAAGATCTCGAACGAATCGCCGGTCGGCGCTGCGCTCATCGGCCACAAGAAGGGCGACCACGTGGAAACGGTCGGCCCCACCGGCCGCAAGATCGAAATGGATATTTTGAAGATCGAGCACTAATTCTCGGCTGTCCGCCTGGGAGGAGCGGGCTGGGTGTCCACCTACAGCTGCTCGCCGAATATATAAGTCAGTGTTGTGCTTTAGAATGTTCGGCTGCGCAAGCGGCGGACACCCAGCCCGCTCCTCCCAGGCTACTTTGATTAGTGCTCGGAAGGTGGAGGTGCGCAATGGCGGATATGGAACAAGCTCCTGAAGTTGTGGAAGACGACCCAATCGAGGTTCGCAAGGCGAAGCGCGCGGCCATCATCGAGGCGGGCGGCAATCCTTACGGGCACGCGTTCGACTACTCTCACCATGCGGCTGACATCGAAGCCGCGTACTCCGAGCTCGAAGACGGGCAATCCACCGAAGACGCCGTGCAGATGTGCGGCCGCATCATGGCCAAGCGCGTGCAAGGCAAGGTGAGCTTCCTCACCATGCGCGATGCCACGGGCGAAATCCAGCTCTTCTGCCGCATCAACGCGCTCGGTGAGGATGCCTACGAGCAGCTGAAGGACCTCGACATCGGCGACTGGGTGGGCGTTTGGGGCACGGTCATGAAGACCCGCCGCGGCCAGCTTTCGGTTGCGGTCGAGCGTTTCGAGCTGCTGAGCAAGTCGCTGCGCCCGCTGCCCGAGAAGTTCCACGGCCTGGCCGACAAGGAAATCCGCTACCGCCAGCGCTACGTCGACCTCATCGCCAACCCCGAGGTGCGCACCGTGTTCGAGAAGCGCTCGCGCATCGTGTCGGCCATCCGCCGTTACATGGAAGACGAACTGGGCTACTACGAGGTGGAAACGCCGTTCCTGCAGTCGATCATGGGTGGCGCCAACGCGCGTCCGTTCGTCACGCACCTCAACGCCCTCGACCGCGACTACTATCTGCGCATCGCCACCGAGCTGCCGCTGAAGCGCCTGCTCGTAGGCGGGTTCGAGCGCGTGTACGAGCTCGGCCGCATCTTCCGGAACGAGGGCATGGATCAAACCCACAACCCCGAGTTCACCACGATGGAGGCCTACTGCGCCTTCAGCGACCTCGAGGGCATGATGCAGCTTGCCGAAGGCGTCATCCAGGCCGCTGCGATGGCCGCCTGCGGCACGCTCACGGTGCCATATCAGGGCACCGAGATACACCTGGAAGGCCCCTGGCCGCGTAAGACCATGATCGAGCTTGCGAGCGAGGGCGCCGGCGAGGACGTGTCGTTTAGCCGCAGCCTGGAAGAGCTGCGCGCCATCGCCAAGCGCGTCGGCGTGGAAGTGGAAGAGCCGTGGGGCAAGGGCAAGCTCATCTCCGAGATCTTCGAGGAGACGTGCGAGAGCAAGCTCGTCCAGCCCATCTTCGTGACCGAACACCCGCTGGAGATCTCGCCGTTGGCCAAGAAGCTGCCCGGCAACCCCGAGCTCACCGACCGCTTCGAGCTTTACATCTGCGGGCACGAGTACGCCAACGCCTTCAACGAGCTGAACGACCCCATCGACCAATCCGAGCGTTTCCATGCGCAGGTCGCCGCCAAGGATTACGACGACGAGGCCATGGGCTACGATGCCGACTACATCCGCGCGCTGGAATACGGCATGCCCCCGGCAGGCGGCATCGGCATCGGCATCGACCGCCTGGTCATGCTGCTCACCGACAGCGACTCCATCCGCGACGTGCTGCTGTTCCCGCTCATGAGGGACGAAGCCTAACGGATAACCCGTTTAGCGGGAACAGCAGCACGCGCCCTCGCGGGCGCATAGACAGTGCTGAACAGCCCACCGGGCTGTTCACTCCCGCTCATGCGCGACGAGGCCTAACGGATAACCCGTCCAGCGGGAACAGCAGCACGCGCCCTCGCGGGCGCATAGTTGGAAACTGAACAGCCCACCGGGCTGTTCACTCCCGCTCATGAGGGACGAAGCGTAATTTGTCATCCTGAGCGAAGGGCCGAAGGCCCGTAGTCGAAGGATCTCGGGCTCTGCCCGCCTACCCGAGTTGATCGGGCAGAGCCCGAGATCCTTCGACTACGTTCGCTTTGCTCACTTCGCTCAGGATGGCAGATTGCACGTTTCCTTACAGGAAGGTATCGGATTAGCACTCCCTGATCGGGAGTGCTAATATTTTGCGCGAACATGTACTGTAAGACCGCATTCGAGATTGGATACACATGTCATTCGAGAAGTTCACCGACAAGGCCCGCAAGGTGCTCGTCTTGGCGCAAGACGAGGCGCGCGGCCTGCACCAGCCCTACGTGGGCACCGAGCATTTGCTGCTCGGCCTCATCCAAGAGCGCGAGGGCTTGGCCGCCCAGGCGCTCGAGCGCTTGGAAATCAAGTACGACGACGTGGTGGGCGCCATCCGCCAGATCGTCGCCATCGACGAGAGCGCCGACGTGTCGGGGCACCTGTCGTTCACGCCGCGTGTGAAGCGCGTGCTGGAAAACGCGTTGCGCGAGGCCATGCAGATGGGGCAGAGCTACATTTCCACTGAGCATTTGCTGCTCGGCATCGTGCGCGAAGGCGAGGGCACGGCGCTCGACGTGCTGGCGCGCCTCGGCAAGTCCGGTGACGACGTGCGCAGCGCGCTGAACGACCTCGTGGGCCAGTCGCCGGTCTACGCCGGCCGCGCGCCGCAGATAGGCGGCCAGCAAGGCGCGTCCGATTCCATGCTGAAGGAGTTCGGCACCGACCTGACCAAGAAGGCGCGCGAGGGCAAGCTCGACCCGGTCATCGGCCGTGCGGGCGAAATCGAGCGCATCATGCAGATCTTAAGCCGCCGCCAGAAGAACAACCCGCTGCTCATCGGCGAGCCGGGCGTGGGCAAAACCGCCGTGGTCGAGGGCCTGGCGCAGCTCATCGTTTCCAACCAGGTGCCCGACATCCTGCACGGCAAGCGCATCGTCACGCTCGACGTTTCCGCGCTCGTCGCCGGTTCCAAGTACCGCGGCGAGTTTGAGGAGCGCCTGAAGAAGTGCATCAAGGAAGTCATGGACGCAGGCGACATCATCCTGTTCATCGACGAGATCCACACCATCATCGGCGCGGGCTCGGCCGAAGGGTCCATCGACGCGGCCGCCATCCTGAAGCCGCCCCTGTCGCGCGGCGAGATCCAGGTCATCGGCGCCACCACCATCGAGGAGTACCGCAAGCACCTGGAAAAGGACAGCGCGCTCGAGCGCCGCTTCCAGCCCATCACGGTCGGCGAGCCCAACGAGGAGCAAGCCGTGCGCATCATGGAGGGCCTGCGCGACCGCTACGAGGAGCACCATCACGTGCACTTCACCGACGAGGCGCTGCAGGCGGCCGTTCAGCTGTCGAACCGCTACATCCAAGACCGCTTCCTGCCCGACAAGGCCGTCGACGTGCTCGACGAGGCCGGCGCGCGCATGCGCATCCGCAACATGACGCTGCCGCCTTCCGTGCGCGAAATCGACGACGAGCTGCGCCGTGTGCGCGGCGAGAAGGAAGAGGCCATCGCCAGCCAGGACTTCGAGCGTGCTGCCAAGCTGCGCGATGAGGAGAACTCGCTGAAGGAGCGCCGCGACGAGGCTGTGAAGGCCTGGGAGGAGGAGTCCTCGAAGGCCGTCCAGGAAATCACGCTGCAAGACATCGCCGACGTCGTCTCGATGACCACGGGCGTGCCCGTCAGCAACCTCACCGAGGCCGAAACCGAGAAGCTGCTGCGCATGGAAAGCGTGCTGCACGAGCGCATCGTCGGCCAGGACGAGGCCGTCACGGCGCTGTCGAAGGCCATCCGCCGCTCGCGTTCGGGCCTGAAGGACCCGCGCCGCCCGGCCGGCTCGTTCATCTTCCTGGGGCCGTCGGGCGTGGGCAAAACCGAGCTTTCCAAGGCGCTCGCCGAGTTCCTGTTCAATTCCGAAGAGGCGCTCATCAGCTTCGATATGTCCGAGTACATGGAAAAGCACACGGTGTCGCGCCTGGTCGGCTCGCCTCCGGGCTACGTCGGCTTCGACGAGGGCGGCCAGCTGACCAAGGCCGTGCGCCAACGCCCGTACTCGGTGGTGCTGTTCGACGAAATCGAGAAGGCGCACCCCGATGTGTTCAACATCCTGCTGCAGATCCTGGAAGAGGGCCGTTTGACCGACGGCCAGGGCCGCACGGTCGACTTCCGCAACACGGTCATCATCATGACGTCGAACGTCGGCGCGCGCGACATCGCCCAGACGCAGACGCTCGGCTTCTCGTCCGAGCCTGACAAGGGGCTTTCCGACAAGGAAATTCAAAGCCGCGTCATGGCCGAGCTGAAGAAGCTGTTCCGCCCCGAGTTCCTGAACCGCATCGACGAGATCATCGTGTTCAAGAGCCTGACCGAAGAGCAGATCATCCAGATCGTACGCCTCATGGCGGGCGATCTGCGCGAGCGCATGATCGCGCAGAACATGTCCATCAACCTGACCGACGAGGCGTGCAAGCTCATCGCCAAGGAAGGCACCGACGTCGCGTTCGGCGCGCGTCCTTTGCGCCGTGCCATCCAGCGCCTGCTCGAGGACCCGCTGTCCGAGCAGATCCTGGAAGGGAAGTGGACAAGCGGCATGATCGTCGACGTCGACGCGAAGGATGGCGAGCTCGTGTTCAGCCAAGGTTCGGGCGACATCCCCGAGCCGCGCAAGCGCGACACCATCGCGCAGGAAGCCGAGCTGCTGCTGCGCGACTACGACCTCGGGCATGCGAGCAGCGGGCCTTCCGGCACCGCCTCAGGCGGAGCCGCCGACTAAACGAGCTATAGAGCGGGCGTCCCGGTTGACCTGGGGCGCCCGCTGTGAAAATCAATTACCTCCGAGGAAAATGGTTTATTGCGCTAATAATCATTTTCCTCGGAGGTAATTGATTCCCGTCGTTCGTCCATTTGGCGTATCATGTCGTAAGCGAGTTACGCAAAACCTGATGAGGTGGGAATTATGGGACAAGCTGACTCCAAAGCCAACGACGGGTGCTTGGCTCCTGAAAGCGTCGACGTCGTGGCGGATGCGCCGACCCTCATACAGAACAACATCGACTTCGACGCGCTGAGCGCGTCGCTGGCGGGGCTCGAGGGCAAGCTCGACAAGAACCCGAAGACCGCAGCCGTCATCTTGGCGGGCGGCTCGGGCGAGCGCTTCGGCCGTGTGGGCGGCAAGCAGCTCGTCGAGATTGCCGGCAAACCGGTGCTCACATGGTCGGCCGAGTCGTTCGACGCGGTGGGCGACGTCGGGCTCATCGTGGTCGTCTGCCCCGAAGAGCGCCACGAGGAATACCTCAAGCGCGCCATCGACCCGTTCCCGTTCGTCACGCCCATCGTCGTGGCGCCGGCTGGTCCCACGCGCCAGGAATCGGCGTTCGCGGGCTTGGAGTACGTCCCCGACAACTACGAGTACGTCCTCATGCACGACGGCGCCCGCCCGCTCGTGAAACCCGAGCTCATCTCGCACACTATCGCCATCGTGAAGGGCAACCCCGACTGCGACGGCGCCATCGTGGCCACGCCCGCCATAGACACGCTGAAGGTCGTGGAAAACGGCGTCGTGGCCGGCACGCCCGACCGCAACGTGTTCTGGCATGCGCAGACGCCCCAGATCTTCCGCTCGGGCATCCTGCGCCGCGCCCACGCCGCCGCGCTTTCCGACGGCTTCGTGGGAACCGACGACTCGTCGCTCATCGAGCGGCTCGGCGGCCGCGTGCTCGTCGTCGAGGGCTCGCGCGACAACTTCAAGCTGACCGTGCCCGAAGACCTCGAGATGCTCGAGGCCTCGGTGCAGAAACTGTACGGACTTTAAGCAGCCGCAAGGGGCGTTCTCCTTGGGCTTGTGGGAAGGGGATGAAAACGTGGCCGATTTCGATTTGCACGGCTTGCGCATAGGGCAGGGGATGGACGTGCACGCGTTCGCCCCGAACCGCAAGCTCATCATCGGCGGCGTGGACATCCCGCACACCCGCGGCCTCGACGGTCATTCCGACGCCGACGTGCTGACGCATGCCGTCATGGACGCGCTGCTCGGCGCAGCCCGCGCGGGCGACATCGGCAAGCTGTTCCCGCCCGACGACCCCGCTTACGAAGGGGCCGATTCCATCAAGCTGCTCGAGCACGTGGCCGCGCACATCCGCAGCCTCGGCTTCGAGATCCTCGACGTCGATTCCGTCATTGCGGCGCAGGCGCCCAAGCTCTCGCCGCACCGTGACAAGATGCGCGAGAACCTGGCGGCGGCCATGGGCATAAGCGTCGAGAACGTGGGCGTGAAGGCGACCACCACCGAGTACCTCGGCTTCGAGGGCCGCGAGGAGGGCATTTCCGCCACCGCCACGTGCCTCCTCGCCCGATGTACCAACTAAATCCGGGTAACGGCGCCACCCCCGCCACCCCCGAAAAATCGCCTTTCACAAGCCCTCGCAGGTTTAGTATTCTTACAACAGCGTTATGGCTGCCTTCGCGGGTGGGCGAAGCGTAGTGCTGCGGAGCTTACGAAGCGAAGCCCACCCGCCTGGCAGCCAACTCACAGGTCGAACGGAAGACAATTATGATAAGAATCTACGACACCAAAATGCACAAAAAGGTCGATTTGGAGACCCTCCAGCACGGCATGGTGAAGATGTACGTGTGCGGGCCGACCGTGTACAACTACATCCACATCGGCAACGCGCGCACATTCATCAGCTTCGACATGATCCGCCGTTACCTTGAATGGCGCGGCTACGAGGTCGTGTTCGTGCAGAACGTCACCGACGTCGACGACAAGATCATCAACAAGGCCAACGAGGAGGGCCGCAGCGCCGCCGAGGTCGCCGAGGAATACACCGAGGCGTTCATCGCCGACATGCACGCCGTGAACGTGAAGGACCCGACCGTGCGCCCGAAGGCCACCGAGGAAATCGACACGATGATCGCGCTCGTGCAGCAGCTTATCGACACAGGCCACGCCTACGCCACCGACGATGGCGACGTGTATTTCAGCGTGCGCTCGTTCAACAGCTACGGCTCGCTTTCCGGCCGCAACATCGACGAGATGGAAGCGGGTCATCGCGACTTGCGCACCGAAGGCATCGAGGACCGCAAGAACGACCCGCTCGACTTCGCGCTCTGGAAGGCCGCCAAGCCCGGCGAGCCCGCGTGGGAGTCGCCCTGGGGCCAGGGGCGCCCGGGTTGGCACATCGAGTGCTCGTGCATGTCGAAGAAGTACCTGGGGCTGCCGTTCGACATTCACGGCGGAGGCGCCGACTTGGTGTTCCCGCATCACGAGAACGAGCGCGCGCAGTCCGAGGCCGCCGACGGCACGACGTTCGCGAACCACTGGATGCACGGCGGCATGCTGCAGATCAACGGCGAGAAGATGTCGAAGTCGCTGAACAACTTCTTCCTGCTGCGCGACATCCTGGAAACGGTCGACCCCAACGTTCTGCGTTTCCTCATGCTGCAGACGCACTACCGCTCGCCGCTCGACTTCTCCGACGAGCGCGTGGACGAGGCCGGCGTGGCGCTCGAGCGCATCAAGAACGCCGTGAAGGCGCTCGACTGGGCGCTGGAAAACGCGGATGGCGCCGAAGACGCGGTCGACGCGCAGGCTGCGGCTGATTTGGTGCGCACGACGAGGCGCAAGTTCATCGAGGCGATGGACGATGACTTCAACAGCTCGAAGGCGCTCGGCGACGTGTTCGATTTCGTGGGGGCGGCCAATGCGCTCGTGGCCGGCAAGACCCTCTCGACCGCCGACGCCGAGGCGGTGCGCCCCATCCGCGAGCTCATCGTGGAGCTAATGGGCGTGTTCGGCGTCGATATGGAAGCGGCGCTTGCAGGCGACGACGATGCTGACGACGGCATTCCGGCAGAGGTCGAGGAACTGCTCGCAGTGCGCACCGAGGCGCGCGCCGCCAAGGACTGGGCGCGTGCGGACGAGGCGCGCGACAAGCTGGCGGAGCTGGGTTGGACCGTCATGGACACGCCGCAGGGTCCGCGCCTGGAGCGCATCTAGTGAAACCAGAGCTTCTCGCGCCTGCGGGCGGGTGGTCGCAGCTACGTGCCGCCGTGCGCTTCGGCGCCGACGCGGTGTACTTGGCGTGCGACAAGTTCGGCATGCGGGCGCGTGCCGACAATTTCTCGCTCGATGACATCTCCGCGGTCGTCGCGTATGCGCATGAACAGGGCGTGAAGGTGCACGTGACGCTGAACACGCTCATGGATTCCCGCGACATGCAGGAGCTTCCCGCGTATCTGGAGGCGCTCGACGATGCGGGCGCCGACGCGTTCATCATCGGCGATTTGGGCGCGTTCTCGCTTGCCAAGAAGCATGCGCCGCGCGTGGACATCCACGTCAGCACGCAGGCGTCCGTCATGAACGCCGAGGCTGCGCGTATGTGGCACGACCTGGGCGCAGCGCGCGTCGTGTGCGCGCGCGAGATGAGCGTCGCCGACATCGCCGACATGCACGCGCAGGTGCCATCCGATTTGGAAATCGAGGCGTTCGTGCACGGCGCCATGTGCGTGGCGTATTCGGGCCGGTGCCTGCTGAGCTCGGTCATGACCGGCCGCACGGCGAACAAGGGCGCCTGCGCGCAGTCGTGCCGTTGGAGCTACGCGCTTGTGGAAGAGCAACGTCCGGGCGAGTTCTTCGAAATCGAGGAGGACACGCGCGGCACGTTCATCCTGAACGCGCAGGACTTGAACATGGTCTCGCATCTGGACGACCTGGTGGCAGCCGGAGTCGATTCGCTCAAGATCGAGGGCCGCAACAAGCAGGCGTTTTACGTGGCCACGGTCGTGGGCGCGTACCGCAGCGTCATCGACGGCGGCGACCCGGCAATTGCCGAGCAGGAGCTGCTCACGATATCGCACCGCCCGTACAGCACGGGCTTCTACTACGGGCGCGCCGAGCAGACGCCCGAGCGCGACGGGTACGTGAAGGAGTGCCTGCACGTCGCCACCGTCGAAGACTGCGAGGAAGTGGGGGATGGCCGTTGGCGCGTGACGGCGCTGTGCCACAACCGCTTCGCACATGGCGATGTGCTCGGCGTGGTGAGCCCGCACATGCAGCCGATCGATGTCACGGTCGGCCCCATCCGCTGGCTCGCGCCCGCAGACGGCGGCAAGCCGTTCGTGGAGCGCCCGTCGATGACGCTTTCCGAGGCACGCACGCAATCGGTAGAGGAGTCGGTCGATGTTGCGAATCGTTCAAAAGAACGCTACGTGTTCGAAGTTGATGCTAAGATAGCTCCCGGTGATTATTTGCGAAAGCGCATACAAGACGGGAGTTAGTACATCGTGAAGTGGGATAATGCAACGTGGTCGGGATTCGTTTCGAAGATCGCGGCGGCGATGCTGCTGTGCTGCGCCTGCCTGGCGCTGGTTGCCGGATGCTCGTCTGCAAGCGAATCCTCCAAGGCCGAAAGTGCTGTTGCGAATGACGATGACGTCGTCTTCGAGGTTGAAGACGTATCCGCCACGACGCCTCTCGAAGAAGGGCGTGTCGTCATGACGCTGTGCGGCTCGCATGACACGTACGTGCGCTTGGGCGAGAGCTACATTGAAGGCGGTTGCCTCGTACGCGACCGCAAGGACGGCAGCCTGACGAGCAGCGTGCACGTAACAGGCGAGGTCGACACGTCGAAAGTCGGCGACTACACCGTCACGTACTCGGTGCTGAATTCAGACAACATGCTCGCGGAATGCGACCGCGTGGTGCATGTGGTCGATAACTTGGAATGGGATACCGACGGGGTGCCCGTGCTCATGTACCACTACGTGTACGATCCGGCCGATCCGCCCGACGACCTGGGAACGAACCATGTTTCGATGGGCGAGCTGGAAGAGCAGCTCGCATGGCTGACTTCGGAGGGTTTCTATTACCCGTCGTGGGCCGAGCTGCGCGCGTACGTCGACGGCACGCATTCGCTTCCCGCGAAGAGCGTCATCCTGTCGTTTGACGACGCATCGTACGGGTTCCTCGACCTTGGCGTGCCCATCCTCGAAAAATACCAGGTGAATGCGACGTCGTTCACCGAGTGCTCGCGCGACGACATCGACCGCGTCCTGAACGATTATGCAAGCCCCTACGTCATGTTCGAGTCGCATAGCTATGCGATGCACCACGGCGGTGGCGGGCAAGGCCATGGCGGCATCATATATGCGCTGTCGGAAGACGACCTGGCCGACGACTTGCAGCGTGCGTGCGACATACTCGGCTCGAAGGCGGCGTTCGCCTACCCGTTCGGCGACGTGTCGGATGCGTCGCGTGCGGCCATCGACCGCGTCGGCATCCTGTGCGCGGTGACGACGGAAAACCGGCAGGTCAACGTCGGTGATGATTATTGGGCGCTGCCGCGCGTCCGCGTGTTCGGCGGCAATTCGCTTGAAAGCTACCAGGCGTCCGTGCTTTGACGGGGCGCCGGCTTCCGATGTGAAGAGCGCTTCATATCATGAAAAAATACGCTTGACCCGATTGCCCGTTCTGCTAATATAGTCAAGCACGTTTTCGGGGCATTAGCTCAGCTGGGAGAGCGCATGGCTGGCAGCCATGAGGTCAGGGGTTCGATCCCCCTATGCT
>CAJOIP010000035.1:17621-19458 GCA_905234785.1 uncultured Eggerthellaceae bacterium
TAAAACCGCAGGTCAGACGCTTGTCTGGCCTGCTTTTTTATAGGTCAATATAGGTCAACCGTCTCCGTGACCTATATTTTACCTATACATTTGGAAATTATTCCGTCGATTTTTGGGCGAAAAACGGCTCTGGTACCGCTGTGGCGGTAGTGGAAAACTCGAGCCCCCGCGACGGCGGGAACAGTGGTACCGCAGCGGCGGGAGCAGAGGCATCGCCACAACGGGAGCAGCCGCGTCATCCCTGTCCCTTGCCATGGGGTCCGTATCAAAAGCGGGTTAACATGTCCCATGCATGGGTGATGTTAACCCGCCGTGGATATGGTTGCAGCAAAAAGTGGAGTTCCCGGTTTGCTCCAAGTAAAGCTTCTGGTCATGGGGCCTTGCGTCTTAGCAAACCGACCACTGGTTACTGAATAACAAGCAGATGACCTGGGCCATATCCAAAGCGGGTTAACATGTCCCACTTAATGGTCTTCTGCCAATTGTTCTGAATGGTAGTATCTTTTAGATACAGTCCCGAAACGATGCCATCTGTTCCGCTATTGTGGCTAATCGAAGGTGCTTTGTTCACCTAGCCTCGGCTCACTCGGAAACGCAAGGGGAGCGCCCGGTTTCCCAAAGCAGCAAAGTGTGGTTGCCGTTGATGTCCGCAACGCCCTGGGTGTTGGTGGTGAACCTTAACCGACACTTGGGGAGTCTCCCCAAAGTGTCGGTAATGCAATGATCGAGCCAATCGAAGGGGTGAAAACTAACCCGATCCGATTGCTGTTCGCAGCTCGCATGCTGATCGCAGCTCGCATGCTGGGGCGACCCTATGCATTTCGCGAGGGGGATTACGCGAAGGCGGTCATCGCAACGGTGCCGACCACGATGAGCAAGAGGCCGAGGGAAGTCTTGCGGGATAGCCGCTCGCCTAGGACGAGCCATGCGAACGCGATCGAGGCGACGATCGAGAGCTTGTCGACCTGCACCACCACGCTCACCACCCCCGTTTGCAGCGCGTAGTAGTAGCATAGCCATGACGCCCCGGTCGCCAGGCCGCTCAGTGCGAGGAAGGCGAGCTCGCGGCGCTCGATGCCCCGGACGAGCCCGAGCTTACCCTTCCAAGCGACGATGCCCCACGATGCCGCGAGGACGACGCAGGTGCGGATGGCGGTGCCCAGGCTCGACTCCACACCGTCGATCCCCACCTTTCCCAGGATCGCCGTGAGCGCGGCGAACAGCGCGGCGAGCACGGCGTAGGCGAGCCAGCCGAGGCCGCCGTCCCGCGGGGGGCGTACGTCCTTCCGCTCGATCATCATGAGCGTGCCGACCAGGATGACGGCAATGGCCGCGAGCTTCACCCCGAGGTTTGCCGTCTCGCCGAACAGCGCGATCGCCAGAAGCGACGCAAGCACCGCGCTCGACTTGTCGATAGGCACCACCTTGTTCACGTCGCCCAGCGAAAGCGCCTTGAAGTAGCAGATCCACGACCCACCGGTGGCAAGCCCCGACAAGACGAGGAACAGCCAGGTGCGCGGTTGGATTTCGCCGATGGCGCCGAGCGGCCCGACGCACGCCGCGACGACCCACGCAAGGACGAGCACGACGCAGGTCCGCATGGCCGTCGCTACGTCGGAGTCGGTCGTCTGGACGCCGAGCTTGCCGAGAATCGCCACGAGTCCTGCGAACAGCGCAGAGCCGCATGCCGCAATCACCCACATCAAGCGATGCCGCCTTCCTCCTTCGAACGAAATAATATGCTGCAAGCATTGTAATCATGCGATGGCACCGCAGCCAGTGGAGCTAGTGCGACTGCAAGGTGTCGGGCCGTATCCAAAGTGGGTTAACATGTCCC
>CAJOIP010000036.1 GCA_905234785.1 uncultured Eggerthellaceae bacterium
CTCGCTCGTGTTCATACGCCTCATCGTCAAGCGCTCGCAGAAGCACTTCTACGCGCAGCAGGCCAACCTCGGCGCCATCGACGGGCAGATCGAGGAGACATTCAGCGGCCACGCCATCGTGAAGGCGTTTGGCCGCGAGCAGGCGGCCATCGACGAGTTCAACGCCACCAACGAGAAGCTCTACGAAAGCGCGTGGAAATCGCAGTTCTTAAGCGGCCTCATGCGCCCGGTCATGGATGTCATCGGCAACTTGGGCTACGTCGTCGTGGCCATCATGGGCAGCGTGTTCGCCGTGCAGGGCGTCATCACGGTCGGCGACATCCAGGCGTTCATCCAATACGTGAAGAACTTCACGCAGCCCATCACATCGCTTGCGCAGGTGAGCAACGTGCTACAGCAGACGGCCGCGGCCGCCGAGCGCGTCTTCGAGTTCTTGGAAGCCACCGAAGAGCCCGCCGAGGAATTGGACATGAACACCGACGAGCTGACCTGCGACGTCGAATTCGACCACGTGCGCTTCGGCTACGATCCCGACAAGGTCATCATCAAGGACTTCAGCGCGCAGGTGAAAGAGGGCCAGACCGTGGCGTTCGTCGGCCCGACCGGTGCGGGTAAGACCACGCTCGTGAAGCTGCTCATGCGCTTCTACGACGTGCAGGAAGGCGCCATCCGCATCGGCGGCACAGACGTGCGCGACATACAACGCGACGACGTGCGCGAGATGTTCGGCATGGTGCTGCAGGACACGTGGCTGTTCCACGGCACGGTGCGCGAGAACATCCGCTACGGCAAGCCCGACGCCACCGACGAGGAAGTGGAAGAGGCCGCGCGCCGCGCGTTCGCGCACCACTTCATCGAGACGCTGCCCGGCGGCTACGACTGCGAGATCAACGAGGACGCGAGCAACATCAGCGCGGGTCAGCGGCAGTTGCTGACCATTGCGCGCGCGTTCTTGGCGAACCGTCGCATGCTCGTGCTCGACGAGGCCACGAGCTCGGTCGACACCCGCACCGAGGAGCGCATCCAGGAGGCCATGGACCGCCTGATGGCCGGTCGCACCTCGTTCGTCATCGCGCATCGCCTGTCCACCATCCGCGATGCCGACCTGATACTCGTCATCCGCGAGGGCGACATCGTCGAGCAGGGCACCCACGAAGAGCTGCTGGCCCAAGGCGGCTTCTACGCCGAGCTGTACAACGCCCAGTTCCAGGAGTAATCAATTACCTCGGAGGAGAATGACTATCGCGATAGTCATTCTCCTCCGAGGTAATTGATTACTGTTTGTCGCTGCCAAATCGTCAACGGCCGATTCCTCGCCAGTATTGTTGGGCGAACGTGTAAGCTATCGAGTCACGAGAGCACTGCCAGACGATTCCGAATGAGAGAGGGACCGCCCATGAGCAAGCATCTGAAAAAACTCACCCTTCTGCATTCGAACGACCTGCACGGCGACTTCATGGCCGAGGAAATCGACGCCAACTTGGTTGGCGGCGTGTCGCGGCTGTCGGGCTACGTGAACAAGGTTCGCCGCGAGGAGGAAAACGTCCTGTACGCCATCGCGGGCGACATGTTCCGCGGCTCGATCATCGACTCGGAGTACCTGGGCATTTCCACAATCGAGATCATGAACATGCTCGGGCCCGATGTGGTCACGGTCGGCAACCACGAGGTCGACTACGGCATCGCCCACCTGCTGTTCCTGGAGAAGTGCGCCGATTTCCCCATCATCAACGCGAACCTGCACATCCGCACGAACAACGTCCGCCTCTTCGACCCGTGCATCATCTTGAAGGTCGGCGGCATGAAGATCCTGTTCATCGGCGTCATCACCGAGGTCGCGCTCATGCAGTGCAAGTCCGACGGGCTCATCGGCTCGTTCATCACACTGGAAGATGCCGCCGAGGAAATCGGGCGCATCTGCAACACCCACAACGCGCTCGACGTCGACTTCACCGTGCTGCTGACGCACATCGGCTTCGAGGAGGACAAGAAGCTGGCGGAACTGCTCGACCCGGCGTGGGGCGTTGACGTCATCATCGGCGGCCATTCGCACACGTTCTTGGAAGAGCCCGCCGAGGTCAACGGCATTCCCATCGTGCAAGCAGGCACCGGCACCGACCAAATCGGCCGTTTCGACATCATGATTGACACGAAGCGCAACTGCATCGACTCCTATACGTGGACGCCCGTGCCGATCGATTCCGAGCACTGCCCGGACGACCCGGCCATCGAGCAGCTCATCACCATGTACAAGACGGAAACCGATGCGAAGTACGGCCAGATCGTCACGCGGTTCGTGCGCCAGCTGACGCACCCCACGCGCATCCGCGAAACCGAGCTGGGCGACCTGTTCAGCGACGTGCTGTGCGACGCGCTGGGCGTCGACGTGTTCCTGCTGGGCTCGGGCAGCATCCGCGCCGAGCAGCTGGGGCCGATCGTCACGAAGGGCGATCTGAACGAGTGCTTCCCCTACGACGACGCGGTGCACACGGTGTACATGACCGGCGCGCAGCTGAAGCACGCGGTCGCGCGCATGCTGCGCGACGAGGCGCTGGCCGGCGCGCACACCGAGTTCTACCAGCTCTCACACGGCTTCAACGTGGAATACGACCAGGCGACGCACTCGTTCACGCGCTTCGATTTCGAAGGCGAGCCCATCGACGAAGGGCGCGTGTTCAGCGTGGGTTTGCAGCACTTCCATTACACGAACATGGAGGATTCCTTCGACTTGACGGTCGAGCAGCTGAGGGAAAACCACCCCGACCGCGTGGTCGCCACCTCGTGCACGCAGGTCATCGAGGAATCCCTGCTCGACGGCCGCCTGCAAGACGCAACCGGCGAAGGCCGCCTGACCATCCGCCTTGCGTAACGCGTAACGCGAGGGGCGTCCTTCCGTTTCGTTTGGTAAAATGGGCGCACCATGCAGGAGGGCAAGACAGACAAGGTGCAAGTCGCCGTGTTCGACTTCGACGGCACGTCCATCGAGGGCTCGTCGCCGTCGTGGCTGGTCAACCGGCTTATCTTCGCGCGGAAGATCACCCCGATCACCTCGCTGAAAATCGGCTTCTGGGGCATTGCGTACAAGTGGCATCTGCCGCAGAACGAGGCATGGGTGCGCGGTCAGGTGTTCACGGCATTCGAGGGCAAGCCCAAAGAGGAAGTCGACCGCTACCTGCGCAACTTCTACGACGAGTGGATCGCCCGCCGCTTCCGCCCGAAGGCCGACGAGGCCATGCGGCAGCGCGCCGACGAAGGCTGCGAGGTCATCGTGGTGTCGGCCACGTTCGAGCCCATCTTGCTGCGCGCCATGGAAAGCCATCCGTTCACGCACCAGATCTCGACGCGCATGAAGGTCGCAGAGGACGGCACCTACACGCGCGAAGTTGACGGTCGCCCAGTGGAAGGCGAGGAGAAGCTCATCGCCCTGAAGCACTGGTGCGATGGCCATTACGGCGAGGGCAATTGGGAACTGGCCTACGCGTACGGCGACCACCATTCCGACGAACCGCTGCTCGCCGCCGCAAAGCACCCCTTCGCCGTCACTCCCAACACGGGCATGACCAAAATCGCCAAGCAGCGCAACTGGCCCATCCTCGACTGGTCCATCGACATCCCCAAACGTTAAAGCGAGCGAAGCCTTATTCCGTTACGTTTCCTCTACGCCCGTGTGTCGGGTTCGTTTCCGTGAGATAATAGGGCCGAACTATACGATGAGGCATATGCGATGTAAGGAGGTTGGGCCATGGCTGAGCATGCAAACGAAACACCCAACCAAAACAACTGCGACAACCAGGCGTCGGGCTACCTCGACAAGGCGGCGGAAGCGTGCGCGGCGGGCGATTACCTGCTGGGCATGCATCTGTACCTGGCTGCCTACGAGAAGGCAGCGGCCGATGCGGACGTGCCGACGAGCGTCGAGGTTTCGGCTTTGCGCGAGGCATGGCATCTGGCGTGCGACCTGAAAGAGCGCTCGATGGCCGAGTACGTGTTCGAGAAGCTCGAGCCGTTCCTGTCGGGCGAGGAAATCGCCGAATGCGCCATGAAGCTGCAAGAGCTGGCGCTCGACCGGCTGGAACAGTACGGCTTCTCGCGCGAGGACTTGGAAGACATGGCCGAGAGCATCTCGCAGGACTTCCTGGGCGATGGCGCGCATGTCGTGAAGGTCGAAAGCGTTTCCATTCCCAACATGAACATGTTCGGCGTTCCGAACACGACGGCGAAGGCTGCCGTCGTCGAGCAAACGCCGCAGGTGGAAGCGTCTGCCGAGGCGAGCGAGCCGCTGCCCGATGTTCCCGAGCAGCCCGAGGCGCCCGACGCGAAGCCGGCGAAGCCCCCGCATGTCGACATGGGCGTTGCCGACGTCGAGAATTTCAACCCGTACGACATGTTCTATCCGAATTCGGTCGGTACGAGCTTCCATGCGGCGACCAACGAGGGCTCGGGCGCGTACGTCTTCACGCGCGACGAGGACCGCGCGCACGCGCTGGAACGCGCCGAGCAGGAAGCGGCCGAGGTGCAGGAGCAAGCTCAAGATGCCACGGTCGCAGAAGAGCCGGCCGCGCAAGACGAGCAGCCAGAGCAACCTGCCGCCGAAGCCCCCAAGGTCGATTTGGCGGCGGTCGCGTCAATCGCCGAAACCGCCGTGGCCGATGCGGTGGAAGCGGCTGCTGCGGCCTTGCCCGACAACGGCCCGCTTTCGTTTAGAAACCTTGCCGGCTACGATGAGGCCGTTTCCATCATGCGCGATTTGGGCGTGGGCGTGCAGAACGCCCCCGCATTCAACGAGTTCGTGCGCATGATGAACGTTCGTCACGGCCTGGATCGCATGCCGGCCGTCGACACGCTGCTGTTCCGCGCGCCTGTGCTGGAAGACGCCTCGCGGTTCGCCGAGGCGACGGCGGGCGAGCTGGGCCTTCCCGTGCTGCACATGGCCATGGAAGAGGGCGTGGGCGGCGTGCCTGTGCTGTGCGTCACCACGCAGGGCAACAACCGCCCGCGCATGAACCACGCGCATAACCGCTTCGAAGGCCCGGGCATCCTGGTCATCGAAGACCTCGACGCATGGGCATTGCCGGAAATTCCCGACAGTCCCGAGGGGATCGGCGGCTTCATGATGGCCAATATCTCGCGCGGCGCACGCGAGGCGGTGAACCTCATCCGCTCGGCTGTGGAAGACCCAGACGTGTACGTGCTGGTCACGTCGACGACGACCTCGGAAGTCGACCCGTTCTTCTACGAACTGCTCGAGCCCATAACCGTGGTCGACATCGGGTTGCCGAACGAGAAGGAACGCGCCGACATCTGGAAGGAAATCGCGCTGCACCACCCGTCGATGCGCGGCGTCGCCGTAGAGGACTTAGTGCGGTTCTCGGACGGCCTGGCGCGCTACGACATGTACATGGCCGCGCGCGAGGCGATCGAGGACGCGTACAAGACCGGCCTCGTGCAGCGTACGTACCTGCCGGTCACGCCCCAAAACCTGTTCGACAAGCTGGCGGCGTGCCAGCCGCTCGATTCCGACCGCTACCGCGAACTCGAGCAGGCGGTCATCGACGACTTTCGCTCCGACCTCGACCATCTCGAGGACCTGCTCGGCGAACAGGAATAGGTTCGCATGGCCGAAACGCCCGATTGGAACGCGTGCGCCCGCTCGCGCGATGAGTTCGTCGCGCTTGTGAACGATCAAGGCGCGGCGCTGTACCGCGACCTGCCCTGGCGCAACATCGACGACCCGTACGGCGTGCTCGTGTCCGAGGTCATGCTGCAGCAAACCCAGGTCGCGCGCGTGCAGCGGTATTGGGATCGCTGGATGAGCCTGTTTCCCACGGTCGATGCGCTGGCGGCTGCCGATACCGCCGCGGTGCTCGACATGTGGCAGGGGCTTGGCTACAACCGCCGTGCGCTCGCGCTGAAGCGCGCCTGCGAGCAGTGCTCGGCCGAGCATGGCGGCACGCTGCCCGGCACGGTCGACGAGCTCGTGCGCTTGCCCGGCATTGGGCCGGCGACCGCCGCGGGCATCGTCGCCTTCGCGTTTGACCGCCCCTCCGTGTACATCGAAACCAACGTGCGCAGCGTGTTTTTGCACGAGCTGTTCCCGAACGTCGAGGGCGTGTCCGACAAGGAGCTTGCGCCCTACGTCGCCGATACGTGCCCCGACCACGACGCGCGCGGCTGGTACTATGCGCTGCTCGACTACGGCGCGCACCTGAAGACGCAGGTCGCGAACCCGTCGCGCCGCTCGCGCCACTACGCGCGCCAAAGCGCCTTCGAGGGCAGCCGCCGCGAGAAGCGCAGCTTCATCCTGAAGTGCGTGCTCGCCGCGCCCGAGGGCGTTCCCGTCGGTGAAGTGCGCCGGCTCCTCGACGCGCACGAGCTTGAAGCCGGCCGCGACGCCCTTTCCGGCGAACTGTTCGAATCGATCCTCGCCGACCTGTTCAAAGAGGGTTTCTTCCGCCAAGAAGGCGAATTGCTGATACCATAGTCCCACTGTGATCTCAGGGGTGGGAAATGGGTTTCGCGGAGCTGTTCCTCATAGCAGTCGGCTTGTCTATGGACGCATTTGCCGTGTCGGTCTGCAAGGGCCTTGGCATGAGGCGGCTGAACATGGGCCAGGCGGCGGTCATCGCGCTGTTCTTCGGCGGGTTCCAGGCGCTCATGCCGCTCATCGGCTGGTTCGTCGGCGCCCAGTTCGCCCACTTCGTGAACGCGTACGCCCACTGGATCGCCTTCGCGCTGCTCGCGTTCGTCGGCGGCAAGATGCTGCGGGACGCCTTCCACGAAGAGCCGGAGGGGGAAGGGGCGGGCGGTCGCAAGCTCGACCTCGGCGAGCTGTTCATGCTGGCCATCGCCACGAGCATCGATGCGCTGGCGGTGGGCGTTTCGTTCGCGTTCCTCGATGTGGCCATCGCGCCATCGGTTGCGCTCATAGGCGTCACCACGTTCGCGTTGTCGCTGGTCGGCGTGGCAGTGGGGCATCAGTTCGGCAGCCGATGGGAAAAACCAGCGACCATCGTCGGAGGCATCGTCCTCATCATCATCGGCCTAAAGGTCCTGCTCGAAGGCTTCGGCATCCTCTAAATTGGTGCTCCGACGAGAAAATGCACCTTGACCCTCACGTTGCGTGAGGGTTTACTATGGCGGCAGCCGAGGGAAGGATGTCGGGATGATGACGGTGCACGAGGTGAGCGAGCTGGCGCATGTAAGCGTGCGCACGCTTCACCACTACGACGACATAGGGTTGCTGAAACCGAGCGCGCGCAGCGAGGCGGGCTACCGGCTCTACGACGACGCCGATCTGCAGCGCCTGCAGCAGATTCTGCTCTTCCGCGAGCTGGAGTTTCCGCTTGCGGACATCCGTCGCATCCTGGAAAGCCCCGACTTCGACCAGTCTCGCGCGCTCGAGCAGCAGATAGAGCTGCTCGAGCTGAGGCGCGAGCACATAGACAACCTGATCACGTTGGCGAAGGCCATGAAGGAGATGGGGGTGAGGGCGATGAGCTTCAAGCCGTTCGACACGAGCAAGCTGGACGAGCGCATGGAAGAGGCCCGGCGGGCCTGGGGGCAGACGCCGCAATGGGCGGAATACGAGCGGAAGTGGGCGGGCAAGAGCGCACAGGACGAGGCCGCTATGGGCGAGCGCCTGATGGCGCTGTTCGTGCCGTTCGGGCGCATGGCTGCCGATGGGGCCGACCCCGCCTGCGACGAAGCGCAGGCGCAGGTGAAGCTGGTGCAGGATTTCATCACCGAGAACGCCTACACCTGCACGAACGAGGTGTTGGCGGGCCTGGGGATGATGTACGGCGCCGGCGGTGACTTCACGCGCAACATCGATACGGCCGCCGGAGACGGCGCAGCCGCGTTCGCCGCGGAAGCCATCCGGGTCTACTGCGCGTAACCGCAGATGGAGCGCGACTACGCGTCACGTTCCATCGTACGCGATGGCTCGGACTTTTAATCTACAGGGTAGGTGCCCAAGATCTTTACTTCGCGCAGCTTAAGGCGCAGGCAGTTGAGCGCCGTTTGAAGGGCGGGCTCGTCGGCGCGGCCTTCCAAGTCGAGGAAGAACATGTAGTCGCCGAGTGCCTGCTTGGTCGGGCGCGATTGGATCATCGTGATGTTCACGCCCGCGTAGGCGAATTCCGATAGGATCATGTTCAGCGTGCCGGCGCGGTCTTGCTGCATGAACAGCGCCACGCTCGTCTTGTAGCTCGAGCCGGTCAGCGGCGAGGGCGCACCCGGGCGCCCGATCAGCGCGAACGACGTCTGGTTGCCGAGGCGGTCCTCGATGTCGTCGTCGATCACCTGGGCGCCGTACAGGTTGGCGGCGAACTTCGTGGCGATGGCGGCGCACGACGCGTCGGCCATGGCCGCCTTCACGCTTTCGGCCGTCGACGACGAGGCCACAGTGGCGGCGGCGGGGAAGTCGCGCGTGATGAAGCGGCGGCACTGCCCGAGGGCCTGCGCATGCGACACGATGGTGCGGATGTCGGCGCGCGTCACGCCCGGCTGCACGATGAGGCAATGGTGGATGTCGACGACGTGCACGCCCAGAATCTGCGCCGACGAGTTGAACGCAAAGTTGTCGAGCGTGGCCGTGACGGGCCCTTCCAGCGCGTTTTCGGTGGCGACGACGCCATACGTGCACTTCCCGCGGTCGACGAACTCGAACACTTCGGTGAACGACGAACAGGCGACCAGTTCGGCTTCCGGCGCGCCGAGCTTCTCGGCGAAGGCAAGCGCGGCTTCGTTGCAGTAGGTTCCCTCGGGCCCGAGGTAGGCGATCGAGATGCCGTCGATCATGTCAGCTCCTTGCAAATTCTCCAACATATATATAGGTAGTTGCGCCATTGTACCCGATAAAGCGACCGTTTACCCGTTCACCGAAAGGGTCAGCGCCATATGCCGCAAGCAGGACAGCCGCTCTATCAGGGCTTCTATTTGAAGTATTACCGAACACATCCAAAATAACACTGCTGTCAACCGTGTTTTTCCGCTCTGACATGGTAGGATAGCCTAGATTGCGGAAGTTTTTCTGCATGTAATAAGGTGGGGAAGAAGAGAGAAGGAGGTGCGCATGGAACAGGAGACTTCGAGGGCCGATTTCAGCGGCATGCTGGAAGCCCGTGGCGTCACGCGTCGTGACTTCATGAAGTTCTGCGGTGCCCTGGCAGTGGCTGCCGGACTTTCGCAGGCTGCGGCTCCGCGCGTCGCAATCGCGCTCGAGAAATCCGTCATCGGCGCAACGGAGGGCGGGTTGTTCCCCGTCCTGTGGATCGAGGGCGCGTCGTGCACAGGCTGCACGGAATCGTTTGCCCAGATCGAGACGCCCGATGTCGGCAAGATCGTGCTCGAGCTCATCTCGTTGAACTACTCCGACGTCCTTTGCGCGGGCGCTGGCTGGTCCATCGAGGAAGCCAAGAAGCAGACGATCGAGTCCGGTTCTCCGTACATCGTCGTGTACGAGGGCGGCATCACCCAGGGCTTCGACAGCAACACGCTGCGCGTGGCCATGGAAACCGGCGAGGAAATCCTCGTCGAGGCAGCATCGAACGCCGCGGCTGTCGTGGCGCTCGGCTCGTGCGCTGTTAACGGCGGCTGGATGGCCGCCTATCCCAACCCGGCGAATGCGACCGGCGTTATGGGCATCCTGAACAAGCACGGCGTCGCGACTCCCGTCGTGAACATCCCGGGTTGCCCGGCTAATCCCGAGTGGCTCATGTCCATTCTGGTGCAGGTCCTCATGATGGGCGGCGCGGAAGCGCTCGTCGCCGGCGACGTGCCGGCCGTCGTGAAGACGCTCGACCTCGACGACCAGGCCAAGCCCAAGGGCATTTACGGCGAGACCATCCACGACAACTGCGAGCGTCGTGGCCATTTCGAGAACGGCGAATTCGTCTACGAGTTCGGCAGCAAGGAAGAGGAACTGGGCTACTGCCTGTATCCGCTCGGCTGCAAGGGCCCGCAGACGCATTCCAACTGCGGCGTCACGCTGTGGAACAACCGTCGCAGCTGGTGCATCCAGGCCGGTTCGCCCTGCCTCGGCTGCTGCGAAGCCAACCCGAACGACCCGGGCGACAACTGGGTCGAGGTCAACACGCCGTTCTACGAGCGTCACCGCGACCTTCACATCGGCGATTGGTTCTTCCAGCCCACCGTGGTGGCTGGCGCGCTCACGGGCATCGTGGCGCTGGCGCTCGTCATTCACGGCTTCGGCATGAAGGCCACCGGCCGCATGGACGGCGGCGCGCCGTTCGAGAAGCGCCGCGCTTGGGATGCCAAGCATCCCGACCAGGCCATCGGCCAGTACGAGTACTCGATCTACGAGACCGAGGATCCGGAAGCGCTGCACGAGGCGCAGAAGGAAATCGCCAAGCAGTACGAAGAGGTAGTCGACGAGGCTGCCGATACGGAAGAGGGGAGGTAAGGTCACATGGCACGTTCTGTTATCGACCCGATCACCCGTATCGAAGGCCATATGCGCGTCGAGATGGAAGTCGAGAACGGTACCGTTAAGCAGGCATGGGTTTCCGGCGGCAGCTTCCGCGGCATGGAAAAGGTCGTCGAGCACCGCAAGCCCGAAGACGCCGCCCAGATCGTCCAGCGCATCTGCGGCGTTTGCCCGGTCTCGCACAACCATGCGTCGACCATCGCAGCCGAAAAGGCCTACGGCATCAAGATCCCGAACCGCGCGCGCATCATCCGCAACCTCATCGAGGGCGCGCAGTTCCTGCACAGCCACATCCTGTGGCTCTACAACCTGGCGGCGCTCGACTACGTCAACCCGATTGACGCGGTCACCGGCGGCGCCGACGTGAAGCTGGCTTACGACATCGCCCAGGGCGGCGAGGTCCCGCAGCTCGGCGCTGCTCTGCCGGCTCAGCTGTCCACGCACAGCGACCTGTACGATGTTCAGAAGCGCCTCGAGAAGTTTGCGGCCAACGGCCAGCTCTCCATCTTCTCGGGCAACTGGTTCGATGCGAAGGATGCCGACGGCGGTAGCGCTTACCACCTCACGCCCGAGCTGAACCTCATCCTGACCTCGCACTATCTGGAAGCCCTGAAGTACCAGGCCCGCTCTTCCGAGATCGCCGGCCTGCTCGGCGGCAAGATGCCGCACGTCATGACCATCATCCCCGGCGGCACGGCGTTCGTTCCCACGGCGCAGAAGCTCGACGATCTGTGGGCCATGGTCAACGAGGTGTACGACTGGGTCGAGACCACGCTCATTCCCGACACGCTGGCGCTTGCCGTCGCGTATCCGGAAGGCCTCACGTGGGGCGGCGGCTGCGGGCGCTTCGGCGCTTGGGGCGTCTTCGAGCGCGGCAGCCTGGAATACAACGACCGCTACATGCCCGCTGGCGTTCTGGCCACGCCGGGCAGCCTCGAGGTTTCCGACATCGACGAGTCGCTCATCACCGAGTACGTCGGCTCTTCGTGGTACGAGGGCGACGGCACCTACACGGCGCCCGACTTCACCACCGACCCGAAGTTCACCGAGTACGACGTCAACGACCGTTACACCTGGTGCAAGGCTCCGGCTTACGACGGCAAGGCGCTCGAGTGCACGTCGCTTTCGCGCGTCCTCGTCGCGTATGCTCGCGGCCAGCAGCCCGAGTACGCCGCCAAGAACGCCTGGATGGTCGAGCAGGTCGACAACTTCCTGAAGCTCATCCAGCCGGTTGCCGCTTCAGTCGGCAAGACGTCGCTCGAGGCTGCGGTTTCGATGCTCGGCCGCACCGCCATCCGCCAGCTCGAGACGCTCTACATCGCCCAGCTCATGAAGGACTGGACGCAAGAGCTCATCGAGGCTGTCAAGGGCGGTTCGCTCGAGGACATCGCCGCCATGGAGGGCATGTCCGCTTCCGATTTCGCAAGCACCAACATGACCGACTACTTCGAGAAGCCGCTGACCGACACTGGCGCGGGCTCGGGCTTCTGGGAGGCGCCGCGCGGTGCTCTGTACCACTCCGAGAAGGTCACCGGCGGCAAGATCGACGGTTACCAGATCATCATCCCGACCACGTGGAACCTCGCCCCGGTCAACCAGAACGGCGAGCACGGCCCCATCGAGCAGGCGCTCATGGACGGCTGCCCGGTGTTCGATGGCACCGAAGGCGATCTGGAAATGCCGATCAACGCTTTGCGTCTGGTCCACAGCTACGACCCGTGCGTGTCCTGCGCGGTTCATGTGACCGACGTGAAGACCGGCAAGAAGTTCTCCACGGTCACGAATCCTTGGGGGGTGAAGTAAGATGGCGCATCTCGCACATTATAAAGAGGCGCATCCGCTGCCGTTCGTCATCACCCACTGGATCAACCTGGTGGCGATGATCTTCCTGATCATCACCGGTTTCCTGATTCACTTTGCAGTTCCGGGCACCATGAGCATGGCCCGCGGCCTGCACGTGTTCTTCGGCTTCGTCATCTTCATCAACTGCGTCGTTCGCGTCGTCATGTCGTTCTTCGTGAAGTCGGCACCGACGGGTGGCACGCGCAAGCAGGTGAAAGACTACAAGACGTGGCTGCCGCAGAAGGACAACCGTCACCAGGGCGGTTCGTGGATCAAGTACTACCTGTTCATGAAGAAGGACCATCCGCTGTCCGCGAAGCTGGGCGTGCCGCAGAAGATTTCCTACCTGCTCATTCCCATCCTCATCATCCTCATGTTCATCACCGGTCTGTGCCTGTGGCCCCCTACGGCCACCTCGGGCTTCTGCACCTGGTGCCTGAACCTGGTGGGCGGCGCCATGTCGATGCGCATCATCCACTACTTCGGCATGTTCGTGTTCATCATCTTCATCTTCATCCACGTGTACCTGGCGAACGTCGAGGGCACCGAGCCGACCAAGCTCATGTTCTTCCGCAAGGAGCATGGCGGTCTGGTGTACGACCCCGACAAGCACGTCATCGTGGGCGACGACAACCTGAAGGCGCGCAACGAATAATTTCTGCCGCTTATACGGTTCGAGTTACGGAAGGAGCCTGGTTTCCAGGCTCCTTCTTATACAATGAGCAAAGAAGCCAACGATAACGCAAGTGAGGATGTTCATGGCAGGGCAGGACGCAGAAGCAATCGAAGAGTTCGCCGAAGAAGCCGAACAGCAGGGCAGCCCCGAGGAAGCCGGTGAAACGGCCGAGACGTACGAAGGCCCGCGCATTGCCGAGTTCACCGACGAGGAGATCGCCGGCGAAGAGGAATTCCTGAAGGGCATTCCCCGGTTGAACCTGGGCGCGTTTATCATGCCGGGCATTTGGGGGCCTGCGCATGGGTTCTGGGTATGCATCCTGTTCTACCCGCTTTGGGTTTTCGCCGATTACATGTTCTACGGCGCTTACGCCATGCCCGAGGCGTGGACGATCATCCTGGCCGTCATCACGGCCGTGCTGCTCATCGCCATTCACGTGGGGTTCGCGCTCGTGGCGGGTCCGCAATCGGCGCATCGGGCCGAGCATTTGGGCGTTTCGCGCGAAACGTACCTGAAGCGCGAGCGCATTTGGGCGGTCGTCTGCATCGTCGTCGCCCTTATCGCCCTTGCCTGGGCGACTTACTACAATCTGGAGATCCGCACCGTACTGAAGTAGGGCGCGGAAACGGGGACAGGGCAAGATGACTCACTTGGGTTAGTGGGCCATCTTGCCCTGCCCCCGTTGTCCCATTTGCGTCTGCGGAAGCGATATACTTTCCAAAAGACCTTGTGAAGGGGTGTTTCACATGACAAAAATCGCCGTGTTCTGCGTTGGCAACCGCCTGCATCTCGATGACGGCATCGGGCCGGCGGCCTATGACGAGGTACTGCGCCGTTTCGACGTGCCCGAAGGCGTCGAGCTGTTCGACCTCGGCGTGCTGACGATGGACATGATCAACTACATCGACGAATGCGACGCGGTTATCACGGTCGATGCGATCGAGCATTCCGGCGAGCCGGTGGGGACGGTGCTGCGCGGCACGCCCGAAGACATGGCGCCGTCGCAGGGCGCCAACATCTCGATGCACGACCTGCGCCTTCTCGACCTGTTCGACGCTGCGGTGCTGCTCGGCTTCGATGCCGAGGGCATTTGCCTCGGCGTGCAGGTGGAAAACACCGAGCCGAAGATTCTGACCGAAGACCTGACGCCTGCCGTGAAGGCGGCTCTGCCCCTTCTCGTCGAGACTCTCGCAGCCGAGCTTGCGCGCCTCGGCGCCCCCCTCATCGACAAGCAAACCGGCCAACCATATCTGGGGTAAAGATTATTCCTTACAGCTGGGGCAGAGGTCGGTGAGGAAGCAGTCGCCGCAGGCGGGCTTCTTGGCGTTGCAGACCTGGCGGCCGAAGAGGATCCACTGGTGGTTGACGGGCTCCCACATGTCCTGCGGGATGATTTTCAACAGGTCCTGCTCTGTCTTGCTGGCGTCTTTCGCGTTCGAGAGCTTCAGCTTGTGCGCGATGCGGAACACGTGCGTGTCGACCGCGATGCCCTCCACGATGCCGAAGCCCGCGTTCATGACGATGTTGGCGGTCTTGCGCCCGACGCCGGGCAGGCGTTGCAGCTCTTCGTACGATCGCGGCACCTCGCCGCCGTATTCCGACAGCACCATCTGCGCGCACTTGATGCAGTTGGCGGCCTTCGTGCGGAAAAAGCCGATGGAATGCAAGATGTCGGCCACGTCGTCGACGTTGGCCGCCGCCAGGTCCTCGATGGTGGGGTAGCGTTCCCACAGCACGGGCGTTACCTTGTTCACGGCGGCATCGGTCGTCTGCGCCGAAAGCAGCACGGCGATGGTCAGGCGGAACGGATCGCCGCCGAAGTCGAGCGCAGGCTGGGCGTTGGGGTAGTGCTCGCCCATGCGCTCGCATACTGCAACGGCGCGTTCGCGTTTCGATTTCAGCGATTCCCTCGGCATGAGCGCCCCTTTCCCGTTTTCCCCATGATAGCCGATGTACAATGGGTGGCGAAATACGAGCAAGGAGATGCGCGATGCCACTTGGAATGGAACTCGATTACCGCCTGCGTTGGATGGATTTCGACAAATACGGGCGCATTCAGCCGGTGGCGGTGCTCGATATCTTTCAGGACCTCGCCACCATTCAGGCCGAGGATATGGGAATCGGGCGCGACGACATGATGGCCAAGGGCGTGTTCTGGGCTATCGTGCGCTCGAAGTTCGAAATCGTGAAGGCGCCGCAGCACTACCAGGTCGTCACGGTGCGCACGTGGCCGCATACGCCGACGCGTTTCTCGTTTCTGCGCGACTTCTCGATGCGCGACCAGGCGGGCGAGCTGCTGGTGAAGGCGACGTCCGAGTGGGTGCTCATGGACGTGGAAACCCGCAAGTTCGCCAGCGTGAAGGACTTCTACGACGGCCCCGACGACTTCGACGAGGCGCGGTCGTTCGACCGCAAGCCGCGCAAGATCGCCAGTTTCGACGAGGGCAACCGCCCTGTGCTCACGGTCGTGCCGAGCTATTCCGACATCGATTTGAATGGGCATGTGAACAACGCGCGTTACGCCAGCTTCGTCGTCGACGCGCTGAATCCGAGCGAGCGCGGTGCTTTGAAGACGTTCCAAATCGACTACCGTCACGAGGTTCTGCCGGGTGATCCGCTGGCCATGCACACGCTCGTCGAAGATGGCCTGGTGCTGTCGAAAGGCGTAAACGCAGCGGGCGAGACGGCGTTCGCTTGCGCCATCGAGCTGGCGTAAGGCGGCGTGCGTTTCCGCGATTGGTTGATTGCCAACTTTAGTGCAGGTTTGGCAGGGTAAGTGCAGCTGTCTGACTAAGTGCAGTTCGCAGGCCTGTTTCCATTCGGGTTAGGCGCCGT
>CAJOIP010000037.1 GCA_905234785.1 uncultured Eggerthellaceae bacterium
ATTCGATATTCGGCTGTCAAAGTGCGTTAATCGGGTAAACCTACTCAGCTTCGAAAAACTTCGGATTATCCCTTGACTTCATATAGCTGGTCTCCTTCAACATGTCGGGCGTGCGTCGGCCTTACCTGCGGACGTCGAGGCCTTGCACGGTGGCTGCCAGCGCGCCGGTGAAGGCAGGCGTTGCGGCGCCGGTCGCGCGCAGGAACTGCACGCCGGCCGCGAACAGCTTCACAGCCGCGGGCTCCATCGTGTCGGGCGTGTAGGCGTCGATGTCGTGAAGCGGCGTGAGGCCCTTGGCAGCAGCCCCGCTCGCAGGCTGGTCGGACGCGCGCAGCTGGGCGAGCACGGGAAGCGACGTGCGCTCGACCGCCGCGCTTGCGTACTCAACCACTTTCGCAATCGGATCGGCGGTTTCAAAGCCGACGACTGCCGCGCCCAGGTCGGCCATCGCGTCGAGCGCCTCGGGCCATTCCGCGGGATCGAGCGGCGCGCGATGCGCCATGGGAAGGGGCGGCGTCGGCGCTTCGTCGACGAGCGAGAACCCGTCGGCCGCAAACGGATACGATGCCACGACGCCTTCCAAGACTTCCGCTTCGCGGAGATCCCTCGCTACGCTCGGGATGACAGAGGAGGCGGCTTCGCCTTCTTTGGGCGAGATGCCAACGACCTTCGCCCCTTCGGCGGGAACGCCTTTTGCCTCGCCGAGCGTCACGGAGGCGAACACCGGCTTGCCGCTGACTTGCGCCACGCCCATGAGCGCGCATTTCAAGTCGGCGATGTTGGTGAACCCGTTCAGGAAGAACGCGTCGAACTGGCCGCCGTCTTCGAACGCCCGGGCGGCGTCGGCGTACTGGCCTCGATTCTCGTTGAGCGATGCCTTCGACGAAGGGTCGAGCGGCAAACCGCACGGGCCGATTTCCACGAGCACGTGCTGGGGCTTCAGCTCGTTGGCGATATCGAGCGCGGCACGGGCAAGCTGGGATGCGTCGCCGTCCATGTTCAGGTGGGCGAGCCTAGCCCGCGTGATGTCCTCAGTTGCCGTGACGAGACATTGCGCGCCCGCCAGCAGCTCGAGGCGCTGCGCGTCGCGCATGGCGTCGGGTTCCATGAGGTTCAGGTACTGGCGGTCGCGCGCCGCATCGATGCCCTGACGCGCGAGCACTGCGTCTGCCGGCGCCGACAGCACCAGCATGTCATGGTGAAACCTCAGCTCGATATCTGGCATAAGAGCATTCCTTTCGACCTACTTATAATAGTCGATGATACGGTGCGTGGGTGCGCGGGGGCGATGCGCCGGAGGGGGGCTAGTGCATCATTTTGCGGTGGAAGCGAGGGCGTTCGGGAACCTTCCAGCAAAATGATGCACTAGCCCCCCTCCGGCGCATCGCCCCCGCGCACCATTCACCTACTCCGTGAACGTTCCGTAACCGAATTCACAATTTGTGCGAAACCCTGCCATACGCACTTCAAAACGATTTTTTACAATAGGTCCTGCAAACGGAAGGCTCCCCTCCTTCCAGATGCAGCTGCTTCAAGCAGTAGCGGTGCCAAGACACCGCATCATCCCCTCCTTAGACGAGGCCCGCGAAGAAAACGGGCCTCGTCGCATTTTGCGAATGCGCGGAAAGAGGCGATCTCCCCCGCACAGCTAGAACGCAGAGCGCTGATCGAAGAGGGCGCGAGCCAGGACGGAGACGTTAGCTTCGGTCGTTCCCATGTCGGGCTGATCGGTGACGATCGCCATGATGTACGTGCGGCCATCGGCCTGGATGATTCCCGCATCGGACACCGAACGGTACTGAAGGATTTCGTACGACACCAGCTCGTCGCCGTCTTCGTCTTCGTAAGTGCCGTAAAGCTCGCTCTCTTCGACAATCCAACCTGCTTTGTCCATGACGACAGCGCCCGTGTCGTACAGGCCGTCGCGGATAAACGACGTCGTGGTCGAGCCGAACAGTTCCGCAAGCCACTGCGCCTCGTTCGAGCCGCCCTGCAGGTAGAGCAGAAGGTCGGCCCAGATGCTCGCGAGGCTGCGAGCGGACATTTTGGGATAGAAATCGTAATAGTAATCGTCATGGTGCACGTCGAAGCCGGTCATCCACTCAGGGTATCCCTCATCCAAGTGGTCGAAGAACAGCGTTTCGAACGCCTCGTTTTCCGAATCGACGATAGCCCACTCGACGTTCTGGCGCTCGTCTTCGGTCAAGTTCGGCACCGTTGTCACAAGGTGGTAGATGAACGGCGCCTTGGCGGCGCTTGCGACGTACATGACCTCGTCAGCGTTGTACGCCAGGCCATGTCCGTTGTCCACATCGAAGAACACGAAGCTGCAATGGCCCAGCTCCTCGATCGAGGCGATGGCATTTTTGATGTCGCCAAGACGGCTGTCGGACAACTCGCGCACGT
Source organism: uncultured Eggerthellaceae bacterium (assembly GCA_905234785.1). Lineage (GTDB taxonomy): Bacteria > Actinomycetota > Coriobacteriia > Coriobacteriales > Eggerthellaceae > UBA9715. The sequence continues at coordinate 2,407 of CAJOIP010000037.1, forward strand.
GGCCGCCGTTCAGATTTATGGAAACGACGTCGGTCGAGTCGGGAATCGACAGCATGTCGTTGGGATCGAGGTCGTATGTCTGGGCCGTATAGGCAGAATCGACTTGAGATGCTGTGCCGGCGACGCGCGCAGCGTTGCTCACGTCGGTTGCCGCAGACTGAATAGTGCCGGCGCTCGGATTTGCGGCGCACGCAGCGCACAGCAGCATTGCGACGACCGCCATTGCGGCGCACGCCAATGCTGTCGCAAGCGTACGCCATGTCGAAACTGTTTCCGAATTCAAGTGAACTACCGCTTTCCGAACAGGATGTTGTTCGTTTCGAGCCAGCTTTCGATGGTGCCGGTGTCGAAGCCGTCGGACGGGTCGACGACGAGCGCGTACATCTCCTCTTCGCGCAGCACGGCGTCGAGCGCGTCGGTCAGCTGAATCTCGCCGCCCACGCCGGGCTTCACATCGGCAAGTAGCTCCATGACGCGCGGGGAAAGCAGGTAGCGGCCGAACACGGCCAGGTTGCTCGGGGCGTCTTCGGGCGCCGGCTTCTCGACGAGCGAGTCGACCTTCCACACGCCGTCGGCAACCTCGGCGCCGGCGATGACGCCGAAACGCTTCACGTCTTCGTGTGGCACGGGCATGACGGCGATGACGCTTGCCCCGCCGTGCGCATCGGATATTTCCTGCATGCGCGGCAGCATCTGGTTGTTCGGCACCAGCACGTCGCCGAGCAGCACGTAGAACGGCTCGTCGCCGGTTTTCTCGGCCGCGCAGCGCACCGCATGCCCCAGCCCCAGCGCTTCGTCCTGGTACACGTAGCTGACGTTCATGTTGCCCACGCGCTCGACCGCATCGGCGTAGTCGTCCTTGCCGCGCGAGCGCAGCAGCGCGACCAGCTCGGGATCGGGCGAGAAATGGTCCTCGATGACCTTCTTCTGACGGCTGTTGATGATGACGACCTCGTCAGCCGCGCTGGCGAGCCCTTCTTCGACCACGTATTGGATGGCCGGACGGTCGACGACGAGCAGCATCTCCTTCGGCTGCGCCTTCGTAGCCGGCAAGAACCGCGTGCCCAAACCTGCAGCTGGAATAAGCGCCTTCATGTCAGCCCCTTCCTCGAGCTAGGCATTTGCATCCCCGTATTATGCCACACGCACATGGAGTGTTCAGGAATTATGCAGCCTGGGCGCGGGGGGTGGAAAACGCATTTGTGCGCATGCTAGAATAGCCGACGAAAAATTGCACGGTACTGCGGAAAGAGAATCACATGGACTTGACCCAGCAAGCTAAAATCGTCGACTCCATTCACGACACCCTGAACGATTTCGTCGGCCAGCGCCTTCGCGTGAAGGCGAACATGGGCCGCTCGAAGATCGTCGAGAGCGAAGGCGTGCTGACGCAGGTTCACCCGCGCCTGTTCATCATGGAAATCGACCGCAAACGCGGCCGCACGGCGCGTCAGTCGTATCAGTACGTCGACGTGCTGACCGGCACCGTCGAGCTGTCGCAGAACGGCGAGCCGCTATTCGAGCCGTTCATCATCGAGCCCGAGCCCGAGCTGCCGCCGCTGCCGACCGAAAGCCTCGACGGCGAGCCCATCAACCTGGCTGACAGCCAGCTTCTCGCTTAACACCACTGCCGCCACGACGCTAGCGAGGTCGCCATGGCCGAGTACACGCCCCACCCCAACTGGCACACGATGTCTGCGGATGAGCGCACGTCATGGGTCATTTCCGAAATGCTCAGCGCCCTGACGAGCGAGCGCAACTACGAAGCGGCCATGAACAAGATGCTGGACATGATGTCCATGGTCATCCACACCGACCGCATGAGCGTATTCGTCTGCGGCGAAACCGAAACGCGCATTCCCTTCGAGAAATGCGACGAGGGCGTGCAATCGCTGCGCGGCACTGCGTTTGAGGTGCGCCGCGAGGAAATCAACAGGTGGTTCGCAAGAATCGGCGACAAGCCGATGGCGCTCGTTCCGGACGTCTCGATCATCAGGAAATTCAGCGAACCGCTGTACGCGTGGTTCGAAGACAACGGCATTACCGACTTCATGGCGGCGCCCTTCTACAACGACGAGGTGATCGTCGGCTTTCTGGGCGCATATAACGTGCGCCTCGACAAGACGGTCGACCTAGACAGGCTGTTCTCTGCCGTTTCGACGTTCATCGGCGCGCGCATCGAGAATCGCCGCCTCATAAAGCGACTCGAGTGGGCGGGCGAGCACGATCCGCTGACGGGGCTGCTCGACCGACGCGGGTCGGAAGTCGCCATCAGGAAATTCCACGCCGAGAACCACGACGCGCCGCTTGCCATGCTGCTCATCGACCTCGACGACTTCAAACGCATCAACGACGTGTACGGCCACAACGCGGGCGACGAGGCGTTGTGCGTGGTCGCGAAGGCCATGGCCGACGTGTTTCCGGAAAGCGCGTTCCTCTGCCGCAACGGCGGAGACGAGTTCCTCGTGGCACTCGCGGGCGACGACGCGGGCAATGCCGACAGCCTAGCTGAAGCGTTTTCGAGCCTGAAGCTGGAATTCGAAGTCGAAGGCGAACGCCATCCGATGACGTGCTCGATCGGCTACGCCCTGTATCCCGAACATGTCTCGAACGTGAACAAGCTGCATTCCAAGGCCGATGCCGCACTGTATGCCGTGAAGATGGCCGGCAAATCGGGATTCCAGAAGTACACGGACGACGCCGAAGCCCATTACCGCTCTCAGCTTGGTTTTTCCGCGCATGACATCGTGGAAAACGTCCCGTACGCCATGCTCGTCCACAAAGCCGACGAGGAATGCGCCCTGCTGTTCGCAAGCGCGCAACTTACGCGATTGCTGGGATGCGACAGCCTGCACGAGCTGATGCAGTTCTCGGGCGGGTCGTTCAAGGGAATCGTGCATCCCGATGACCGCGACCGCATTCACGCGTTTTACAAGCGCATCGCAGACGAGGGCGATACCGACGTTTCCGGCAGAACCGGTTACCGCATGCTGACGCGAAACGGCGACACCAAAAACATGCACGCAATCGCGCACTTCGTGAAGATCGAGGACGTAGGCGACGTGTTCTACACCCTGGTCATTCCCGCGGACAACTAGCGGACCCGCTTGAATCGCCACGCACTTCCTCCGCGCCGACAACACGATTGCACGCTTGCCGAGGCAGCCATCGAGCTGTCGTTCGGCGTGCTGGCAACGATTGCGAGCCCGATAGGCGGCATTTCCCCGATGCCGGCATTCGAAGTTGCCAAAGGTTCGTTTCTGAAACAGGCCCCGTTCCCTCGGAGGTCGAACTTGAAGGCCATATGCCGCCATCGCGCAACGATTCTGGGGTTTCGCGGAACGATAAGGCCTCTAAGTTCGACTTGGAGGCCCTATTTGGGCAGATATGCCGTACAAGTGCGGCATATCTGCACGGCAAGTCGAACTTGGAGCGCATATGATGCCACGAAACGGTGAAACCGCTGCAACGATGGCAAGAATCGGCTCTTGCGCGCCTGAAACAGGTGGCAATCGGTTCGAATCCCGCGCGTTCCCCAAACATGAAAGGGCCCCCGTTGCCGAGGGCCCTGGTTTTACATGGTGGAGCTGAACACCAGACAGGCGAACCCAATAGCGGGTTCGCCTGATGGTCTCGTGGTGGAGATGATGGGATTCGAACCCACGACCCCCACGTTGCGAAAATAAAAAAGCCTGTTAAAGTGGTATATTTGAGTATCCCCAAAGTGGGAAAACAGTTCTTGAGCGTACTTCAATGTACTCACGATAGCTGGCGAATATCCCCAAACATATCCCCGTTTTTCTGAGGCGTATAAAGCAGGGGGATCATCATGCTCACCCTTTTGCTCTTTCAGCTTTCACCTTCTTACTGAAGCTAACCATAGAGCAGATCAGGATTATCGTCGGAATAATGAATAACGCGAGCATGGTCACGATGACCGTTATCGGCGTGCCGTTAGCGGCTGTGCCGAAAATGTTGTAGCTCGACTCGGCAACACTGAGCTTTAAATGTTGCATTCCACTCAATGCGTTCGCATCTGCTTGCGTCATGTAGTACGAAATATTGCAGAGATAATGATTGATTCCGTTTAGGACCACTGCGAGGATGATGAACATGGCGCCGACAACCTTATCGCCTGACGCTTTGCCCTTCACCCCTTTGTATACGAACCAAATCCCGAGCAATAGGATGCAGAAAATAACGAAGTAGAAGAAGATGTGAGCAAAACCGAAATACACGACCTGATCGGTTGGATCAGGAATCGACTGCAGCGGATCAGCATCCCATGGATCCTGAGGTTGCTGAGGTGGCTGCTGGCCTTCTCCATGCTGAAGAAATGGATTTGACGCCGACCCTTGGTCCTGCTGGTTGCTATCTGGATTCAGGATAAACGGATTCGTCATGTCATACTCCTAAGGTCCGAGCTACATTGGGGTAAAACCTAAAATGGACCAGCCTGCTTACGCAGTCTGGTTATATGGCCAAGCGCGCGAGTCAGCCTACTCGCTTTGCGTTTTATTGGCGACACGAGTCTGGTATCTCGTAATTCGATGGCAAATCCTGTACTGATTGCAGCAATGTTTTCGCGCTGTTGATAACTGCCCACTCGTTGGCATTCGAGTATCGTCCTTCATACGTTTCGAGGATGCCTACGCAAACTAGCTGAATGGCGCCGATAACGCTCCGTGGATCGTAGTTTTCGATGTCGCCTTTCATCCTCTCGAATTGCGGAATCATCTTCATCCAATACGCCTGAGACAGGGCGAGCGCATCACTGTGTATGGTATCGGTAACTGCAAAAGCGAATTCTTTACACATATCGACTGTTTGCTCAATAAGCATAATCAATTTCGAGTAGCCTGCGGCCGCCATTAACCTCTCATCAAAATCCATCTCGCCCCAATTGATGCTGTCCAAATTGCCTCCCCCGCTTTCGCTTCTCACATTAGACTGCTCTGGTACATTGCCTGAATGCTTGACCCGCTTTCTATCTCATTGCCCCGTTCGCTTTGAGGTAGTCAGCCACATCTTCAAAATGGTGATCCATGGCCGCAGATAAAGGAGTTGTCCCCCAATCGTTCCGCGCATTTACAGAGGCGCCGCTCTCGACCAACAGGCAAACAGCGTCGTAATTGCCTTCGTCCGCCGCGTTTATAAGCGGCGTGCTTCCGTTAGGCGTTGCGTAGTTCACGTCTGCCCATAATCAATCAGCAACTTCATGATTGTCGTGCAGTCGAGCTCGGCCACATTATTTTGCGCATGATGTATTCGATTGCTCGTAAGCAGGTAGCTCATGGTTTGGCATTTTCATGTTAGCAGATGAAATGGAAATAGATATGGTTCAACCATAGGAAAGCGCCCTGCAAAGGGCTCTTTTCCTTTCACCTCGCACGAGGCCATGACTCGGAGGCTCGTCACATCCCGCGAAAGTCGTTGATCCAGTTGACCGCGCGCCCAAGCAGCTCTCTGCTCTCGCCGAGAAACATGAAGTAATACCCTTAAACCATGTGCTCCAGCCATGTGCGTCAGCTGCGCGCCAAGGCATCCCCATCATGCCGTGCGCCCAGCTGTCCACACGGGCGAGGATCGCGCTATGGTTAAACCTTCGGCCCGTAGCTGCCGGGCGCCTTATCAAGGCCGGTGTACTTACACGGGCGGAACGTCTTACCCGACATGGCTAAAACTGCCCCCAATGAGATTCACACGCTTATAATGACCTCAAGCATTAACGTATCGTCCAATTGGAAGGCCGAAACCCATGATCTACGTGTGTGTCGAATGCCCCAAATGTGGCCAGGAGAATGAGGTCGATGAGACCCTGAAGAGTTTCTATTGCCTGAAGTGCGGCGTGAAATGCGACCTGGAGTACGAGAGTATTTACGAGCCAGAGGAGGATGCGCCCAAAGCTCCGATTACATCGTCGGGCGAAGAAGCCGAAAAGAGGCTGAAGAGGGCTTACCTGTTCATGGAGGATGGAGATTGGGCTCACGCATGGTCGTATTGCGAGAGCGTGCTCGATTATGATCCAGAAAACGCCGAGGCATATCTCGCGGAGCTGCTCATTTCATTGCGCTTGCATTCGTTTGAGGAGCTAAAGACATGTAAAGTGAATTGTCGAGATCATTCGCTTTACAAGAAAGCCATGCGCTTTGCGACCGATGAACAGCGGCTCATGATAGAGAGTGCTCAACAATTTCAAGGGAGAGTGGCCAAATACAAACGAGCGAAATCGTATCTGGAAAGCGCAAGCAATCCCGGTGGGTCGATTACCACGAAGCAATACTTGCTCAGGGAGGCCATCGATTTGTTCGATTCGCTTGGTTCGTTCGAAGATTCTAAAGAGCTCGCCGCACAATGTCGTCAGTTGATAGGCTCGATTTAACTTTAATACCCGATGGGAGTACCCTCATGCCTCTAGTCGATTGGAAATGCCCGGAGTGCGGTCGGGAAATTCGCGTGGATACCGGTAGGGAAACTTGTTACTGTAATGCTTGCGGGAAGAAGGTTTCCATAGCGTCAACTATGGGCACAGGACATCCGACGCATGCTAAGGGACTTGTTGATTGGAAATGCCCGGCATGCGGTCGAGAAATCCGCGTGGATAGCTCGCTCGACAGCTGCTTTTGCAATGCGTGCGGCAAGAAGCTCGTCATCACCCCTGAAAAGCTGATGGATTTAAAAACAACATCAACCTCATTCTCCACCTCACAATCTCGGGAACCGGCAGGAACAAACCCCTCGGCTGCGCCTCAAGCACCTAACCGACAAGAGAGTGATACCCCAGGCGCAGGGAAGGTCTTCGGAGCATTCCTCCTTTGCTGGTTCGTCATGGCAGGGACCTGCGGTATCGCAAGTATGGCTGGCATGCAGATGATGTATGGCAAGGGGGCTCTCACCGGAGGGTATTCGGCTGGCGGGCTGTTGGGATTTGCCTTGAGCATCGTCTTTGCTTTCATGTACAGAAAATCCGGTGACCTATTACACGTTGTCTGCTGTTCGATATTTGCTGGGTTTGCCATCGGAATCATCGTTGTTGTCGTTGGGCCGACAATCTTAGCAATGCGCTACGGATAGCATGAGAAAGCGCCCTGTGAAGGGCGCCTCCCCATGCCTCAAGCGAGGCTATGACTCGGAGGCTCGTCACGCCCCGCGGAAGCCGTTGGAGCAATTGGTGGTGTGCCTGAGCAGCGCCCTACTCTCGCCGAGGACCAGAAGATCGATCGAGTCGCCGCGCACCGAGACGTCGGCATCCTCGCAGCCCTTCAGGTAGAACGCTGCCGCCTGCTCGAACGTGTCCCTATCGGACCAGGGTTCCGGAACGCGCTCGGTAGAGCATGACACCCTGGCTATCACCAGCTCGCCGAAGTCTTCGGCAGCGATGAAGGGCGTATCCCGCCACTCGAACTGCTCCAGGACCTCGTAGTCCTTGAGCTCCAGGTAGCGCCTGGCCGCGTCGCTGATCCTCTGGTTTGCCGTCTTGCACATGGTCGCCTCCTGACCGGTTACGGCCGTCGCCCTTTGCGTCCGGCCTGATGGCACGTTGCTTATCGGGCGTTCGTGGCAAGGGGCAAGGGTGGAAAGCAAAACCCGAAGGGCTCGAGTTTTCCAAAGTCAAACACTAACTTCTATCTTCTAAAACCACCGCAAACTAGACACCTTCGTCAATTTGTCCTTGGAAAAGTTTTTGCATGCCCTTGCGCCTTGGCGCGGTTGCCCGATACGCTGCGTGACAGCTGGTCGGATGCAAAGGGCAACAGCCTGGTCGCATCGGAGGCCGTGCAAGGCGGCCATGCATCAGCCGCCATCAGGTGCCTTGAGGACATGGCAACAGGTTCCGCGAACCGGCGCATCGCCATCGCGATCACGGTTAACTGACGATGCCCGGCAAGCCAGGACTTGGCCTCCTCGCAGGTTGGACAAGCCAACCTGCGTGGGCATGTTGCAGATGAACGCTGTACGCATTGGGCGACGACAGCACGGATAGATCGTGGCCGTCCTACTTCCTTCGCGCCTTCTTTCTCTCTTGCGCCTTCAACCACGGACGGCCATGAGACGCCGCGACCATGGGTCAGATGCGCGCCAGCGTTGAGGAGAGCCCGCAGGACCGGCGAGACGCGCAAGCGGCGAGCAGTGGAGCCGGGGTGCAAGGCGAGCGGCGCACACGGGATGCGCGGGCGATGAAACCGGGTTTGTCAGGTCGGATTGAGTTTCAGCTGCGCTGTCCCGGGCCGCTCGCGCGCCCGGTCTTCAGGGGAGCGGAACGCCGGATGGCTGGAGCGCCGGTGGTCGGGGATGCGGATGGCCTTGCTTGCTCGACAACACGGGCGGCTGGTGGGGTCAGCGGATGGTTTTGCTCATTCAAGATCTAGGGTGGGATATCTTCGCCTCTTGGCAACCAGGATTATTGGATGCTAGGAGGCCAGGGAACACGAAGCGAAGATTTGGGTGGGATCAACACGACAGTGTTGAATAAATCGTATATGAGATCAAAGACATGTATACATCCCCCTACCGGGGGATGGTAGTATCTTACTTATATATGACTATATTTCTCATGTTCCATCAGGCCACAGATTTTCTGGTTATATAAGGCGCTTTATCACTATGAAGTTGTCAAGGTGCGTGGTGGCGCATCGGCTAAATCTCCAGCCTCATATCCTCGCCGCCCATGCGCACAACGAGGGCCCCGCCACGCAAGCGCGACACGACCGCCTTTGCCGTCGAATCATCGCCGTTCACCGCGAGGCGCTGGATCAGCTTGCTGCCGTCGTAGTTGGTGGTGACGATTGTCGGCAGCTTCGCGGCGTTCCTCGCCTCGACGATGGAATACCATAGCGATAAGCTCCACTCGGTTGGGTTACCCTTGCCGAGGTCGTCGATTATCAGGATGTCGGCCCCGCACATCTTCGCCCGGAGGCCTCCGCCGCCGCTGTCGAAAGATTCCTTGATATCCTCGATTGCGATGGCAGCGTTGACGAACTGAACGCTTGCGCCTTCATCGATTAGTGCCATTCCAGCAGCAGCCGCCAACGTCGACTTCTTGGTACCGTTTCCGCCGACGATGTAGACGTTGCGCCCCGCCTTAGCCGCCTGAACAACCTCCGCGCAATCGGTCATTCCGCGCTGGTACTCCGGGCCGATTCCCGCACGGGCGTAGAGTTTGGAATTGTCCTCGGGCTGCTTTGAAGGCCCGCTGAGCATGTTCCTGGCCTCCATGAAGGCGTAGCCGCAATCAGGGCATACCGTCAACAACCCGATGCTGCACGGCTCGTACACCATGGCCGCATCGCAATCAGGGCAGCTAGTCGTATTCGGAGTAAGCATCGGCAACCGCCTTCCTCTCGTTTAGGTACTTTTCGAATTTCGGGCCGAAGAGCGTCTCCGGACACAGGTACTTGTCCATCTTCGGATCGCCCTTCCACTCGGCGCTCTTAACGTCGATGACGTGCTTAAAGTCCTCCGGCTTGTAGCCCGCCTGGAGCAGCGAGCTGATCAAACCTTTGGTAAGCTCCGAGTTGGCGTTGAAGTGCTTGTCACAGCGGCTGTTGAGGTAGTCCACCGTCTTTGCAACGATCGACATGTCGACGTTAGGGAGGGCATCGACTTCATTGCCCTTATCTAAGCCGAGCTGAATCGAATCCGAACTGTCCTTACCTGAACTTTCCTTACTTAACCTATCCTTACCTGTGGCAACCGTTGGTTGCCAGGTGGTTGCCACTTGGCCGTCATCGGATTCAACGCTAGACATGACCAGGGATTTCTCCTCACCTTGCCCCAAGAGCCTGTATACGCCTGGCGGGTCGATTTTGAGCATGTTGAGCTCTTCGACGCACAACGTCGGCGTGTAACGGTCCTTGCGTATGGAATTCTGTTCCATCCAATGGGAAACGACCACCGCGCCGGATTCGAAACCGATCAAGAAACCCTTGCCGGCGAGTATCTTCAAATCGTCGACGCTGGCGCCGACGCTGCGCTGGATGCGCTTCGGGTTGTTGAGAAACCCATCGTCATCAGCATTGACGCACAAATGCATGTATAGGGCTTGCGCCGTAAGAGGCATGTCGCAAAACGCGTCAGAATTGATGACGGATTTGGAGATCATACGGCGGTTAGCCATGGATATCACCACCTTGGGCATCGAGGCAGCCGGCCTCGCCCATGTAGCGCAGCAACGCGGTCTTCGTTATGCGGACGGCGCTGCCGATGTGTATGACCTCCAGGTTTCCGCGGGCGATCTCGCGGCGGACGGTGATGGGGGACACGTCCAGCAGCTCGGCGACCTTGGGCACGGACATGACGTCGGGCTCGCAGTCGAACAGCTGAACCGCCCCGGGGGCGGGGGTGTCGGACAGGTAGACGACGCGGCCAACCATTATTCGACCTCGATCACTTCGAACAGGTCCTGCCAGTCGCCGTCCCAGCCGAGGGCCTCGGCGATGCGGGGGCCGCGTTTCGAGTAGGGCGGCTCGGCACCTGTGACGATGCGGCCGAACGTCTGCGGCTTCAACCCGCACATGCCGGCCGCCTCGCGCTGGGTGAGGCATTTCTCGCCGAGGTACTGCTTGAGCTTCGTTACGCGTTTCATTGCTTCCTCTCTTTCCACTGCGGCCGCGGACGCAGGCCCCGGCCTCGGCGTTTCCGTCAACGTTGACGTTCGCGCCCTTGACAAAATCACCGTTGATTCTATAATGGTATTAACGACTAGTTGTAATGTTTCGGTTAATTCAGTATTGCAAGGAGGCAGACGTAAATGCTCCAGCTAGTTGCGATCAACGAGAACGCAGCCGCGTACGTCCGCAACGAGGCGATGCCCGACGTCCGGCTCGACGGGTTCAAGTACCTCAATGGGCTCCTGCGCATCAGGTCCGCAAGCGGCCTCGTCGAATTCCTCAGGGATTTCCCGCATCTCCTCAGGCCTTCTTACAATCCCGCCGAGCTTCCGCTCATCATGAAATCGGCCAATGCGGCCGAGGGTCACCTCAAGTTCAGCCAAGCCGCCATGCTGAACGCCGCCGAGTCATGCAACGTGGAGTACTTCGACGCCATGATGGACGTGGAACTGCCCTCCGCGAAGCTCGGGCCGACGTGGGGACGCGAGGCCGACATCTACATCCTATACATCAAAGACCTGGAGGATCTGGCCGAGAGACTCGGCGCGCTGCTGCTCATGGCCGCCGCATCCTACGGCGAGCGCGCATGCGAGGATGCCTTCGTATTCGACAACGGGGCAGATGGGCCGATCGAAATCGGCGGGCGTGCCTACGCCACCAGGCTCTGGGTCCAGCAACGAGCCGTCGCGGCCATGCTTCCCGGCGAGGACTACAGCTTCTTCAAGGCCTACAAGATCTCGGACGGCTACGCGGGCAAGGACGACGGCGCCCCGGCGCTTCTCATATATGACGGCTTCGGAGACAGAGTCGAGTTCGTTTCCACCCTTAGCAAGGAGGAGGCCGTCATGGAGGCCGCCGGCGTCATCACCGCCTACGCCCTGTCGGCGTGGCTCAACCGCATCGGCGCCGTCGAGCGCGTGACGTATTCGGGCGACGGGGGCTTCGACCGGCGCGATGTCGAGGTCGGGTTCGTGGCCGACGCGCTCACCAGGGCGGTGATGGAAAGGCGCGTGGGCGTATGCCAGTATTGCGGGAAGCCCTTCGTTTCGAAGAAGGTGTTGACGGGCGGCGGGACAGACAAGAGGTTCTGCACCGATAGCTGCAAGGTTGCCGAGAAGAGGAGCTGACCATGGCTCGCAGGAAGCAGCGCGAGAACTACGGCAAAGGATCGGTTTCGGCTGTGAGAAAGAAAAAGTTAGACTCCAGCGGGAAGCCGATCATTGGTAGGAACGGTAAACCCGAGATGGTGCAAGAGCGCGATAAGCAGGGGCGCCTTATTTGGCGCGTCTGCATAACGCTCGGAGTAGAAGAATACACCGACAAAAGCGGAAAACTTCGCAAGCGCCAACGCAAGGTGCAGAAGCGCGTACATGGAACACTTGAGGACGCGCGGTCGGTAGCGAAGCAGCTAACAGAAGATTACGCCGATATTGATTACCAAGCAGCAGATATGACTTTTTCGCAAGCGTGCGAATCCTGGGCAACGTCGATGCGTAACGCCAACACTTGCAGTGTGGCAAAGCTGAAAGACTACGAAACCATGTTGGCGCAGATTGCAGAAAAGCTTGGTGCCTGCCCGCTCACGCAGATCAAGAACCAAGACGTAGAAAACGCCCTGGCCGCAGTCGCAAGGGAGCGTAAGCCCTCTCAACGCCGCCAACGCGAACGCTTTCAAACCGTCAAACGGGTTTTCGAATACTGCATTGATAGCGGGTGGCTTGTCCGCAACCCTTGCAGGGGATTGAAAACGCCGCGTGTAACCGAAGAGGTTGACCGTCGCTCACTTGAAGCGCATGAATGCGCCCGATTGCGCGTAAGCCTTGACCGTGATGAGTCAGCAGCGTATGAGGATTTCAACGCTAAAGAGCAGCGGCAAATGGAATGGGGCAACACCTTCACCCGCTCCAAGCTTATTGGCCTGTCGCACATTAGCGGCCTTATCGCTGTGCGCCTGATGCTTGCAACAGGCATGCGACGCGGCGAAGCCCTCGGCCTTACATGGGAACACGTTGACTTCGAAAATGGGCAGATTACCATCTGCAAGTCACTCAATGCCCAGATGGTTCACAAGACCACTAAAACGAGGAAAGGCATTCGCACGCTTGCTGTCGACGCTGGCACGATGGCGCACCTTCGCCAATGGAAAACATTCCAAGCCAAAGCACTGCATCTGGTCATGGTCGAGGACGAAAGCGGCAAAAAGTGTCCCGTCGAACAGACCGCCAAAACACCTGTGTGTTGTAACTGCAAAGGCGATTTGATGCATCCACGGAACTTCTCGCGTTGGTGGGGGAACACCAATGTCAAAGGGTACCGCGACACGATAGGCTTTTCAGACTTGCGCCCCCACGAGCTACGCCACACACAAGCAACCATGCTTCTGGGCAATAAAGTTGATATCAAGACCGTACAAACACGCCTGGGCCATGCTTCGTCGGCGCTCACACTCGATATCTACGGCCACGCAATACCCGCAAATGATCGTACAGCAGCTGAGATCATGGCAAACATAAACGGCGCTTCTGCCGAACCATCCGCGCATGTCGTAAAGGTCGAACGCAAGACCGCATAAAACCACGATTTCGAGCAAATATCCCCAAACATATCCCCACGATGGTTAAACCATAAGAAAGCAGGTCAGCCAAATATAGTGGTTGACCTGCGTTTTTACGTGGTGGAGATGATGGGATTCGAACCCACGACCCCCACGTTGCGAACGTGATGCTCTCCCAGCTGAGCTACATCCCCACGTGTATGTGCGCTT
>CAJOIP010000038.1 GCA_905234785.1 uncultured Eggerthellaceae bacterium
CGTGGTGGAGATGATGGGATTCGAACCCACGACCCCCACGTTGCGAACGTGATGCTCTCCCAGCTGAGCTACATCCCCACGTGTATGTGCGCTTTCGCGCAAGATGGTAGTTTGCCGTTTGGCGTACCGTTTGTCAAGAAACGCCGGCGCCTCATCACCAATCGAACACGTCGCCGACCTTGGCCTGGATGCACACGTCGGCGTAGCGGTCACGCGGCGTGGGCGCCAGGTTCACGATGGCCAGGCGATTCCCCGCGAAGTAATCGATGAGCCCCGCCGCCGGATACACCACGAGCGACGTGCCGGCCACGACGAGCACGTCCGCATGCCGTATGGCGTCGACCGCGCCTTCCACCACGCGGCTGTCGAGGCCTTCCTCGTACAGCACGACATCGGGCTTCACCGCGCCCCCGCACGCCGGACAGCGCGGCACGCCGTCTTCCGCCTGCTCGTGAAGGGCCGCCATGGCATCGAGATCGTAGAACGCGCCGCACCTCATGCAGTAGTTGCGCAGCACGCTGCCGTGCAGCTCCCACACCGCCCGGCTGCCGGCGGCCTGGTGCAGCCCGTCGATGTTCTGCGTGATGACCGCCGAGCAAACGCCGTCGCGCTCGAGCTGCGCCAGCTTGCGATGCGCCCGGTTGGGCTCGACGCCGCGGGGAATCATGCGGTCGAAGTAGAACTCGAAGAACTGGCGCGGATGCCGGTCGAAGTACGTCCGCGAGATCATCTCCTCGGGCGGCACGTCTCCGTACTTCTGCGCGTACAGCCCATCGGGGCTGCGGAAATCGGGGATGCCGCTTTCGGTCGACACCCCCGCCCCGCCGAAGAACACCATGCGGCCCGGCTTGCATTCGTCGATCCACGTTCGCAGCTGCTCGATCGATTGGTCGGTCATGGAAGCCCCCTATGCGAGTTTTTCCGCACGGACAGCGGTGAGATGACCGTCGGAGTCTTCGAACAGGCAGAGTTTTCCATCTCTGCTTTCGTATATGAGCACGAACTGCGCAGGCGGAAACGCGGCGCCCCCTTCCCGGGTTTGCGCGCGCTCGCCAGGGGCATCGTGCGTGCGGGCCTCACTCATAGCGAACCTCCCAGAAGACGAGGCCCTGGGCCGGTGCGCACTCCCCCGCCGCCGTGCGGTCACACGCGGCGAGCGCCTCGGCCACCCATTCTTCAGGGCGGCGATGTCGGCCCACCTCCACGAGCGTGCCCACGATGGTGCGCACCATGGAATGCAGAAACGAGCTGCCGACTACGCGCACGACCAGCATATTCTCACCCGCGATATCCTCGCGCGAAAACGACACTTCCATAAGGTTTCGGCACGTCGGCTTGTCGACAGCCGACGCCGCGCGGCAGAAGCTCTTGAAATCCTGCTCGCCGATAAGACACCGCGACGCACGTTCCATCGCGTCAACGTCGATTGGTCCCACGTGCCACGAGAAATCGCGCATGAACACGGGCGGCACCTCGTCGACCGCCAGGAAATACCGGTACTCGCGAGCCGTTGCATCGAAGCGCGCCGAGAACCCGTCGGCCGCCATCCATGCCTCGCGCACCGTGATGTCCTCGTGCGTGATGGCGTTCAGCGACCGTCGTAAGCTGGCGAACCGAGCGCGCTTCGCGTCGCGCTCGTCCATTTCCCGCAGCTCGTCGTCGGCGATTTCGAAGCTGACGACCTGCCCGCGGGCATGCACGCCCGTGTCGGTGCGGCCTGCGCACGTCGTTTCCACCTCGCGGCGCAGCAGCATCTCGAGCGCGCGTTCCAGCTCGCCCTGCACCGTCAGCTGATCGGGCTGTCGGGCAAACCCCGAAAACGCCGCGCCCCGATATGCGACCCGCATCGCGAGGGTATGAACACGTTCGTTATCCATGACCGTGATGATACCCTATCAAGCTTTCCACCCTTGCGAAGATTGCCTGGGTGCACAAGTCGCAATTTGGTGCAACGCGGGTGCAAGAGTCGCGATTTCGAACACCCGCTGCACGAGATTCAGGGTTTTGCACCCGAGCGATGAGTAGAAGAATTCCGCGACCTGGGGAAACGGAGCGAGAGTGCGCAACTTTCGAGAGGTTTCGGGTGCAAGAGTCGCGATTTGGAACATTCCCTGCACGAGATTCAGGGTTCTGCACCCGCACGCAACCAAACCGCAGACTCTTGCACCCAAGACGCCCCAAGCCGAACTACCCCGAGCGAAAGAGCGCAGCCCCCAGCCGGAAGAAGGGGCGATGGCAATCCCCCCTCTAAGCGAAGCCCTCAACAATACCCCAGGTTGAACTGCCCCCTAGCGGAAGAGCGCAGCCCCCATCTGGGAGAAGGGGCGAGGTCGATTCCGCAGCCACGCGAAGCCCGCAACAATACCCCAGGTTGAACTGCCCCCTAGCGGAAGAGCGCAGCCCCCGACTGGGGGAAGGGGTGAGGGCGATTCCGCAGCTAAGCGAAGCGGCGGTTGATGCCGCGAATGGATCACAAGTCTGCCGCTGAGCGTGCGAGGACAAGCCCTCACCCCTTCCCCCAGCCGGGGGCGGACAGGAGGTCAGACGCGTTCTACCAAACGGGAGCCCCAAAGAGGTCTTGAATTTCAGAGCGCATGATGGGGTTGCGGGAATCGACCGTCAGCGGCAGTTCGGCGCGGAACTTGCGGCCGTCGGCCTGCAGCACGAACAGCACCACGTAGTCGCGGCCCGGGTACGAGCCCAGAATGCGGTTCAGCCGCTGCACGCGTTCCTGCGAGAAATCGGCCGAGGGCACGCGCAATTCCAGTTGCGCAGGCCGCGCGGCATCTTCCGACAGCTCGATGGCCTCGACCTCGTACACGATGATCTGGTTGCCGCGGTCGCCGTGCTCGAACTTGCCCTTCACCTTCACGATGGCGTCCTCCACGATGGCCTCGCCGCAGTCGTCGTACTTGAAGGTGATGCACTCGATGGAACCCGTCGTGTCCTCCAGGTTGAACGTCGCCATGCGGGTGCCGCGCTTCGTCAGCTTCGTGACCACGTTCGACACCATGCCGACGAACGCCGCGGACTTGATCTCCTGCGTGCGGTCGGCCAGCGCGCCGATTTGGAACTTCGTCATCTTTGCGATCATGTCCTCGTACGGCTCGAGCGGGTGCTCGGAGACGTAGATGCCCATGATGCCCTTCTCGAAGGCGAGCTTCTCGCGCTTGGGCCACTCGACGCCATCGGGCTCGGGCACCGCGTCTTCGAAGCCCGACCCCTCGTCGTCGCCGAACATGTCGAACATGCTGACCTGCCCGGCGTCGCGGTCGCGTTGGCGCTTCGAGGCGCTATCGAGCAGCGGCGTGTCGTCGATGAAGTGCATCATCTGCCGGCGCGTGTAGCCGGTGGAATCGAACGCGCCGCCCTTCACCAGCGCTTCCAGAACCTTGCGGTTGTAGCACTTCGCGTCGACGCGGTTCACGAAATCGTGCAGCGAGGTGAACGCGCCGCCGCGCTCGCGCTCGGCGATGATCTCGTCGGCCACGCCCTTGCCCACGCCGCGCACGCCGACCAGGCCGAAGCGCACGCCTTCGGCAACGGGCGTGAACTCGGCGTTCGACGAGTTAATGTCAGGCGGCAAAATGGGGATGCCCGAGTGCTTGCACCCGGCGATGTAGCGGATGAGGCGGTCGGTGTTGCCCATGTAGCTGGACAGCACGGCCGCCATGAACTCGTAGGGGTAGTGCGCCTTCAGGTACGCCGTGCGCATGACCAGGATGGCGTACGCCGCCGAGTGCGATTTGTTGAACGCGTACTTCGCGAACTTCTCGGCGTCGGACCAGATCTTCTGCGCGATTTCCAGCGAGAAGCCGTTCTGCACGGCGCCGTTGTCCCAGTCTTCCTGCAGCTGGCGCATGACGTCGAGCTTCTTCTTGCCCATGGCCTTGCGCAGCTTGTCGGCCTTGCCGGCGGAAAAGCCACTCATGCGCATGGACACCTGCATGATCTGCTCTTGGTAGACCATGGTGCCGTACGTTTCCTCGAGGATGGGGCGCAGGCGGTCGTCGTAGTAGTGTACGGCCTTCTTGCCCGACGCCACGTCGACGTAGTCGTCGACCATGCCCGATTCCAAGGGGCCGGGGCGGTTCAGGGCGATGGAAGCCACGATGTGCGCGAAGCTCGTCGGCTGCATGCGGCTGAACAGGCTGATGTACAGCGCGCCTTCCACCTGGAAGAGGCCGTCCATGTTCAGCACGGCGTCGTCTTGCGTGTCGAGGTCGGTGTCGCGCATGCGCAGGTTGCCCTGCATGAGCTTGAACGCCAGCGGGTCGTCGATGGGGATGTCCTCGGGGCGCAGGTCGATGCCGTGCGTCTCCTTCACGTTGCGGCACGCCATGGAAAGCACGTCGAGCGTGCGCAGACCCAGGAAGTCCATCTTCAGAAGGCCCAGGTCGGGGGTGTAGTGGCCGTCGTATTGCGTGATGATGCCGCCGCCCTTGGTGTCGCGCTTCATGGGCACGTGGTCGCTCATGGGGTCGCGGCAGATGATGGTGGCGCACGCGTGCACGCCCTCGCCGCGCAGGTGGCCTTCGATGCCGAGCGCGGCGTCGATGACCTGGTGCACGTCGTCTTCCTGCTCGTAAGCCGTCTTCAGGTCGGGGTTCTTCGACATGGCGTCGGTGATGGTGATGCCCAGCTCGTCGCCGATCATCTTGCAGATGCGGTCGCCCACGCCGTACGGGTAGTCGAGCACGCGGGCGGCGTCGCGCACGGCGTTTTTCGCCTGCAGCGTGCCGAACGTGATGACCTGCGACACGTGGTCTTCGCCGTACACGTCCTTGATGTGGTTGATGACCTCTTCGCGGCGGCCCTGCTCGAAGTCGACGTCGATATCGGGCATCTCCACGCGCTCGGGGTTCAGGAACCTCTCGAACAGCAGGCCGTTTTCCAGCGGATCGAGGTCGGTGATGCCCATGGCGTACGCCACGATGGCGCCTGCCGCCGAGCCACGGCCCGGCCCCACGCCGATGCCCTGGCTGCGCGCCCACTCGATGTATTCCTGCACGATGAGGAAGTACGCGGGGAAGCCGGCGTTCAGGATGACCTCGGCTTCGGTGTCGTAGCGTTCCATGACGTCGGGGCGCTGCTGCTTCAGCAGCTCGAGGCCCGCAAGCACGGTTTCGCGGTTGTTCGGGTCGAAGCCGATGGCTTGCTTGTCCTCGGCGGGCAGGTAGCGCCCGACCAGGCCCATCTCGCATTTCTTGCGGAACCACGTTTCCTCGGTTTCGCCTTCCGGCAGGGGGAAGCGCGGGAGGATGGAATCGCGCTCGAGCTCGACGTTGCACTTCTCGGCCACTTCCACCGTGTTGTCGCATGCGTCGGGCCATTCCGACAGGGCCTCGCGCATTTCCTCTTCGGTCTTCATGTAGAACTGGTCGTTGGCGAAGCGCATGCGCTTGGCATCGTTGATCTTGCTGCCCGTGCCGATGCACAGCAGGATGTCGTGCGCGCGGGCGTCTTCGCGCGTGAGGTAATGGAAGTCGTTGGTGGCGATGGTCTTGAAGCCGCACTCGTCGGCCACCTTCACGAGCTGGCGGTTCAGCTCGGGCTGCGTCATGCCGCCGTCGGTGAGCACCTCGGGGCCTTGGTTTTGCAGCTCGATGTAGAAGTCGCCGGGGTCGAAGCACGCCGCCAGCTTGCGCGCCCATTCGCACGCGTCCTCGAACTGGCGGTTGTCGAGCAGCTTGGGCACGATGCCGGCGATGCACGCCGAGCTGCCGATGATGCCGTGGCCGTACTTCTGCAGCTGGGCGTACGTGGTGCGCGGCTTGTAGTAGTAGTTGTCGACGTGCGATTCGCTGACCAGCTTCAGCAGGTTGTGGTAGCCCTCGTTAGTCTTGGCGAGCAGCAGCAGGTGATACAGCTTCGGCTTGCCGTCGCGTGCGAGCGTGTCGTCGGTGGTGAAGTACACCTCGCAGCCGTAAATCGGCTTCACCTTCTTGCCGGTCTCCTTCTCGACCGCCTCGCATGCCTCGCAGAGCTCGGGCACGCCGCTCATGACGCCGTGATCGGTGATGGCGACCGCCGGCATGTCGAGCTCGGCGGCGCGCCGCACCATGTCCTTGACGTGCGTCATGCCGTCGAGAAGCGAGTATTCGGTATGGTTGTGAAGATGTACGAATGCCATGCAAGCATCATAACAGCGGCGCCGTGTGCGCGCTATCGAACAAAGAGTGAAATTTACGTTGCCCTGTCCGCTTCTTCCTGCGGGAAGAAGCTGCGTCCTTCTGCTTGAGGCGACGATAGGTTGCTGGGGTGTATGATGCTGGCATGGATTCGACGGAGGTGCTGAAGTGGTTGAGCTGAAGGTTCTGACATTGATTGTTACGGGCATGGGGTCTCCGTCGTTTCTCGTGCTGCAGCCGCTTGAAGAGGCGGTCAGCGAGGGGAAGTCGCGCGTCGTGCCCATTTGCGTGGGGCCGAACGAGGCGCTCGGCTTGGGCGCCGTGCTCGAAGACGCGAGATTCACCCGCCCGATGACGCACGACCTCATGCTCGACGCGCTGACGAACCTTGACGCGCGTGTCGACCACGTGCTGATCAACGATGTGAAAGACGGCACCTTCTTCGCGCGGCTGTGCCTGGCGCAGCACGGGCGACTGATCGACCTGGACGCGCGGCCGTCCGACGCCATTGCGCTGGCGCTGCGGCAGAGCTGCCCCGTGTACATCGACGAGGACGTGTTGGAGAAGGCGTCGTTCCCGTACCTGTTCAACCGTCCCTACGACGAGGAGGCCATCGTCGAGGATTTCAAGTCGTTCCTCGACGGCGTGAGCCCCGACGATTTCGTTTAGGGGCAGATGGCAGCCCTGTCATCCCGAGCGTTAGCGAGGGATCTCGGGCTTTGCCCGACGCTTCGCGGAGATCCTTCGACTCCGCGCTTCGCGCTCCGCTCAGGATGACAGATGGGGGGGTGCGTTGCGCGCTCCAATGGCAGATGGGGGGGTGCGTTGCGCGCTCCAATGGCAGATGGGGGTGCGTTGCGTGCTCCCCTCCCGCGCATCATTACATGGGACGGCAGGAAGGGCTCGGCGGGCGATGTCGCCGCGGGCGAGCTGGCTGCGTTAATGATGCAGAAGCTCCCCTTTCGTGCATCATTTATGATGCAGAGGCTCCCCTCCTGAGCATCATTTCCTAGCGGTATAGGCCGCCGCGGGCGAGCCAGTTGTGCTCGCGGGCGATGGTGGTGAAGTTGTTGTGGCCGGGAAGCACGATGGTTTCGCCCGGCAGCTCGGCCAGGCGCTTCAGGGACTCCTTCATGGCGGCCGGGTTGCTTTCGGGAAAGTCGGTGCGGCCATGCGTGCCGGCGAACAGCGTGTCGCCCGAAAGCAGCACGGGTGCGCCCTTCTGGCCTTCCGACGGTTCCAGGAAGTAGCACACGCCGCCAGGCGTATGGCCGGGTGTGGCGATGACCTGCCATTTCATGGAGCCGATTTCCAGCACATCGCCGTCTGCCACCGTACGGTCAACTGAACAGGGCGTGTTCAGGCGCTTGTGGCGCTCTTCGCCGCCTTCGCCCGTGATGAACGGCGTGTCTTCGGCGCTCGCAATAACAGGTGCGCCCGTCCTCTCGTGCAGCTCGGCGGCGGCACCCGTGTGGTCCCAATGCCCGTGCGTGATGACGATGGCGTCGAGCTTGCGGTCGCCCACCGCCTCCAGAATGCGGTCGGCGTCTTGCGTCGGATCGACGACGAAGCAGCCCCCGTCGTCGTGCACGATGTACACGTTGTTATCGATTGGCCCCATGACCAAAAAGGAGATGGGCACGCACGTGCCGTTCACGCGATAAGCCATTTGCTACTCCTTGCATTTGGGGCAATGCGCCCTGCCCCATTGCCCTACTTATTTCCTACTCCCTACGTACTCGCCGGGGAACATGCGGCGCGCCTCGAACACGCCCTCGACATCGAGAATGCGGGCCAGGATGTCATCGACATGCCCCACGTCGGACACTTCGAACAGGTAGCGCATGCGCACGATGCCGTCGCGGCCGGTCGCCGACGACGAGTTCAGCACGTTCACGCCCTCTTCGGATAGCGTCACGATGATGTCGCGCAGCAGGTTCGTGCGGTCCATGGCCTCGATGTGCACTTCGATGCGGTAGGTGGTCACCGTGCCGGGCTCGCGCTCCCATTCCACGTCGATGATGCGCTCGGGCTCTTTCATGAGGTCGGTGGCGTTCGGGCAGTCGGCCCGGTGCACCGACACGCCGCGCCCGCGCGTGACGAAGCCGATGATGTCGTCGCCGAGCACCGGGTTGCAGCAGCGCGACAGGCGCACGAGCACGTCGTCGAGCCCCTTCACCACGATGCCGGACGAGCTGTGCGTCTCGTGGCGCTTCGGGCGGTTGACGCTGGTTATCATGGGCGGCATCTTGCCGGTCGACATCATCGACTGGCCGATGTCGGGCTTGGCGGCTTCTTCGGTGCCGCGGTCGACCAGCAGCTTCAGCAGGCGGTTCGTCACATGCTGCGCGCTTTCCTTGCCGGTTCCGATGGCCACGAGCATGTCGTCGTCCGATTTGTAGCCGAGCGATTCCGCCACCGACTTTATGGCACGCGCCGACTGCGCGTTGGAAATGCCCATGCCGTGCTTGCGCACCTCGCGCGCCAGCTTGTCGTGGCCTTCTTGCAGGTCATCGCCACGGGTGATCTTCGAGAAGTAGTTGCGGATTTTCGAACGGGCCGAAGGGGTTTTCACGATGTTCAGCCAGCCGCGGGAAGGCGTGGCGCTCTTTTGCGTCAGGATTTCCACGCGATCGCCCATCTGCAGCTCGTAGGTCAGCGGCACGATGCGCCCGTTCACCTTCGCGCCGACGCAGTGGTTTCCCACCTCGGTGTGAATGGCGTATGCGAAATCGACCGGCGTGGAGCCCTTGCGCAGGCTTTTCGCCTCGCCCTTGGGCGTGAACACGTACACTTCCTGCTCGTCGAGGTCGACTTTCAGGTCCTTCAGGAACTCGCGCGAATCCTGCGTTTCGTCGGACCAGTCGACCATCTGGCGCAGCCAGGCCAGCTGCTCTTCGAACGCGCCCGAGCCCTTGCCCTTGCGCGCGCCTTCCTTGTACAGCCAGTGCGCGGCCACGCCGAATTCCGATTGCTGGTGCATCTCCTCGGTGCGAATCTGCACTTCCAGCGGACGACCCGCCGGGCCGATGACCGTGGTGTGCAGCGACTGGTACATGTTGTACTTCGGCATGGCGATGTAGTCTTTGAACCGCCCCGGCATGGGGTGCCAAATGGTGTGCACCGCGCCCAGCGCCGAATAGCAGTCTTTCACCGAAGGCACGATAAGGCGCACGGCGATGAGATCGTAAATCTCCGAGAAGTCCTTGTCTTTCTTCGTCATCTTCTGATAGATGGAATACAGGTGCTTCGGCCGGCCCATGACTTGAGCGTCGATGCCGACTTTGCCCATCTCGGCCTTCAGGATGTCGATGACCTCGGCCAAATAGGCCTCGCGATCGGCGCGGCTGCCGGTGATCATGTTCGCCACTTGGCGGTACTTCGCGGGCTCGAGGTAGAAGAAGGCCAGGTCCTCGAGTTCCCACTTGATGGAGTTGATGCCCAGGCGATGCGCGATGGGCGCGTAGATTTCCAGCGTCTCGCGCGATTTGTAGATGCGGCGGTCCTCGCGCAGGCTGCTGAGCGTGCGCATGTTGTGCAAGCGGTCGGCCAGCTTGATGACGATGACGCGGATGTCCTTGTTCATGGCCACGAGCATCTTGCGGATGGTGGCGGCCTGCTCGTCGGTGAGGTTGGTCACCTCGATCTGGGTGATCTTCGTGACGCCTTCCACCAGCTGGGCCACGTCTTCGCCGAAGTTCTCGACCACGTCTTCGCGCGTGACCTCGGTGTCCTCGATGGTGTCGTGCAGCAGCGCGGCCGTGATGGTCTCAACGTCCATGTGCAGCGTGCCCAGGATGATGGCGACCTCGACCGGATGCGCGATGAACGGCTCGCCCGATTTGCGCTTCTGCCCCTCGTGCGCCTTGTCCGCGAACGCGAACGCGCGCGCCAGCATGTCCTCTTCCTCGTCGGTGAGGTAGCTGCGTGTCAGGTTTTGCAGGTCTTCGAAACGCTCGGCCGGCGTCTTGGCGCCAACGTCGCCGAAGCCGTGTTCGTGGGAATCAGCCACCACGGCAGTTTCGATTACGTCTCCGTATGCCATGTGCCATTCCCTCCCTTCGGGTTCACGCGTATTGCAACCTTGTAATTCTACCATCGGCTAGGATTTGCGCGAATAGCCGATGGAAGACCGTAACAATGCGTCAACCTGACCAGACGTGGCGCGGTGAAGCGCCTTCGATACGCGAGAAAGCGAAGCATATGAGGATAAGATATCGCCACTCCTCGTGAAAGCTCATTATGTGAAGATGACCGCCCATCCCGCCGCGTCGCGCTGGGCCAAGCGGCGTTGACAAAACAGTAAAGAACAGTAAAACATTCTCAGAACAGTAAAGAATAGTAAAACTTTGAGAGAACAGTAAACGGAGGCAGACATGCCCGCGAACCCCTATTCCCTCACCTTTGGCAAAGAGCCCGTGGAGCTTGTTTCCCGCGCGTCCGTCATCGAGGAAATCGCACATGCCTTCGACGCCGAGCACCCCGTGCAGCAGGCGTTCCTCATCACCGGAGTCTGCGGCAGCGGGAAGACGGTCCTCATGACCGAGGTGTGCAAGCGGCTCCGGAAAGACCACGACTGGATCATCGTAGAGCTCAACCCCGAGCGGGATATGCTCGAAGCGCTCGCTTCCAAGCTCAACAGCGAGAAGCGGCTGGCACAGATCTTCAAGTCGGCGAAAATCGACCTGTCGTTCTTCGGCTTCGGGGTGTCTATAGGAGACGCGAACCCCATCACCGACATAGAGATCGCCCTGGCGCGGATGCTCGAAAGCCTGAGCAAGCACGGGAAGAAGGTGCTCGTGGCCATCGACGAGGCGGCGAGCACGGCCAACATGCGCACGTTCGCGAGCGCGTTCCAGATACTCGTTCGCCAGGATCTTCCGGTGTTCTTGCTGATGACCGGGCTTTTCGCGAACATCAGGCGCCTCCAGGACGAAAAGACGCTCACCTTCCTTTACCGGGCGCCGCGGATTGAAATGCGACCGCTCAACATCGGGGCAATCGCGGCCAACTACCAGAGGAACTTCAAGATCGACGACGAACAGGCGCTCGCCATGGCCAAGATGACCAAGGGGTACTCGTTCGGCTTCCAGGTCCTCGGGTACTTCGCATGGGAACATGGCGGAATGACGGAAGGCGCGCTCGCGGATTTCAAGCAGTACCTGGACGATTACGCTTACGAGAAGATCTGGGCAGAGCTTTCCGAGAACGACCGCAAGCTCGCCTACGGCATCGCGCGTTCCCAGACGGGCAAGGTCGCCGATGTCAGGTCCCTGTTGCAATGGAGCTCGAATCAGATTAACCCGTACCGCGACCGCCTGGTGAAAAGCGGGCTTGTCGACGGGTCGGAGCACGGCTACATGCGATTCACCCTGCCGCTCTTCGGCCGTTACGTCATCGAGCACTACGAAATGCCGGAGGGCTCCTGGCCTGCGGAAGGATAATTAACCGCGCACGGCAATGGCATCGTCTGCGGGAACCGCCCCTAGTGCGCGGGAGCGAGGGCGGCAGCGGCGCGCGTAACGGCTGTTCGACTATGCGAACAAGACGTCACCGGTAACAACAGCGGCGTCGTTCCAGGAGCGCTCGCCCGTCTTGGCCGATGCCGCTGTCGTGCGCGACTTGTCGGGCTTCGTCGTGGTGGAACTGCCGGGCTTGTCGGGGTCCTTGGGGTCGCTTCCCGGCGTGGTGCCGGGCACGAGGGGCCCGCGCTCCTACGGGGTCGGCCGGGGCGGTTTTCCCAAGACGCGAAACGGCCCCTCGTTTCTCACATCGCGCAGCCGGGGAGGATGGGGCGTTGGACTTGCTGTTCCAGCGTGGCGGCAGGTTCGCGCAGGGCCCATTGCTTGAAGGTTTGGAAGACGGCTTGCTCGTCGAGGCCCTCGCGGTAGCGCACGCTGCTTTCCAGCTCGACCTTCTGCGCGCCGGACACGACCCGCACCGAGCGCGTGACCTCGCCCGACGTGTAGGCCGTGCGCGTTTCCACGAGCCCGAGCTCGCGGAACACGGCGATGGCGCACGTGGCCGAATCCTGCGAAACGGTGCTACCGGGCTTCGACGCGCGTTCGGCGACGTCGACGTTGCTGGCCGTGAAGAACCCCTCGCCCGCCTGCTTCTGCGCGTCGCGCAGCACGCGATACAGCTGCGCCATGCGGTCGCGGTCGGGCGTCATGTCAGCCAGGATGCCCTCGTTCACCTCGGCGTCCTTGCGCGTGTACAGCAAATGCACGCCCGCGGGCGCACCGTCACGGCCTGCGCGGCCGCTCATCTGGTTGAATTCGATCTCGTTGTACGGCAAGTGGTACAGCACCACGTGGCGGATATCGGGAATGTTCACGCCCTCGCCGAACGCCGACGTGGCGATGAGCACCGACAGGTGGCCCGTGCGGAACAGCTCTTCTATGCGCGCACGCTCGGCACGCGACAGTCCGGCGTTGTAGAAGCCGATCATGAGCGCAATCTGCGGCACCTTGCTCCGCAGCACGCGCGCGAGCTGAACCGAACTCGTGCGGGAATTCACGTACACGACCGTCTTCTCGCCGCTGGCGACGAGGTTGGCCAGGTAATCTTCGCGCGCCTTGCTGCCGCGGCGGTCGTCGATGTGCAGGTTGGGACGCTCGGCCTGGTCGAACACGCAGGTGTCGATGGGCAGCAGCGTGGCGATGTCGCGCGCCACGCTTCCGTCGGCCGTTGCCGTGAGCGCCAGCACGACCGGGTTGCCCAGCTTTTCCATGATGGAGCCGACCGTCTTGTAGGCAGGGCGGTTGCCGGCCTTCGCCAGCCCGATGTGGTGCGCCTCGTCGATGACGACGAACCCGATGCGGCCCGATTCCGCGAGCTCATCCGCGTGAATGGCCAAAAACTCGGGCGTGGTCAGCACGATGTCGACGTCGCCCGACGCCAGGCCGTCGTACACGGCGCGGCGCTCTTCGGGCGAGGACTCGCCCGTGAGCAGCGACGACACGATGCCGAACCGCGATAGCGCCTCGGTGAGATGGAACGCCTGGTCGGCGATGAGCGCGCGCAGCGGGTACACGAACAGGCTGGCCTTGCGGTCGCGGAGCGCCAGGCACGCGGCGTGAACGTGGAAGATGAGCGACTTGCCGCGGCCCGTGGCCATGACGCACAGCGTCGACTTGCCGGCGCTCAGGCAGTCGAGCACCTCGCGCTGCTTGTCGTGCAGCGGCGCATCGCCGATGAGCGCGCGCACGATGTCGGCTTCCAGCTTGGCTGGCTCGCTTTGGGCGCGGCGCTCCCATGCGACGCGGTTCTGCGCGCAGTCGGCCTCGTACGCTTCGATCTGCTCGGGGCTTTCCGGCTGCTTGTCGACGAGCTCTTCGTCGCTGGTGGCGTACAAGTCCGACACGAACTGGCAGCTCATCGGGTCGAGGCACGCCTCGAGCGCGGCGCACGCCTGCGCGGGTGAAAGCGACTTCAGCATGGCCTTCACCGAGCGGCGGCCGCGCCATTCGTCGATCTGCACTTCGAACGCGGCGTTCACCAGGCTGCTCGTGTGCATGAGCAGCTCGAGGTCGGAGCAGTGGAACATGATGCCCGCAACGCTGGCGCGCCCGTCGGAAAGCGTGCACGAGAAATGGTTCTTCTCGGCGCCGACCGCGCGGGCGTTGGCCAGCAGCACATCGCGCGCGAGCAGGCACGGCACGCGGTTTTCCTGCCCGAACGGCGCAAGCGCGCCCAAGGCCTCGACGTTTTCGATCGTCAGCTCCTCGAGCGACACGCATGCGTCGATTTCCACGAGCGGGTGGAACGCGTCTTCGGGAAGCTGGTCCATGTAGTCGCACAGGCGCTGCGCGAACGCTTCCAGCTTGTCGGCCGGCAGCGTGACGCCCACGGCGGCCTCGTGCCCGCCGAAGCGCGTCAGCAAATCCTCGCAGCTTTCCACGGCCTTGAACAGGTTCACCTGGCCGACCGTGCGACCCGACCCGCGGGCTTCGTCGCCGCAGATGGTGAACAGCAGGCACGGCACGCCGTAGGTGTGCACGAGGCGGCTGGCGACGATGCCCTTCACGCCTTCGTGCCAGCCCTCGCCCGCCACGACGAGCGCGCGCTGGCCGTGGTACACCTCGACCGCCTTCGCGCGGGCAACCTCGGAAAGCTCGGCTTCAATGGTGCGGCGCTTGTCGTTGGTGGCCTCGAGCTCGGCCGCGAGCTTGCAGGCCGTGTCGAAGTCGTCGGTCATGAGCAGGTCGAGTGCGATTTGCGCGTCGCCCAGGCGGCCCGCCGCGTTCAGGCGCGGGATGAGCGAGAAGCTGAGGTCGGTTGCCGAGATGGCCTTGCCCGACACGCCCGCCTGGCCGAGCAGCGCCGCCAAGCAGGGGCGCGGCGCGCTGTTGATGTGCGCCAGGCCGTCGGCCACGAGCGCGCGGTTCTCGTCGCGCATGGGCATGAGGTCGGCGACCGTGCCCAGCGTGGCCAGATCGGTGTAGCTGCGCCACAGGTGCGGATAGCCGAAACGGCCGCCGAGCGCCTGCACGACCTTCAGCGCCACGCCGACGCCGGCGAGGATGGAGCTCGGGCAGTTCGGGTCGGTCTTCGGGTCGACCAGGGGCACGCCCTTGGGGCAGAGCTCGGACGGCTCGTGGTGGTCGGTGATGACGACGTCGACGCCATCGGCGAGGATGGCTTCCACCTCGTCGCGGCAGGCGATGCCGCAGTCGACCGTGACGATGAGCTCGGGGGCGAGCTGCTTCACGCGCTGGTAAGCTGCGTCGGTGAGCGCGTAGCCCTCGTCGAAGCGGCGCGGGATGAACGGCGTGGCGTACCCGCCGAGCGCGCGCAGGCCACGCGTGAGCACCGTGGTGGCCGATACGCCGTCGACATCGAAATCGCCGAACACGACGATGTGGCGACGGTCGCGGATGGCGGCTTCCAGCGCATCGACGACCGGGCCGATGCCGGGCATTTCGTAAGGTTCGCGCCAATCGCGGTCGAGGCTGGGGTGCAGGAAGCGCTCGGCCTGCTCGTCGCTTACGACGCCGCGGCCAGCCATGATCGTGGCGATGAACTCCGGCAGCCCGAAACGCTCGCGCAAACGCGCGACCACGTGCGGATCGGCCGCATTCACCTTGAATTGCGCAGACATGCTAAAACCTCGTGGTAGTGCTCGTTGTGTTCGGGGCTATTGTAGCATGCGCTTTCGCCAAGCAGGGTAACGTGCAAGCAG
>CAJOIP010000039.1 GCA_905234785.1 uncultured Eggerthellaceae bacterium
AGCGATGGCCAGAGCGTTGCCTCCGAGGAGAGCAGCTGGGAGAACCGCGCTTAGGCGTAGGCACGCGCGGCGTTTAGGGCGCTGGCCGCGTAGGAGCGGCCAAACAGCGCGCAGGTTTCCTCGTCGGAAGTCGCCATTCAGCTATTCCTGCGTTTCGTATTCTCTTGCATCATGTACATTCCTCTCAAATAGTGGAACGTGGTACCTGTCCCCGCGTTTCACCTGCGCCTGCTCTGCCAGGCGCCAGGCCTCTGGAGCCACCTCCACGCCACTGCGAAACGTGGGGACTGGTCCATCGTTTCATGGGGGCCATATCCAAAGTGGGTTAACATGTCCCGTTTTTAGGACATAGTGCATTGTGCCGCCATGTGACAATGGCGCTACGGCGAAGAGAAACGGGGCACGAAATGAGATTCCTTCATTCCAACAGCGATTACTTCGCATATCTCGACAGTTTGGACGGCGAGTTCAGCCAGCACCCAAACTTGGCGTCGTTGGCACTGGCAGCAGAGTATCCCGTGCTGCGGGCCGAGGAGGCAAAGGCCATCTACTGCGACTGGCGCGCCACGAAACGGGCATCGAAGCCACGTGCGGTATGTGACGTTGCCCCTGGGGTGTTGTCACATACCGCACGTGACAACACCCCAGGGGCAACGTCACGCCTGACGAGCGTACAAGCTTGCGAATAATAAAGCGGAGCCGCGATCGCGGCTCCGCTTGACAAGCTCTGTCGCACAAGACTTACTTGCCGGCTTCGCGCTTGATGTTGTTGGCAATCCAGAACAGCAGGACGTCCACAATAAGGCCGAGGATCATCGAGAGCGCGTTCTGGCCGAACGAACCGTTGACGATCGAGTAGATGATGCCCACAACACCCAGGATGACGCCGATGATGGCGAACACCCACACGATCATGATCTTCTGGTTGTCATTAGCAGCACGGATGCCGAAGATGCCGCAAAGCAGGCTCCAAACAGCCGAGATAATAATGAGGGCCGAGATGATGGCCAAACCCGCGGTGCCAGCGGCAACCTCGTCGAGCGCCGCCGTTGTCGCCTACTGGTAATGCAGCGATTCCACGGGATCGAGGCGCGCGGCACGACGGGCCGGGTAATAACCGAAGACGATGTCGATGCCAACGCAGATGCCGGCGACGAGCAACACCGAGTCGATGCCGATAACAGGCGTGATGGTCATGCCCTCCCCACCGAAGATGCCGCCCGCCAAACCCGCGAGCCCGAAAGCGCCCAGGTAGCCGAACAGGATGCCCAAGATTCCACCCGCCAGCGTCAGGCTCACCGATTCCAGCAGGAACTGCCGCGTGATGTCGCGCCGGCGCGCGCCAAGCGCCTTGCGAAGGCCGATTTCGCGAATGCGCTCGGTGACGTTAGTCAGCATCATGTTCATGATGCCGATGCCGCCCACCAAAAGCGAGATGGAAGCGACGGCGGTCATCAGCAGCTGGAACGAGCCCAGAAGCGCATCCAGTTCATCGCGCATCGACTGCATGGTCATAAT
Organism: uncultured Eggerthellaceae bacterium; assembly: GCA_905234785.1. Classification (GTDB taxonomy): domain Bacteria; phylum Actinomycetota; class Coriobacteriia; order Coriobacteriales; family Eggerthellaceae; genus UBA9715. The sequence continues at coordinate 1,519 of CAJOIP010000039.1, forward strand.
GTACATCGCGTCTTCTTGCTCGGATTCCGGAATGCCGAAGCGTTTTATCAACCATTCGCGCGTGGCGAATTCCACCTTTTTATGTCGGCGCCTTCCACGGCCAAGCCGAGCATTTGGCTGACGGCATTGGTGCCGGTTATGCGCTGCTGGCAAGTGCGTAGCGGCATGTACACGGTCACGGAATCGCCATAGCCTCCACCGGCCCTCGATTCCGCCACGCCCACGATTGTGAACTCGCGGTTGCCGATCTGGATGGCCTGGCCTGCAACTTGCGCGTTCTCGTTGCCGAACAGCTTTTTCACGCTGGCTTGATCGATGACCGCCACAGCATCGCCCGATTGCGCCTCGTCTTCGGTGAAGAAGCGCCCCTGAAGAACCTTGACGCCCATAACGTATTCGTAGGCGGCATCCGTCCCCGTGATCATGGCGCTGGCCTTTTCCTTAGACGATGTGATATCCGCGCTTCCGTTCATAGTGGGCACGACGACTTCGTAGGTGCTGCTCAGTTCGTTTTGCATGGCCGCGGCGTCGTCGGTGGTCATTTCGCGACCGTAAAAGCAATACACCTGAACAAGGCGCGCCTGCGACATGCCCATCTCGTTCATGAGGCTGTTCTTCACGCCGCCTATGAGCGCCGTCATGGCGATGACCGCCGCAATGCCGATGACCACGCCAAGAATGGTCAGCAGGCTTCGGGCCCGGTTCGCGTTGAACGCCGACGCCGTTTCCTGGAAAAGGTCGACCGCCCTCATGTGCGCCCCCTTGCCCCGGTTCGCGCCGTGTACTCGCGTTCTTCCTCGTCGGTCAGCAGTTTGCCATCGCGAATGTGCACCGTGCGGTCGGCCCATGCGGCGACCTCGGGGTCGTGCGTGATGAGCACGATGGTCTTGCCATCCTCGCGCAAGCGGCTGAACGTCTTCAACACCATGTTGCTGGTCGCGGAGTCGAGGTTGCCCGTAGGCTCGTCGGCCAAGATGACGGCCGGGTCGTTCACCAAAGCGCGCGCAATGGCGACGCGTTGCATCTGGCCGCCCGACAGCTCGTTCGAACGGTGCTCGAAGAACTCGACAGGAAGCCCCACGGCGGCAAGCGCGGCCGCCGCACGCTCGCGGCGCCCGGAACGGGGCTCATCGGTGTAAGTGAGCGGCAGCACCACGTTGCGCAGCACGGTGGCGCGCGGCAGCAAGTTGAAGCTCTGGAACACGAACCCCAAGCGCGTGGCGCGCAGTTCGGCCAGCTCGTCGTCGGTGAGCATCGACACGTCGAGCCCTTCGAGCCGGTACGTGCCCGAAGTGGGCGTGTCGAGGCAACCGAGCGTGTTCATGAGCGTCGACTTGCCCGAACCCGAAGGCCCCATGATGCAGAGCAGCTCGCCGCGCGCGACCTGCAAGGTCACGCCACGCAGCGCATGCATGTAGCCGGCATCCGACTCGTAGATGCGGTGCACGTTGCGAACGTCGATTGCCCGGATCGCAAACCGACGGCACCTCGATGCGGTGAAGGGCAGATCGCCGCCGCATCTTGCCCGCTAACCGCCTATCGACTTTACTGCTTGTTGATGTCGGTCAGGTTGAACTTCGGAATACGGCGCAAGGCAATCACGCTCATGATGACGGCCAGAGCCGCGCTACCGACGACGCCTATGATCACGGCCCAAAGGTCGACGCTCTTCACGAACACGCCCGTCGACGGCTCAATCGCCGCAACCGTGACCGAACCCATGATGCAGCCCAGCACGATGCCGACGATGATGCCGAGCGCCGTCAGCACGATGGAGTCGTACGAGATGTAATGCTTCGCGTCCTTTACGCTGAAGCCGTTGATCATCAGCACGATAAGCTCGCGCTTCTTCTCCTCGATGAACATGACGTTCAGGTTAAGCAGCACCACTACGGCCATGAGGGCCGCCAGCACCAAGTAGATGGCAACGACCGCGCTCGAAACCGACGAGAACGTAGCGAAGTTGCCGTATTGGTAGTCGGCGTCGTCAATAATCGAGTCGAAGCCGTCCACCTTCGTCGCCGCCGCGCGCAAATCGGCGACGGGCGCACCGTTCATTTGCACGAGCAGGGCGTTCATCTGCGGGTCCTTGCCGAATTCCCGCTGGTAGCAATCGGCGCTCATGACCAGCTCGTGGTAGGTCAGCCAGAATTCGTGGAAGCCCAGTATCGGCAGCTCGTGTTTTACGCCGTCACCGCTGTCGACCGTGACGACGTCGCCAACCTTGGCACCCATATGGTCGGCATAGGCCTGCGTCACCCACACGCCATCGCGCGACAGGTCGAGCGGATCGCCGATCAGGGAATTCACGTGGTACAGCCGATCGAACTCCTCCTCGTCGGAGGGCACCACGATGCGCATCGTGCTGCTGCCGCCGCCCGGCAGTTCCAAAAGGCTGCTCTTCAAATGCACCCGGGTCGCGTCAGCGCCCTCGTCCTTCAGCGCCTGCTTCACATCGTCGCCGGCGCTTTCGGGCTCGGCCTTCACGTACGCGATGGCGTTGAAGCCGTAAACGTTGCCGTACTGGTAGTCGTAGCTTTTCATCACGTCGTTGTTCAGCGTGATGGCCGTGACGATAAGCGCGGTGCTGCCCGCCACGCCCACGATGGTCGACAGCATGCGGCGCTTGTCGTTGATGCAGTTGTTCACGATGGTTTGCACAAACAACGGCAGCTTGTCCCAAATGCCCCACCGCTCGTAGAAGCGCTCCTTGCCCTCGGGCGGCTTCTCGCCGCGCAACAGCTCCACGGCGTGCTGCTTCAGGATGCGGCGGCATGCCAGGAACGTGGTGCCCAGGATGAGCAGCAGCTCGAGCGCCGTCATGACGATGAAGAGCACCCAGCCGAAGTACGGCGGATACGAACCAAAGGCGAACATGCCGGCCAGCACACCGCCGATGATGCCCTCGACCAGCAGGTAGCCGACAATGGTGCCGACGATGGCACCCACGAGCACGGCGATACCGGAATACCACAGGAAGCTCTTCGTAATCTCGCCTGTGCGGAAGCCGAGTGCCTTCTTCGCGCCAATCTGCGTGACCTGCTCGTGCACGAGGCGGCTGACGGCGAAATAGCTGACGAGCAGGCCCACGATGATGAACAGGGCCGCCATCGAGAAGCTCAGGTTCCTCGTAACGCCACCGAACGTGGACACCTCGGCAACACCCGCGTTGTAAGCACGCGGCAACACGGCCCATGCAGTTTCCTGCATGGCGTCGAATTGCTCGCGGCCCGCCTTCACCTTCGGCTCGTTTTCGGCAACGAAGGCCTTGGCGTCGGCAAGTTGCTTCTCGCCGTCGGCGATTTTCTGCTCGCCTTCGGCCACCAGGCGATTCAGTTCGTCTTGTCCGGCGTAGTATGCGGCCCAGCCGTCGTTCAGCTGCGCGACGCGCGTGTCGTATTCAGCCTGCGCGGCGTTAAGCTGGGCGCGCCCTTCGTCGAGCTTCGCGCGCGCTTGGGCGACGGTCATGAACTCGCCCTTGTATTCAACGGCGAAGCTTTCGAAGTTGTCGACGATGGCATTGGCCACGGCGATGACGCCGTCGATGTTGGTGTGGTCGATTGCAGGAACCGTTATCCCAACCATGTCGGCATAGTGCTGCAGCTGGGCCGTGACGTCGGCACCGTACGCGTCGAGGTTGGCGTCATGCTGCTCTTGGGTGATTTCCTTGTTCTTGAGCTTTTGGTGCTGATCGGCCGCATACGCGCTCGCATTCGCGGCTGCCGCCTTCAACCCCCCAATAATTGCGTCGACCTGGGCAAAGACCGCCTCGCCTTCCTCCACCTCGGCGCGGGCGGCGGCAAGCATGGGCTCGGCTTCGGCACGGAGGGCTTCGTAATACAGCAGCTGCTGGTACCCGTCGGCCAGCTTCTGCTCGCCTTCGGCCTTTCTGGTTTCGAGCTCGGCCTTGCCGTCGGCCAGCTGCTTTTCGCCATCGGCGATCTTCTGCTTGCCCTCGGCCAGCTGCTTCTCCGCTTCTTCGACTTTGGCCTTCGCCTGGCTGTACAGGCTGTCGAAGCGTGCAGTGCCCAGTTTCTTGCCAACCGTGGTGATGCGGCTTTCGATATCGCTCGAGACGTTCTTGTACCCGTCGGTGAACGTGCCCATGCCAGCAAGGCCGTCGCACGCAATGTTGACGATTGGGAAGCCATTCTGGAAAGTCGACGCGTCGAAAGAGTCGTCGGGCACCCAGGCCACCGCGTCCACCATGCCCGACGGCGAGTTTGAATACCCATAGGTGGCCGCCGACTTCGCCGCGTAATCCGCAGTGTCTATGATGGCCGTCACCTTGAACGTGTCGCTTTTCAAATATTTCATACCGCTCGTGTTGCCCGTGTTGCCGCTATCGGTCGCAGCGTCGGCATTGCTCGCCAGCGTTGTGGTTGCGGAACCGTCGTCGGCGTCATGCACGAACGAGATCGTGTCGCCCACGCCCAAGCCGAGGTTTTTCGCAGAAGCGGCGTTAATCGCGATCTCGCCCGTTTTCCCAGGCAAATCGCCCTCGCGCACGATGGGAACGTCTATTTCCCTCCCCAGCGACTGCACCTTCACGGTGTAGTTCGCGCCATCGTGCTGCAGAACCTGGAACGACTGACGCTCGCCTTCGACATTCGTGACGCCTTCTACCTGGCCGAGCTCCTTCAGGTCGTCATCGGTGAGCCCGTACAGGTATTGCACCTGGAAATTGTGAAACCGGCCTTCGCGGAACATGCTGTCGGCCCCGTTTTCCAAGGCGGGGCCAGCCCAGGTGATTCCCAGGAACACGCCCACGCCAAGGGCGACGAACATGAGGATGCTGAAGAACGACACGAACGTCTTCTTGATGTTGGCGAACAGCTCTGTTCTCTGCGTCGGCTTCACTTACCACTCCTCTGGATGTGACGCTGCCCCTGGGGCGTTGTCACATCTCGATGTGACAACGCCCCAGGGGCAGCGTCACATCGCAATTCCATTACCACACCAGGTCGGTCGCGTGAGCCGGGTGGCGGTTGATCGTAACCTCGTGCATGCGCCCGTCGCGCATGCGCACGACGCGATCGGCCATGCGGGTGATTTCCTCGTTGTGGGTAACCATCACCATGGTGGTGCCGCCCTTCACGACTTCTTCCATCACCTGCAGCACCTCGATACTGGTGGCGTAGTCGAGCGCCGCGGTCGGCTCGTCGGCCAGTATTATCCTGGGCTTCTTCACCAGCGCGCGGGCAATCGACACGCGCTGCTGCTGGCCGCCCGACATCTGGCTGGGGTAGTTGCGCTTGCGGTCGGACAGCCCCACGACATCGAGCGCCTCGTCGGCATTCATGGGCTCGTCCACGAGCTCGGCGATGAGCTTCAGGTTTTGCAACGCCGTCAGGTTAGGCATGAGGTTGTAGCTCTGGAAGATGAACCCGATGTTGTCGCGACGAAAGTCGGTGAGCTCGGCCTGAGTGGCACGTGAGAGGTCCTTGTCGAGGTACTCGAACGTGCCCGAGGTGGCCGAGTCCATGCCGCCGATGATGTTGAGCAGCGTCGACTTGCCGCAGCCGCTCTCGCCCAGCAGCACCAAAAACTCGCCCTCGTAGACGTCCAGGTTCACGCCCTTGAGCACCTTCGTAATGATGTCGCCATTCTGGAACTCGCGCGTTATGTCGCGCAGCCGCATGACCGTCTCGCCGGGCTCCCAGGGCTCGGCCAGCGCCTCGTTGTCCTCTAGTGCCATGGCGGCCATCATGGCCATGATCTCCATGACGTCGGCGCCCTCGTCGGTGAAGGGGTCGCTGTCCTGGCCGTTCACGAACTGGATGACGCCCAGGTTCTCGGTGGCACCGCTGAACGGCACGCACACCATCGAGCCCACGGGCAAGCCCTTGAAGTCGATGGCGGTCTCGACGTCTTGCGTCGGGTCGAAGTGGAACAGGCGCTCGGTCTTCTGCGACTCGAACACGCGCCCCACCGACCCGTCGCCGAGCACATGGCTGCGGCTCGTCAGGTCGACCGGGCCAATCCAGAAGAAGGGGCGCAGCCGCTCCCCGGCTGCATCGGCGTACCAGATGGCCCCGCCGTCGGCGCCGGCGTTCTCCACGATGGCTTTCAGTCCCTCTTGCAGCGCCTCGTCGAGCGTGGTCGCGTTCGATATGATGCCCTGAATCTGACCGATTACCTTGTAAATCTGAAGTGCAGAGCTTTCCATCCGCGCTCCTTGCAAATAAGCCTGGTTGCGTGCAATTGGCAACATTATACGCGAAGAGGGCAGCTATCATCAGGCAACCACATGCCGCACACCCCGCAAACAAGGACGCAGAGCAGACAATTCGCAGACGAACCCGCCAAGGCGAACGCCGAATTGTCGCACTGCAGGGTGCAGCCGCTTGCGCAGGCGGCCGAAATCACGGGGATGGCCATAGGCGCTCCGCCGAGCAGCCGTAGGCGGCACCCTGCAGTGGAGCAAACCAGTGCTTACCTAGCAGAACCATTTGTCGACGATGGTGGGCTCGGAATAGCCCCAATCCTCCTCGACCCCGCGCGCCGTGCGTATGAAATCGGCCTTATCCAACACGCGCGCCGACGCCTCGTTTTCAACCATCGTAGACGCCGTAATGATTTCGATGTCCGTCTCGCCATACAGGTAACCCACCATCAGGCGGGCAGCCTCGGTCGCCAATCCGCGCCCCCAGAAGCTCTCGCGCAAGCGGTATCCCACGCTGACCTTGTGCAGGCGATCGCGCAAGCCGTAGAACTCCGCGAGGCCCGCCAGCTCGCCCGTGTCCTTCATGCGTATGGCCAGTATGAGCGATTCCTTGTTTTCGAAGAGATCGTCGTACATCAGGTCAATCGACTCTTGCACGTCTGCGCGCTGCTTCTCAAACAGATGCGCCGGCTCGTAGCGTTGCACGCGCGGATTCTCGACGAGATCGCGCACGGCATCGGCGTCGGTGCTCACGACGCGGTTCAACACGATGCGCTCCCCCGCAATGCTGGGAACCTCGCTGAACAGCTTCTTGCGCATGGTAACGGCTTCTTGCGATTGCCCTTCCGCCTCGACAACGGCAGCGGCATCCGCATCGACCGGACGCGATTCCCGATACCAGCGGGCAAATTCCTGGCGCCTTCTGGCCTGCAGGTCGCCGGCCCACTTGGCCACCTGCTCGTCGCGGCGCCGCTTTCTTTCCCTGTACCGATAACGGGGATCTTCCGCAAGCTTCTCTTCCTCGTACGCTTCGAACGCAACGCGGCGGTCACGACGTTGGCGGTACACCTGGTTCAAGCTCTCGGGCTCTATGAACACACGTGTCGCCTGTGGGAACTCGCCCATAATCTCGTCTTCGATGCGATCGATGGCCGTAAGCACGCCGCCTTCCCCCAGCTCGTCGCGAAACGTCACGTCCATGTTCACGAGCAAGTCTTCGGGCCCCAGGTACAGCGAAAGCACGCGCCCGCATTTGATGACGGCCGGGTCGCTTTCCACGATGAACACGACGTCGTTCACTTCATCCATGGTCAGGCCCTCCCCAATGACCAGGCTGCGCGTTTCCTTCAGCAAGATAAGGGCGATGAACGCCATGATGGCGCCGATGACAACCGAACACCATGCGTCAATGCGGTAGTTGCCCGTAACGGTGGAAGCAATGTTGCCCACGAGCGCCACGGCCATGCCAGCGACAGCCGCGGTGTCCTCAAGAAACACGGTGATGTTCGTGGGGCTCTTCGATTCGCGGATGTACTTCATGATCCTCATGTCGCCGCGCGGCTGCGCGGGGCTGCCGGTGCTCAACGTCGTGAAGGGCGCCGACGTGGCCGACACCGCATGCGTGGTGGCGCGCATTTTCGGCGGCACGCTGCTGAACAAGGGCGGGCTCATGCGCGCCTACACCAAGGCGGCAACCGACGCGCTTGCGGCCGCGCGCATCGTGCGCCGCGTGCCTTGTCTGCTTGTCGACGCCGTCGTGCCCTACCCACTGTACGAGCCGCTGTTAAAGCGCGTGACCGATTGGGGCGCGCACGTCGACGACGCCGATTTCGCGGAGAACGTGACCTTGCACCTGACCGTTCCCGCCGAGCATGCGCAGGCGCTCGTCGACAACATCCGCGAGTTCTCGAACGCGCGCGCAACATGCACCATCGGCCCGCAAGAGCTGCGCTACCTGTGACAGGCCGCCGTCCCCCCGACGACGACCGCAAGAGCTGAGCTTCCTGCCCTGAGGCTGCTGCGACATGCTGGCCACGATCTGCTCAGGAATCCCTGCAAACAATCGAAGTAGTTGGGCGCTAAAACCGGAGGTCAGGCGAACCAACGGCGGCACGGACACCCCCGCGCCCTTGCTGTCGCATCCCGGCGATGCGACAGCAAGGAAAGCATCGAAACTGGTCGGAAGCGCTTACTTCAACAGCGGCTTTTTGCCGGTTGCCTCTACCACGTCGGGCTTGGCTGGCAGCTTCTCGTACATGATCAGGCCGCGCAACGCGAAGAGCAGGCACACGGCGCCGGTGATGTAGTACCAGGGATTCTCGGCGACCGTGAAGTAGTCCATTGCGATGAAGAAACCCATGATCCGCTCCTCCGCTGCTTCCGGCGTCACCTACGCCTACCTCGATTGGCTCGCCGGCGAGTTCGACGACGTGCCGCTCGAAGACGTGCTTCCGCATTTCGAGGAAACGCTTGAGCGCCTTGCCATGTCTTAGGGCTGAAACACCGGCACCTGACACCCCGTTTCATTGGGTTATCACCACCCCGCTTCGCTCGTGCCACAAAATGCTGAAAGCAAACTCGGTGTTTCCAGATCAAGCCCCCCTTCGACCGCATTCTGCCAGACGTAGGCCAAGCTCCGACCGAGCGGTTCCGAAGTCTACGAACACACTGGCACGTGGCGAATGGGGTAACATTTTCCCGAGGCAAATGAAAGGACATCACATGACAAAGTTGGAGGCGGGCATCGCCCGCGACGACGCGTTCAAGCTGCTGCAGGAGCACAACACCGAACCGTTCCACATCGAGCACGCCGAGACGCTCGAGGGCACGATGCGCTACTTCGCGCGCGAGCTCGACCCTGAAAACGAGGAGTTCTGGGGCATCGTCGGGCTGTTGCACGACCTCGATTGGGAGGAGTTCCCGCAGCTCGAGGTGCACACGCTGAAAGCCGAGCCGTGGCTGCGAGAGGCCGGCGGCACCGACGAGCTGGTGCACGCCATCCAGTCGCACAACTTCGCCGCCGAGGGCTGCCCCGACCCCGAGCTGCCCATGGAGAAGGTGCTCTACGCGGTCGACGAGCTGACCGGGCTCATCGGCGCGGCCGTGCTCATGCGCCCGTCGAAGAGCGTCATGGACCTGCCGCTGAAGTCGCTCAAGAAAAAGTTCAAGGACAAGCGCTTCGCCGCGGGCTGCTCGCGCGACGTCATCCGCCAGGGCGCCGAACTGTGCGGCTGGGAGCTGGACGAGCTCATGCAGCGCACCATCGACGCGATGCGCTCGTTCGCGCCCGACAGCGACACCTTCGTTGCCGAAGCGCAGTAAACGAGGCACCGGTACCTGGTACTGGCGCCTCATCCGAAGCTTCGGCTTCACTGGTCGATGCAATCGATGCAAGCACTTATCAAGGAATTGCGTTTTGGGAGGCAACCATGGCCGCGAACGGCAAGCAGAAGCTGAAGCTTCTCTACCTGTACAAGATGCTCGACGAGCAAACCGACGCTGAACACGGCCTTTCCATGACCCAGATCCTGGAAAAGCTTGAAGAGCAGGGCATATCGGCAGAGCGCAAGAGCATTTACAACGACCTGAACGTGCTGCGCGAGTTCGGTTGCACTATCAACACCATCCAGCGCATGCCCGTCGAATACACGATGGAAAAGACCGGCCTCGACCTTGCCGAGCTCACGCTCCTCGTCGATGCGGTGCAGTCGAGCCGCTTCCTCACCCAGCGCACGGCCGACCGCCTGGTGAAGAAGCTCTCGGCGCTCGCCAGCGTCCATGAACGCCAGGCACTGAGGCGGCGCGTGCACGTTGACGGCCGCGTGAAGAGCCAGTCCGACTCGGCCTTCTACAACGTCGACACGATCCACGAGGCCATGCGGCTGAAGCGCAAGGTCGCGTTCCTCTATTACAAGCACGACAACGCCATGAAGCCGCAGGCGCTGCACGATGGCAAGCTCTACGTCGAGACGCCCGTGCACGTCGTGTTCGCCAACGGTTGCTACTACCTAATCGCCTGGTCGGACAACCGCGGCGATTTCGTGCGCTTCCGCATCGACCGCATGCGGCTTCTGCAGGTGTCTGACGAGAAAGCCACGCGTAACCAGCAAATCGCTAACTATGCCTTCGACGACTTCGCCTACCAGGCCTTCGGCATGTACGAGGGCGAGCCCATGCGGGCGAAATTGCGCGTAGCACCCGATGCCATGGATATTATCGCCGACCGCTTCGGCACGGACATCCCGGTGAAGCCACGTGCAGATGGCGGCGCCGAAGCTTCCGTCACCGTGCGCAAGAGCGCCCAGTTCTTCGGTTGGGTCGCCGGCATGAACGGCGCCATAACGATAGAAGGACCGAAAGCGCTCGTCGAGGAGTACCGTTGCTGGCTTCGGAGCCTCATCGCACGGCCCTAAGCGCGCCTCTAGCGCAAATCGATTCGCTGGCTGGCAACCCTTCCGGCTTTGTCCAGGTCAGGCTCTGGTATTACGCAGGCATGCGTGCCTACCGCGCAACATGAGCGAGGAGCAGAGAAGTGGGTTAACATGTCCCATGTGCGGTACTCGCAGGCCCTTCTGCTTGCGCTATGGTGTCAGCAACAAAGCAAGCCACGTCTGAGGAAGGCAACCATGGGCAACGAATTCTTCAACGACCACTCCATGCTCGGCGCCTTGTTCGATTTCGACCGGGACGGGTCGCTCGACATCGGCGAGGCGATGTTCATGGGCGCGATGGGAGCTGCGATCATCGACGAGGAGGAGCGCTCCTCCGAGAAGGCAAAGCGCAAAAGCAGCACCTGGGATGACGACGATTACTGGGAATCCGATTCCGAGGGCACCATCTGGTAAGGAGACACGCATGCTGTACACGACCGCGACGAAACTGCCCGGCGAAGGCAGCTAGCCCAAGCGATTGTCCGTTGTTCCACGCGGCTACTACGCGAAAAATTTCGTCTCCTGGAAGACTGGCACGATTCAAGCCGGCTCGGGTGGCGGCAAGGGCGGGTCTTCCTACCACATGGCGTCGTTCGACTATGCCTACAACTGCGTTGCCGCCATGGAGTGGCTGTTCCAGCAGGGCAAGTAAGGCCAAGCGCTCGTTTAACCATATTGAAATTCCGGCTGCTCGCTTGCGGTAGAATGTGATGCAACTTGACCGAAAGAGAAAGGGGCCGCCATGAAGATCAGGGAAACGGTTCTCGCGTGCGCGTTGGCCGCCGCCATCGCTGCCGTGCCGCTTGCGGGATGCGCATCGCAGGGCACAAGCGCAAGCGCCTCGGGGTCGGCCAGCTCGGCAACTGCATCGCAGGCAAGCGCCGCTGCTTCTGCGACAAGCGCCACGGCTGCGGCAGGTGACGCGGAATACGTGCTCTACCTGGGCACGAACGACAAGGACACGAACCAGCCCGTGTATTCCCGCGAGGAATCGAAGGAACGCGCGAAAGCCATTCTCATGAAGAACTTCGGCGGCTACACGATCCAAGAGGCCGAAGGCGGCTGGAAGGGCGACGACGGCAAGGAGTACCAGGAGTACTCGCTGATCATCTACCTGAGCGACACCGACATCGACACGGTGCACGCAACGGCCAAGGAGTTCATCGACGAGTTCCACCAGAGCTCGGTGCTCATCAACACCCAACGCGTTGAAACCGAGTTCTACGACGGCAAATAGCCGAAGCGGCTCACTCAAGCAGGGCGAAGTCGCGTGCCAGCGTGTCGACATAACCCCGGATGTAGTCGAGGATGCGCTTGACTACATTCTGGTTACAAAAATAGGTCAGACTTGCGTCTGGCCTGCGATTACGTGGTGGAGCATAGGGGGATCGGACCACTGACCTCATGGCTGCCAGAACGAGTGCAACCGCATAAACACACGATACGGCTAGCCGATGGGAACTCATGTTTCAGCGTGATGGCGCAACGCGCAGAACCCATATTCTAACTTTCCGATTATGGCGTTAATCATTTACTGATTATGGCAGTATCTACTTTACGATTATGGTAATCTCAGCTTATCGATTTCCGATTTCCTGGAAGGAAGCGCGATGATACGGCGAGAACTCGGCGGGCAGCTGTTACAGCTGGCGGAATGGTACCCCGTAGTGTCGGTCACGGGCCCACGCCAAAGCGGCAAATCAACCTTGGTGCAAGACGCTTTCGCGGATTACCGCTACGTCAACCTCGAGGACCCCTCCGTCCGCGCACGCGCGGTTGCGGACCCTACGGGTTTTCTCTTAACGTTACCCGACCGCGTCATCATCGACGAGGCCCAATACGCACCCGAGCTCTTCTCGGCAATCCAGGCACGCGCCGACGAGCGCAAATCGAGCGGGCAGTTCATTCTTTCCGGCTCGCAGAACTTCCTGCTCCTGAAATCGATAAAGCAATCTCTGGCAGGCAGGGTGGGCATCGCGCACCTGCTTCCCCTCAGCTTCCGCGAGATACGCTCCTCCGAGGGGAGCGCCCTGCCCTGGGACGTTATCGTGCGCGGATCGTATCCGGCGTTGCACGCGAGCGATGTGCCGACGGACATCTTCTACGAGAATTACCTGGACACGTACGTTACGCGCGACGTCGTGGGTTACCTTGACGTACGCAACGAACGGGATTTCCGAAGGTTTCTAACAGCATGCGCAACGAGGGCGGGCAACCTCCTCAACTTCGCTGACTTGTCGCGCGATGTCGGGGTGAGCGTGCCCACAATCCGCTCGTGGGTGTCGATCCTCGAGTCGAGCTTCGTCATCAGAACCCTGGAACCGTACCACGCAAACGTCTCCAAGCGCCTCACGAAAACACCCAAGCTTTATTTTTACGACACCGGACTGCTGTGCCACTTGCTGGGTTTAGGCGACGCCACCGCCCTGGCAGAAAACCCCTATGCCGGAGCGGTATTCGAGAACTACGTGATATCCGAGGAGCTGAAGCGCAAGTTCAACGGCCTCAAACGCCCTCAAACTTACTTCTACCGAGATGACAGCAAGATCGAAATCGACATGATAGACATGGCGGATGCCGCGCGCCCGCTGCTTTGCGAGATGAAATCAGGCCGCACCTACCGCCCCAGCTTCGCGCGCAGTCTCGCTCCGGTATCGGAGTCGCTTGGCCTCCAAAACCCGGATCTTCACGTTGTTTACGGAGGCGAAGGCTCTTTCGCCGACGGGGCCGTCCGCGTCGACGGCATAATGGAATGGCTTATGCGGGAATAAGGGGTGGGCCCGGTAAAGCAAAAGCCGCCTCGGTGGAGACGGCTTGGTTTCATGGTGGAGCATAGGGGGATCGAACCCCTGACCTCAGGCTTGCAAAGCCCGCGCTCTCCCAGCTGAGCTAATGCCCCTTGTGCGGCGAACCACTGCGCTTTTTGCCCTGAACAGTAATAAACGCTCCACCGGCAAACTCGGCTCACGGTGGAGCGTTTATCGCAAAATGGTGGGCCCGAATGGATTTGAACCAGCGACCTCACGCTTATCAGG
>CAJOIP010000040.1 GCA_905234785.1 uncultured Eggerthellaceae bacterium
AGCAAGATCGAGACCAAGGAAATGAAGTTCCGCCCGAAGATCGACGTGGGCGACTACAACACCAAGAAGAAGCACGTGCTGCGCTTCCTCGACGCGGGCAACAAGGTCAAGATCACCATCATGTTCAGGGGCCGCGAGATGTCGCACCCCGACCAGGGTTTGTCTATCCTCGAGAAACTCGCCGACGACCTGAAGGACGTGGCGGTTATCGAGAGCGCACCGAAGATGGAGGGCCGCAACATGCACATGCTGATTGCCCCGCTTCCGGCTTCGGCGAAAAAGAAGAAGGAATCAGAGTCGAAAGACGACGAAGGAAAGGACGAGTAAATGCCCAAGATGAAGACGCATCGCGGTTCCGCCAAGCGTTTCCGCGTCACCGGATCCGGCAAGATCATGCGCGCCAAGGCCTACAAGAGCCACATCCTCACGAAGAAGAGCCCGAAGCGCAAGCGCAACTTCCGCAAGGAAACCGAGCTGGCCAAGGCCGACAACAAGGTCGTCGCCCGCAACCTCGGCCTTCGCTAATCGTCACCCACTGAAGTTGCCTGTCGCAACTTACGTTCTAAGGAGAAAGAAATGGCTCGTGTAAAGCGTTCCGTTAACGCGCGCAAGAAGCGCCGCACCGTCCTCGACCGCGCGAAGGGTTACTATGGCGCGAAGTCGCGCACGTATACCAAGGCCAAGGAACAGGTTCAGCATTCGCTGCAGTACCAGTACCGCGATCGCCGCAACAAGAAGCGCGAGATCCGCAAGCTCTGGATCACCCGCATCAACGCCGGCGCCCGTCAGAACGGCATGTCCTACTCGGTGTTCATGAACGGCCTGAAGCAGGCTGGCGTCGAGCTCGACCGCAAGGTGCTGTCCGACATGGCCATCAACGACCCGGCCGCCTTCGCGCAGCTGGTCGAGATCGCCCGCAAGGCCCTCGCGTAACGCATCGCCACATACAGCGCATCTGAAAGCTCCTTTACGGAGCTTTCTTTTTTGGAAAGGGAGCGCTTCCGTCGGGTTTGACCAAAGCCTGAATAGTCACGCGGTAGGGGGTTGCCATAGCGTGGATGGTCGAAGCGCTCCCGCGGGAATATGGTAAGCAGGTATCGGTAAATAACTACTGAAACCGTTTAAATTGCCAGTTCAAAGCGATATTTTGGTGTAAACACCCCGAAATGTCATCGGCGAATGACATTTCGGCGAATTCCGATGGATTTATCCACGGCGCCTTCACGTAAACATCCGCGAATAACGCCCATGTAATCCGTAGGGCCGCTCTCCGAGCGCCCGTCAACCACGGCAGGCGGGCGCTCGGAGAGCGCCCCTACGGTCCTTATCCGTCAGATGGTCCTGTCCGGCGTTTCGCGTTAACGGGGTTTTAGGAAGCTCACGGTTTCGACGTGGTAAGTCTGGGGGAACATGTCGACCGGCGTGGCGGAGACGAGCTCGTAGCCGTTCGCTTCGAAGCGGGCGACGTCGCGCGCCCAGGTTACGGGGTCGCAGCTGACATAGGCCACGCGTTGCGGTTGCGCCTCGGCGATATCGCCGATGACGCTTTCGGCGAGGCCCGCACGCGGCGGGTCGACGACCAGCGCGTCGAGCTCGCCCAAATCAGCCAACTCGCGGGCGGCGTCTCCGCCGACCACGTCGATGTCGGCCCCGTTGCTCTCGGCGTTGAAGCGCAAGTCGCGTACCGACGATCCTGCCGCCTCCACGGCCACGACGTCGGCGCCTGCCAGCGCGAGCGGCACCGAGAACGTGCCGCCGCCGGCATACAGGTCGGCGACGTAGGCGCCGTCCAGGTCGCCGAGCCCCTGCGTCACCAATTCCACGAGCTTGCCGGCCTGCGCAGTGTTCACCTGGAAGAACGACGGCGCTTGCGTCGAGAATTCCGCATCGCCGATGCGCTCGCGCCAATACCCGCGCCCGTCGAGGATCTCGACGCCCTTGATCTTGCGCGCCTTGCCCGGGTCGGCGAGCACACGGACGATGCTCGTGGTCTTGCAGGCGGTCGAAAGCGTTTTCGCGAACAGGCCGCGCGGGAACGACCCCGGCTTGGTCCACAGCGCCACTTCCAGTTCGCCCGTCGCCAGGCTGTGGCGCACACCTACGCGGAAGATGCCCAGGTCCTGGTTGCCCTGCGCGTAGCGGATGGCGCCTTGCAGCGCTTTCGGGGCGCGCTCGATCTGCTTGTGGGCGAGGTGCGACGATTCGGCGGGCACAAGCTCGTTCGTGCCCTCGCGGTAGAAGCCCAAGACGAACTTCCCGTCGTTGGCGAAGCCCGCGCCGAGCTCGAGCTTGTTGCGGTAGTTCCACGTGCGCTTGCTGCCGACGCATGCCGCCACCATGGCTTGCGCGCGCTCTTCGTCGAAGTGCGCCGTATGCGCGAGCGCGCCGACAACGTTGTCGCGCTTGGCGGCGAGCTGCGCGTCGTAGGAAAGGTGCTGCCAGGGCGCCGTGCCGCACACCTGGTCGATGAGCGATTCGGGGCGCACGCGATGCGGGGAGGGTTCCGTCAGCTTCGCGATTTTCGCGCGGGCGAAGGAGCCTTTGTCCTCGACGACTTCGACCTCGGCGACATCGCCCGGCGCGCCGCCTTCCACGAAGACGGTTTTCCCATCGGGAAGATGCCCGATGGCGTCGGCCCCATAGGCCATGCGCTCGATTTCAACGGTGTGTGTCATGAGGATGCCGCGACGGAACCCGGCATTCCGCGTACGATAAGGGAAACTAACTGGCGTCCCCTGCGGGATTCGAACCCACGGCCTTCTGCTCCGGAGGCAGACGCTCTATCCAGCTGAGCTAAGGGGACGCAGCCGCACAATTATACGGCATTCAGAAGGTTGTTGTGAGCACGTATTCTCCATTTGCAAATGCGAAACCGCTCTGCGATAATATGCAGGCTGTTCTTCGGAAGAGCACACGGGTCCCCATAGTCTAGAGGTCAGGACGCGGCCCTTTCAAGGCTGAGACACGGGTTCGATTCCCGTTGGGGGCACCACAGGAATCAAAGGCCGTCCTACGGGCGGCCTTTTTGCTGGCGCTGTGGTCGTCTGTGGCACCCGATCTTGCCGTTCGAGCCTCGCTTGCGTACCGAAGTGCGCGTCGCCCGGCCTCTCACGTAAGTCTCGGGCATCACAGGCGCCCTCGCTTGCTTGCTAGCGCCAACCTGAAACAAAGAACATACGATGCATGTAAAGGGTTGTACTATGTCAGGATTTGAAAACCTCGGGCTGTCGGAGAAAGCGTTGGCAGCCGTGAAGCGCATGGGGTACGACACGCCGACGCCGGTGCAGGAACAGGCCATTCCGCTCGTGCTGAAGGGGCGCGACATCATCGCGGCGGCGCAAACCGGCACGGGCAAGACGGCGGCGTTCTGCTTGCCGGCCATGGACAAGCTCGGTCACGCGCAGAAGGGCGAAGGCCCGCTCATGCTGGTGGTCACGCCCACGCGCGAGCTCGCCCAGCAAATCGGCGAAGTTGCCGACCAGATGGCCGTTTCCACGCATCACCGCATCACCACGGTCGTCGGCGGCCTATCATACAAGCCTCAGATCGAGCGCCTATCGCGCGGCACCGACGTGCTCATCGCCACGCCCGGCCGCCTCATCGACCTCATGGACCAGGCCGCCGTCAAGCTCGGCAACGTGAAGGTGCTCGTGCTCGACGAAGCCGACCGCATGCTCGACATGGGCTTTCTGCCCTCGGTGAAGAAGATCGTCGCCGACACGCCCAAGTCGCGCCAGACGCTGCTATTCTCGGCGACCATCGACAAGTCGATCCAGGACATCACGGGCAAGATGCTGCGTGACCCGGCGACCGTCGAAATCGCGCGCAAGGGCGATGTCGCGTCGACCATCGACCACTACATCATCCGCGTGCAGCAGTCGGTGAAGCCCGAGCTGCTGAAAGCCGTGCTGCAGGAGAAGGGCTTCTTCCGCGTCATCGTGTTCGCGCGCACCCGCAGCCGCGCCGACACGGCATGCCGTCGCCTGCGTCGCGCCGGGTACGCCGTCGAGGCGATTCATTCCGACCGCAGCCAGAACCAGCGCAAGCGCGCGCTCGACAAGTTCGCCAACGGCGACGTGAACATCATCACGGCCACCGACGTGCTGGCCCGCGGCATCGACGTGAGCGACGTCGACTACGTCGTGAACTTCGACGTGCCCGAGCAGCCCGAGGACTACATCCACCGCATCGGCCGCACGGGCCGCGCGGGTTCGCAGGGCTTCGCCGTCACGTTCGTCACGCCCGAAACCGAATCGCAGCTGCGCGACATTGAGAAGCTCATCAAGCAGAAGATTCCCGAAATGAAGCTGCGCGACTTCGACATGGCCGCTGCCGAGGCCGAAGCCGCCGAGAAGTCGATCACCGCCCAGGCCAAGCGCGATCCCGAGGTGAACCGCGCCAAACGCGAGCTTGCGAACAAGGCACGGAAGAAGGCCGAGTTGGCCGCCGAGCGGAAGAACAGCCGCGAGCAGGAGAAGCGCAACAAGAAGAACCGCCAGGGCGGGGGACAGGCGCAAGCCCAGGGCAAAGGCCAGGGCCAGCAGAAAGGCCAAGGCAAGGGCAAGAACGCACGTGGCAAGTCGAACCAGCCCGGCTACAACCAGGGCAACCGCGGCCAGCAGTCCCAGAACCGCAGGAAGGGGCAGCCGTCAGGCGATTTCCGTCCCGGTCGTGCCCGTCGCGCCGAGGTGCAGCGCTCGCGTTCCCGCAAAAGCCGCTAGTTGCCAGGATTTGCGGTTAGTGTATTGCGGCGTACGGCTTGCGCTGCGCAAATGGCATTCTGAAGGGCTAATGTACGACTCAAGCACTTGCTGGTCGTACATAAGCCAATGAATGCAGGAAATGTATTGCGAAAAGGGAGAATCGGCGTACATATCGCGGCTTATTCGCCGTTTTCGCGTTCCGCTTTCGACTTCTTCTCCTTGCGCACGACAGTGTGGTCGGTGAAGGCCATGCGCGTATCGTCGCGGCGGATCCAGTGGGCGAGGGCGGAGTTCTCGTTGTTCACCATGAGCGTCAGCACCATGCCCAGCACGATGGGCAGGTAGAACGTGAAGAAGCGCCAGATGAACGTGGAAAGCGCCACGATGGAAGGGTCGCCGTACACGTAGTTGAAGAACGTGATGTAGCTGGCCTCCGACGCGCCGATGGCGCCGGGCAGCGGCACGAACGACATGATGAGGTACACGAACGCCTGGCACGAGACGACGGTGAAGTAGTCGTTGGCCTCTAGCCCGAAGCCGGCGAAGATGACCCACGACAGCGAGAAGAACACGGTCAGCTGCACGAACGTGACGAGCGACACCTTCACGAGCAGCGACGGGCGCTTCAGCAGGAACTGCATGCCCTCGTACGATTCCTCGAGCGACTGCGTGGCGGAGGCGAGCGTGCCCGTCGGGTTCTTCAGAACGCCGATGCGCCCGAGCAGGTTGATCACCCACGACACGATGCGGATGACGCCGTTCTTGGCGAAGGCGAGCGCCAGCAGCATGGCCATGAGCACGAACCCGCCCAGAAAGCCGATGGCCACCAAGTACATGATGGCGCGAAGGTCCTGCATGAAATAGTTGAACCGCAGTATCAGCACGATGATGGCGTACACCGTCATGGTCATCTGGTACACGATGAAGCGGCACAGCAGCATCGGCATGGCGTGTTCCACGGGCAAGCCGAACCGCTGGTAGTAGTACGCCTGCATG
Source organism: uncultured Eggerthellaceae bacterium (assembly GCA_905234785.1). Lineage (GTDB taxonomy): Bacteria > Actinomycetota > Coriobacteriia > Coriobacteriales > Eggerthellaceae > UBA9715. Next base: position 5,700 of record CAJOIP010000040.1, read on the forward strand.
GGCTGGCCGCCACTCGACAGCGGCGTGATGCAGTTGAAATACTGCCCGATGACCGTGACGAGGAAGGTCTTGCCGAACGAGAAGCCCTTGAACAGGTCGTTGCAGATGATCTGCATGCACACCGCTTCGAGCAGCCAGTACACGATGATGCCCGCCAGCGCGATGAGCAAGAACGAGTAGTTGAACGACGCGAACGCATTGAGCGTCTGCTCGCCTTCGCCGGCGATGAACAGGTAGCCGAACATCACGATGAACGCGATGGCGCACAACGCGACGTTCACCTTGCGGCCGAGCGAATGGGCGGTGCCCTTGTCGGGAATGACCTCGTTGTTGCTCAGCGCCGTCAGGTCGATGTCGGTCAGGTCGATTTTCAGGCCAGACTCGGTTTCGTCGGAGTTGGTGCTGTCAGACGAGATGGAATGCATCCAGTGGCCCGCGTCGGCGTACACGTCCTCTTCCGCGTCGTCGGTCTGCGCGTTCACGGGATGCAGCTGCCCGGTGATCGTCGGAGCGGAAGGGGCGGCATCGCCGTCGGCTTCGCGCAGGTGCTCATCTGGCTCTGTCAGGTGAGCGTAAGTCATGTAACCCCTCTCGCAGCCGGCCGCGCCGGTTCAGCATGCTAGGCGAACTTGTATATCTTCTGGGCGAGCAGGTACCCCAAAAGCGCGCCTTTCCTACCGCCGCGCGTCTTGCGGTTGCCCCATCCGGCCCAGGACCATTTTACGTTGTCGTACAGTGTAGGGTTCTTTGTCTTCAAATACGCCCACAATTCGTGGTTTTTCGCAAGCGAATCGGGCGTGTCGATCATGAACAGGTGCAGCGTCGACACGCTCATCATGCACGAGATATAGCCCGTCATGAGCATGGCGCAGTTGTATTCGCGTTCGTACAGCGGCGCGTAGTCGATGTCGTCGATGGCCAGGCGCGTGGCCATGATCTGCTCGTCGATGTGCTTCTTCACGACCTCGATTTCCACCGATTGGCCCTCGCGGCCGATGATGTAGTGGTATGGCTCGACGTTCAGGTAGAACAGCGTCTTCACATACGGCATCGGGTGCAGCAGAAGCAGGCTGTCCATGTAGGACACGCCCTCGGGAAGCACGACGCCCGATTCGCGCAGGATGGCCGTCGTGTACCAGGCTGCGTGGATCATGATGAACTTGTCTTGGCCGGGCTTGCCCATTTCGCTCCATTTGAAGGGGCGGTTCTGGGGGAAGAACTTGCGGTACTGCATGACGCGCTGAGAATCGCTGGTCAGGTGGTCGTACACGTAGTTGGTGATGAACAGGTCGGGCACGACGCCGGCGTCGGCGAGTTGCGCCATGGCGTCAAGCACGCGCAGGAGCGCTTGCTCGTCGAAGTAGTCGTCGGAGTCGATGACCTTGAAGTACGTGCCGCGCGCCAGTTTGAGCCCGTGGTTTACCACGCCGCCCCAGTTGGCGTTTTCCTGGTCGACGGCGGTTACCCAATCATAGCGGGCGGCGTACTCGTGGGCGATTTCGCTCGTGTTGTCGCTGGAGCCGTCGTTGACAAGGAGAAGCTCGCAGGGCTGGCCGGAGGCCTCGACGCCCTTCAGCACCGACTCGATTCCGCGCTGCATGAAGGATGCGGAGTTGTAGCACGGCATGACGAACGTGACCAGAGGTCGGTCCTGGTTATGCATATGCCATTCCTCTCCAGTCTCGTGTAGTCCGCCCATTATACCCCGCCGTCTTGCGGCCCGCGTATTCCCACACGAAACCTGGACACCCGTTGCCCGAACGACAGCTTCATCCAAACAGCCCGAGACCGTTTGGATGATTGCGCGTAAAGCCCCACCGTGAATATTGGAAGATTTTTCCCAGGTGGTGGGGGAACGCTGATAGAATTTTGCCTAGGTATGTGTTCTAGAACACGAGAAGGAGACAAGACGTGACCGAACTTTACACCCCGGCTTACAAGCCCACGGGCGACGAGATCGCCGTCGTCAAAACGACGCAGGGCACCATCCGCGTGCAGCTCGCCGGCAAAGACGCCCCCATTCATGTTGGCAACTTCGTCGAGCTCGCCCAGAAGGGCTACTACGATGGCCTGAAGTTCCACCGCTACGTGCCCGGCTTCGTCATCCAGGGCGGTTGCCCCAACACGCGCGACATGACGCCCGAGGAAGTCGCCCGCGGCGAACGCGGCGCGCTCGGCCGACCCGGCACAGGCGGTCCCGGCTATTGCATCAAGGGCGAGTGGACGACCAACCCCAACAACGTGCACAACGACGGCACGCTGGCCATGGCCCGTTCGTCCGACCCCGACTCGGCGGGTTCGCAGTTCTACTTCTGCCTGGGCCCCCAGCCGTTCCTCGACGACGGCTACACCGTCTTCGGCGACACCATCGAGGGCCTCGACGTCATCGGCAAGCTGCGTGCGGGCGATGTCATCGAGAGCATCACGATCGAGAACGCTCAGTAGGTTTCTTACGGTAAGGCGGGCACGGCGCGCCTTACCGAAACGGACCAGATAAACGAGGCTTAAGAAGGTTCCCATGAACAACGAGCTTTTCCAGCAAGCGAAATCGGCAGCCCTGACGTTCGACTACAACCGGGCGCTCGATTTGTACGGCCGCTGCCTGCAAGACGTGGCGAATCCGCCGCAGGTGGGCGAAATCGGCCTGATCTACCACCAAATCGGCAACTGCCTGATGAAGCTGAAGAGCTACTACGAGGCCATCGAGGCTTACACGCAGGCCGCCGCCGACTCGGCGTACGACGCCGTGGGCACGGTAAACTGCAACCTCGGTATGTCGTATGCCGCCCTGCGCGATTGGAACAACGCGGTCAAGCACTTCGAGATCGCCGTTTCCGACCGCAACTACCCCACGCCGTACAAGGCGCACATGGGCATGGGCAACGCGCTGATGAAGCAGGGCAAGTCCGCCGAAGCGGGCGTGGCCTTCCGCGAGGCGGCGCTCGACGAGTCGAACCCCGACCCCACGAAGGCGCTGCTGAACCTGGGCGTGTGCTTCATGGCGCTGAACCGCCCCGCCGACGCGGTGGCATCGTACGAAAGCGCCCTGCAGTTCGACATGTCCGCCGAGACGCGCAACAAGATGTACGCGAGCCTGGGCCAGGCATATGCGGCGTCGGGCCAGATGCCGCAGGCGGTCGAAGCCTTCGAGAAGGCCATCGCCGACAAGACGTACTTCCTGTCCGACTCGGCTTCCGTCGACTACCAGCGCGCGGTTGCCGCCGTGGCGCAGGGCAATGCCGAGAGCACCCAGGCGCTGCCGGCCATCGCCGACATGTCGGGCCTCGACGTGGCGTCTGACGGCTCGGCCATTCCCGAGCAGGACCCGTACGTCGTCGACGAGGCGGCCGTTTCCGAGGACTACTACTTCGCCGACCAGTATGCCAAGCAGGGCGATTACGCGCCGCGCGGGGAAGACCGCTTCTTCAACGCCACCGACGAAGAGCTCGAGCAGTGGTCGAGGGGCGTTGTGAAGATGGAACGCAAGCGCCGCGGCACGGGCCTGAAGGTGCTGATCGTCATCATCGTGCTTATCCTGGCCTTGCTGGGCGCCGGCCTGTTCCTGTATTCGCAGGGCTACGGCTGGCCGATGCAGGAAGCCGTCGTCGAGCAGCTGTTCGACGACCCGTCGGCTTCGTCGACGTACGCGGCCACCCTGACGGAAGAGGACATCGCCGACATGGCGGCCATCATCCCGGCTGGCACGACGGCGAGCGTCGACGGCGTGAACAAGGCCATGAGCACGTCGACGGCCTACGTCACCGGCACGACTCCGCAAGGTGGCGAGGTTCAGTACGAGGTCTCGCTCGTGCGCGACATGCTCGGCTGGAAGGTTTCAAACGTGGAGCTGTACTTCACGAGCCAGAATTAGCAGGCTTTGCCAACTGAAAAGCAAGCAATCAGGAAAGGAAGAGTTACATGGCAATTCAGAAGACGTACACGATGATCAAGCCGGACGGCGTGCGCAACGGCCACATCGGCGAGATCGTCAACCGTTTCGAGCGCGCCGGCCTGAAGATCGAGCAGATGCGCCTGGAAATGGTCACCCCCGAGCAGGCCAAGGCCAACTACGCCGAGCACGAGGGCAAGCCGTTCTACGAGGGCCTCATCGCCTACGTCACCTCCGGCCCGGTCGTGAAGATGGTCGTGTCCGGCGAGGGCGCGGTCGCCAAGGTGCGTTCGCTCATGGGCTCCACGAACCCGGCTGAGGCGGCACCCGGCACCATTCGCGGCGACTTCGGCCTGACCATGGACGAGAACGTCATCCACGGCTCCGACTCGCCCGAGTCCGCCGAGCGCGAAATCGGGGTGTTCTTCGGCTAAGCGCGTCTGCCCCGTCCGCCCGCTTCGGCGGGAGGGGGTACGTGCTCGAACAGTCCTCGCTCTGGAAAACAGCCCACAGGGCTGTTTTCTTCGCTGCGGAACTGCGCGCGTTACCCCCTCCCACCGAAGCGGGCTACGCTTTTCTGCGGAAAACCGTGTTGCGGCTGACCGAACAGGTTGGCCGCTTCTTCGTTTTATGCATGTGAAAGCGCGTGGCCGATGGTAGAGTGAACGTGTTGGAAAGGTCTCGAGGAGAGAGGGGCCGCCATGCTCTACCGTGTCATGGACAAGCGGGAACTGCCCAAGCTCGTCCGTGCGTTCATGGAAGAATACGAGGTCGTCGCTCCTGTGAAGCGGGGCGGCGGGTACATCTTCGACGTCATCGAATCGCCTGACGAAATCGAGCTCGGCTACACGCAGACCGCGTCGTCGCCCAAGAAGTACCTCATGCCGCCAACCGAGACGCTCATGAAGTTCGACGCGGGCATGAACCTGGTCGAGGACTTCACCGAGCAGGTCACGCCGCGCGTCGTGTTCGGCGTGCACACGTGCGACATCAACGCCATGAACCGCCTCGACACCGCGCTCATCGGCGGGAAGTACGTCGACCCGTACTACCAGGCACGCCGCGAGGCCACCATCGTCGTCGGCATCAGCTGCGTTCCGAACAGCAACTGCTTCTGCCATCTGTGGGGCGCCGACGAGGCGCAGTTCGGCTACGACCTGTTCCTGCACGACATCGGCGAGAAGTACCTGGTCTCCATGTCGAGCGTCGAGGCCACGAACATCCTCGAGGCAGCCTGCGAGATATCCGAGGCCACCGACGAGGACCGCATCGCGTTTCGCCAGGCCACCCGCGCGCGCCAGTCGGCGTTCAACAAGGACATCCCCGACGTTCAAGACGTCGCCATGCTCATGGACGTGTTCCATTCCGACCCGTTCTGGGAAGAACTCGGCAGCAGGTGCCTGTCGTGCTCGGCCTGCGCGAGCGTGTGCCCGACGTGCTTCTGCTTCGACATCCGCGACGTGCTCGCGCCCGACGGCAAGACCGGCGAGCGGCAGCGCACGTGGGATGCCTGCACGAGCCCCGGGTTCGCGGCGGTGACCGGCGGCCATAACTTCCGCCCGACCGGCCGCGAGCGCGTGCGCCATCGCATGTACCACAAGCTCAACGGCTTCATGGTGAACCACGACCGCATGCTGTGCGTCGGCTGCGGGCGCTGCGTGAGCGCTTGCAAGACGGGCATCAACCCGATCGAAGTGCTGCAATTCTTCAAGCGGAAGGGGGCCGACCATGCAAAGTAACTTGTCATGCGCAGCTTTCCCGGCTTGTTTCACGGGCGCAATGAATTGCGCCCCTACGGGATGCTACAGGAGGGCCGACCATGCAAAGTAACATGGCACGTGGCTCCATACAGGTCGACGCCCTGCGCGAGGCCCCGCACGCCATGTCGGGCGAGGAGATGCTGCTCGGCAACGCGTACCGTCCGTGGCCTGCGCGCATCACGTCGATGCGCGACCTGACGGCCAACGAGAAGCTGGTCGAGATGCGCTTCATCGACGAGCGCGTGCGCGAGGCGTTCGTGCACGAGCCCGGCCAGTTTTTGGAGCTATCGCTGTTCGGCGTGGGCGAGGCGCCCATTTCCATAACCAGCTCGCCGACCAAGCAGGGCTTCGTGGAGCTGTGCATCCGCCGCGCCGGCACCGTCACGGGCGCGCTCCACAGCATGCACGCGGGCGACATCGTGGGCATTCGCGGGCCGTTCGGGCGGGGTTTCCCGGTCGACAAGTTCCGCGGGCACGACGTGCTCATCGTGGCGGGCGGTTTGGGCATCGCGCCGGTGCGCTCGCTCATCAACTACATCCACGACAACCGTTCCGATTTCGGGAAGGTCACCATCGTGTACGGTTCGCGCACGCCGGCCGACATCATGTTCCGCGATCAGTTCGAGATGTGGCGCCACCGCAAGGACTTCGAGCTGTACCTGACGGTCGACCACCCCGACGACACGTGGGATGGCGAAGTCGGCGTGGTGACCGAGCCCATGAAGCGGCTCGACATCAACCCCGCCGACACGTACGGCGTCGTGTGCGGCCCGCCCATCATGTACAAGTTCGTCGTGCAGGTCATGCGCGAGAAGAACATCGACTACGACCACATTTACCTCGACTTCGAGCGCCATATGAAGTGCGGCATGGGCAAATGCGGCCACTGCCAGATCGGGCATCAGTACTGCTGCATCGACGGCCCGGTCTTCAACTATTGGGAAGCCAAGAACATTCAGGGGTCGATGTAGCATGGGTGCCTTCAGCCTTATTACCGATTCCGAGCGCCGCGTGCCGCGCGTCGTCGTGGTGGGCCTGGCCAGCTGCTTCGGCTGCCAGCTGCAGATCACGAACGCCGAGCCGTACCTGACGCAGATCCTGGGCCAGATCGACTTGCAGTACTGGCAGCTCGTCACGTCCGAGGACATGCCGGACAGCTACGACGTGGCCATCATCGAGGGCGCGGTGACCACGCGCGAATCCGAGGAAACGGTGCGCGCCGTGCGGGAGAAGGCGGCGCACGTCATGGCCATCGGCGCCTGCGCCGTCACCGCCGGCGTCACCGGCATGGCCGCCCCGGGGCTGGTCGGGCGCGCAGCCGAGGTGTACGGCGACGCCACGCCCGACGCGAGCGGCGAGCTCATCGAGCCGCGGCCGGTCAGCGCCGTCATCGACGTCGATTCCGAAGTGCGTTGCTGCCCGATCGACCCGCTCGATTTCGTAGCGGCGCTGCAACGCGCCCTGTTCGGCAGCAACCGGAGCCCTGAAACGCGCACGCTGTGCAGCGACTGCAAGCGCAACGAGACCGAGTGCTTCTTCAACGCGGGAACGTTGTGCTTGGGGCTGGTCACACGCGCAGGCTGCGGAGCGCGTTGCGTGAACCTGGGCCGCCCGTGCAACGGCTGCGCGGGGCTTTCCCCCGATGCCAACCTAAAGGCCGCGCGTGCCGCCTGCGAAACCTACGGCGTGTCCGTGTCCGACTTCGACAAGGCGCTCGAGATGTTCAACCAAGTGAATCTGATGGAAACGTAAAGCCGCTGTTGTCATCCCGAGCGTAAGCGAGGGATCTCCCCCGTTGCAGCGTTGGAGATCCTTCAACTCCGCGCTTCGCGCTCCGCTCAGGATGACAGAGGGGAGTTTTTAATGAAAGCAAGCATCAACGTCGACCACATCGCCCGCATCGAGGGGCATGGCAACGTCCACGTCGTCATCGAGGACAACGAGGTGAAGACCGTCCAGATGGAGGTCGTCGAGCCGGCGCGCCTGTTCGAGAGCATGGTGTGCGGCCGCAGCTTCACCGAGGTCAGCTACATCTCGTCGCGCATCTGCGGCATCTGCTCGGCAAGCCACACGGTCACCGACCTGCTGGCCATCGAGCGAATCTTCGGCGTGAACGTGACCGACCGCGTGAACGCGATCCGCGAGCTGTTGGTGTACGGGTCGTACCTGCAGAACCACGGCACGCACCTGTTCGTGCTGGCAGCGCCCGATTTCCTCGGGCAGAAGAGCGTGTTTCCGGTGGCCGAGATCGACCCGGCGCTGTTCGACAGCGCCTTGGCCTTAAAGCAGCTCGGCAACGAGCTGTGCACAGCGGTGGGCGGCCGTTCCATTCATCCGATCACGGCCGTGGTCGGCGGCTTCACGCATGAAATCTCCGCTGACGAGTATCTGGCGTTCGCCGAGCGCATGGAGGCGATGATTCCCTTCGCGCTGGCGACGGTCGACCTGTTCAACTCGTTTTCCGTGCCCGACATGCAGAGCGCGGGCGATGTGCTGGCCATGTACGCGCCCGACAAGTACGCCGTCTGCGATTCGCGCGTGGCGAAGTTCATCGACGCCGACATCGCGTTCGACGCCGACGACTGGACCGACGCCATCGAGGAATACAAGGTGCCGCACTCCGGTGCCCTGTTCGCACGCGTGCGCTCGACTGGGCGGCCGTACATGACGAGCGCGCTTGCCCGCATAAACCTGTCTTGGCCGCACCTGTGCAAGCAGGCGAAGGTGGCGGCGGCGAAGGCCGGCCTGCGCCCGCCCGAGCGCAACCCGTTCCGCAACAACGTGGCCCAGGCCGTCGAGCTGGTGGACGCGTTGGAACGCTGCGCTATCCTGTGTCGCCGCCTGGCAGCCGACGAGTTCGAAGGTTCCAGCGCGCCTGTGCCGTTCGAGGTGCGCGCCGGCCGTGGCGTGGGCTACACCGAGGCCCCGCGCGGCGTGGTGCTGCATGAGCTGGAACTGGACGACGCGGGCAAGGTCGTGCACGCTTCCATCATCACGCCGACCTCGCAAAACGTGGCGAACATGGAAGACGACATGCGCCAGTTGGCCGAACTGCTGCTGGCCCAAGGCGCCGACGAGCCCACGATAAAGCTGGAAGTCGAGAAGCTCGTCCGCGCCTACGACCCTTGCCTTTCCTGCAGCGTGCATTAAAGCGCCCGGGCGTGCAGGGCCTACCAACCTGACCGTCGGCTTCCGTGCGCCCGCCGCCGAAGGCGGCTTTCGCATCGGCGCGCGACGACCGCGCAGCATGTGCTTTGAAAGCCGCACGCGCGTGCATATGTTCACATCCTGTCCACACTGGTTGTGGCGGGTATGGAGTTTGCTGTTCGCCGAGCTTGGCATGGTAAAATTCAGGGTCACGCACACAGTATGCAACCTACACCCAAGAAGGGTTAAACCATATGTCCATACTCGATTCGATTTCGGATTTCACGGGCAACCTGACGGGCGGCCTCGGCGGCAACATGTCGGCAGACATGGCCATCGACTTGGGCACCGCCAACACGCTCATCGCCATATCCGGCGAGGGCATCGTCATCAACGAGCCTTCCGTCGTGGCCATCGAGAAGGCGAGCCATCGCGTGCTTGCCGTCGGCCACGAGGCCAAGAACATGATCAACCACACGCCCGACGCCTTCAGCGCCGAGCACCCGCTGAAAGACGGCGTCATCGCCGACTACGACGTCACCGAGGCCATGATCTCGGCGTTCATCAACAAGGCCGCGCCGCGCAAGTACCCGTGGCAGGCCAAGCCGCGCATCGTCATCTGCATTCCG
>CAJOIP010000041.1 GCA_905234785.1 uncultured Eggerthellaceae bacterium
CTCACATGACATGTCGGCAACCCTGCCCGCCAGAATCTGCATTGCATCCATAAGCATTCGATAAAAGGCTTAGAAATGCAACGACTTAAAGATAGGAGCTTTATATGAAAAGCGTGCTTACCATTGCTGGGTCCGATTCGTCGGGTGGGGCGGGCATTCAGGCCGACATCAAGACCATCGAAGCGCATCGACTGTTTGCGCAATCGGTCATAACAGCGTTGACCGCGCAGAACACGACGGGTGTGTATGGCGTACACGATGTGCCGCCAGAATTCGTGGCACAACAGATCGACGTCGTGTTCGACGATATCCGTCCCGATGCTGTGAAAATCGGCATGGTGTCGTCGGCTGCCATTGTCGAGGCAATCGTGGAAGCGCTTGTGCGCAATGAGGCTGAAAACATCGTGGTCGACCCGGTCATGGTCGCGACAAGCGGATCGGGGCTGGCGACAAGCGAAGCGGTTGTGGCCTTACGGGAAAAGCTCATCCCGTTGGCGACGGTCATCACGCCCAACATGCCCGAGGCGGAGGCCCTGTTCGGCAAGCGCATCGCCACGCGCGCCGATCAGGAACAGGCTGCGGTTGAAATCACCCAAGCGACAGACGTTGCCGTGCTGGTGAAGGGCGGCCATGGCGAAAACGACGCCAACGACGTGCTTGCCCGGCCCGATGAGCCGGTCGTGTGGTTCGAAGGCGAGCGCATCGACAACCCGAACACCCACGGCACGGGCTGCACGCTTTCAAGCGCAATCGCCTGCGGCTTGGCCGAAGGGCTCTCGCTGGAAGACTCCATCGCGCGGGCGAAGCGCTACATCACCGGCGCCCTTGCTGCTCAGCTAAACCTCGGCAAGGGTTCCGGCCCGCTCGACCACATGTGGGATTACGCGCAGTAACCCAAAGGGGCTCGCTTCCCTTTGGGCTCCTATCAAGGAATAACCACAAGTTTCACCTTGACTTATTGGGGTGCGATGCGTAATATATCCATTCGCGCTCGCGTTTCCGCAAGGGAATGCGACATCGAGAAATCGATGGGGTGTCGTCTAATGGTAGGACAGCGGTTTCTGGTGCCGTATGTGGGGGTTCGACTCCTCCCACCCCAGCCATTTTTCGACAGCGCAGACATACGTGGCTCCGTCGTCTAGCGGTTTAGGACGCCGCCCTCTCAAGGCGGAGGTCGCCGGTTCGAATCCGGTCGGAGCTACCAGAAACCCCAGGTCAGCGGCTCTTTTTTCTGTCTTTCGGAAAGCAGGACAGAGGAAAGACAGAATTTCATTCTCGGGGATGCAACCGCGATGCAGGGGCGCCTCCGCGTATGTCGCTGCGCGCTCTGTCTTCTGGTCTTTCATTCTGTCCTGGCGCATGGAATAAAGAAATGCGCGGGGACATCCCCGCGCGCTTGGCTGCCCTCGCGTCAGGCGCGAGATGCTAGAAAAACTATAGCACATGACAGGTCGGCGAACATTCAACGGTATGAAAACAACGGCTCTCCTTCGTAAACGGTTTCCGTTTGCGGCTTGCGGCCAAAATGGAGCGGAAGCCCGACCGGGAACGGAAACGCAGTTGTCTGCAGTTATAATTTGCGCATGCAGTTGGAACCGAGATGGCAAGAGCGAACCCGACGACGGGCGGAGATTGCGGAATTGCGGGCTGATGCGCTACATAGAAGACGAATTGCTGTTCGAGAGGCTGGTCGCCGGTGACCAAGGATGCCTGCGTCCTCTGATGGAGCGCTACGGCGACGCGCTCACCCTCTACGTCAACGGCTACGTGCACGACATCGACGCGGCCGAGGACATCATGATCGAGGCGTTCTCGCGCATGCTGGCCAGGCGCCCGCGCCTCCATGCGGGAGGCTTCAAGCCGTACCTGTACAAGATGGCCCGCAACCTGGCGTTGGGTCACCTGCGCATACGGGGCAGGTTCATGGCGCTCGATGAGGTGGGCGTCGAGCCCGAGGACGCCGTGCGGGTCGAGGACGACGTGCTGCGCGACGAGCGCGCGCGGGCGCTCTACCGCTGCCTGGACAGGATAAGCCCGGACTACCGCGAGGCGCTCTACCTGGTCTACATCGAGGGGATGAGCTACGACGAGGCCGGGGCGGTCATGCGCAAGACGCGCAAGCAGATGGACAACCTGGTGCAGCGCGGCAAGCGCGCGATGCGGCCGCTGCTTGCCAAGGAGGGTGTGACGAATGAAGACGACTGACGAGCGCATAGACGAGGTTCTGAGCCGCGCACGTGCGCGCGAGGCTGCGGCCCGCCGCAGGCGGCAGCGGGCCGCGGCTCTCGGAGGCGGGGCGCTGAGCATCGTCGCCGTGGTCGCCGTGGGACTCGGCTTCGCATCGGCCCCCGGCGCGGGCGCGCCTCATGCGGGGGAATCCCTCGGCCTCATGGGAAGCGTCCTTTCCGGCGGCACGGCCCTCGGGTACGTCGTCGTCGGGCTGCTCGGCCTCCTGCTGGGCGTCGCGGTGACCGTGCTGGCATTCAGGCTCGGACGCGGGCCGTGGCATGCCGGAGGAGAAGAGGAGGCGCGCCCGGACGGCGGCGCTGACGGCGGGAGGCGGCACGGGTCATGGTAGAGGGCATCACCGACGCCGCAGAGCTGGTAGTGGTGGCCGCATGCCTGGCGGCGGCCCTCGCGCGCGCTCTGTCCACGCGGAACATGACATGGGTCACGATGGCGTGCTTCCATGCCTGCATCCTGCTCGGAAGCGCCTACTGGCTCGGCTACCTGCTCGTCTTCGGCGAGACGCCGCGCTACTCCTACGTGCCGGACATGACGTGGACCGCCGGCTACGTGTTCCTGCTCATGCTCGTCGCCGAGGCCGACCGGCGGCGAGGGGTGGCGGCCCCGGTGCCAGCAGCCTGGGCCCCCGTCGTCGCCTGCACCGCCTTCTGTGTCTATTACATCGTCGACAGCGGCAGCCCCTTGCTCAACATCGTCGAGAACGGACTGCTGGCCGCCATCGGGTTCTTCGCCGTCAGGGGGATCGCCGCCGCGCCGTCCGCGGCCCCGGCGGACAGCCGGCTCGCGGGCAACAAGGCGTTCCACTGGGCCGCGCTCGCATTCATCGTCGTCGAGCAGGTGGTGTGGACGACGTCGTGCTTCCTGGAACCGGGGCCGATCGCTGAGGTCAACCCCTACATCGTGTCCAGCTTCGTCCTGACCGCGACATACGCGGCCATCCTCGTCTGCGCGTGGAGGTCCGATGCCACATGATGTACATCGAGAACATATTCGCACTCATCGCCGCGCCACTCGTCGCGTGCCTCTTCTGCGTGCGGGGCAGGCCGAGGGTCGCGGTCGCGGGGCTGCTCGTCGGCATGGTCGCCTGCCTGGCGTCGGCCTACGTGAGCGCGTTCCTCGCGCAGCTGATCGGGCTTGACGCGGTACGCACGGCCGTCGAGATAGCCCCCACGGTCGAGGAGGCGGCGAAGTTCCTCCCCCTGCTGTTCTACATCCTGGTGCTGGACCCCGATCCCGAGGACGTCGACCTTACGTTCATCGTGGTGGCCGTCGGCTTCGCCACGATGGAGAGCGCTTTCTACCTGGGCGATGCGGGGCTGTCCGACCCCGGCACGCTGCTTTTGCGGGGCCTGAGCACCGCGATGATGCACGTGGTGTGCGGCGTGGTCGTGGGATACGGCCTGACACGCGCCTGGGAATATCCCTGGCTGCGCGCGGCGGGCACGTTCGGCCTCCTGTGCCTGGCGTCGACCTACCACGGAATCTTCAACCTGCTCGTGGCCGCAGGGGGCGCCGCGCGCATCCTCGCCATCGTCTTGCCGATTGCCACCCTTATCCCCCTCCTGGCCGTCCGCCGGCGGCGCGAGGAAGGGGGCACGGGATAGCCGGTGCCCGCGGAGCCGTTGCGAATCTTTCCAGCTTTTCCTAATGCATGTGAGGATTTTCCCCCGCTCGCGCATCTAGGGAGCAAGAAGAAGCGCAGAAAGCAGGGGAAAGAGGTTCCATGCGCACGGCCGACGAACGGATCGCCGCAGTCCACAGCCGCTCGAGACGGCTTCGCCGTCGCCGCGGCGATCGGGTCCTTGTCGCCTTCGTTGTCCCCGCGGCGTTTCTCTTCGTCGGCATAACGGGAACTTGCGCCATGGGCGATTCGATGGATGCGGGCGCTTCGGGCGGCGGCTTGTTCGGCGCGACGTCCTTGCTCGGCGCAAGCGCCGGCGGCTACGTTCTCGTGGCAGCCGTTTCGTTCGCCGTAGCTGTGTTGCTGACCGTTTTCCTCATGACGCGACGACATTCCGCGCGCAAGGAAGACGACGATGCGCCTGAAAACGGAAATGGGAAATAGGAGGCGCGGGTGGAAAGCCGGGATGCGAACAGGCTGTCGTCGCCCGAGCAGCTTGACGACTACCTGAAGGTGACAAGCCCCAAGGTATGGGTGCTGCTGGCCGCCATAGTCCTGCTCCTGGCGGGGCTGCTGCTCTGGGGCGGCTTCACTACCGTCGAGAGCTACGCCACGGGCACGGCGCGCGCCGTCGGCGGCGAGCTTGTCGTGACGTTCGACGATGCCGAGAAAGCAGACAGGGTGCAACCCGGCATGCAGGTGGAAATCGGCGATGTGCGCGCCGAGGTGCTCGCGGTCGGAAAGGACGAAGACGGTAACCCCGTGGCCTCCGCCCAGGCCAACGTCCCGGACGGCTCGTACGACGTGCGCGTGGGCTACAAGGCCACGCAGGTCATCTCGATGCTGCTCAACTGATGGACGGCAATCATGGCGAAGCGCAAGTCGATGATCGGGTTCGCACGAGACCGCCTGCGCGGGGCGGGTGTGGCCGTTGCGTTCGTCGCGCTGACGACGCTGGTCAGCTACCTCCTGGAAATGCTCACGCCCGCGTTCACGCGCTTCTTCATGGACCGCCTGCTCACGGGCGAGAATTCCGAGTTGCTCATGCCTTTCATCGCGCTTCTCTCGCTCGTCGGCGCGGTCCAGGTTGTCGTGGTCGCTGTGAAGTCCATCTATTCGCTGAAGATCAACGGCAAGATGGCCGTCATCGGCTCGTCTACGTTCATGTGGCAGATGCTGCGCCTGCCCATGGAGTTCTTCTTGCAGCGCCGTGCCGGCGACATCCAGCAGCGAAAGAACACAAACGCCGTCATCGCCGGAACGCTCGTGAACACGCTTGCGCCGCTCGCGCTGAACGCGTGCATGATGGCGTTCTACCTCGTGGTGATGGTCCGCTACTCCGCGTTTCTCACACTGATTGGCATCGCGGTCATCGTCGTGAACGTTTTCCTCGCGAACCGCATCTCCCGCAAGCGCGTGGACATCACGCGTGCTCAGATGCGCGATGCGGGCAAGCTCAGCTCGGCAACCGTCTCGGGTATCCAGATGATCGAGACGATTAAGGCGTCGGGTGCTGAAAACGGCTACTTCGCGAAGTGGGCGGGCTACCAGGCGGCGGTGAACACCGCCACTACGCGCTTTGCCAACCTGAACCTGTACCTTGGCATGGTGCCGGGCTTCCTGGCGAGCCTCGCGAACTATGCCGTGCTGGTCATCGGCGTGTTCCTGGTAATGCAGGGTCGGTTCACGCTGGGCATGGTGATGGCGTTCCAGGGCTACATGCAGCTGTTCATGAACCCCGCCATGACCACGCTGAAGGCGGGGCAGACCTTCCAGGAGATGCGCGCCCAGATGGAGCGCGTCGAGGACGTGATGGAACACCCGCTCGACCCGGGCTGGCGCGACGAAGCTTTGAGCGACGGGGCCGATTACGGGAAGCTGTACGGCGAGGTGGAGCTGCGCGACGTGACGTTCGGCTACGACCAGTCGGGCGAGCCGGTCGTAGCGGGCTTCTCGATGAAGGTGGAGCCGGGCGAGAGCGTGGCGCTCGTCGGCGCGTCGGGTTGCGGGAAGTCGACGCTCTCGAAGCTTATCGCGGGACTCTACCAGCCTTGGGTTGGCGAGATCCTGTTCGACGGCATGCCGGCGGGCGACATCGACCGCAACGTTTTCAAAGGGTCGGTCTCCGTCGTCGACCAGGATATCATCCTGTTCGAAGACACCGTCGCCAACAACATCCGCATGTGGGACGAGTCCATCGAGGACTTCGAGGTGATACTCGCGGCGCGCGACGCGCAGATCCACGACGACATCATGGCGCGCGCGGGGGGCTATGCCGGCATGGTCTCCGAAGGCGGCCGCGACCTGTCGGGCGGCCAACGCCAGCGCTTGGAGATCGCCCGCGTGCTCGCCTCAGACCCGAGCGTCATCGTCATGGACGAGGCCACGAGCGCGCTCGACGCCAAGACCGAGCACGAGGTCGTCCGCGCCGTGCGCGACCGGGGCATCACCTGCATCATCATCGCGCACAGGCTCTCGACCATCCGCGACTGCGACCAGATCATCGTGCTCGACCGCGGCCGCGTCGTCGAGCGCGGGACGCACGACGAGCTGTACGCAGCGGGCGGCACGTACGCCGAGCTGGTTTCCAACGATTAAGGAGGGGGTGAGGGCATGGGCATATTCGACGACCAGATCCGCCAGCGCATGAAGGGCGACCAGGAGCTGTTCGAGGACTCCATACTGCGCATGGCCTCCGCCGTCGTGGGAAGCAGCGCTGCGGGCTCGATGGCTTCTGCTCGCATCGTGACGAAAGAAGCCGTCGACGATATCCTGAAGTTCTACCGCATAAGGCCCGCAGGCATCTCGTCGAACGTGGCCGACCCCGACGAGCAGCTGGAATACGCCCTGCGGCCCCACGGCATCATGCACCGCATGGTGACGCTGACGCAAGGCTGGCATAAGTGCGCGTTCGGCCCCCTGATCGCCTACCGCGCCTCCGACGGCGCGCCCGTGCCGCTGTTCCCCAAGCCGTACAGGGGCTACTGGTTTCGCGACGAGGCCGGCCGCAAGGTGTCCGTGGACGCCCGCAACGCGCAGGGTTTCGAGTCGCGCGCCCGCTGCTTCTATCGGCCCCTTCCGCTCAGGAAAATCGGCGCTCGCGACCTGCTCGCCTACCTGAGGCAGTGCCTGAACGCGGCCGACGTTGCACTGCTGGCGGGCATCTCGCTGCTCGTCACGCTCACGGGCATGCTGCTGCCGCCCATCGTGAAGGTCCTGACCGGGTACGTGGCTGATACCGGCAGCTACGCCGTGCTCTGGTCCACGGCGGCGTTCCTGCTCTGCGCGGCGCTCGCGCAGCAGCTCCTGACGGCCTCGCGCGAGATATCCGTCAACCGTATCCTCACGAAGGCGAGCGTGCCGGCCGCCTCCGCATTTATGATGCGCATCCTCAGCCTGCCGGCGACATTCTTTCGCGACTATAGCGCGGGAGAGCTGGCGAACCGCGTCTCAGCGTCCCAGGCGCTCGTCGAGGCCCTCGTCGCGAACGTGGTCTCGCTCGGCGCCACGGCTCTGTTTTCGCTTCTGTACGTGGCGCAGATAGGCGCGTTCGCGCCCGCGCTCATGTGGCCAGCCCTCGCAATCATCGCGGCAACCGTGGCGTTGATGCTCGCCACGTCGCTCGCCCAGATGCGCGTCACGCGCCGGCAGATGGAATATGCGGCCAAAGAGAACGGCAAGAGCTTTGCGCTCATCCACGGCGTGCAGAAGGTCAAGCTCGCCGGGGCCGAGAAGCGCGCATTTGCCCAGTGGGCCCGCGCCTACACGAAGAGCGCGGAGCTGCAGTACAACCCCCCGTTCTTCCTGAAGGTAAGCGGTGCGCTCAACACGGCGGTGTCGCTTGCGGGCGCGGTCGCGCTGTACTACCTCGCCGCCTCGACGGGCGTGAGCCCTTCGGACTACATCGCGTTTTTCGCCGCATACGGCATGGTCATGGGCGCCTTCACATCGCTTGCTGGCGTAGTGCAGGCCGCGGCGAAGATTAGGCCCTACCTGGATATGGTCAAACCGATCCTCCAAGCTGTGCCCGAGGTGGCCGAGGACAAGGAGATTGTCACCGAGCTGGCGGGGCGCATCGAGCTTTCCGGTGTGCGCTTCCGCTACGACGAGGGCGCGCCCTACGTCATCGACGGCATGGACCTCACCGTTCGCGCAGGCGAATACGTGGCCATCGTGGGGAAGTCGGGCTGCGGCAAATCGACGCTCGTGCGCTTGCTGCTCGGCTTCGAGAAACCCGAGAAGGGCGCCATCTACTACGACGGCAAGGACCTGGCGGGGCTTGACCTGCGCTCGCTGCGCCGGAGGGTCGGGGCGGTCACGCAGGATGGCAGCCTGTTCCAGGAGGACATCTTCAGTAACATCACGATATCGGCGCCGCATCTTTCCGAGGCCGACGCATGGGAGGCCGCCGAGGTCGCGCAGATAGCTGACGATATCCGGGCCATGCCGCAGGGCATGCAGACGATGATTACGGAAGGCTCTGGCGGCATCTCGGGCGGGCAGAGGCAGCGCCTCATGATCGCGCGCGCCGTGGCGGGCCGCCCCCGCGTCCTCATCTTCGACGAGGCCACGAGCGCTCTCGACAACCTCACGCAGAAGAAGGTGGCCTGCGCGCTCGACGCCCTCGACTGCACGCGCATCGTCATCGCGCACAGGCTCTCGACGGTGAAGAACTGCGACCGCATCCTGTACCTGGAAGGCGGCTGCATCGTGCAGGACGGCACCTACGACGAGCTCATCGCTTCGGGCGGCCCGTTCGCCGAGCTCGTCGAGCGTCAGCGCCTGGACGCGTGAGGGCGGGCGCGCTAGGCGGGCCCCTCGCAGTTTCCCGGGTTTTTCGGGAAAAGGGTGAGGACTATCACATGCGGACGTGTCTTAAGGGAGTAAAGGCGTATGCGCCGTTCACAGGAAACAGGAAGGACTGTCATGGAGGCCGCCGCGATTTCTCGAAGGGCTTTCATCAAATGTGGAGCCGTCGTTCTGTCTTCGACCGCTCTTGGCTTCCAGGGCATCTCCCTTTTCGGGTGCGCGTCCCCCGCATCTTACGCGTCAGCCACCACCCTTGTCGTCGAGGGGTCCCAGTTTACCATCAAGCCTGCGATGTACAAACGCGAATTCTCGGGCGCCAAGCTCTCGGTCGTCTCCGATTTGGGCGAGCAGAAGATCAAGGTTGCGTATCTCGACCCGAGCGGCTTGGAGGTTATGGAGGATCTCGCGAGCTTGGGAGACGAAGTTGCCATTGATTTCGGGGACGAGCTGATGTACGGCCCCGTTTTGGACCTGCGCTTCGATGATAGCATCGCGGAGGACGGCGCCGACCAGGTGGCGCCCGTCGATGGCGATCGCGCAGAATACTACCGGATAACACGGGCGCCCGGCCTTTGGCCCGACTCCGTGGAACCAGACTATTACCTCGGTCTCGGCTGTTGCTCCTTCTACAAAGACGACGACAAGCCGGTACCGAACACGTTCGTTTGCTACGACCAGACTGCATACACGTTCTTCACTGCGAAAGACCCGCTGCTGTGAGGCCGGTTTTTCAACCCGGTACATAAAGCTGACCCTAATTATCAGCAGAAAGGAAAGGAAACGACCATGTGCTTCAGACCAAGTGCGGTAACGCGAGAGAACAGCGACCAGGCGACCTGCCAGACGTGCGGCATGCCTGTTCCTTCCGATGCGACCACTTGTCCCTACTGCGGCGACCCCATCCCGCCCGACTCGCCTGATGGCTTCAGCGACATCGACCCGTCGTATAGCACCCGGATTATCTAGGACCGGGAAGGAAACGCCCCGTTGAATGGCGACGTCATCGCGCAGCTCGCCTTTGCGACGCTGCTACCGCCGATAGCGTGCGTGCTGCTTGCGCTCCTGCGCAGGTTGTCGCGCGTGGCCGCCATGCCCGAACGGGGGTGGCAGGCAGTCGTCGGCGCGGCGTTCGGCCTCATTGCCATCTACGGCACCGAGGCGGGCATACCCGTGGACGGCGCCATGATGAACGTGCGCGATGCGGCGCCTTTGGCGGCAGGGCTTTTCTTCGGCGGGCCGGCGGGCATCGTGGCCGGCGTCATCGGAGGCGTGGAACGCTGGTTCGCGGTGTTATGGGGCGTGGGCTCCTTCACGCAGGTCGCGTGCAGCCTGGGCACCGTCTTCGCCGGCTTGTTCGCGGCGCTTCTGCGCAAGTTCCTGTTCGAGCGTCATATACCCAACCTGGCATTCGCCTTCGCCACCGGGGTCGTCGCCGAGGTCATGCACCTGACGCTCGTGTTCGTGACGAACCCAGACCAGGTGGAACGGGCATTCCAGGTCACGCAGGCGTGCGCGCTGCCGATGATCTTTTGCGTCGGCTTGGCGACAATGCTGTGCTCTCTGGCCATGTCCCTGCTGAGCCGCCAACCCCTGATAACGCCGGCTGCGCAGCGCAACGTGGCGAGGATCCTGCACGCGCGCATGCTCGTCGCCGTCGTCGCGGCGTTTATAGCCACCGTGGGATTCACGGCCGCCTTGCAGACGAACCTCGCGAAGACCGAGACGGCCGAGCTTCTGCAGCTGAACATCAGCGATGTGGAGCACGACATCAAAGACGCGTCTGACGCCAACCTGCTCGAGCTCACGGAGCTCGCGGCGGCGGCTTTCCCCTCGGCTGCAGGCGCAAGCAGCGAAGAGTGTGCGCGGCTTGCCGCAGAGCTGGACGTGTCCGAGGTCAATGTCGTCGATGCGGGCGGCGTTATCGTGGCTACGACCGAGCCGGCTTTCATGGGTTTCGACATGGCTTCAGGCGAGCAGTCGGCAGCGTTCATGGCGCTTCTTCCGGGTGGCGGGGAAACGCGGTTCGTGCAGGAATACCGGCCCATCGCCTACGACGAGGGCACGTCGATGAAGTACGCCGGCGTCGCCATATCCGATGGCTTCGTGCAGGTCGGCTACGATGCCGAAAACTTCCTCGACGACCTGTCGGCCCAGGTGGAGGCGTCGGTGAGGAATCGGCACGTAGGCCAGACCGGCGTGCTCGCTGTCATCGACGAAGCGGGGAGCATCGTCAGCACGCATGACGGCGCGGCCGCATCGTCCGCCGGCCAGCTCGCAGCCGACGCGGCCAAAGCCGGTGCGGGCCGGCTTTTCGCCACCCGGTTCGCCGACGAGGCGTGCTTTGCCGTCTACCGGGAAGTGGAGGGGTACCGCATCATCGCCCTGCTGCCCCAGGCGGAGGCCTATGCCTCGCGCGATGCCTCCGTGCTCGTCACGGCGTTCATGGAGGTCCTCGTCTTCGCCGCGCTGTTCCTGGTCATCTACGCGGTCGTCAAGCGCGTCGTCGTGCGAGGCGTTCGCAGGATGAACCGGCAACTCGGCCAGATCGCGGAAGGCGACCTCGATGTCGTGCTCGACGTTCGCACGGCATCGGAGTTCTCGTCGCTTTCCGACGACATAAACAAGACGGTCGGCGTGCTGAAGGAGTCGCTTTCGCTCGTGCGGGCCGACCTGAACATGGCGGCGAGCATCCAGGCCAACACGCTGCCCGACATGACATCGGCGATCGCCGCGCGCGGGGAGTTCGACCTTCTCGCCACCATGGAGCCCGCACGCGAGGTGGGCGGCGACTTCTACGACTTCTTCCTGGTCGACGACGACCACCTGGCGCTCGTCGTCGCCGACGTGTCGGGCAAGGGCGTTGCTGCCGCGCTGTTCATGATGCAGTCGAAGGCCGTCATCAAGATGGAGGCGCTCGCGGGCCTCTCGCCTGCAGGCGTCCTCGAGCGCGCCAATGCCAGCCTCTCTGCGAAGAACGACGAGGACATGTTCACGACCGCATGGCTCGGCGTCCTGGAGATATCGACGGGGAGGCTCACGTATGCCGACGCGGGCCACGAGAGGCTCGCCTTGTACCGGGGCGGTGCGTGGGAGCTGCCCGACAAGCCGAACGGGGCCGTCGCTCTCGCCTCATTCGACGAGGCTGATTACGCCGACCTTCCCGAACGGTACCGTTTCCGCGACCACACGGTAAAGCTTGCGCCCGGCGACGCGATCTTCCAGTACACCGACGGCGTGACCGAGGCGACCAACGCCGAAGAAGAGCTGTTCGGGGAGGCGCGGCTCCTGGCGGCGCTGGCCGACTCCCGTTCGGCCGACCCCGCCTGCGTGCTCCCCTTTGTTCACGCGCGGATCGCCGGGTTCGCGGGCGATGCCCCACAGTTCGATGACATAACCATGCTCGGGCTCAGGTACAAGGGACCCGAACGGTAGCGGACGAAAACGCAGATGGCGCGCTTGCGTTTCGGCGGCAAGGAGGATGAGGACATGTTCGAGGTAAGCAGCAAAACGAACGGGGGCGTCAACGAGGTGAAGCTCGTCGGGCGGCTCGACGTGAAGGCCGCCAAGGATGCCGACGAGGCGTTTGCCAAGGCGGCGGCCGAGGCGAAAGACGTGAGGTTGGACCTGGCGGGGCTCGACTACATCGCGAGCGCCGGCCTGCGCGCTCTGAAGCGGCTGCGCGCTGCCGTGCGCGAAAACGGCGGCACGCTCACGGTCTCAGGCGTCCAAGACGATGTCATGGACGTGCTCGAGATGACTGGCTTCGCCGCGATGCTCACCTTCGAGTGACGCAACGCCAGACGAGGAGGGCGCATATGGACTTCATCACCGTTCCCGCATACGACAACGATCCCGACCCCGTCGTCGAGTTCGTCGAGGAGAAGCTCGCGCGTTACGATTGTCCGCCCAAGGCGCTCTACCAGATCCAGGTAGCCATCGAGGAGATCCTGGTCAACATCGTCAGCTACGCCCAGCTTGCGCACGACGATCGCATAGAGATCCGCTGCGAGGTGCTCGACGGGCCGTTGCGCGTGGTGTTGCAGTTCCTTGACGCGGGCGTGCCGTTCGATCCGTTGGATCGGGAAGACCCCGACACGTCGCCCGATGCTCTCATGGAAAGCGAAGGGGGCCTCGGCATCTTCATGGTGAAGCAGATGATGGACGAGGTATCCTATTCCTACGAGGGCGGAAAGAACACGCTGACCATCCAGAAGGGGCTGGAGGGCTAGATTCGCCTGGCCGGATGGTCAATAACCGTGAGTGTGCGAAGGACCATGACCTAACCCGAGTCGGTTTTCATACGACATTGCGACGCTCGCAGACAATGCCCGCACGGTAGGTGCGGGCATTTCTTATGCCTGCCTGGACGAAAGGACGGATTCGTCTATGAAGATGCTCAGCTCAGCCAAAAACGCTCCCAGAATACAAATTTGGCGGGGATATAGTCCCCGCCCTAGGGTGGACCAGGGCCTTGCGGCCAGCCCAGTGTCCATATTCTAGCCCACAGGCCCCGGCGTTTCAGCGGCGATTTCTACGCTGTTTCCAATGCGTTGCCCGGGCGAACGTCGAGCAGCTCTTTCCACCACTCGCGCGTCTCGCAGTCGGAGCCGCCAAGCAGATCGAGCATGCGGCTTCTCGCTTCTACCGGCATCGACCAGAAGTCGGCGCGCATTGCCGCCTCCATAAAGCCCTCTCAAGGCGGAGGTCGTCGGTTCGAATCCGGTCGGAACTACCAGATAATCCAAAACCCCGCATGGCGGGGTTTTGGATTATCCGGTATCGCCAATCGGATGAGAACCGGAGGTTCGACAGCCATGATAGGCTGAAAGCTATCATGGCTCGCGCGAGGGTCAAGGCTCGCGAAGCGACCGCCGAAGGCGGCTCGGCCTTGACGCGAGCGAATCCGGTCGGAGCTACCAGGAAACACGAGGCCAGTGGCGTATAGTTGCTGGCCTTTTTGCATGCACGAAACTGGATTGGCCCCAACGAGTCCCATGGCGAACTTGCGGCGGTGGGGTTGGGGTTCGGATGCTTGTTTTATCGGAGTGATTCCGCGTATGCCAGAAGCTCTGGGCGCCTGTTGGGAAGCTGTTCGTCGATTACCGCCCGGAGTGCCAGGTCGAGAATCCTGCCGATTTCGGGCCCGGCAGGAACCCCGAGGCCGATCACGTCGTTGCCGTCGATTGCAAGCTGCTTCAAGGTGAACGCCTCGTCCGCTGCAAGCACCTCTCCGAGCACGCGTTCCAAGTCGTCTGCAAGCTGCACGCGCGGTTCGCTGAGCGACGATTGGGAAAGGGCGTCTGCGCGCTTGATGCCGATGAGCGTGCGGAACAGCTCTATGTTTCCGTCCAGATCGGCTAACGCCCTCTTCACGGTTTTCGAAGTTGCCGGAATGGTCTTGTCGTGCAAGCGGATAAGCGTTAGCGCGTCCGCCACGAACGACGGCGAAAGCGTCATGCGGGCGAGGGCGCCACGCGCAACCTCGACGCTCAAAAGCGGATGCCCGTAAAAATGCCCGCGATCGCCGTCCATGAAGAAAGCCCCCGGCTTTCCGCTGTCATGGAACAGGGCGGCCCACCGAGCGAGCGGCGTGCGGGGAGAGCGCTGAACGACCCAGGCTGTGTGCTCCCATACATCATATATATGATAGGGGGTGTGCTGCTCGAACCCCTTCATCGCTACGAGTTCGGGAAGCACCGCTCCGATGATGTCGATGCATTCCATGAGCGCGTCGCGGACATGGTCGCCTAGCAGCATCTCCGTGAGTTCGTGGGTGATACGTTCGGCCGAAACATGGCTCATGCGCATCTTGTGCGACCACATGGCCTGCTTTGTGCCCGCCTCGAGCGAAAACCCCAGTTGAGACACGAACCTGCATCCGCGCAAGATCCGCAAGGCGTCTTCCGAGAAGCGCTCGTTCCCGTCGCCGACGACGCGAATCAATCCGGCGTCGAGATCGGCCATGCCGCCCCAGCAATCGAGGATGCCTCGCTCGGGGTGGTACGCCATGGCGTTTATCGTGAAGTCCCGGCGAGCCAGGTCCTCTTCGATGGTGCGCACGAACTCAACGCAATCAGGGTGCCGGCCGTCGGTGTACTTCCCGTCTGCGCGGTAGGTCGTGATTTCCATGGCGTGGCCATTGCGCGACACTGTCACGGTTCCGTGCTTTGCGCCCGTCCGATGTACCGCGAAGCCGGAAGAGGCCATGACGTGCTCTACGTCTTCCCATCGCGCGTTCGTCGCAATGTCGTAATCGTTCACTGCGCGGCCCAAGAGCGCATCGCGCACGCATCCACCAACCGCCCATGCCTCATGCCCCGCGCGTTCCAGCACGTTAATCGCCGCGAGCGCATAGTCCGGAAGCTCCATGTCCTTACATATATATGTTGCGTTTTCCTTCATGCACCCATTGTACGTAATGATGCGCGGGAGGGGGGGCTACTGCATCATTTAATGATGCAGTAGCCCCCCTCCCGCGCATCAATGAAAAACTCGGCACTCCCATTTTGGGACTCGCGTCTAAACCTACAGATTGTGGAATCCGAAACCCAGGCACAACCCGTTGTTGGCAGGTGAAAATGCCTTTGCAACCTTCACGGAACATCCACGAAAACGCGCTTGACTTGGGTGTTGGGAGAAGCGTAATATACATCCTCGCGCCGCACGCGAGATTGCGGCGAAGTTCGGCCCTGAACAGGGCGGGGCTAGCACCTTGAGAACCGGATACTGGAACGGACGAAGAATCGAATTTCGGGCTCCGATCATCACGATCGGAACCACGTCATTTACCCAGACAATGATTCGGGCAACACACATTTTGTTTTGAAGAGCATTTTCGAACGGAGAGTTCGATCCTGGCTCAGGAT
>CAJOIP010000042.1:0-14383 GCA_905234785.1 uncultured Eggerthellaceae bacterium
TACGACGTCACCGAGGCCATGATCTCGGCGTTCATCAACAAGGCCGCGCCGCGCAAGTACCCGTGGCAGGCCAAGCCGCGCATCGTCATCTGCATTCCGTGCGGCGCCACGTCGGTCGAGAAGCGCGCCGTGTTCGAGGCCGCCATCCAGGCGGGCGCGCGCCAGGCGTACCTCATCGAAGAGCCCATGGCGGCTGCGATGGGCGCCGATTTGCCGGTCACCGAGCCCACGGGCAGCATGGTGGTCGACATCGGCGGCGGCACCACGGAAGTCGCGGTCATCTCGCTCGGCGGCATCGTCACGTCGTCGAGCCTGCGTTTGGCCGGCAACAAGATGGACGAGGCCATCAGCATGCACCTGCGCGACTTGCTGGGCATCAAGATCGGCGAGCGCACGGCCGAGGTCATCAAGATCAAGATCGGCTCCATCCTGCCGTTCGAAGACGGCCGCGAACGCGACATGATCATCTCGGGCCAGGACATGGTCACCGAGCAGCCCAAGGAAGTCACCATCCAATCCGAGGACGTCCGCGCCGCGCTCATCGAGCCGTGCGAGGACATGGTGCTCTCCATCAAGGAAACCTTCAAGAAGACCAACCCCGACCTGGCCAGCGACATCATCCAGAACGGCATCTTGCTGACGGGCGGCGGCGGCCTGCTTTCCGGCCTCGACCGCTACCTCACCGACAAGCTTGAAATCCCGGTGTGGGTCAGCGAAACGGCGCTCACCAACGTGGTCACCGGCTGTTTGAAGGTGCTCGAGACGCCCACGGCCCTGCGCCAGACGCTCATGAGGTCGCGCTAAGCGCGGACGAGGAAGCGCTTCATGCCGCTTAACCTTCAACAGAACGGGTCTTCTGGGGCGCGTAGCATCGTGCTGGTCGTGCTGCTCATCGTGTCGCTCGTGCTGATGACGGCGTACGCGCGCGAAGGCGTCACCGGTCCCATCCATTCCGTCCAAAGCGCGTTTATGGGCGGTTCGTCCACCGTCGGCAGCGCCGGTGCGGGCATCGGCACGGCGACGGAATCGGCTGCCGAGTCGCTTTCAGACCTCACTGCCAACCAGTCCACGCTTTCCGGCTTGCGCCAGCAGAACCAGGAGCTGCGCGAGCTGCTGTCGAACGCCGAGGAGTACCGCCAGGAAGTCGAACGTCTGCAGGCGCTGCTCGACATGAAGCAGGTCAGCGGCGTCACCGGGCCGGTTGCGCACATCATCGGGCGCTCGGCCAACGCGTGGGACCAATCCATCACCATCGACCTGGGCTCTGAAGACGGCGTCGAAAGCGGCATGACCATCATGGGCGCGACGGGCGTCATCGGCCAGGTGTCGCAGACGTCGGCCCATTCGGCGACCGTGCGCCTGCTCACCGACCCGAATTCGGGCGCGGCGGTCATGATCCAATCGACGCGCGACAACGGCATCGTGCGCGGGTCGATCAACGGCATCCTGTACTTGGAAGACCTCGATGAGGACGTCATTCCCGAGGTGGGCGACGTCATCATCACGTCGGGACTGGGCGGCAGCTACGAGCGCGGCCTCATCGTGGGCGCGGTCGTCAGCGTGAACAAGACCGCCAACAACCCTGCGGGCACCATCGTCGTCAGCCCCAACGACAGCGCTGCGCTGCTCGAAGAGGTCATCGTCGTGTTCAATGCGCCCGATGTGGCAGCTGCCGAAGCGGCCGCCGCGAAGGCCGAGGCCGAAGCCGCTGCGGCGCGTTCGCAGGAGCAAAGCGAAGACGAATGGTATGACGAGGAGGGCGGTGACGAGGAATGACGATGACACCCGATCGCATAGCCGTCATCGTGGGCGCCGTGTTGGCCTTGTTCCTGCAGCTCGTCTTGGCTCCGTACATCACCATCCTCTCGGCGATGCCGAACTTCGTCGTCATCTTCACGCTCATCGTGGCCGTGTCGCGCCCGCACAGCTTCGGCGCGCTGCTGCCGTTCGTGTTGGGCTTGCTGTACGACCTGCTGACGGGCGGTCCGGTCGGCGTCATGGCGTTTTCGCTCACGGCGTTCTCGTACCTGGTAGCGCGCCTGTTCGCATCGCTTGAAAACGACACGCTGTTCATGCCGTTGGCTATGATGGCGCTGGGAATCTTCCTCGTCGAGCTGGCGTACGGCATGCTGCTGACGCTGTTCGGGTACAATGCGGGTCTGTTCGAGGCGATCTCCTACCGCGTTGCTCCCTGCTTCGTGTACGATTTGGTGCTCGGCGTCATCCTGTACCTGTTCACCACGCGGTTCTTCCGCACGTCTGGCGCTATTCACCACGACATCACGCAGCTGCGTTAGGGGCCGCCGATGATCACCGCCATCATCGCAGCCGTCATCACGCTTGTCGTAGCCGTCATCGCCATCTGGCTGTTCTTCGTCATCCGCTCGCGCCGCGACGGCATGACCGCGAAGCCGCGTTCGCACGGGCGCGACGTCGTGAAGTCGATCGACAGCGTGGGCGTGTCGTCGTCGCTCGGCACGGTCGACAGCTCGGGAAGGGCCCGGCATGTCACCGCGCAGCGGGCGCCCGCGTCGACGACCGGCCGCCCGAGCGAAGTCGTGCGCTCGCGCTTCGTCGCAGTGGGCGTGCTGGCCGCGGCCGTGTTCGGCTCGCTTGCCACAAAGCTGTGGAGCATGCAGGTGCTCTCTTCCAGCGAATACGCCAACGAGGCGCGCCAGAACAAGTACACGACGGTTGCCACGCCCGCCCCGCGCGGCTTGGTGTACGACTCCGACGGCGTGCTGCTGGTGAAGAACCGCACGACGCTGACCGTGTTGGCCGATGCGTCGGTGGCCAACGACCACGACGTCATGCAGCGCCTGTCCGCCGTGCTCGGCTTGCCGTACAACGTCGTGCGCCTGCGCATCCAAGACCAGAGCTCCGGCGCGCAGAGCCAGCGCGTGGTCGCATCCGACGCGCGCCAGCGCGACGTGGCGTTCATCGCAGAGCATTCCGACGCGTTCTCGGGCGTCACCGTGCAAGAGCGCACGGTGCGCGAGTACCCGTACGCCGCGCTTGCGGCCCACGTGCTGGGCTATACCGGCACGGTTTCGGAAGAGGAGCTGGCCAGCACGCCCAGCAACCGCACCATCGAGCTGGGCGACACCGTGGGCAAAAGCGGCATCGAGGCGTATTACGACAACGTGCTCGCCGGCGAGCACGGCCAGCGCCGCGTGGTCGTCGACTCGCAGGGCAAGGTGGTCGAGGTCGAAAGCGAGACGCCCGCCACGCGCGGTTCCGACGTGTACCTGACCATCAAGGCGCCCGTTCAGTACATCGCCGACCTCGAGCTCGCCAACCTCATCGCGCCCGAGGGCATCATCGGCAAGGGCAAGGGCGTGGGCGGCGCGGTCGTCGCCATGGATGCCACCGACGGCAGCATCCTGGCGCTCGCGAGCTACCCGACCTTCGACCCCACCACGTTCACCGGCGGCATCGCGCAGGACGTGTGGGACCTGTACGCAACCGAGGAAAGCTACCATCCGCTGCTGAACCGCGCCGTTTCGGGCACGTATCCCGCGGCGTCGACCTACAAGGCGTTCACCAGCTTGGCGGGCCTGAAATACGGGTTCGCCACCGACACGAAGTATTGGAATTGCGAGGGCTCGTGGGACGGCTTCCACTCGGGCGACTGGCAGAACTGCTGGGACCTCGCCGGCCACGGCGAGCTGAACCTGCACACGGGCATTCGCGTGTCGTGCGACGTCGTGTTCTACGAAATCGCGAAGGACTTCTTCTACGCGGGCGTCACGCAGGGCGGCACCATCAGCGACACGGCGTTGCAAGAGGAAATCGCCAAGTTCGGCTTCGGCCAGACGACCGGCATCGACCTGTCAGGCGAGGAAACGGGCCGCATTCCCACGCCGGAGTGGAAGGCCCAGCATTGGACCGACGTGCCGACCGAGGGCCAATGGCGCGGCGGCGACCTGACCAACTTGGTCATCGGCCAGGGCGACGTGCTCATCACGCCGCTGCAGAACTGCGTGGCGTACGCCGCCGTGGCAACGGGAAACCTCATGCGCCCGCATCTGCTGAAAGAGGTGCGCAACACATCCGACACCCCGGCCATCACGTTCGAACCGGAGGTCGTATCGGTCCCCGATGTCGAAGCGAAGAATTACAAGATCGTGCGCGACGCGCTCGCCGAAGTCTCGATGGACTCGACTCCCGTGACGAACGCGTTCGCCGATTGGGACATCGACGTGACGACCATCGGCTCGAAGACGGGCACGGGCGAGGTTGCAGGCAAGGGCGACGTGGCATGGTATGTCTGTTACTATCCACTCGACAAGCCGAAATACGTCGTGGCGACCTGCATCGAGCAGGGCGGCGGCGGCGCGCAGGCGGCAGGCCCCGTCGGCGCGCACGTGATGGGCGCGCTGCTGGCGTACGAGCGCGGCGAGCTCGGCGAAGTGGGCCCGATCGCGGGTTCCACGGGCAAGTCGGTGCCGCTCGGCTCGTCCGGCGGGGAAGCGCGCACGGACTAGCAAGGCAACGGGAAGGCAAAGGGTAAGGCTTACATGCCCGAGATTTCGAACATAGCGACGGGAAGCCACGCGGCGGGCGATTCCAGCCAGCCCTCGCGGCGCTGGGCCCTGCCTGCGCTGAACATCCCGTTCCTCATCGTCATCCTGCTGCTCGTGGCGTACGGGCTCATCGTGGTGTACTCGGCCGTCAGCGCCGACGAGGACTACAGCTTCACGCGCCAGCTCGGCGGCGCGGGCATCGGCGCGGTGGTCATGGCGCTCATCTGGGCGTTCGACTACCGGCGCCTGTCGGACTACACGGTCGTGTTCCTCATCATCAACATCGTGCTCATCCTGTCGCCGCACCTGCCGGTCATCGGCGTGAACACGATGGGCGCCACCTCGTGGGTGAAAATCGGGCCCCTGCCGCAGTTGCAACCGGGCGAGTTCGCGAAGATCACCGTCATCTTGCTCGACGCGTCCATCATGGCGCGCTATCAGGGGCGGCTCGACGACCTGACCGAGTACCTGAAATCCGTCGGCATGATGCTCGTGCCGTTCGTGTGCATCATGACCCAGCCCGACTTGGGCACGGGCCTGGTGTACCTGTTCATCGCGGCCATAGCACTCGTCGTGGGCGGTGCGAACAGGCGCTTCTTGCTCGTTACGCTGGTCGTCTGCATCGCGCTCGTGGTGGCGGTGTTCCTCGCCGACGAGCTTCTGAAGGGCGCGAGCGGCGAGTACAAGCTGCTGAAGCAGTACCAGCGCGACCGCTTGCTCGTGTTCATGAACCAAGGCTCGTCGGACCTCACCGACGAGGGGTACAACCTGCAGCAGGCCATGATCGCCATCGGCTCGGGAGGCCTGTTCGGCCAGGGCTACATGCAAGGCTCGCAGCACGCGCTCGGCATCCTGCCCGAAGCGCCGACCGATTTCATCTTCTGCGTGTTGGCCGAAGAGCTCGGCTTTTTCGGTGTAATGGCGCTGCTGGTGCTCTACATCGCGCTCGTTGTAATAGGATTCCACATAGCGAACGCGTCAAGCGATATGTTCGGGGTTCTCATCGTCATGTGCATACTGGGCATGTGGCTGTTCCACATCCTCGAAAACATCGGCATGACGTGCGGGCTCATGCCCATTACTGGCATCCCGCTGCCGTTCATGAGCTACGGCACGTCGTTCATGATCATGAACTTCGCGCTGCTCGGGTTCATGGGGTCGGTGTGGTCCCATGGCAAGGAAAACACGAGAAGGACAACATATGCAACTGCCCGTTGATGTGAAAGCCCTGATAGACGAAGCAACCGACATCAATGCGGCTCGGGAAACCGAGATCGCCGTCAGCGTGTACGTCGACGAGACGGCGCCTGCCGACTTGGTGGCGCATGTGCGCGGCGCGTTCGCCAGCACGTCGCCGCAGGTGCGCATGCAGCTATCGTACCTCGACCGCTCGTTCGCGCCCCAGGTCGAAGACGACATCGCCATCGTCGTGGCGGGCGACTCGGCCAAGGTCGGCCCTGCCGCCAAGGCGCTGCGCGCCGTGGGCGTGCCGGCCATGGTGGTCACGCTGTCGCCGGCCGACGTGGCGGCCCGCGCCGCTTCAGGTGGAAGCGACATTCCCGAAGGAGACGTCGTGTCGCCGTGGGAAGAGGGCGACGGGCTGGGAAGCCACGCGGCGTTCGACGACGCGGCTGCCGCTGCGCTCGACGACCGCATGGGCCGCTGGATCGTGGCGGTGTGCCGCGAGAAGCGCCTGGCGTTCGCCATCTCGTTCCCGTTCATGCGCCGTCCGCTGGCGCGCGATGCCGTGCAGGCCACGTCGATTCAGAACGCGGGCGTGGGCCTGGTGCCGCTCATTCCCGGCGCCGACCTGCCCATCATGACGCTGAACCAGGCCAAGATGGTGCTGCAGATCGCAGCCGCCTACGGCCACGCCATGGACAAGGACCGCATCAAGGAGCTGGCAGCCGTGGTCGGCAGCGCGTATCTGTGCCGCACGCTGGCGCGCGAGCTCGTCGAGTTCGTGCCGGTGCTCGGCTTCGCCATCCGCACGGGCATCGCCTATGGCGGAACGGCGGCGCTGGGTTACGCGGTCATCGAGTACTTCGAGGGCGGCGAGAACGCCGTGGGCGTGGCCAACGTGGCGACGCGCGCGGCCGAGGGCGGCGCCAAGCTGCTCGGGCGTTTGCGCGAGGTTGCGGCCGACCCGAAATCGTTGGGGATCGTCGACAAGCTGGGCGAGGTTGCCCCTGCCGTGCTCGACAAGGTGAACGAGGTCGTCCCCGTGGTGCGCGATACGGCAGGCGAGTACGTCCCGAAGATCGCCGATGCGGCCGCCGACATCATGTCCAAGGCTGTCGCCGCGAAATAGTCGCATGGTTCCCTTCGAAAGCATTTGGCCCCAGGTGGCGCCATTGGTGGCGCGCGCCGAGCGGCCGTCGCGCTACATCAACCGCGAGTGGGGCTGCGTGTACAAGCCCGACGCGGATTTCCGCTTCTGCATGATTTACCCTGACACGTACGAGCTGGGGCAGGCCAACCAGGCGCTGCGCATCCTGGTGAACGCCGTGAACGCGCGTCCGGGAATGGCTGCCGAGCGCGGTTTCCTACCCGCTCCCGAAATGTGCGACGAGCTGCGGGCGGCCGGGCTGCCCATGTTTTCCATCGAAAGCTGCGCGCCCTTGGCTGCGTTCGACGTCATCGGCATCACGCTTCCGCACGAGCTCGCGGCCACGAACGTGCTCGAGGCCATCGATTTGGGCGGCATTCCCGTTCGCGCGCTCGACCGCGCCGAGGATGACCCCATCGTGGTCGGCGGCGGGCCGTGCGCGTACAACCCCGAGCCGTATGCGCCGTTCTTCGACGCGATCAGCATCGGGGAAGGGGAGGAGGCGCTGCCCGAAGGCTTGGAGGTCATTTGCGGGCTGCGCCAGCGCGGTGCGAGTCGCCGCGACATCTGGCGTGCGCTTGCGAAGCTCGACGGTTGGTACGTGCCGGCGCTGTACCGCTGGCGCTCGCGCGAGGAAGCGCAAGACGTCGGCTCGTGGATCGAGCCGT
The DNA here is from genome assembly GCA_905234785.1 of uncultured Eggerthellaceae bacterium. Lineage (GTDB taxonomy): Bacteria > Actinomycetota > Coriobacteriia > Coriobacteriales > Eggerthellaceae > UBA9715. Next base: position 7,524 of record CAJOIP010000042.1, read on the forward strand.
TGGAGGAAGGCCTTCCCACCACCATCGTGAAGCGCTTGCACGGCGGCTTCGCGGAAAGCTCCGCATGGGAGCCGTGCATCGTGCCGTTTGCCGAGGCGGTGCACGACCGCCTGAACGTCGAGGTGCTGCGCGGGTGTGCCCGCGGGTGCCGCTTCTGCCAGGCGGGCATGATGTACCGGCCGGTGCGCGAGCGCTCAGCCGACAACATCGTGAACGCCGTGGTTGTGGGCCTTGCCGAAACGGGTTATGACGAGGTGTCGCTCACCTCGCTTTCCACGACCGACCATTCGCAAATCGCCGAGATCCTCGAGCGGCTGAACAAGCGCTACGAAGGTACGGGCGTGCGCATCTCCATTCCATCGCAACGGCTCGACTCGTTTGGCGCGCGCATGGCCGATTTGGTCGCCGGCCAGAAGAAGGGCGGCCTGACGTTCGCGCCCGAGGCCGGCACGCAGCGGCTGCGCGACGTCATCAACAAGAACGTGACTGAAGACGACCTGTTCGGCGCCGTGGACGCGGCATTCGCCGCCGGGTGGCGCCGCTGCAAGCTGTACTTCATGATCGGGCTTCCGACCGAAACCGACGAGGACGTGAAGGGCATCGCGCGGCTCGTGCAGCAGGTGTACGACCATGCGAAGGCCATCGTGCCGAAGGAGCAGAAGGGCTCGATTCAGGTGTCGGCTTCGGTGGCGCTGTTCGTGCCGAAGGCGCACACGCCGTTCCAATGGTGCGGCCAGATTCCGCCCGAAGAGGCGCTTCGCCGCGTGAACCTGCTGCGTCACTCGGTGAAGTACCGCGCGGTGTCAGTCAGTTGGCACGATCCGAAGACGAGCTTCGTCGAGGCCGTCATGTCGCGCTCGGGCCGCGAGGCCGCCGACCTGGTGGAGGGCGCATGGCGGCGCGGGGCGCGTTTCGATGCGTGGTCCGAATGCTTCCGCGAGGATGCGTGGCGCGATGCTGCGGCCGAGCTTGGCATCGACGTGGACGCCGTGGCGCAGACGAGTTATCCGACCGACTACGTCATGCCGTGGGAGCACATCAGCTGCGGTGCGGCACGGCGTTGGCTTGCCCACGAGTACGATTTGGCGATGGGCGAGCAGACCACGCCCGATTGCACGTTCGACCGCTGTTCGGGTTGCGGGGTCTGTTTCCAGCTGAAAGCCGACAACCAATTGGCGGGTGATCGCAATGACTGATCCCAACGCTCCGCGCGTGTTCCGCCTGCGTTGCACGTTCATCGAGCGTGACCGCCTGGCCATGCTCTCGCATTTGGAAGTAGCGCACGCGCTCGAGCGCACGGTGCGCCGCGCAGGGTTGCCCTTCGCCGTCAGCCAAGGGTTCTCGCCGCATATGAAGATCGCGTTCGGCGCGGCGCTGCCCGTGGGCGTGGGCTCGACGTGCGAGATCTTCGACCTGCAGCTTCGTGACTACGTTGCCGCCGACAAGGCGCTTGCGGCGCTGCAGCAGGCGAGCGTGCCCGACCTCATGGTGCAAGACGCCCGCTATATCGAGAATTCGGCGCCGGCTGCGAGCGTCGCCTTCCCGTTTTCGACGTACGAGGTCGTGTTTGACGGGCCGGTCGGGCGCATCGTCGTTCCCGAGGCCATCACGGTCGTGCGCAAGAAGAAGGAAAAGACGCTGGTGGTAAGCGAGTTTCTAACCGAGCCGTTCGTCGTGGAAGGGGATCGCGCCACGTTCACGCTGAAAGCCAAGCCGACCGGTTCGCTTCGCCCCGACGTGCTGTTGCGGCATTGCGAGCTGGACGCAAGCCCAATCACCGTCACGCGCATTGCGCAGCGTGCGAATCAATTTCCTCCGAGGTAATTGATTCGCTATCGTGAGTTGTAGGAGGTTCGCATGTACAAGATGACCGACGCTGAATTCGAGGCTGCCGTGCAAGACGCCATCGACTCGATTCCCGAGGAGTTCCTCGACGAGCTGGAAAACGTCGCCATCGTCATAGCCGACGAACCCGAGGAAGAAGACTTCGAAGGCGATGGGCTGTACACAGAGGAAGGCGACTTGCTGGGCCTGTACGACGGCCTGTCGCTTGCCGAGCGCGACAGCGGGTACGGCTTCGGCGACTACCCCGACACCATCACCATCTTCAAGGGCCCACACGAGCGGCTGGAAGGCGGGCGTGCCGAAATCATCGAAGAGGTGCGCAAGACCGTCGTCCACGAGATAGCCCACTACTTCGGCATGGACGAAGACCAGGTCGACGAGATGGGCTACGCGTAAGGACCCAGCTTGGGGCTATTTGCCCGACTTGAAGACGGTGCGCATGAAGAAGGTCAGCGCGACGATGATGGCGGCGCAGGCGAGACCGAGCCAGAGCGTGTCGATTCCCAGCGCTCCTTTCAGCACGTGGCCGAGGAAGAACACGCCGATCATGACGATGATGACGCTGGTCAGGCGTTCCTTCAGGTCGTCGAAGTCGTGGAATTCGAGCCATTTCGGAAGCGGGATGCGATCGGTGATGAACAGGTTGGTCAGGCCGATCGACAGGATGTACAGCGCGACGGCCAGCAGAAACGAATCAGCGTCCTCGACGTAGGCGATTGCCAGGTCGTGCAGGCCGATTGTTCCCGCCACGTATTCGAACGACGAAATCACCAGCGCGATGAGCGTGCCGATGGCGAGGACGACCGATGCGATGAGCAAGCCGATGGCCGGAACGCTTGCGATGAAGCGCGTGCGCCCCGCCGCCTTGCGCGCGAGCACGTGATCTGTTGCCTCGAAGGCGCCTTCCAGATGGCTTTCACCCATGCTGACCCCTATCGCCGTTTCCTGCAGTTGCGCGGCGCCCGGCCGAATCGCGGTTACGCGCCGAGCCAGACGTTGCCCGTTTTCTCCCAGTTCTTCATGTCGAAGACGTCGCCGGTGATGGCGTACTCGACGAACCGCTGGCCCTCGTCGCCGGCGCTCGTCGTGGCGTCGAAATAGCGCACGCGGCCGGGGTCGTCGATCTGCCAGAACGTGATACCGTATTTCGACCCATCGCCGCCCATGGCCGCGATGACGGTCGGTTGGATGTCGTCGTGGCTGACGGGTGTGTCGGCGAGCTGCACGGGGACGTGCGCACCGCCTTCGGGGCGCGAGGGCTTCACCAGCATGATGGGGCTGATGGGGTCGCGCGGCGGGTCGTCGGTCAGGTGCCACACGCCGTGGTCGGCCGTCACCACGATGGTGGCCTCGTCGTACAAGCCGAGCTCCTTCAGCTGCGCCAGGTACTCCGTCACGACCTTCATCGAGCCTTTCGCCTGCGATATCTGGTCTGATTGGTTCGTGCCGACGTTCTCGCCGTCCTCGTTCACCGAGAACGGGAAGTGCGGTCCGAACAGGTGGATGAACCTGAACGCGCCTGCCGGGCCCTCGTCGACGGGCTCGAGCCCCTGCGTGCGCACCATGTTGAGGATGGCGGCGTCGTCGAGCTCGTAGAGCGTGTCGTCGTAGTTGGTCGTGTCGGCGTCGGCGATCATGCGATTGTTCAGGTCGGACGTGTAGTACCAGAACACCGGCTTCAGGCGCCACGGCAGCTCGCGGTACAGCGCGCATTGCTCCATGGCGACGAACGTGCGCCACACGTCGATGGGCGCGTGGCTGACCGGGTGCACGTTGAGCGTCTCGTCGGCCACGGCGCGGTCGGCCGGGTTGTTGAAGTCCATCATGAGCGAGTCGGAGTATATGCCGATGGAATACCCCAGGTCGTGGATGTCGTCGAGGTACGTGCTCTTGTCGTAGCGCGTGGCGCGGTACTCGGCGACGTCCTGGCCGGGCTCGGGCTTGAGCGCCGTCAGCATGTTGGGGATGGCGTTGTGCGTGGGGATCATGGTGCCGGTGCTGTTGCGGAAATAGGTGAAGTCCTCGAAGGCGTCGAGGAAACGGGGGTCCTCCTTGCGGATGTCCTCGAGGATGGCCGTGTCGTAGGTGTCGAGCACGAACACGATGACGTTGCTCTTGGGCGACACCGTGAGCAGCGACCCCTGCGTGACGTAGGGCTTGTCCTGCTCGGCGACGGCGCTTTTCGAGGCATCGACGGCCACGCTGACGACGCCGACGAGCTGCACGACCATGATGGCGCAGGCCACGCCGGTCGTCGCCTTCAGCCAGGTGTGCGCGTTCAGCTGGCTGAGCGCCACGATGGCTGCGACGATGGCGACCCATACGATGGCGGACACGATCATCTTGCCCACGAAATACGGCTCGTCCCAGCCGATGAAGCCGCCGTCGGCCGGCATCATGCCCTGGTTCATGAACAGCGACTGCACGTAGGCTGCCACGGTCAGCGCGAACACCGCCATGAGCGCGATGTAGAACGGCCGGCCCTTAAGCGCCGAGAGCAACAGCGCGGCCAGCGCTGCGAACGGCAGGCAGAACACGAGGGGAATCCACCATACGGCGCCGAGGCCGAACACCAGGCTGTCGCCGTTCGATCCGAAAATCTCGAGCGCCGGGGCGATGAACACGATGAACGCCATGAACACGCACATGACGAGCGCGAAGGCGAAGCGGCGCGACCAGCGCATCTTGCGCGGGGCGGTGCTCACCTGCTCGCTGCTGGCGCTCGCCAGCGAGGCGGCGGCGTCGCGCGCGATGGCAAGGCGCCGGCTGGCGTCGGGCGACGCGGGGTCGATGGCGTTCACGGCGCTTTCCGAAATCTTGTGCGCGTTCTCGTCGATGTTGAGCAGCTCGTATATCTTGCGGCGCGTGCGGCGGAAGGCGACGCCGGCGACTGCCGACAGCGCGACAGCCAAGCCAGCGACTGCCTGGATGGTGTACGTCATGACCGACGGGTCGACGTAGGCGAATGCGGAGGCGGTGGGGACGAGCGACCAGATGGCGACGAGCGCGAAGGCCGTCAGCGCATACAGGGCGCCAAGTGCGGTGCGCGCGCGTAGTCGGTTCGTGGGCGGGCGAGTGCCTGCCCGATCGGTTCCATATGAATTCATCGCTTGGCCTGACCAGCTCCGCGTTTTCCCTCTTGTGCGGTCGCGCGCTCACCCCGTCGCGCAATCGGACACGAATTATAGCATGCGCGAGAGAATCCGCAGGCGAGAGCGGGAATAGCCCAAAGGAGATACTGCTCTTCGGGCAATTAATCGAGCAGCGCGGCCCATTCCTTCTCGCGGAAGCCGACGAGCACGGTGTCGTCGAGGACGAGCAACGGGCGTTTCACCAGCATGCCGTTCGTGGCGAGCAGGTCGTACATCTCGTCTTCGGTCATGGCGGGAAGCTTGTCCTTCAGGCCGAGGTCGCGGTAGAGCATGCCGCTCGTGTTAAAGAACCGGCGCAGCGGCAGGTCGCTCATCTTGTGCCACAGGCGCAGCTCGTCGGCAGTGGGGTTGTCTTCCACGATATGGCGGTCATCGAACTCGATGTTGCGGTCATCGAGCCAGGCCTTGGCCTTCTTGCAGGTCGAGCATTTCGGGTATTCGACGAACAGCATGGCGCCTCCTCGCATCGCCTTAATGTGTACATTATCCCGCATCTCGGCGCGTCGCTTGGCGGCGTCTTGAAACGCTTCGGCATCAGTCCGCGCACGGGGTGCCATCGGGGTGCATACCATTGCGCAACGAATGAGGCATGTGAAAGAGACCGGGCCTGCGACCAGCTACGATGCAGGAGATGCGCATCACGTCCTGCCGCTACGACGAATGAAAGCAGGTGAGGTCATGGACGACATGCAATACAGGTATGAATACCAGCGCGGCCAAGGCAAGGCGCTTCAGAGCGAGGAGCGCGAGACGGGGCCGCCGCAATCGAAGGTCGTGCTTGCGTTGTGTTGGGTGGCGCTTATCGCGATGATCGTGTGCAATGCGCTGTTCGAGTCGATGAAGCTCGGCGGCGTGACGTCAGCCGAGGTTTCCAACGAGGTGTTCGCATGGTTTGCGCCGGCGGGCTACGTGTTCGCCATCTGGGGTGTCATTTACGCGGCGCTGGCGGTGTGGATGCTGACGGCAACGTGGCGCAGCATGAAGCGGCAGACCGTCACCATGCGCGAAGGCGTGCTGTTCGTGCTGAGCTGCGCGCTGAACATCGGATGGCTCGCAGCGTTCCACTTCAAGCTGATCGAGCTGTCGCTCGTCGTCATCGTGGCGCTGTGGTTCACGATGCTGCTGATGTACTCGAGCATCAAGGCGCGTCGCGAACCGCTGACGACGCGCATTCCGTTCTCGCTGTACTTCGGCTGGCTGACCGTGGCGGTGTGCGCCAACGTCGCGCATCTGGCGGCCAGGTGGTCGGCGACCCCGTTAATCGCGAACGAGGTTTCGACCATCGCGATCGTGGTCGGGCTGCTGGTCGCGGCGTTCGTCGTGGCGCGCACGCAGAACGACCTCGTGTTCCCGCTGGTCGTGCTGTGGGCTGCCGTGGGCGTCGGCGTGCACCTGATGCAGGTCGATTTCACGGTTGCCCGGGTGCTGTTCGCCTTGTCGGTTGTTGGGGCGCTCGCGATTTACATTCCAGCGGTTGTGAGGATGGTGAGCTCGCGCAGCGCTGGCCCAGAACCGCTAGCTGGCGAATAGGCTTGCTTGAATCGCGGTTGACGGTGAAGGGCGTCTGCGAAATCTCAGCTGCCCGTGAATAGCGCTTTTGGAATCGCGGCCTCCGACGTGACAGGCCGGAGGCCGCGACGTAGTTCGCGCTTCGGGAAGGGAAGGCGGGAAGGGGGCGGGCTTTCTGACAGCTTGCCCCCGCATCCTTCAGGTTGCATGGAGTTTTTCTGCTAGGGGTATTGCGCCCGCGCCGCATGTCAAGTAATATAACCTTCGCTGAAAACACGGGGTGTTAGCTCAGTTGGTTAGAGCGCCGGCCTGTCACGTCGGAGGTCGCGAGTTCAAGTCTCGTACATCCCGCCA
>CAJOIP010000042.1:14400-24794 GCA_905234785.1 uncultured Eggerthellaceae bacterium
TCAGGTGGCTTGAACGGAATTTGAACGGAATTTCCCGAGCGGCGTTGCGCCGAGTTGGGTCCTGATGGACGATGGATGTCATGAATGCCCTATCCGACAAAGCGAAGCGCGAGCTGTATCTGACGTGCCTGTTCGGCGCCTTCGTCTTCCTGCAGTTCACCGTTCTTGGGTTGGCGAATCATGCCGGCGAGGGGTACCTCGCCACCGAGCAGCGGAGTATGGTCTACTACGCCCTGCAGGTGTTCGTCATCGGCGGGTTCCTGCTGTACAGCCTGTATTACCGCCTTAGCGCGGGCGGGCGCGGGCGGAACGCGGCGATGTACGGAGCCTTCGGCGCGTTCCTCGCCTGCGTGGCGGCGATGCTGGTTGCTGGCCACGATTCGCTCGGCTACGTGGCCGTCTCCATGGCGGCAGCGCTTTGCATCGGGGGAATCGGCGGCGCCATTCACATTAGGATGAGCCTGGCGACCGTGACGGGCGCCAGCGTTGCGCGGTGCATGGGAATCGGCAGCGCCGTCGCCGTCGTGTTGCAGTACCTACTTCAGATACAGTGGGGTCCGACGCTGCCCCTGCCGGCTTTCATGCTGGCGGGCGTCGTTGTTCTCTTCCTGCTGGCGCGCGAGGCCCCGGCGGAAGAGCTGGAGGCCGGAGAGGCGGAAGGCGCGAAGCCGAAACCCACGCCGCCGAAACGAATCGTGGTTACCATCCTCATCGCGGCCGCTTTCATACTGTTCACCTGCTTCTACAACGAGCACATCCACCACCTGATGATCCAGTCGGATTACGCGTCGTACTCCGCGTACAGCTGGCCGCGCCTGATGCTCGTGCCCGGCTACCTGCTGTTCGCGGCGATTGGCGACAGGAGGGGCGGCAGGTACGTGCCGATCGCCTCCCTGTGCATCATGCTGGTCGCGCTGCTCAACGTCGTCCTGGCCGGTGAGCAAGGGGCGTACTGGCTGACCATGTGCCTGTTCTACCTCGCCATCGCCGCCTTCACCTCGTATTACCTGCTCACCTTCTGGCGTTTGGCCCCGGGCATGCGCAACCCGGCACTCTGGGCCCCCTTCGGCAGGATGCTCGACAGCGCCATGGTGCTGCTCGCCGGAGCCGTCAACCTCTCCGCGTTTCCAGCGCCGGTGATTCTCGGCCTGGACGTCGCGGGGGTCGCCCTGGTCATCGTGCTGATGGCGCTGGGCGGCGACTTCAACCTGGCCGAGACGCCGCGCGAGTCGGAAAGGCCCGTCTTGTCGTTGGAAGAGCGCACCCGCTTGTTGGCGACCGAATGCGGCCTGACCGACCGCGAGAGCGAGGTGCTCGAGGCCCTCGTGCTCACCGACAAGCAAAACCAGCAGATCGCCGACGATCTGTTCATCTCCCGACGCCAGCTCCAGAGGCACGTCTCCAGCATCTACGGGAAGACGGGCGCCACGAATCGGGCGGCCTTGGTCGTGCGCGCAAGCGGCGAGACGCAGCCTCGCTGACGGCGTTCTCTCGTATTGCCTTTCCAGGTTGCTGTGAAGGTCTGCATCGCTTCTACCTGCGGTAACGTAAAATGGCACAAATGTGAACCTTCCTATCGGCCTACTATTGCCGTAGCGTGCAAGGTGGTTTTGTATGCGAGGCACCTAGGAGGTCGGTCGTAATGAGAAGCGGTTTCGGGAATAAGGGCAAGAGGAGCGTCCTGGCGTTACTCGTCACGGTTGCCTTGGCGTTCGGTCTGGTTCCCGTGGGGGCGTTCGCCTTCGCTGCCACTCAAACAGGAGCTTCAACGGAATTCGCATCGGCGGACGATATGGCTGCCGACAAGGGCGATGCGCCCGATACGGAGAAGAAGGACGTGCAGGCCCAGGGGCAGGGTTCTGCCAAGACCGAGACGACTGACTCCGCACAACAGCAGGGTGCGCAGCAGGACGAGGAGGCAACGGAACCTGGCAATGGAACCCAGGCCCAAGAAGAGCAACCCGGTGAACAAACCCTTATGGTCATGAGTACCAGCACGGCAAACGCCACTGGCCAGGAGCAGACCGAAAGCGAAGATCCAAGCGACGGCGACACCCAGCTGTATGCGCAGGCAACCACGCTTTCTTCCGTCGCGTTCACGGTGACGCCTCCCGAGGCGGGCACCACTTCTGCAACCGCCCCAACGGTAACCGTTGGGGTGGATGCCAATTATGTTGTTGACAACAAGGGCTGGGTAACTGTAGGTGGGGGATCCCTTGGAAACGTAATGTTTAACGCAGATGAGAAATACTACATCTGGGTGACAATTGCTCCGAAAAGCAATGGCTATACGTTCGACTCCACTGTAACCAGCACTTGTGAGGGCGGTACTGTTGTCAGTTCGGGCACTAATCTGAATAAGACGATAGACGACGTTTCAGTAAAATGCTTCCAAGCCAAGGTGGAGGTCACAGCAACTGCACCTGCTGCGGATATCGTCCCCATTACGTATGATGTGAACGGCGGCACCAAGGGGAGTGCCTGGCCGGATGGCGACCTCTACAAATATGTCAATTCAGGAACATTGATGCGTTTCACGGCTCCAACTGAACTCGCCGCCTCTTTCGCAACCCCGCCCAAGGGGATGAAATACGCAGGATACCAGATTGGCTCATGGATTGTTCTTCCTGGTGAAAAGTCCGGTTATATAAACGTCTCATCCAATACGGTAATCATGCTCCGGTGGGTGCCTTCTGATACAGACCTGCCCGTGCGGTGCGGCTTTGCGAAGAGCGGTAGCGGCAAGGCGGAGATGAACTTCACAAACGGAATCACAGATAAACCGGATTACATGAGCTATGCGGGAAAAGGCGACCAACCCACTCCCGGGTCCGCGTCTGTGAAATACGGCACGAAGGTCACTATGACGGCTACTCCTGGTGCTAACTATTCGCTCAAAGGATGGTACTCGTGCGACAGCGAGACCGGCGAAGTGGGTGCGCTCATATCCACTGCTGCTACGTATGAGTACACCGCGACCGAGCCAACGTATTTGAAGGCGGTTTTCGAGCATGTCCACACGCCGGGCGCCGCCGTGCACGAGAACGAGGTGGCGGCCACCTGCACGACGGGCGGCAGCTACGACGAGGTCGTTTACTGCACCGAGTGCAAGGCGGAGATCTCCCGCACAGCAAAGACAATTGCCGCCCTCGGGCACGACTGGGGCGAGTGGGTGGAAACCGACGGCAAGGCTATGCGCACGTGCAAGCGCGACGCCAGCCACACCGAGACGGTCGACGTCGCCTACGCAACAGTCTCGGGCGACGGCGCCACGTGGGAGAAGGGCTCGTCCGACCCGCTGACCTTCACGTTCAAACGCAACGTGAACGACGGCAAGACCTTCAAAGCGTACAAGGGCACGAAAGTCGACGGCGTCGATGTGCCGGAGTCGGCTATCGCCACGGCTGAGGGCAGCCTCGTCCTGTCGATGACGACGACTTATCTCGAGACGCTCTCAGTCGGCGACCACAAGCTGACCGTCGCCTTCGAGGACGGCGAGGCCACCACGAGCTTCACCGTGAAGGCGGCCGAGACGAAAGCTGCTGCTGCGAGCGCGTCCTCGAAATCGTCGTCTCCCAAGACCGGCGATGCGATGCCCGTGAGCCTGCTGGCCGTTTCCGCCGCGCTGAGCGCTGCGGTTCTACTCGCAGCGCGTGCACGCACCCGCCAACCGCTACGCGCGACCGGCAAGCACGCCCGCCGCTAACAACAAAGCGTTTCGCAGCGCCTTCCGGAGGCCCAAGGGCAGGATCCCCGGGCCTCCGTCTACTTCGGACCCAATCCAAAACCACGCGTCCGCTTCGGCTCTCGGCGGCTCGTACTCCACGCCCTATCGCCCATGCCGCCATGGGGCATCCCGCGGGCATCGAGCCCGCGGGATGCCCGCATGCGCGCTTCGGGGCGCGCATGCCCGCTCGGGCGTTCCGCCCTCGCTCTCGCTGCCCTTAGCGTCCGCCGGGGCCTCATGGCCCCGCCGCCCGCACGCTCCGCTCACGCCGGCGCCACGGGCGAAACGCGCCACTGGCGCCTTTCGCCGGCTGGCGCCTCTCGCGCGGGTCGCCGCACGCGCCGCGATTTCGCAATCGCTGCGCGCACGGCTCGGCCGCGCTCGCGGGGCGGCCTTCTTGGCGCTGGCATGGCGCCGCGAGGCCTGTGCAAGCGTTGGATTGGTGCGTACCGCACCAATCCGCTTGCCCCTGCGGGGGCCCTCCGCGACGGCCCTCCGGGCCATCGCTGCGCGGGCGGGCTGCTTTGCCGCTTCGCGGCGAAGGCCCCGCCCTTGCCCGGCGCGCGCATCGGCCGAAAAAAGGAACGGGACGGCACCGGCGCCGTCCCGTTCCCTCGTCGCGTCCATCTGCGCGCCGTCACCCCGCGTGCTCGGCGTCGTAGGCGTCCTGGGCCGCCCGGTTGGCGGCGTCCAGGTCGGCCTGCGCCGTGGGGCCGATGCCGCCGGGGTACTGCATGCGGTACGCCTCGAGCTCGTTTCGGGTCTTTTCGAGCTCGAGGCGCGTGCGGTCGAGCTCGGACTCGTAGGCGGGCTCGTAGGAAACGACCGCCTCGCCAGTGAACACGGGCTCCATCTTCACGAAGCATGCGGCGGTGAGCGCGGAGAAGGCGAGCGCGACGACGATGCAGCCGCCCATGAACACGCGCGCCATCGCGGCTTGGCGTTTCCTCGCGAACGTGTCGTCGTACGCGCCCCGAAGGGAGGCGCAGGCGGCCCGCACCTCCTCGGCCGTCTCACGCGTGGCGGCAACGAGCTCGCCGGCGGCCGACTCGAGGTATTCATGCAAACCTGCGTCGTCTGCCGCCTTCCTGATGCCGGCCCTCAGCTGGTCGCGGAAGTAGCCGGCAGGATCGGCGCCCTCTCCTGCGAGTATCCTCGCACTCTCGGCCAGGCTCGCCGCGTCGGCCGCGATGGCTGCGCGCTCCTCGCCCGACGCCCGCGCCGCTTCGCCGAGCTTCGATGCGGCTTCCTGCAGCTCCGCTGTCGCCTGGCGCAAATCGTCGAGCGTGGCCTCCTTGCGTTCTGCGCGCGTCGCGTTCTCGCGCAGCTTTGCGTATCTGCCCTTGGTTCCATCGGCGTTTTCCATACGCTACCTCGACCTCCCGGCGTCGTGGTTGTGCTGTTGGCAATCGTGGTGCAGCGAATCCGAACTGAGGTGGCGGTCGTGCTCGTTGTGCATGAAGCCGCTGTCGTGGCCCCGGATCCTCTCCGCGAGCCGCTTCTCGGCCTCGCGGAGGTGCTTTTGGTAGGCGTTCCCGTTGACCGCGTGGCGGACGTCTTCGGTGGAGAGCCTCGCCGGGCGCATCGCCCGGTCGGTGAACGTGCGCTCCTGGCCACGGGCGTTTCTCACGGTGTAGGTGAGCCCCCGCTTCGTCTCGCGCACGCCGTAGCCCTTCGCCTTCAGCTCCTCCTTGTACTGCGAGAGCGTCGTCGCTCCCCTCATGGCCCGCGCGCAGTCGCGGAAAAGCTGCTGCTTGTAGCTGCGGCCCTGCTTGGCGGCCATGCGCTCGGCGTTGACCTCGCGGCTGCGAGCGCGCACGTTGGAATACGACACGGGCCCGTAGACCATCTGCTCCTCCTTCTCGCGCAGGTTCATGACGTGTTCGAGGCCGAAGCGGTCGTCGAGCTCGTCCTTCACCTGCCGGCGCCGCTCGAGCGCTTCGGGCGCGCCGCGGTCGTGGCGGCGCCCGGTGGAGAGGTCTGTGCGGCCGACGATCGCGTGCGCGCAGTAGCGGTCACCCTCGTCGTGCAGGCAGACGAACACCTCCTGGGCGGGGTAGACGCGCGTGTAGTACTCCCACGCGAACGCCATCGCCTCGCGTTCGCCGACGGGCCCGCCGTTCTGCGAGCACTCGTCGGGGAGGAAGGCGAGCTGCTCGTGGTAGGCGAGCGTGGGCTCGGTCCCCGCGCGCCCAGACACGTCGTGGCCGTAGGCGGCCATCGTGCGCCGCATCTCGTCGTGCCAACGTGCGGGGTCGATGTTCCACCCGGCCGTCATGACGGCCTTCTCGTTCTCGAGGTAGCCCGCGCAGGCGGCCAGGTGCCCCGCGGTCTTCACGGGCGTGCACGACACGGTCGTCATCGCAGTCCCCTCCCGCTCTCGAGCATGGCGTTGAGCGCGGCTCGCAGCTCGCGCACCTGCCCGTCGAGCTCCTCGATGGCGTCAACGATGGCGACGACGTCCTCCGCCTCGAAGCCGTACTCGTTCAGGCGCCGTGCCACTTGGTTGAGGTTTCCGGTGGCGTTGGCGAGCAGCCTGTTCGCCTCGCGCACGGGCTCGGCGTCGAAAGCCGTCACCTTGAGCTCGCATCCGAGCGCCGATGCGATCATGAACCGGCTGCGCGAAAGCCCCGTTGCCCTCGCTTTCCGGTTTATGGCGGAAAGCTCGGACGGCGTTGCCCGCATGTGTATGCGCTTCGTAGCCTTCTCGGCCATCCGTTCCCCCTTCACTTCGGTGACGGCAAGTTACGCCAGTGACGGCAAATATCACAGTGGGTTTTGCCGTCACTGCCGCATTTGCCGTCACTTCGACAATGTCAGCGTCACCACGCGCTTCGAGTTCGTGGCGCGGAAGCGATAATCGACCCCGTGCTCGGAGAGGAAGTGGCGATGTTGCGAGAGCCACTTGCCGAGGACGGCTGCGTTGGGTGCGTCGAGGCGCGCCTCATCCAGCAGTTCCGAGCTGCTTCCCTCCCAATCCTTGCCGCGAATTTCCATGAAGCGCACGACCTCCACGATGCAGTTGGGCACGGATTGGGCCCGTATCTGCTCGTCGTCGAGGCTGTCGATGAGCACCCATCCCGCATCCTTGTGCTCGATGACCTTCGCGCAGTGCTCGACGTCGCGTCCGGTGGCGGTGAGCGTGAAGCGGCCCGAGCCGCGGCCCTGCTCCTTGAGCACGATCATCGTGTCGACGGCACCTGAGATGCCGGTCGTGCCGGAGATGTCGGTGAAGCTGTCATTGGGGTCCTCCATCTTGCGCAGGTGGTGCACGAGCAGCACGCACACGTCGGCTTCCTCCGCGAGAACTCGCGCCTGAAGGACGGCTTCTACATCATCCCGTTCAAGTTCAACCCCTTCTTCGCGCGCGCGAGCGCCGACTGGGAGGAGAAGGACCCGCTGTACAACTCGCTCGTCACGCAGAGGAAGCTGGCGTCACGTTTCCGCTTCCTCGACGAGCCGCGCGGGGATTTCCCCGACCCCTCCGAGGACGACGTCTTCTTTGTTACGAGCCCCGTGGCCACGCAGGAGTACGCCGGCGTCTTCGCGTCGCGGCGCCTGGAGCCGGCGGACAAGACGCTGTACATGATGGTGAGGGACTCTGGAGACCACGCCGCGATGGCCTCGAAGGTCGTGCTCGCCATGACCGAGGCATTTCGCACGTTCGAGGACTGGGAGGACGGTATGCGCGGCAAGGAGGCCAAGCGCGGCACGGGCCGCCCCCTCGGCTGGGAATACGACGCAGCGGCCGCGCTCGCGGGAGTCGACGACGCGCGCATGGTCCCGCGATCGTTCGCGTCGGCGCTGTGGTACCGGCTACTGTACCACCACGCGCGCAGGTTCACCATCTGCGCCCATTGCAAGAACGCGGTGCTGTCGAGCGAGAAGGGCACGCGCCGCGAGTACTGCAGCGACACCTGCCGCGTGCAGGCGGCCGTCAAGGAGCGGAAGCGGGGCGGCGGCGATGCGGGTTAGGCGCAACAAGGGGCACTTCGTCGAGCGCAAGAGCGGCAGCTGCCAGGTGCGCTACCCGCTCGGATGGGACAACGCGAAGAAGCGCTACACCTACTACGCCGAGGATGCCGCCGACGCGGTGGAGGCCGCTGCCGCGCTGAAGGAGATCAACGACTTCGTCTACCACGGCGGCAAGCCCGCCGACATCGCGGCCTTCCGCGGGAAGTCCAAGATCGCCGAGGGTGACGTTCTCACCGTCGCGGAGTTCGCCGAGCGCTTCCACGCCGCCCGCGAGAAGGGCAGGCGCTTCACCCCGCGCACGCTGGAGAGCGACCACGACTGCCTGAACCGCGCGATGCCCTACATCGGCGCCATGCCGATCGAGCGCGTGACGAGCGGCGACATCGACGACATGCTGTGCGCCATGCAGGGCGACGGCGCCGACAACCTGAACGGGCGCGCGTACAGCGGCACCACGGCGCTCAAGACCTACGCGACGCTGAACAAGCTGTTCAAGTACGCGGTGAAGAAGGGCGTCATAGCCGTGAACCCGTGCGTCGACGCCGACGCGCCGAAGGCCGACACCGAGGAGAAGGAGGCGCTCTCGCTCGAGCAGATCCGCGAGCTGCACGCGCTCATCGAATCGGATGTGAACGCGCGCAACGTGGGCATCGCCATAGGCTTGGACGCCGGACTTCGTCTCAGCGAGATGCTCGCGCTCACGTGGAAGGATTACCGCAAGCACGAGATCTCCGTGTCGAAGAGCCTCGAGAAGGAGCGTCAGACGGCCAAGAAGACCAAGAACGACGACACGCGCGTCGTCCCCTGCGGGCTGTTCCTGGTGCGTGTCCTCGACAGGTGGAAGAAGCTGCAGAAGGCCTACTTCGCAGACAAGGGGCTGGAATGGAGCGAGGGCGCGCCCATCGTGAGCAGCCTGCGCGGCACGCACATCACGCAGCGCAACTACACGCGCTGGTTCGAGGGCGTGCGGGAGAAGTACCCGGTGCCCGACGACTGGGGCTTCCACGGGTTTCGGCACACGTACGTCACCATCATGAACCGCGACGCCATGATCGACGACCGCACCGTGCAGGAGCTATCCGGCCACAAGGACGAGCGCGCGTTCCGCAAGTACCGGCACACCTCGACCGAGTGGCAGCGCGAGGCCGCGCGCCGCTTCGACGCGCTGACTGCGCCCGACACGGAGGGCAGCAGCCTGTGCGGCTCGTGCTCGCTCTGGGCGCCGTCGCCTTCCAACCCCGCCGTCGGCGCCTGCTGGGCGAAAGAGGAAGATGGCCTTCTGATACGCCTCGCCGACGCCGAGTGCGACACCGAGCTCTACGAAAAGGGCACCTCCCTGCGTCAGAGCCTGCTGGGGTACAGCGCGTAGGCGCAACATCGGTGTTCTTTACCGAACCGTAGCCATGGGCAAGCGCCCGCTGTGGTATGATTCGTTGCGAAAGCCTCCCCTGCGGGGGAAAGGAAGTGAAGGCCGGACAACCCGTGTTATGATGGGACCCGGCCTTCGCGCTGCCTAGAGTTTGATGTTTAGGACCTCGACGCTTTCCATCACCTTAGCCCATGTCTTCGCCCAGCGATGCGCTCTGTCGAGCGCTCGCAGGTTTTCGCCGTATGCGCCGAGCACTTGGTCTGGCAACCACAGTCTAGCGTCGTTTTCTCCCCTGACATGTTCAACGTCGATGGCTTTCACTGCATTAGCCCGACGGGCGTACATAAGGCAATCTCTGTCGCGTTTGTCCAGGGCATTTTGTCTGCTCTCGAGAAAGAGCGTGGACACGCCCATTTCTTCGAGCTTGATGAGCATCGACACGAGACACTTGCGCCGTGCCCGCTCTTGCTTGATGCCTTTAAGCGGGCTTGCCACCACGATTGTGGTTTGGTGTCCGACTGTCGAGATAGCTTCTATGGAATTTGCCTTCTGCTTATCCGTCATGTTTCGCCAATGCAGCTTCGCAGCTCCGGCGGGCTTTACGGACTCGAGGGTTTCGATGGCTGCCCGCGCATCTCCTTCGAAAACGGATGCGGCGAGTAAGTACAACGGGGGGTCGGCAGAGGACAAGATGCTCTCATCGCCCCATGCAGTCAGCTTCGTTTCCTGATTCTCTGCCAAGTTCCACCGCTTCCCATCAATCTTATTTCAAGGGATTGTACATCAGGTTTACGAACGTCTAGAAGGCTACGGTTTCGATAGGGCATCGGCATCACAGAAGCCCTGTATCCGAGTATCCAGCTTGAACGGAATTTGAACGGAATTCTGCCCGTGAACGGAATTTGAACGGAAAACGTTGCACAATGGTGCACACTGGAAATGTCGGTTGACCTGTATGAATGCGGAATGATGCGGATTAACGGGGACGCGTCGCGGCCTGTCACGTCGGAGGTCGCGAGTTCAAGTCTCGTACATCCCGCCACGAAACACCAGGTCAGCCCATTTAAATGGCTGGGCTTTTTCTTGCCACGGGGCGGTTTCGACGCCGAGTGTAACCCAACATGGCTGTAACATATAGGGATCTTACACTTGCATTTGAGCTATTCATGCTGTCCGTATCGACTTAATATGTGATACTATTCAGTAATAACGAACAGAAGAGGCGATCGGCAA
Source organism: uncultured Eggerthellaceae bacterium (assembly GCA_905234785.1). Taxonomy (GTDB): domain Bacteria; phylum Actinomycetota; class Coriobacteriia; order Coriobacteriales; family Eggerthellaceae; genus UBA9715. The sequence goes on from CAJOIP010000042.1 coordinate 24,705, forward strand.
CGCAACAAATCGAGGACATAGCGCAGGCCAACGGCGGCCTCGTAACGACGGCGCAGGTGGTAGAGGCGGGCATCCCCCGCGCGCGTCTAT
>CAJOIP010000043.1 GCA_905234785.1 uncultured Eggerthellaceae bacterium
CGGTGGAGCGTTTATCGCAAAATGGTGGGCCCGAATGGATTTGAACCAGCGACCTCACGCTTATCAGGCGTGCGCTCTAACCAACTGAGCTACGGGCCCGTGCAAAAAGTGCCTAGATAATATACTTCGCCGTTTTTGGCAGGTCAAGAACTTTTTTTCATTTCTTGAATCATGGACATATTCGCCTGGCAATTCTGGCGAGCTGAGTTGGCGAGAAGCGCGAAGAGAGCGGCCTTCGCGCCGTGACCGAAGCGATGAACGCCAAATCGCCCGCCAGAATCGTCAGACATTAAATTTGAAGTGCATGACGTCGCCATCTTGGACGACGTACTCCTTGCCCTCCTGGCGCAGCTTGCCGGCTTCGCGGCAGCCTTTTTCGCCGCCGAGCGACACGTAGTCCTCGTAGCTGGCGGTCTCGGCCTTGATGAAGCCGCGCTCGAAGTCGGAATGGATGACGCCAGCGGCTTGCGGGGCCTTGGCACCGATGGGAATGGTCCAGGCCTTGGTTTCCTTCTCGCCGCTCGTGAAGTAGCTTTGCAGCCCCAGCAGCGCGTACGCCTCGCGGGCCAGGCGCGCGAGGCCCGACTCGGCCAAGCCCATTTCCTCGAGGAACATGGCTGCCTCGTCAGGGTCCATATCGGCAAGGTCGGCTTCGATCTTCGCGGAAATCGGCACGGGCTTGCAGCCGTCGATTTCGGCGAGGTCGGCGGTAACCTGGTCCTCGTCGACGTTGGCCACGTACAGGATGGGCTTCATCGTCAGCAGGTGCAGGTCGTACACGGCTTCGCGTTCCTCGTCGGAAAGCTGCAGCGTGCGCGCGCGATGGCCCTCGTTCAGCCCCGCGAGCACCTTCTTGGCCGTTTCGAACTTCGCGGCGGCAGCCTTGTCGCGCTTGCCTTCCTTCTCCAGACGCGGCAGCGCCTTCTCGATGGTGGCGATGTCAGCCAGGATGAGCTCGGTCTTGATGGTTTCGACATCGCTCGAAGGGTTCACCTTACCGTCGACGTGCACCACGTCGGGATCGCTGAAGAAGCGCACGACCTCGCAGATGGCATCGGTTTCGCGGATGTTGGCCAAGAACTGGTTGCCCAGGCCCTCGCCCTTCGAGGCGCCCGCCACCAAGCCGGCGATGTCGACGAACTCCACCGTAGCCGGCACGATTTGCGCGGGGTTGTCGATCTTGGCCAGCTCGGCCAAACGTGCGTCGGGCACGGGCACGACGCCCACGTTGGGCTCGATGGTGGCGAAGGGATAGTTTGCAGCCAGCGCGTTATTGCTGGTCAACGCATTAAACAACGTGGACTTGCCCACGTTGGGCAGGCCTACGATGCCAATTGAAAGGGCCATGGCTTCTCCTGTTCAATCTCGGTAAAAGCAAAGCAAAAGGGAGTATCCCCTTTGCTTGGGCGAGCTGGAACATTGTACCGCAGGATCATTCCTCGCGGATGTCGCCGGCGGTGCCCTTGTCGTCGCCGTGCGAGGCGGCCACGCGGCGCACCTCGTCTTCGGCGTTCAGGAACGCCTGGGCGACCTGCGGATCGAAGTGCGAGCCCGCTTCCTCGCGAATGATCTGCAGGGCTTTCTCAATCGGCATGCCGTCCTTGTAGCTGCGCTTCGACACGAGCGCGTCGAACACGTCGGCCACGGCCATGATGCGCGCCGACAGGGGGATGTCCTCGCCCGCAACGCCGTAGGGGTAGCCCTTGCCGTTCCACTTCTCGTGATGGTAGGCGGCCAGGCGCTGCGCCTCGTCAAGGTAGCTTTCCTCGGACATCGCGCCGACGGCGTCTTCCAAGATCTCCTTGCCGGCGACCGTGTGCGATTTCATGATGCCGAACTCTTCGTCGGTCAGGCGGCCGGGCTTGTTCAGGATGGTGTCGGACACCTCGATCTTGCCGATGTCGTGCAGCGGCGCCGACTTCGCGACGTTCTCGATGAACTCGTCGGTCAGCACGTCGGCGTACATGCCCTCGCGGCGCATCTCCTCCATGATGACGCGCGTGTACGCAGCGGTTTTACGCACATGGTCGCCCGTGTGCTTGTCGCGGCTCTCGACGATGTCGGCCATGACCATGATGAGGTTTTCCTGCATGCGGTCGATGGTGGCGGCTTTCTCCTGCGCGTCGGCGATGTAGTCGACCGTGTCGTCCGACATCTTCGTGACCGCGTCGTACAGGTTTTCGACCTCGTCACCCGTGCGGATGCCGAGCGCGCGCAACTGCTCGACGCCTTCCTCGCGGCTGCTCTCGTTGTCGAAGGCGAAGTTGCCGGCGGCGCGCGCGATGGAATTGACCGGCATGGTGATGCCGTATTCCGCCAGCCAGATGACGATGCAGCAGATCAGGACGAAGAACGCCGTCAGCAATATGATGACGCGCGCGAGGAACGAGAAGCCGTTCTGCTGCAGGCGGTCCATCGCGATGTCGACGCCGACGTAGGCGGTACACACCCCGTTGACGTCGTACAGCGGCTCGTAGGCGGTGAGCAGCCAGCCATACGACTCGTCGGACACGATGGGATCTATGCGGTTGCCGACGAGCAAATCGTTGACGTATGGCCCAAACGACTCGTCGAACGGGATGACCTCGCCCGGTTCGCTGCCGGGCTCGCCGTCGGGCGAATCGAGGTCGAACACAACGTGGCAGCCGTCGGGCTTTATCTGGTACACGTACACGTACTGCACGTCGGGGAACTGCTCGCGCACCTCCTCGAGCGCGCGCTCGGTTTCGCTGTACCCGGGCATGGTGACTCCGCGTTCGATGTAGTCGTCGATGCGGTTGGCGTTGATGCGGTCGGCCATGAGGCTCGCCACGCCAACGCCCTGCTTGCTCTGCGCCTCGACGTTCGAGCGGAAGTACGTGGCGTAGCTGACGCTGATGGTGAAGACGGCGATGAGGGTGACGACAACCGCGATGATTACGACGATCTTGGTGCGCAGCGAGGCCTTGCGCGTGGGCGCACGCCGGGCGGCCGCAAGCTGTTCGCCTTCAAGCGGCGTCTGCTGCCAGATGGTGAAATCGAACAGGTTCTTCAGCCAGTCCGGGAAGATTCGCATGACGATGACGACGAAGATGACCGTGATGCCCTTGTCGACGACGTCCCACAAGAAGCTCTCGGCGAGCAGGGAGGCGAACTCGGCCATCGTGGCGCCGGTGAACGCGTAGTACAAAAACCAGGTGATGACCGAGCCGATGCCGCCGCCGATGAACGCGAAGACGAGGATGCAGACCGGGATCTTCCACCACGTGTCGAACCAGCCGCGCTTGCCGAGATACGCCGCGCTAACCGCGATGAGCACGCTCGTCAACGACCAGTACACCGACTCGGGGTCGGAGAGGCTCGTGATGAGGTTCGTGATGTAGCCGACGACGATGCCGGGGATGTAGCCGCCGAACACGCCCGCCAAAATGATGCCCGGACTGTCGAAGTACAGCGGAAGCCCGGAGAGCTCGGCGATCTGCTTGCCGATGAAGTCGAGCGCAATACAGATGACGCAGAACAGTATGACGGCAACGAGCCTCTTGCCGCCGCGCAGAGTGATTGCGCTATCCTTCGCCGCCATGGCCGCCTTTCAAAACGATTATTCTCGATGTTATCACATATGAATGGGCGCCCCAGCCAGGCTAGGGCGCCCATTCCGGTTGGTTGCGCAAACGGCGCGCTAAATCGCGATGACGCCAGCGGTGTTCAGGGTGTACGCGATAAGGATGACGATGAGCAGCACCGGGGCGATGTACTTGATCATGACGACGAACAGCTTCTCGCCGCCGAACTTCGAGGAGATCTTCACCTCGTCGATGATGGCCTTCGGCTTCACCACGTACCCGATGAAGATGCACGTGAGCAACGCCACAATCGGCATGAGGACGGTGTTGCTGATGAAGTCGAAGAAATCGAGCAGCTGGCTGTTCTGGTACTCGCCGATGCCGAAGATCGAGTACATCGGGTCCATCCACAGCAGGTTGTCGTAGCCCATGTTCACGAAGATGCCGACCACGGCGATGAACGCGCCCGCGATGAGGATCGAGAACTTGCGGCGCAGGTGGAAGCCGTCGGCCACGATTGAAGTGCAGGTTTCGAACAGGCTGATGCAGCTGGTCAGCGCTGCGAAGAACACGAGCGCGAAGAACAGGAAGCCGAGGACGGTGCCCGCAGCGCCCAGGCTGTCGAACACGGTGGGCAGGATGCCGAACATCAGGCCCGGGCCCGCATGCGTCATGACGGCCTCGCCGCCGCCGAGGACGGCGAACGACACGGGGATGATCATGAAGCCAGCCAGGATGGCTATGCCGGTGTCGAAGACCTCGATGCGGCGCACCGAATGCTCGAGGTCGTGCTCCTTCGAGAAGTACGAGCCGTACGTGATCATGATGCCCATGGCCAGCGACAAGCTGTAGAACATCTGGCCCATGGCGCCGAGCACGAGTTCGGCCGAGAACTTGCTGAAGTCGGGAATCAGGTAGAACGCGACGCCGTCGATGGCGCCGGGCAGCGTCATCGAGTAGACGCTGATGCCGATGGACATGAGGATGAGCGCCGGCATGAGCACCTTGTTCACGTTCTCGATGCCCTTGTTTACGCCGAGCGCGACCACCAGGTACGTGACGAGCAGGAACACGATGAGGTACAGGTACGTCTCGGGGTTCTGCAGGATGAAGCCCGTGAAGAAGCCGCCGTCGGCGATTTCGGCCGCGGGGGTGACGATGTAGCTGACCATGTACTTCGTGACCCAGCCACCGATGAGCGCGTAGTACGGCGTGATGATGAACGGCACGATGGAAGCCAGGATGCCCACGAACTTCCACTTCTTGCTGAGCGCGGCGAACGCGCCGATGGCGGACTGGCCGGTCTTACGGCCGAGCGCCGTTTCGGCCATCATGAGCGAGAAGCCGAACGTGACCACCAAGACGATGTAGACGAGCAGGAAGATGCCGCCGCCGTACTTGGCCGCCAGGTACGGGAAGCGCCACAAGTTGCCCAGGCCGACTGCGCTGGCGGCGGCGGCCAGGATGAAGCCCCATTTGCCCGACCACGAGCTGCGCTTCGGCACGCCCGGCAGGCCGTCATGCGGAACGCCCAGCGGCGCTTCCTCTTGCGCTTCGGGCGTGTAATGATCTGTAGGCATAATCGTTTATCTCCTCTTCGGTGAAAACACAACCGTGCCATTATAGCTGTTTGTCGATATGTTCGCGGGGGTCGCGCAAGTCGTTGGGAGCGACGATGATCTCGTCGAACCCAAGCTCGGAAAGCTTGGCGGCCGTTCGGCGGGGCGGGCAGATATCGTCGTAATCGGCGCAGTACGCAAGCGCGTGCACGAGCGTGACGTTGTGGATGAAGTCCTGCATCGTGTCGACATCGGGAATCGGCGGCAGCCACAGCGCCGGCAGGCCGGCAAGGCGCGCCTTCTTTATGTAGGCGGGCAGCACGGTAAGGCCGTCTTGGTTGTAGAACACGCCATCGTGCGAGAAGTCGGTTTCGCGCGTCCAGCCGACAACGGACACGCCCATTTCCTGGTCGGGCGCGAGCACGATGCCGCCCCCGGGAACGTCGCTGAGCCGATGCAGCTGCTCGAAGCCGAAGCGGATGTCGGCCTTGGTCAGTGCGGGCATGTCGGCGCCCATGGAAAGGATGCAGTCGGCCCCGCGTTCCCAGCACTGCGCGAACGAGTGGTTGTAATGCTCGTCGAAGCTGGCGCCCTCGTCGACGATGACCGTCGGCGCGACGGGCCACTCCCCTTCCGCGAACAGCGCGCGCATGGGCTCCGCGTTTGCGGCGGGCGTCGTGGAGATGACGAGCTCGTAGGTGTCGCGCATGTCGCGCGCCCCGTCGGCGCACGCGGCTTCAGCCGAAAGGTCGGCCAGCGCCGACCCGACGATCTCCACCACGTCGAGCAACATGCACTCGTACAGCTCGCATGCCGTCTCGGGCGGGAACATGCCGTCTTTCAACACGGAAAGCCGCGTCTTCACCAGCCCGACTTCCGGCAACTTCGAAAACAGCAGCACTACGTTCTTTCGTTCTTGCATGTCGTTCCTTCCAAAGGCGGCACGGGGGATGCGGCGCGAGGGGCGCTCGTTTGCCACATTATAGAAGAGCGCCACCCGAAGGCGGCGCTCTGGGCCTTGCTTATCTGCGCAAAGGTTACGGACGCGGGGTGCCGCACTCGCCGCAGAACTTGCCGGTGTTGGTGGCGCCGCACTGCGGGCACGCCCACTCGGCGGGCTCGGCCGGAGCCGGCTGCGGGGTGCCGCACTCGCCGCAGAACTTGCCGGTGTTCTGGGTGCCGCACTGCGGGCACGTCCAACCGGCGGCAACGGCAGCGCCGGCCACGGGCTGCGCCTGCTGCTGCGGATACGGCTGCGCGCCGAACCCGCCGCCATCAGCCATGGGGTAGGCGCTCTGGGACGGCTGAGGCTGGCCGCCGCCCATCGCGGCGCCCTGCGCATACATGTTGGAAGCCGCCTGGCCGCCCATGCCCTGGGCCATGCCCATGCCCATGAAGCCGGTCATGGCGCCAGCGGAATTGTTGGCAGCGTCCTGCATGGCGTTGGCTGCGGCGTTCGTCATGACGGCGCCAGCGCGCATCGGGTCGACCATCGTCTCGGCCATCTGGCGGCTGCTGATGCGCTCCTGAATCTCCTCGGGCAGCGTGATGGAGTTCACGCCGAACTTCTCGACCTTGATGCCGCGATGCCCGACCCATTCCTGCGAGAGCTCCTCGTTCAGGAAGTCCGCGAGCTCCTTGGTGTGCGCGGGGATGGCCGAGTAGCGCACGCCCATTTCGGAGATGCGGGAAAGCGCCGGCTGCAGCGACGTCAAAAGCTCGCTCTTCATCTGCGAGTCGAGGCGGTCGCGCGTGTAGGGCTCTTCCACGTTGCCGCACACGTTCTTGTAGAACAGCAGCGGATCGACCAGGCGGTACGAGTACTCGCCGTTCATGCGAACCGACGTGTCCATGTCGAGGCCCAGGTTGGCGTCGACGATGCGGAACGGGATGGGCGACGACGTTCCGTACTTGTTGCCGATGATCTCCTTCGTGTTGAAGAAGTAGACGCGCTGGTCCTTGCCCGTGTCGCCGCCGAACGTGAAGCGCTGGCCGATGCGCTCGAACGTGTTCTTGATGCCCTCGCCGAGGTCGCCGTAGAAGATGGACGGCTCGGTGGAGCGGTCGTACACGAACTGGCCGGGCTCGGCGCAGACGTCGACGACCTCGCCGGATTCAACGATGATCATGCACTGGCCGTCGTTGACGGCGATGATCGAGCCGTCGGAGATGATGTTGCTCTCGCCCTTCGTGTTGGAGCTGCGTCCTTTGTCGGAGGTGCGCTTCTGGCCCTTGCACGCCAGCACGTTCTCGTTGAGCGTGTCCGAATCGCAGTAGAAGAACTCACGCCACGAGTCGGCCAACGCGCCGCCCGCCGCACCTGTGATTGCCTTGATCAAACCCATAACCAGCTCCTATCGCCGATTGTTCGCCGCATCTCGCGCCGCGGCCGCGCCTGCTGCTTAACCCACATCATACCTGATTGGGTACATGCCCTTTGTCTCAACCTGCTAGAACTTTCCGCCTCCGCTTCCGCTGAAGCCACCGCCCATATCGGACCAGCCACCACCACCGCCGCTGTCATCGTCATCGTTCTTCGGTATGGGCACGACCGACATGGTCGTGTTGATGAACACGTCTTCCTGCCTGGTCATGCGCAGGCTGTCGCGGTTCAGGTAGTTGCTGGCCTCGCTCTGCTCGCGCGCGGTCAGCATCGCGTTCTTCTCGCCGCGCACGACGCTCGCCGCCACGGCGAACGGAATGCCGAGCGTCGCCAAAATCTTGATCAGCAGCGAGATGGGGTCGGGCTCGGTCCACTGCTTGCCCGTCGTGGCGAAGTATTCCATCTGCTCGCCGGCGGTGTCGTAATACGACCTCGCCGCACCATACCAGTTGTTGTTGGAAAGGTACGACGTGTACTCCTCTTCCATGGCGTCGACGCACTCGTTCGAGAACGGGTCCTCGCCGCTGTCGTTGAAGTGCTTCACCGTGACGTAGTCGCGCGAATCGACGGCCACGCACATGATGATGCCGTTCTTGCCCGAGCCGACGCCCAGGCTGTGGTTCAGGAAGAACTGGCGCCCGAACTCGTTGCGCTCGGAGCTCGTCGGGTTGTAGTTGCCGTTCATCATGTCGGTGAACACCACGTACACGCCGATGCCGTATTGCTGGGCGTATTCGGCGCCCTTCTGCTCGAGCGTCTGGAATTCGGACGAGCTGAGCACGCCGTACTCGTCGAACACGTAGCTGCCCGATTGTCCCGTCGCCGCAGAGCCGTTGGAAGAGGCAAGCTCTACCGAGTCGACGGCGAGAGCGGGTGCGGCGAACAGCGTCGCGAACAGCGCGACCGAGAGCATTCCACAGAACAGCTTCTTCAATGTTTTCATTCCGGCACCCCCTTCCTACAGCGAGAATCCGCCGAAGACGAACACGACGATGAGCGCGATTACGATGATGAGCGGCACGATGATCGTGAGGTAGCGCATCCGCACCTTGCCCGGGTCGATGGGAAGGTCGCCGATGAGCTTGCCCGTCTGGCCGTTCATGGCGAACAGGTAGTCCTGGCCGTTCCACTTCGTGTGCAGCATCCACACCGGCAGCAGCGCGTAGGCGATGTTCGTCCAGTTGACGCTGACCGTGCCGCCTTCGGGCGCGACCGTCTCGTAGCCGCCCGCCTGCGCCGCGATGGCGTCCGCGCACGTCGTTTCCACGCGGTTGCGGGCGCGCGAATCGCATTGCGCGACATCGAGGTCGTAGCGGTCGGTGAGGTAGCCCGGCAGGTACGCCACCGAGAACGGGGCCATCTCCGAGTAATCATACGGCTCGATGGCGTCCATGTGCGCATCGGGCATGCGGGTGGAACCATCCGCCGGCACGCGCACGAACTGCATGGTTCCCGAGCGGTACAGGCGGTAATGGTCGGTTTCGGTGTACATGTTCTCGCTGTCGGTCCACGAGCGCGAGTTGGTGGCTTCGAACGTGAAGTCGCCTTCCGCCGTGCCCGTGTACAGCCAGAACGGCACGTACACGCCCTGGACCTCTTCGAGATGGTTGCCCTCGGTGAAGCCGTTGGGAAGGAAGCGCTTGCCGCCGTAGTATTTCTTCAGCGCTTGCACGGCCGCGTTCTTGTCGAGCTTGAACGGGATGATGAGATCGGGCTTCAGCACGTCGGACAGCTGGCCCGGCACCACGGTGTTGTTGCCGCAGTACGGGCAGCTGGTCACGGCCGTGACCTGGTCGACCATGAGCTGCGCGCCGCACGACGGGCAGTTGTACGCGCGCATGTTGTCGGCATCGGCATCGTCCCATTTGGAGTTGGCCAGGTAGTCCTGCACCGGATCGCCCGTTGCGGCGTGCTTCACCTTCACGCGCGTCGCATCGGTTTGCGAAGCGGCAGCCGCGGAAACAGCAGGCGCACCCACCGCCGCTGCGGCGGCTTCACCCGCCTTCCTGGCGTATTCGGCGGCTTCTTCGGCCGACATGCCGTGCGCGATGCCGTCTTCGTAGGCCTCGTTCTGGGCTGCTACGCGAGCTTCGTTGCGCCGGGTTTCCAAAGAGGCGTCCGCAGCTGCCACCTTGGCATGCTTTCCGGCTTGCTGCGCGCGATCGCCCGCCACCTTCGCGTCGGCCTGCGCTTGCTTCTGCGCATACAGGGCTTCGACCTCTTCAGTCGTGAACGTCGACTCGCAGAACTCGCATTGAAGCTTGCCGAGCTCGCCGTTCCAGCGCAGCCGGCCATTGCAGTTAGGACACTGGTAATTCGTAGTCTCCGCCACGGTTCACCTCCGGAATTCCGGGTGCCTGCATTCGCGACCATAATACCGCGAATTCGAAGCGACACGAGTCGCAATTACCCGCCGTTTCCTTTCGGCCAGAGGTAGGGCGTTCGGAACCACATGCACGGGATGACGCGCAACCCGAGCCGAAGCAAAAGGCCGAAACGCTGAACTGCCTCCCATTTCCCGCGTCCGTGAAACAAGGGGCAGCTCGCGCTCCGGCCTTTCTTCAATGCGTTTTTAAAGCGCCGCTACATCAGCTTGCAGATTTCCTCGGCAAAGGTGACGGGGTCTTCAATGGGAAGGCCGCACGTCAGGACTGCCTGGTTGTACAGCAGGTCGGTGTACAGGCGCAGTTTCTCCTTGTTCCCGTCGGCTTGCGCGGCCACGAGCTTCTCGAACACCGGGTGCTGAGCGTTCAGCTGAAGGATGCGGAAGGCGCGCATCTTGCCCTCTTCGGGCACGTTCGACAGGATGCGCTCCATTTCCAGCGACACGGGGCCGGCGGTCGTCAGCGTGGCGGGCGCTTCGGTCGGGTTGGGCGACACCTGCACCTCGGCCACGTTGTCGCCGAGGATCTCCTTCATGGCGGCGAACAGGTCCTTGTTGGCCTCGTTCGCCTCTTCGGCGATCTTCTTCTCGTCGTCGCTGGCCAGGTCGATGTCGGCCGTCGACACGTTCTTCAGCTGCTTTTCCTTCCATTCGTGCATGGTCTGCAGGCAGAACTCGTCGACGTCCTCGGTGCACAGCAGCACGTCGAAGCCCTTGCGCGTGAACGTGCGCACGATGGGCTGGTTGCGCAGGCGCTCCAGGTCATCGCCGGCGGCGTAGTAGATGTCGGCCTGCTCTTCGGGCATGGACTCGACGTACTCGTCGAGCGTCACGTACTTCTGCTGCTTCACGGAGTAGTACATGACCAGCGGCCCGAGCTCTTCGTTCTTCATGCCGTAACCGCCATAGATGCCGAACTTGATGGAACGGCCGAAGTTGTCCCAGAACAGCTCGTAGTCCTCGCGGTCGTTGTCGCGCATCTTCTCGAGCTCGCTCGTGATCTTCTTCTCGACCTTGTTGGCGATGGCGCGCAGCTGGCTGTTGCGCTGCAGCGTCTCGCGCGAGATGTTCAGCGTCAGGTCGCTCGAATCGACGACGCCGCGCACGAAGCCGTAGTAGTCGGGCAGCAGGTCGGCGCACTTGTCCATGATCAGCACGCCCGACGAGTACAGCGCCAGGCCCTTTTCGAACTCGCGGCTGTACAGGTCCATCGGAGCGCGGCCGGGGACGAACAGCAGCGCGTCGTAGCTCAGCGTGCCTTCCGCGTGCACGCTGATGGTGCGCGCCGGGTCGGTGAAATCGTGGAAGTCGGACTTGTAGAACTCGGCGTATTCCTCGTCAGTTACGTCGGACTTGCGGCGCTTCCAAATGGGGACCATCGAGTTGATGACCTCGTCTTCCTCGTAGTCCTCGTACTGCGGCACGTAGTCGTCGCCGGCGTCTTCGGGCTTGGGCAGCTCGCGCGACTTCGTCACGGTCATGTGAATCGGGTAGCGCACGTAGTTGCTGTACTGCTTGATGAGGCTGCGCAGCTTCCACTCGCTGAGGAACTCGGAGTAGTTCTCGTCGTCGGTGTCGTCCTTCAGCGTCAGGATGATGTCGGTGCCGTGCGTCGGGCGCTCGGCCTCGGCCAGCGCGGTGATGGTGTAGCCGTCGATGCCGTCGCTTTCCCACAGGCTGACCTCGGAGCTGCCGTACGGGCGGGTGATGACCTTCACGTGCTTGGCCACCATGAACGAGCTGTAGAAGCCCACGCCGAACTGGCCGATGATGTCGGCGGCGTCGGTTTCGGAGAAGTCGTTTTCGGCCTTGAACTCCTGGCTGCCGGAATGCGCGATGGTGCCGAGGTTCTTTTCCAGCTCGTCGGCGGTCATGCCGATGCCGCTGTCGGACACGGTGATGGTGCGCGCGTCCTTGTCGAATGCCACGCGGATTTCCAGGTCGTCCTTGCCGAGCTGCACGGACTTGTCGGTCAGGCTGCGGAAGTACAGCTTGTCGACGGCGTCGGACGCGTTGGAGATGAGCTCGCGCAGGAAGATTTCGCGGTTGGTGTAGATGGAATTAATCATGAGGTCGAGCAGTTTCTTGCTCTCTGTTTTGAACTTGCGCATGGGGCCGGTCGCTTCCTTTCCTTACCTATATATATGCATGTGCCTTTATGCCATTCAACAAGTTAGCACTCTCCTTCAAAGAGTGCTAACCATGCAATTGTAGTACGCGGAAAAGGCAAGTCAAGGACGACCCTGTGCGGGAACCGAACCGTAACTTTCGTCGCGGGGCGCATTACTTCAGAAGGTTGCGCTCTTTCAGCTCGGCGATGAGCGTGCGGAACATGAGGTCGGTGTCGTCGAGGCCCAAGTGACGCTCTTCCTCGTCGGCGGCCAGAACGCCGCGGCGCTGCGCCCAGGCTTCCAGGCTTGCGGGCTTGGCTTCCCACGACAGGAAGCGCACTTCGGGGTCGAGCGCGCGGCAGATGTCGCGCGTGTCGATGGGAATGATCTTGCCAGCCTTGCGCGCCTCGGCGTACCCGTCGAGGTGCAGCAGGAACCAACCGTCCTCGAATGCGGCGTTATGCGCCATGAACGGATGCGCCTTCAGCGCCTTCAGCAGCTGCTTCTGCAGGTCCTTGTCCTCGCGGAAGGGCTTCTTGCCGGCAACGTCCGCCCACGTGATCTTGTGAACCTCGGCCAGGGGCACGCCCGTTTCCTCGTATTGCTCGGGGATGCCGCAGAACACCGAGGTGGCGTCGGTCGGCTCGGCGCCGTCTTCCAGCGTCATGACCTCCCAGCCGACGTTGACGATGTAGCCGCGATCGGGGCTGGCCGACGTCGTTTCGATGTCGATGCCGACGAACGTGCCCTTCGCGGGCTTGCTGCCGTACAGCACGCCGCGCGTGGCGTTCATGCCCTCGACTTCCTTGGCGACCTTTTCCACGCTGCGGTGCTGCAGCGCGGCCACGCCGTGCAGGATGTCGTCGTCGGACAGGTTGCTGGCCAGGTTGCGGCTGCGGTCGCGGTCGCCCGACACGGTTTCGGGCTCCATCATGTCGCAGATGCTGCGGTTGCGCTCGGCCAACTCCATGACCAGGTCGAACTCGAAACCGGGGTTGGGATTCGCGAAGTATTCCTCGGTCAGCAGGTGGATCGCCTCTTCGTTTGCCGCCCGCTCGCCCAAAAGCATGGATTCGTCGGCGCCGAACAGAAACTCCGGCATGAAGATGGTGCTTGCATGGCTGATCGCATCGCTGAGGTTCATTCAACTTCCTTACCTATGTGCCAACCTGGCCAGGCCACGGCGACACACGCTCGCATATCCCGAAAAACGCACGCGCACCAGTGTACCCGAAAAGAAGCCTCCCCATGAGAAATCGGCATCTCACGGGGAGGGCTCGTTGTCACCACCCACTGTGCAGCAGCCCAAATCAGGGGCGTGCGTGCCTGGCGCTAGAAGCGGGCGTACTTCTTCAGGTTGCTTTCCAGCTTGGCGACGTATTTCTGCGCTGTCCCGGAAAGCTGGGCGCCCTTCTTCACGACGTAGCCCAGGTGCAGCTTCACGTCGGTGTCGAGCGGCACGGTGTTCAACCCGGCGCCGTCGGAGATGCCGACTAGGATGCCGCTCGTCACGGTGTAGCCGTTCAGGGCCACGATCAGCTCGGAAAGCGATGCGCGGTCGGTGCAGGCGATGCCCTTGTGGCGCTCCTCATCGGCCAGGGCCTCTTCGGCCAGGTACACCGGCGCGTCCTCGCCCTGCTCGAAGTAGATGTACGGGTAGTCCTCGAGCTGCTCGAGCGACAGCTTGTCGGCGTTGATGAGCGGATGGCTCGCCGGCAACGCCACGCGCGGGGACGACTGTATGAGCTCGACGAACTCCAACCCCGCCGCGGCGAAGGCGGCTTCCAAATCGTCGGCCGTGCGGGTGGTTTCCACGAGCACGCCAAGTTCGGAAGCGCCCGAGGCCACGTCGTCGATGACGCCCTGGGTGGTGCGGTCGCGGAACGCGTACTCGTACTCGTCGCCGCCGTTGCTCAGCACGACGGATGCGAAAGTCTGCACGTTGAACAGGTAGTGCTGCCCTGAAACTGCGAATTGCGCCATGTTAGTTCTCCTATCTTTAAGTCGTTGCATTTCTAAGCCTTTTATCGAATGCTTATGGATGCAATGCAGATTCTGGCGGGCAGGGTTGCCGACATGTCATGTGAG
>CAJOIP010000044.1 GCA_905234785.1 uncultured Eggerthellaceae bacterium
TGTTGGCCAGGCCCAGCAGCACGAACATCAGCCAGGTGTGACCATTGATTCCGAACGAGTCGATAACTTCGGAGATTGTCCACTCTTTGTTATCCATCATCCCTCCTTAACACGAATAGATAACGACTCGGATTCACGTGAATCCGCAGAGCTTATGTTGAGAGTGCCCTCCTCTCCAAAGCAGTCGTTTGTGTTAAGCGATTTCGGGTTAACGCCCCTATTAGACCAGCCCCGAAAGTACTGATCACGCTAGCCTGAGACCACTTCGGCATCACCTAGCCCCTGTGATGCCATATTTACCAGATGATATAGAGCGAGCAATAAACCTTTATGAACGGGACTTTCCAAATAGTTCATATGTAGTTCACATACGCTTGGTAAAGTTGCGAAAACTCTTCATCGTATGCTTGTTCAGTCATATTATAGCAAGGGGCTAGGAAATGTTCAGCGTACTGGTCGTCGAAGACAGCCAGGTAATCGGTGCTCTCTACACATCGTTCCTCGAAAAGCAGGGGTATGCGGTCGACACCGTTTCGTACATGCACGAAGCGGAGGAATCGCTGGAACGGCGCCATGTCGACCTCGTGATTTGGGACACGTCCATCAAGACCGCCGACGGAGTCCGCATCATCGAAACGATTCGCGCAGACGACGAGTCGATTGCCATCATCGCGCTGAGCGACTTGAACGATTACCGCACGAAGCAGCGCGCGTTTTCCGCCGGTGCCGACGACTTCATGGTGAAGCCCCTCGACCTGAACGAGCTGCTGCTGCGCATAACGGCGCTTCTGCGCCGCGCGCGCACGACCTCGAAGCAGCGCGTGATCATAGGCAACGCGGTGCTCGACATCGCATCGATGACCGTCGTCGACGGATCGGAATCGACGGTCCTGCCGCCCAAGGAATTCATGGTGCTCTTCAAGTTGTGCGCGTCCCCCGGGCGCATCTTCTCGCGGCGCGAAATCATGGACGACGTATGGGGCATCCAGGTGAAATCGAACGAGCGAACGGTCGACGTGCACGTGAAGCGCCTGCGCGAACGCTTTACGCACAGCAAGAGCTTCCGCATCGAAACCGTCCGCGGCGTGGGCTATAAGGCCACGGAGCAGAAGCCGTCAGCCGATAGGCTCTAGCTTCGCGGCAAACGAGAGGCTACGCGGGGTTTCCATGCCGTCGAACTGCACCTGGTAGGCGCTGCGCTCGGCATCGATGCCCACAATGGCGCCTTCCCCGAACACCACATGCGACACGCGGGCGCCGACTTCCAACACGGGGGCGGCTTGCGCCAAGTCGAGCTGACGGTCGCGTGCGCGGAAGTACGCGCGGGCGTCTTTCACGAGCGAGTCTTCCAACGGCGTTTCGAAGTCGATGAGGTCGGGGTCGATGTCGAGCACGAAGCGGCTGGGATACCGCGGCATGCCGTCGTGGCTCGTTCCGTCGGCGCACGTCAGGTACAGCCCCTTCGCGGCGCGCGTCATGGCCACGAACGCAAGGCGCCGCTCCTCTTCCATCGCCTCGGTCGTCTGCGTCTTGCGCGAGGGGATGACGCCCTCGTTCATGCTGCATATGAACACATAGGGGAATTCGAGGCCCTTGGCGGCGTGAATCGTCATGAGCTTCACCTTGTTAGACGAAAGCCCCTTGTCGAGGTTGGTCATCATGGAAACGTGCGCCAGGAAGTTGTCGGGCGTGGCCTCTTCGCCGCATGTGGTTTCGAACTCGTACACCGCCTGGCGCAGCTCGGCCAGGTTGTCGAGGCGCTCCTGGCTGCCCTCGGTGCGCAGCGCTTGCTCGTAGCCGCTCTTGTCGAGCAGGTCGGCCAGCAGCTCGCTTGCAGGGCGCGCTTCGGCTTGCGGCGCGTAGCGTTCCACCAAATCGACGAACTCACGCGCCTGCGTGCCCTTCATGATGGCGTTATCCAAGTTGTCGACAAGCGCGCGGTACAGCGACACGCCGTTGCCTTCGGCGTACTGCCGTAGGAACTTCATGCGACGTGTTCCTAAGTTGCGCTTGGGCACGTTGGCGATGCGCTCGAACGACAGGTCGTCGCGGAAGATGACCATGCGCAGATACGACAGCGCGTCCTTTACCTCCTTGCGGTCGAAGAACTGCACGCCGCTGTATATGGCATACGGGACCTGCGCCTTCACGAGCGCTTCCTCGATGGAACGCGACGCGTAATGCGCACGGTACAGCACGCAGATGTCGCGCAGCTCGACGCCTTCTGCCTGCAGACGCTCGACCTGGCCGGCGATCCATTCGGCTTCGTCGGCCGAGCTCTTCCCGTGATAGCAGCGCGTCTTAGGGCCGGCGGGGTTTTGGGACACGAGGCTTTTCTTCATGCGGTTGCGGTTGACGCTGATGAGCGAGTTGGCCGTCATGGTGATCTGCGGCGTGGAGCGGTAGTTCTCGTTCATCACGACCGTTTGCGTGCCGGCGAAGCGCTTGTCGAAATCGAGCAGGTACTTCACATTGGCGCCGCGCCACGTGTAGATGGTCTGGTCGGGGTCGCCCACGACGAAGAGGTTCCCGTGATAACCGGCGAGCGCTTCCATGAGCTCGTGCTGCAGCCCGTCGATGTCCTGGAACTCGTCGATCATGATGTATTCCAGGCGCTTCTGCCATTTGCACCGGATGTCCTCGCGGCGGCGGAAGATTTCCAGCGTGAACACGATGAGGTCGTTGTAGTCGAGGCCGAAGCACTTCTTCTGCTGGTACAAATACCCGTAGAACAGGATGTCGTCGGGCGATTCGGCCAGGTCGTATTTCAGCTTCAGCGCCTCGGGCGACAGGTCGATGAGGTCGCGGTAGTAACCCTTCTCGGTGAACGTCTTGCGGATTTCGAACATGTCGCGTGCGCGGGCGAACGTGTAGTCGCGCAGCGTGAGGCCGCGTTCGTCGTAGATGATCTGCAACATGGCGTCGATGTCGGAGTTGTCGAGCACGAGGAAGCTCTTCGGAAACGACACGGCCGAGGCGTCTTCCTGCAGCACCGACACGCAGAAGCCGTGGAACGTGTTCACGTAGCCGGTGTCGGCGTCGCCCGTGAGCTTGCGGATGCGCTGGCGCATTTCGTTGGCGGCCTTGTTCGTGAACGTGACGCACAGGATGTTTCCCGGCATGATGCCCAAGTCGTTCACCAGGTACGCGAACCGCCGCGACAACGCCCGCGTTTTGCCCGACCCCGCGCCGGCCACGACGCGCACGGGGCCCTCGGTCGTGGTGACCGCCTGCCGCTGGGCGCCGTTGAGTCCCTCCAATGCCGTGAATTCTTGCATGGTACATATGTTCGTATAATGCACAGCTGATGTCAAGCCACACATAGACCGCATATCGCTGCATAATGACGGCATTTTCACGTTTCATGCAGTCATATGGGCTCCGTGTGTATGTTGAAGCACCGCCTATGCGGGAATACGATGCACATGTGCTTCATATCCATGCAAACAACTACACATGGAACCGATATCACTGCGCGAAATGCAAAATAACCTGCAACGCTGCAAAGCGAAGGCCGCGGGCGCTTCGCTTCGCCCGCTTTGCGCCTCGTCCCTTGCGCCGATCCGCCTACTCCAACGCGAGCGAAGCAGGGCCCGAGACGATGAAGCCGACATCGGCGATCGAGCCGCCACTTGCAACGGCTCCATTGTAATCGGCGTTGGAGATATGCAGGTTGTTCCCTTCTGCCAGAAACGCGCCGTTCCAGCTGTCGGACAAGGTGAAGGCACCGCTAAAGGGAACGTCGATCGCCCACGAGCTTGCCGCTTCGCCGTCGTTCACTATGACCAGGTCATACAGGAAATACGATTCGCCGTTCGATTCCCATGTCGTGCGCAAGGTTGCGCGGTATTCGAAATTGCCGCTCGTGCGCACGGGCAACTCCGCCCCATCAACGGAAGCGGTGCCAGCCGAGGCGGCATCGCCCGATGGCCGGTCCGCTGCGTTTGAAGGTGCGCCATCGCCCGAAGCTTGTCCCATAGCGCTTGAAGCGGACGTGCCGCCTTCCCCCGCAAGCGTACGCCTAAGCCACATGCCGGCTTGGCTGAGGTCGTCGTCTGCGAAACCAGAGATCTTGTCGCAGGTCGCCTTGAACATGGCGCTTGATTCGGCTTTGTTCGAAAGGTTCCACATGACATAACTGACTCCGCGCTCGTCGAGCAGGGATACCCACGCATCGGCCTGCACTTCGTCGATGGCGCCGTTGCCGCTGGCATCGCAGATGCCGAACTCGCTCACGAACAGCGGCAGGCCCGCATCGAGCGCGACTGTCGCCTTGGCGCGAAGGTCTTCCTTGTGGGTGGCCGCATAGAAATGCAGCGCGTACATGACGTTGTCGAATGCCAGCGGATCGGCCGCCGCGGCATCGACGTCTTGCGACCATGTCGGCGTGCCCACGATAACGACGGCATCGGGGTCGTTCGCTCGAATCACGGGAATGACGCGCTCGGCATACGCCTTCACGCTTGCCCACGTCGTGCCGCCATTTGGTTCGTTGCAGATTTCGTACAGCACGTTGTCATGGTCGGCATACGCGGCGGAAACCTCGGCGAAGAACGCCTCCGCCTCGTCGGCATGCATGTTCGGGTCGTTATCGGAGAGAATGTGCCAGTCGACGATGACGTACAAATCGTTGTCAGTCGCGAATCGCACCCCATCGTCGACGAGCTTGCGCAACGCCGCCTGATCGCCGTCGGCGCAATAGCCGCCGCTTTCCGCCGTGTACATGGCCAAGCGCACGACGTTAGCGCCCCATTCAGTGTGAAGCTCGCCGAACAAGGCGTCGTTCACGTACGCGGGAAACCATGCCAGCCCGTGCGTGCTCGCGCCCTTCAATTGCACCGCTTCGCCATGCTCGCCGACAAGGCGCGTGCCCTCCACATGCAATGCGCCCGCAGTCGCAGGAGTCGCAAGCCCCGACGATGCGGCGGGCGCAGAACCGCTGCTTTCCACGGCAGCAGAGGCCGAAGAAGACCCCGCACCCGACGAAGACGACGAGCTGCTAGAACCCTGGATGCTGCAAGCGCTCAGCACGATAACGAAAACGGCGAGCGCCACTGAAATGGCAATACGCTTAGAAACCTTGTTCACGCCCCAACCTTTCAATCTGCTCGTTAAACGCACAGCCGCGTTTTGTATATCATACTCGCATGACGCAACGCGAACGCATACTGGTCAGCGCCTGCTTGCTGGGCGAGCCGTGCCGCTACGACGGCAAGGCCGTGCCATGCGAAGCCGTGCAGGCGCTTGCCGCATCTTTCGAGCTCGTCCCCGTCTGCCCCGAGCAACTCGGCGGCCTGCCGACCCCGCGCACGCCCTCGGAGATCCAGCCCGACGGACGCGTCGTCGACCGCGAAGGCCACGACCGCACCGCCACCTTCCAAGCCGGCGCCCGCGCAGCCGTGGCCCTTGCCCGCGAAAGCGGCTGCACCCGCGCCATCCTGAAGTCGCGCAGCCCCTCCTGCGGCGTAACCGAAATCTACGACGGCACCTTCACCGGCAAGCTAACCCCCGGCCAAGGCATCACCACTACAGCCCTGCAATCCGCCGGACTCACAATCACCGACGAGTCCGCATTAGAATAATTGCGCACCCCCTCGGTTTTCTCTGGGATTCGGCGGGAGTGCGTGCGGGCGATTCCGCAGCTAAACGAGGCGGCGACTAACGTCACTGAAGGTAGACGACAGCGCCGCCGAGCGTGCACTCCCGCCGAATCCCAGAGAAAACCGCCCCACCCCTTTCAGGGTGAATTCAGGTTGCACCCGTACCATGCATCTCATAGTTGGAAAGGAAGGAAGAACCATGAAACGCATTGGAACGGCACTTATCCTGAGCACGGCCCTCGCAATCGGTGCCTTCACCGGCTGCGCGAGCGCGGCCACCACTTCAAGTTCGACCAGCGCGCAGGCGAGCTCGAGCGCTGCAGCGGTTGTCGAGTCGTCAAGCTCTGCAAGCAGCGCGACCACGGCAGTCGCCTCCGCCACAGGCGGCGTGATAGACACATCCGACATGTTCACCGACCGCGACCTCGAGCAGACGGCCGACACGACCGACGCCAAGACCATCACGCTGACCAGCGGCGAGGACGTGCAGATCGCCGAAGAGGGCGTATACGTGATTAGCGGCACGGCAACCGACGTCACCATCACGGTCGAGGCCGACGATTCAGCGAAGGTGCAGCTCGTGCTCGACGGCGCGTCCATCACGAACAGCGATGCCCCGGCCATCTACGTCGTGTCGGCTGACAAGGTGTTCGTCACCACGACGAGCGGCTCGACCAACACCCTCGCCGTGACGGGCGCCTTCGCCTCCACGTCGGACGACAATGTCGACGGCGTCATCTTCGCCAAGGACGACATCGTGCTGAACGGCTTGGGCACGCTGACCATCGAGTCGAGCGACAACGGCATCGTCGGCAAGGACGACGTGAAGGTGACGGGCGGCACGTACAACATCACCGCCGCCGGCCACGGCATCCAGGGCAAGGACTCGGTCGCCATCGCCGACGGCACGTTCGCGATCACGGCCGGCACCGACGCCATCCACAGCGAGAACTCCGACGACGACACGCTGGGCTACGTCTACATCGCCGACGGCACGTTCAACCTGAACGCCAGCAGTGACGGTATCGAGGGCGACGCAGCCGTGCAAATCGACGGCGGCACGTTCACCATCAGCGCCGACGAGGCCATCGAGGGCACCTACGTGCAGATCAACGACGGCACCATCGACATCGAGGCAACCGACGACGGCATCAACGCCACGAGCAAATCGAGCTCCTACAGCGTGACCCTCGAGATTAACGGCGGCACCATCACCATAAACATGGCGCAGGGCGACACCGACGCGCTCGATTCGAACGGCGACTTGTTCATCAACGGCGGCACCGTCGACATCACCGCCCAGTTCGCCTTCGACTTCGATGGCCAGGGCCAGTTGAACGGCGGCACGGTCACCGTCAACGGCGAGCAGGTCACCGAGCTGACCAACTCCATGATGGGCGGCGGCATGGGCGGCATGCAGGGCGACCCCCAAGGCGGCATGTCCGGTGGCCCGCAAGGCGGAATGAGCGGCGGTCCGCAAGGCGACATGGGCGGCATGGGCTCGCGCGGCGGCATGCGCTAATAATCAGGGGCGCCAGAATCGCTCTTGACGCCATATGTCATCCCGAGCCGCAGGCGAGGGGTCTCCGCGAAGCGCTTACCCCTTCGACAGCTTCGCTGAGATTCCTCGCTTACGCTCGGAATGACAGAAAACAGGGTCGGACGACAGAAGCCGGATCGGAACGACAGAAGCCGGATCGGAACGACAGAAGCCGGATCGGAACGACAGAAAACAGGGCCGGATGACATGCGCATCCGGCCCTGTTTTTGCGCTAGACTAGCGCACATGCCATTCAAGGGAAAACAAATCGGTCGCCACGTGCTGAACGCGCTCATGGCGCTGTCGGTGCTGTCGGGCGTCGCGCAAATCGCCACGCGCTCGGCCACGGGCGACACGTGGGGATTCGACGCGCTGTGGCAGCCCGTCACGTACGTGTGCCTGATCACCGCCATCGCCGTGTGCCTGGTCGAGCTCGTCGCAAAAGACCGCCAAGGCGACGTGCATACGGCGCGCATGTTCGCCCGCGCGCTCGTGGCGCTGCTCATCTTCGCCTTCGGCTTCGACGTGCTGTTCATCGAGGACACGCCGCTCTCGTCGACGTTCGTCTTCCAATTCGTCTGCGTCATCGCCTACCAGATGCGCAACGACCCGAACCTCGACCGCCACAACCCGCGCGAAGGCGGCTTTCGCGGCGCCATTCCCTTAAGCTTCTACAACCTTTTCTGGATCTTCGTCATCTGCAGCGTCGTGGGGCTCGTCGGCGAGACCATCGTCAGCTTCTTCCGCGACGGCCATTGGGAATCGCGCGCCGGCCTGGTCATCGGGCCCTTCTCGCCCATTTACGGCATGGGCGCCGTGCTGATCACCGTTGCGTTGAACCGCCTCGTGAAACGCAAGGCCATCGTGCTGTTCGTTGTCGCCGGCGTCGTGGGCGCCGCCTTCGAGTACTTCGCCGGGTGGTTCTGGGAAAGCGCGTTCGGCATCGTCGCGTGGAGTTACGAGGGACAGCCCTTCAACTTCCACGGGCACACGAGCCTGCTCATGGCGTGCCTGTGGGGCGCCATCGGACTTGCGTGGATGAAGGCGCTGCTGCCCCAGGTCATGAAGCTCGTCGACCTCATCCCCCTGCGCGCACGCGTGCCGCTGACGCTCGCTTTCACCGTAGTGCTGCTCGTCGACGCCATCCTCACGGTCATCTGCATGGACTGCTGGTACCTGCGCAAGCTGGGCGCGCCCATCGAAACGCCCTGGCAAGAATTCTGCGCTCAGTACTTCGGCGACGAGTTCATGCAGTCCCGCTTCGAGACCATGTCGATGTGGACGTCGCTCGCAGACCGATGATGCTAGTACATGTTGTGAACCGCTTCGGCGAAGCCGCGCAGGTCGCGGATTTCGAGTCGCGTGCCATCATCGAGAATCACCCAACCCCTGAATAGGCCGAAGACCTGGTGCTGGTCGCTCACGATCGCCTTGAAGTCCAGGTAGTCGCAGCGGTCGATGCCGGGCGTGAACTCGAGTTCCAGACGGCCCTCGTCGTCGGTGAAATGCCATGGCTTCATGAGGTCGAACCGCTCGCCGACCGTTTTCGCGCTGGCGGCACGCACGGGAATGCCGAAGTCGACGCGCCCGAGCTTGTGGGCGACGCCGTCGACGAACACCATGTTCTCGGAAGCAGCCGTCGTGTCGCCGAAGCCGTACCCCAGGTTGAAGCCGATGCGCTGGCCGTCCTGCCAGCCTTGAGCCGCGCTCCAGTACCAGGTGTTGTCGCGCGTCCACACGCCGCGGCCCCAGTCGAGCAGGCCGAGCGCTTCGGTGTCGCGGAACTCGTGGTACAACTCGCCGAGCGCGAATGAGCCGATGGCGCGCATGCCGACGATCTTCTGGTTGTAGTAGAACGCGCGGTCGTCTTCGGCCCACGGCGTGGCGATGACCATGGAATCGCGCGGCTCGTCGTCGAGCACGATCTCGGCGACGAGCGGATGGGCGTCCTTGAAGTCGGCGAAGTTCACCACGAGCCTGCGCATGCCGCCTGCCACCTCGAACGTCAGGGCGGCGCGCTTGTCGGCGTAGCGCGTGATGCCAAGCGCTGACGTTGCAGGCAGGCCCAGCCGGCCAAGCGGCAGCACGCCCAGCGTGCTTTCCGTGATGAACGTGCCGTTCGCGAAGTCGAGCAGCGAAGCCGACACCATGGCCGCATAGCCCATGTCGCCGATGGTGAACGCGAGCGCGTACTCGCCGTCGTTCACGAGGTAATAGTCCCATTCTTTTACGCGGATCTTCGATGCGGCGATGCGCGAGCGGTCGTATTCGAGCAGCAGCGACGTCGCCCAGCCGGGCTGCACGAGCAAACCGTCTTCGGACAGCAGCGGCCCGGGTTTCGTGATGCGCACCTGGCCGTTCTTTGCGGCAGGTTGTGCTTCGCCCGCGCCAGCGACGCGGCGCAGCACTTTCGCGAAGCGCTGAACGTTCCACATGTCGGGCACGGGATATGCCGGGTTGCCCTCCTTCTCGGCGCCGGCGGCAAGCTCGGGGATGTCTTCCGCGCGGATTTCGGGGATGACGGCGGGAATGCCCATGCTCGCGTTCAGGTCGCGGATGCGCGCGATGAACGCGGCCGCAAGGTCGTGGTCGGTGGCGCCTCCCAGCCCGATGGCCTCGGCCAGCTCGGCCAGGCGCGGCTCGGCCGCTTCGCCGAACTCTTCCAGCACCTCGGGCAGCAGCACGGCGTTGGCCAGCCCGTGCTGCACGTGGTAGCGTCCGCCGATGCCGTGCGCGAGCGCGTGCACGTAGCCGACCATGTTGTTCGAGAACGCGATGCCCGCATAGTACGAGGCGATCAGCATGTTCTCGCGCAGCTTGGAGTTGGCGCCGTCGTCGAACGAGGGTTTAAGGTTCTTGAAGACGAGCTCGACCGCCTCGCGCGCGTAATCGTAGGCCTCGCGCGAACCGTAACGGTTAATGTACGCCTCGACGGCGTGGGTCAGCGCATCCATGCCCGTGTAGGCCGTCATGGCGGGCGGCAGGCCCACCAGCAGGTTCGGGTCGAGCACGGCGGCATCGGGGATGAGCGACAGGTCGCCCACCGCGTACTTGCGCTGCCGCTCGGGGTCGGTTACGACCGCGGCGGCTGTCGCCTCGGACCCGGTTCCCGCCGTGGTCGGCACGGCGACGAGGTACGGCAGCGTGGCGTGAACCTTCATGATGCCCACGATGTCGAGCGCCTTCTTCCCGGGCTTCACCGCCAGGGCGCCGGCGACCTTCGCGCAGTCCATGACCGAGCCGCCGCCGATGGCCACGATGCCCTCGCAGCCGTGGCTGCGGTAGAACGCAGCGGCCATTTCTGCGCACTCCAGGTCGGGGTCGGGCTTCACATCCGAGAACACGGCAGCGGTGATGCCGCTGGTCAGCAGGTCCTTCGTAAACGAGGGAATAACGCCGCGGCGCACGAACCCCTCGGTCGTCACCACCATGACGCAGCGGATGTCCTGGTCGCGCAGCAGATCGGGCACATCGTAGAGC
The DNA here is from genome assembly GCA_905234785.1 of uncultured Eggerthellaceae bacterium. Classification (GTDB taxonomy): domain Bacteria; phylum Actinomycetota; class Coriobacteriia; order Coriobacteriales; family Eggerthellaceae; genus UBA9715. Next base: position 10,621 of record CAJOIP010000044.1, read on the forward strand.
GAACCCGGCCCCAAGACCAGCTCGGGCAGCATGCGCAGCTGCGCTTTCTGGACTTTCGCCGTCACCATTTGCCTGACCCTCGACAGCGGCTCGAACATGGCGTTCCTTCCCTCGCATGCGGTTGCTTCCATGATACCCGCAATCTTTTCGAAAAAAGTGACGTATCCTTGTGACCAACCCATCTGGAAACGGTAGTTGATGGATAGAGGCTCGCCGACAGGAGGTGGAACATGGAAGATGCGGCGATCGTCGATTTGTACTGGCAGCGGGAAGAGCGCGCCATCGCGGAAACGAAAACGAAGTACGGCGCGTATTGCCACGCCATCGCGCGGCGCATCCTGAACAACGGGCAAGACGCCGAAGAGTGCGTGAACGACACGTACCTGGGCGCCTGGAACGCCATGCCGCCTCACCGGCCGACGAGCCTCAGCACGTTCCTGGGCAAGATCACGCGCAACCTGTCGCTGAAGCGGTGGCGCGCCTACTCGGCTGCGAAACGCGGCTCGGGCGAGGTGGCGCTTTCGCTCGACGAGCTGGAAGAGTGCGTGGCGCAGACCAGCGACGTCGGGCAACGCCTGGAAGAGGAGGAACTCGCGCGCAAAATCGATACGTTCCTCGGCGGCTTAGGCGAAGACGACCGGCGTATCTTCGTGTGCCGCTACTGGCACTTCGACGCGGTCGCCGACATCGCCGAGCGTTTCGGCTTCAGCCCGAGCAAGGTGAAGATGTCGCTGAAGCGCACCCGGGACAAGCTGGCCATCTACCTGGAACAGGAGGGCGTGAGACTATGAGCGGCAAAGCTGAGCGTTTGCAAGACGCCATCGGGCTGATCAAAGACGAGTACGTGGAAGAGGCGCACGCTGCGAACATTGCTGCGCGGGCAGGAGAGCCGCAGAGCGCGGGCGCCGCGGCGCAGGCAGGCGACACGAAAGAGCCCGCCGCCAAGGTGGTGAAGATGCCGCCGCAGCGCAAGCGCCGCAAGGCCGCAGCGCCAATCGCCATCGCGGCATGCCTCGTGTTGGCGCTTGGCGTGGGCGCGCTGGCGTTCTCGAACATGTCGGGCCCCTCGGCGAAAGACGTTGCAGAGGACGCGGGCTCAAGCGACGAGACGACCGTGCTGATGGAAACCGAATCGGCAGCTGACGGCTACGCGGCCGATGGCGCGGTGGAAAGCGCCCGCGTCGAGTCGAATTCCGACGCGCTCATGCCCGGCACGCCCGACATCGTCCAGCAGCCCGGCGAGGCCTACGTGCTGACTGCCGGGGAATGGAACGACAACACGAACTGGCCGTTCTTCACGAACCTGGTGAACGCGGGCACCATCGGCTTCCCCGTGTTCGGGCTCGACCCGACCCATCGCGTGAAGGCGACCGTGACCGACAAGGCGGGAGCCCCCGTGCGCGGCGCGCAGGTGCAGCTGCTCGACGAGGCCGGCGGCGTCATCTGGATCGCAGTCAGCGACAAGGAAGGCGCTGCGTACCTCTTCTACGATGAGGACACGATGCCGGCGAAGGTGCGCTCCGGCGGCGCCGAGCAGTACCTGGCCGTGGCAATTGACGAGCTCGCCGATCCGCAGGGCGGTACCACGAGGCCCGTCATCGGCGACGCCGAGCTGGTTGTTTCCAGCGCGCCCGCGCCGGCGGCGGAACTGCAGGTCATGTTCATCGTCGACACGACCGGATCGATGGCCGACGAGATCGCCTACCTGCAGAAGGACTTCGCGTCCATTGCGGGCGACGTGGGCGGCGACGGCGTGGAGTATTCCGTCAACTTCTACCGCGACGAGGGCGACGACTACGTGACGAAGTGCAACCCCTTCACAAGCGACGTGGCCACCGTGCAGCGGCAGCTCAACGCCGAGTACGCCGATGGCGGCGGCGACACCCCCGAAGCCGTGGCGCGCATCCTGCGCGAGGCCATCACCGACAACACCGCATGGCGCCCCGACTGCAACAAGGTGGCCTTCCTCATCTTCGACGCGCCGCCGCATTACGGCACCGACGTGGCGATCGACGCCGCCGTGCGCAGCGCCGCCGAGCGCGGAATCCGCCTCGTGCCCGTGGTGGCCTCGAACGCCGAACGCGAAACCGAGCTGTTCGGGCGCGCGCTTGCCATCATGACCGACGGCACGTACGTGTTCCTCACCGACGACTCGGGCGTGGGCAACACGCACCTCGAGCCCATCGTCGGCGACTACACGGTAGAGCTGCTGCACGACGTCATCGTGCGCATCATCCAGGACAACCGCTAGCCTCCCCACCTGCCACGAGACCCCCTCCCGTGGCGGGTAACCGCTAGCAGAACTATAAGCGGGCGCCTTGGGAATAGGCGCCCGCGCTCCGCAATACGCTATGCTTTTGAAGAATGTGATAGGTAAACCGTAGGGGCGCTCTCCGAGCGCCCGTCAACCATGACAAGCGGGCGCTCGGAGAGTGCCCCTACGGGCGCCATGCAACATGTCTTTGCTTGTGGTCGCGGTACAATAGGCGAAAACGGCGGCGAGGAGGGCACATGAGCGATGGGAGCAGCAAGGCTGGCAAGATCGCCGGCATCGTGTTCGCGGTGGTAGTGGTCGTGTTCTTCGTGGGGTCGTTCTTCGTCGACCGCATGATACTGGAGCAGACCTACAAGCGCGTGCCGACAAGCGAGCCCAACCTGCTGCCCGCTTACGAGGCGTTCGCCGACGGGCATCCACGCACGCCCGTGGAATTCCAGTTCGAGGGTTCAACGCTGCGCGGCTACGTGTACGAAGCGCAGAACCCGCGCGGGTTCATCGTGTTCCGCCACGGCATCTTCTCGCAGCATTCCGATTACCTGGCGCTCATCTGCGCGATGGTCGACCGCGGCTGGACGGTGTTCGCCTACGACGCCATCGGCTGCGGGGAAAGCGACGGCGACAGCACCATCGGCATGGCGCAAAGCCCGCTCGACGTGGCGGCAGCCGTGCAGTTCGTGCGCGACAACGACCTGAACGAAGGCCTGCCGCTCGTGCTGTGGGGGCATAGCTGGGGCGGATACGGCGTGGCGGGCGCGCTCGACATCGTGCCCGACGTCGATGCGTGCGTCACCATGTCGGGCTTCAACGAGCCGTGCGACATACTGTTCGAGACGAGCGAGAAGCAGATGGGGCCGTTCGCCGTCACGCAAGAGGCGACCATCTGGCTGAACAACAAACTTACGTTCGGCGCCGATGCCGACCGCGCCGCCGTTGCCGGCATCAACAAGACCGAGGCGCCGGTGCTCGTGATTCACGGCACGGACGACGCCGTCATCTCGTATGACGGGGCGTCCATCATGGCGCAGCGCAGCGTCATCACGAACCCAGGCGCCGAGTACTACACCTGCGACGCCGAGGGCCGCAACGGGCACAACACGTACTTCTATTCCGAAGAGTCGGCGGCATACCTGGCGGAAAAGGGCGCCGAGCTGGCCGAGCTGCAAGAGCAGTACCCCGATGGTATCCCCGACGACGTCGCAGCCTCGTTCTTGGCAGGCTACGACGCGAAGCGAGGCAACACGGCCGATCCGGTGCTGATCGGCGTGATCGACGAGTTCTTCGGGCGCGCGATAGGAGACGACATGAACTATACGGGCAGGGCCAGCGTAACCGACACCGGCGAGTACGGCGCCTTGCAATCGGCCAACTACACCGATTCGGGCGACATGAACGGCAACCTGTACAGCGTAGAGGCGAAACGCGCGGACGATGGCGCGGTAACCGTTGTCGTGCGCGAGGCGAAGATGCACAGCGACCCGATTTCGGTCGGGGAATACCGCGCACCTGACGACCTGCTCGACCAGGTCAACGTTATCGTCGACAAGGCTGGCATGAAGGAATGGGGCGAGCTGCCCTTAAGCGAGTTCATCGCCTTGGATGCATCGACGCCACACGTGAGCCTGACCTACGAGAGCGCCGACCCGAACGAGATGTTCCCCATCTGGCTTTCGTTCTCGACTACGTATGAGATGCCCGACGGCGGCGAAGCCCTCTATGCAATCCGCGACTGCTTGAAATCCTGCATCACCGAGGAGAACCTCATCCGAACCTACGTCGAGGAAGTGCGGTAACGTCTGCGCGGGAAGCGTGCGGGGAGAGGGGGTCTCCTGTCACATCGCACGCGATGACATCGCGTGCGATGTGATAGGAGACCCCCTCTCCCCGCACATGGCAGATTACACGACGTTGACGGGGTCGCTGCCAGCGGCGACGGCGGCGATGTTGTTCCAGACGGTCGTCCAGGCGCGGCGGAACATGCCTTCGGTGACGCCCCCGATATGCGGCGAGAGCACAAGTCGGTTCGCTGCGTCGCCTTCCAGCAATGCCAGCGGATGATCGGCGGGAACGGGTTCGGGTGAAAGCGTATCCAAACCGGCGGCGCCGATCGTGCCAGCCTCAAGCGCTTCGGCCAACGCCACCTGATCGACGATCTCGCCGCGCGCCGTGTTGATGAGGACGGCGTCGGGCTTCATGGAGGCCAGGAACGCCGCATCGACCAGGTTCTCGGTTTCGGGCGTCACGGGCACGTGAATGCTGACGATGTCGCATGTGCGCGCCAGCTCCTCAAGCGGCAGGTAGCGCACGCCGAGCTCTTCCTCCTGCTCGGACGTGCGGCGGCGATGGTTCCAATACGCCACGTCGCAGCCGAACGCATGCAGCCGCTTGGCCGTCTCGCGCGCGATGGCGCCCAAGCCCACGAGGCCCACCGAGCAATCGCCGAGCTCGCGGATGCCGGCCACCATGAGCCGCTCCTTCATCCGAATCTGCTGACCCGAGCGCACGGCAACGTCGCCTTCCACCACGTGGCGCAGGCAGCCGAGCATCAGCAGCACCGCCTGCTCTGCCACAGCGCCCGCGTTCACGCCGGCGTTGTTGCACACGACGATGCCACGTTCGCGCGCCGCCGCCACGTCGATGGCGTTGAAGGCCACGCCTTCGGAATGGATGAGCTTCAGGCTCGGGAAGGCATCCATGACCCGCGCGCTCACGGGGCTCACCGCGTCAGCCGCAATGAAGTCAGCGTCGCCCACGCGCGCGATGATGTCGTCGTCGGACGTGCCCCGCCCCACGACGACCGCTTCCACCTGCCCCACGATAGGCAAATCGGGCAAGTACTTGTTGAATCGTTTCTCATCGCCAATGACCAGCAGTTTCATGTAGGCCCTTCCTTTCAGTCGCATGCGATGGGGCAACAGGATAGTCCTTTTGCCTCATTACACGAGCAAATCGAATACGAGTTTAGCAGCAAACAGCACCAGGACCACGAGCATGATGGGGCGCACGATGGAAGCGCCCGCTTGCGTGAACTTGTTGGCGCCGAGGTAGTTGCCCGCGATGTTGAACACGCCCGCCGCCAGGCCCAGCGGCAGCAGCACCGCCCCGTTCACGAGGAACACGACAAGCGCCGCCACGTTCGTGGAAAGGTTGATGGCCTTCGTCGTGCCGGCGGCCGTGCGCACGTTCTGATGCGCCAGCGCGGGCAGCAAAAGCATGAGAAACGTTCCCGTGCCCGGTCCGTAGAAACCGTCATACACGCCGATGACCAGCGCAATCACCGCGGTAATGGCCATCGCCCTGCGAAGCGGCAACGGGTCTTTGGAAAACGCGTCGAGGTTCTTCGTGCGCAAGACGAAGAACGCGATGAATGGCAACGCCACGAGCATGATGATGCGCAGCACCGTGTCGTCAGCCAGCAGCGCCAGGTTGCTGCCGCCCCACGACCCCAAAAGGCCGCACGCCACGCCCACGACGACGAACTCCTTCACCATGTAGCCGCTCATCGCGTACTTGATCGTGGCGATGGCCGTTCCCATCGTCGACTGAAGCTTGTTCGTGGCAATGGCGCTGTGAACCGGCAACCCCGCGAAGATGAACGCCGGCAGCGAGATGAGCCCGCCACCACCTGCAATGGAATCGACGAATCCCGCGATAAACGCAAGCGGGCACACGATGAGAAGCTCCATGCAAGCATCCTTCGGCAAGGGTAAAGCGAACGGGAAGAATGCTACCACAACGAGTCGCAGGAACGCTCTGCGACCCGTTGCGTGACGTATTGCGCTACAGAATCGAAGAGGTGATGATATCGGCCTCGTTCAAGCCTTGGTCCGCCCACGCGTCGCGACGTTCGATGCGGCGCTCGCGGTTGTAGCGTTTCATGGCCTCGATGTCCTCGTGCTTGGAATACAGCGCATACCCCGCCAGCGCGAAAATCGTGCACGGCGTGCCGTCGACCTCGGCGATGGACACGAGCCGCCGCTCAATCTCGTCGCAAAGCGCCTGAAGCTCGGCCTCGTCGACATTCTGCGACAGCACGACGAACCGACTGGAATACACATGCCCGATGACGCACGTCTGACCTGCCACGTCACGCAGCTCTTCAGCCACGCGCTTCAGCACCTTGTCGCCGAAATCGTAGCCCAGATCGTCGTTGATCTGTTGGAAGCTCTCGATGTTCACGCTGATCATGGCGAAGTCCATACCCAGGCGCTTGTACGAGTCGACGAACTTCCACGTGGCCGACTCAAGGCCCGTGTAATTGAACACGCCAGTCGCGGAATCGACGAGCGGCAGGCGCCCGAAGTCGCCCTCGACCTCCATCTTGTCGTTCAGGTCGACGAAATACCCCACCAACCCGACGATGCGGCCGTTGCGGTACACGGGCCGCTTAGTGGCCACGATGTCGCGCACCTCGCCGCGCACGATGCATTGCCCCACCACATCCCTCAGATGGGCGCCTTCGTTCAGCACGCGCAGCTCGTCTTTCTTGAAGGGAACCGGATCGATGTGCCAGCCCATGTCCTCGTCGGTCTTGCCGAGGATCTCGGATGCCGACTCGAAGCCGTAGTAATCGAGGAACGCCTGATTGGCGCCGACGAACTTGCGGTCGCGGTCCTTCCAGAACAGCGCCATGTCGTCGTCGTGCGCGAGCGCGCGCCACAGGCTTCCGGCGGTCAGGCGGAGGTCGGGGTTCTCGATGTCGGAAGGGCTTTCGATGTCTTTGCTTTCCCGATCGAACGCCGCCTGGAACAGCCCGTCGTTTGCCCAGTGCGTGCTGCGGATGCACAGCATCACCTGATTGCCCGGCTTATCGGCCAAATGAATGAGCGCGAACAGCTTCCAAGTGTAGTCGGCGCCCTTCCCGCGCGTGCGGAAGAACCCGACGAGATAGTTCTCGCCGCTTTCGCGAATGCGCTGAATCATGGTGGAATGCTCCATGAACTCCATGTAGCGCTTGCGGTCGCTCGGGTACACCTCTGTCCGCGCAAAGTGCTCGGTCGTGCTGTTGAACGTGGGCGCGTCGTATTGCGCCGTGTACCCCGCGTTGCCGAACACGGGCTCGAGAAACTCGTCGTCGAGGTGAATGATGTCGACATGCTCGTAGATGCTGTACAGCACCTCGAGCGCGTCGTTCATGCGGTCGAAGCGCTTACGCTCGCCCTGCTCGATGGTATCGTCGATGGTGACGAGCACCGCCACCCTGTCGTCTTGCGTCGTGATGTACTTCGCGCGCATCACGCACGGCGTTTCGCCGGCTGTGTAGTCGATGCGCACGAATTGCTCGGTCGGTATCGTGTGAATCAGCCGACGCGCCTGCCGCGCAAGCATGCGGGTCTGGTCGTTGATGAGCTGCTCGGCAACTTCCATCGACGACACCCCGACATTCGCGAGGCCTTCCCTGAACACGCGGTTCGAATCGAGCACCTTGAACGAATCGTTTGCGTACTCGATGATGGCCAGCGGCATGCTCGTCACGTAGTCGTGCGTGTCGTTGCCGGCTGTGAAGTCGCGCTCGGAAAGGCTCAGCGTGTTGACGCCGCCGATCTCGCGCAGGTACATGCGCTCGGCTGACGTCTCCACGCCAATCGCCTCGGCAAGCTCGCGTAACTTCTCGGCGTTGTAGGGCATGGGCTTGCCGAACAGGTAGCCCTGCATCTTCTCGCACCCAATGCGGCGCATGTATACGCGCTGTTCCTCGGTTTCCACGCCCTCGGCCTGCGTTTGAATGCCGAGCTTCTTGGCCATGTCGACAACCGATGCCAAGATGGTCTTCGATTTCTCGCCGAAGCGGCTGAGGAACTCCATGTCGATCTTCATCTCGTCGAACTCGAAGTCCTTCAGGGCATTCAGGGAAGAGTACCCGCTGCCGAAATCGTCCATCCACACCTGGTAGCCGACTGAATGGAACTTCTCGATTATCTTCACCATGAACGACGGATCGGTTGCGAACGTCGATTCGGTGATCTCGATGTTCAGCAAGCGGCGCGGCACTTCGTATTCGCGCGTGGCGTCCTCGATGATGCCGAAGATGTCGCACAAGTCGAAATCGAGGCGCGACAGGTTGAACGAGATGGGCACGACGGGCACGCCTTCGTCGGCGCTCTCGCGGATTTGGCGGCACACTTCGCGCACGATGCAACTGTCGACCTTGTTGATGAGGCGCGCGTCTTCCAGCACGGGAACGAACTTGTCGGGCGTCAACAGACCAAAGACGGGGTCTTCCCAACGGGCGAGCGCTTCCGAGCCGCAGAGCTTGCCGGTCAGCGTGCGCACGACGGGCTGGTAGTAAGGCTTGACCCACCCTTTGGCGATGGCTTCGTCGACATGATCGGCGATGTACGCGCTCAGCTCGGCGCGCGATGGAACGGCCTCAAAATGAACGTTGGAACCATTCTGGGTATTCTGGGTGTGGCTTCCATCCATGCTCATGGCGTTTCCCTCCGAAGGAGTGGGCGTGGGTGTAAGTCAGCTCATAAAGCCTTCTTGGCAACCATACTATTATATCTGAGTTTCCAGGTAATACTTCCCAGATAAGATAATTATTTCATGCCAATACGGGAAATCGCGGAAACGCCTTGATTGCCAAACTTAGTGCAGGAAAGGCTGCACTTACTCTGTCGCAGGTGGAAGCGCCGCAAGGCGCCGGCAAATCGGAGGGCCTTCTGGCCC
>CAJOIP010000045.1:0-2315 GCA_905234785.1 uncultured Eggerthellaceae bacterium
GGTGTAGCTGGCGACTTCCTCCTCGTCGAGCGGCGCGAGTTGCTGGCCGAACAGGCGGATCTGCTCGTCGTCGGGAAGGTCCATGACGCGCTCTTGCGTCTCCTCGTCCTTCGACAGGCGCATGATGCGCTGTTCCAGCTTGTCCTTCAGGTCCTCGATGGCAAGCGTGCAGCGGTGCGTGCCCATGGGCAGGTGCGCGAACTTCTCCATCGAGGCGCGCGCGGAATGCGCCGCGATGACGCGCTCGTCTTCCACGCGCAGGTCATTGAAGTCGTTGGCCTCGAGCTGGAGCCTCGGCACGAGTTCGTCGATGCGGCGCAGCACCGAGATGTCGGCGTCGCGCGCGACGCCGCGGCCGGCCAGCCCGAGCGTTTCCATGAGGGCGTCCCACGTCATGATCTGCGGGTTCGACTCGCCCATGTCGGGAAGCACGTTGTCGATGTAGCGCCCGAACACGGGATTGGGCGTCAGCAGGTGCACCTGGTCGGGCTTCAAGGTCTCGCGCTCGGTGTAGAACAGATACGCGATGCGCTGCAGCAGCACCGACGTCTTGCCCGACCCGGCGATGCCGTGCACGAGCAGCGCGGGCACGTCGGCATGGCGGATGACGCGGTTCTGCTCTTTCTGGATGGTGGTCGTGATGGCCTGCAGCTGCGCGGTGCGGCGCTTGGCGAGCGACGCCAGAAGCAGCGGGTCCTCGATGGCCACGGTGGTGTCGAAGTACGATTTCAGGCGGTCTCGTTCGATGTCGAACTGACGGCGCAGCTGCAAGTCGACCTCGATCGTGCGGCCGTTCGCGTCGTATGACGTGTGCCCGTTTTCCTGGTTGTAGTACACCTCGGCGACGGGGCTGCGCCAGTCCACGATGAAATGGCGGCGCTTCTCGTCGGTCATGCCCGCAGCGCCGATGTAGATGTCCTTCGGCTCGTCGGCATGGTTGAATTTCAGGCGCACCTTCGCGAAGTACGGACGCCGCATGAGCAGCTGGGCGCGCCGCAGCTTCTCCTCGTTGATGTCGGCGGTCAGGTTGTAGCTTTCGATGATGCGGTTCATGGCTTCCAGCTCGGCAAGCGTTTCCAGCTGGATGTCGCGCGCGAAGTCGCGGGTCATCTCGTCGAACAGGTCTTCCTTGTCGGCCAGGGCGTCGGCCAGCGTGCGCTCGATTTCGGCGCGCACGCCGCGCTCGATCTCCTCGAGCTTGCCGAAAGCCCAGGCGAGGTGCTGCTGTTCTTCTTCGAAAACTGCGTCCATGCTAGCCTTTCACGTGAATCAATTTCCTCCGAGGAAATTGATTATCAATTCGCCGGTCGGGAAAACGAATCATACTATTCTACGCTATTCTCCCGAGTTCGCGAACTGCGTTAAGGCAGCCTGGTCGCTGCGGCGCATGGTCGATTTCCGCTTGGGGTTACTCTGACCGTCCGCACAATTGAATGTTACGAAGTCCTTGACCGTGTTATCCGCCGCGTGTATATTGCATGTTACGTAACCGAATTGCGTAACACACAGGAGGGAATATGGGAAAACGATATAAAGCAATCGCCGCAATCGCGATGGCCATGGTTTTCGCTTTAGCGTTGGCAGGATGCGGGGGAGGAGCCGCTTCGTCAAGCGCGGCTTCGGCGAGCTCGGCCGCTTCGTCGAGCGAAGCTGCGTCTGCTGACCAATCGCAGGTCATCGTGGCGCTGTCGACCGAAGCCGAGCCGGAAGCCGGCTTCAACCCGGTCATCAACTGGGGCAGCGGCGAGCATATGCACGAGCCGCTCATCCAGTCGACGCTCATCACGACCGATGCCGATTTGAACTTCCACAACGACCTGGCAACCGACTATTCGGTTTCCGATGACGGCCTGACGTGGACGTTCACCATCCGCGATGACGTGAAGTTCACCGACGGCGAGCCGCTGACGGCGTCCGATGTGGCGTTCACCATCAACAAGATCGTGACCGAGCCTGCGGCCGAAACTGACCTTTCCATGGTCGACCACGCCGAGGCGCCCGACGCCACCACGTGCGTCATCACGCTGAACCGTCCGTACAACGCGCTTCTGTACATACTGGCCGTCGTCGGCATCGTTCCCGAGCACGCCTACACCGCCGACTACGGCACCACGCCGGAAACGACCATCGGCTCGGGCCGTTACATGCTCGAGCAGTGGAACCGCGGCGAGCAGGCCGTGCTCGTGGCGAACCCCGACTACTACGGCGACCCGGTGAAGATGGACCGCGTGGTCATCCTGTTCATGACCGAAGACGCCGCCATGGCCGCCGCCAACGCGGGCGAGGTCGATTTGGCGTTCACGTCGGCGACCATC
>CAJOIP010000045.1:2411-22137 GCA_905234785.1 uncultured Eggerthellaceae bacterium
AATCGGACGGCGAGCAGATTCCCGCCGGCAACGACGTGACCGCCAACGTGGAAATCCGCCGGGCCATCAACGCGGGCGTCGACCGCCAGAAGTTCATCGACAACGTGCTGAACGGCTACGGCACCGTGGCCTACAGCGTGGGCACGGGCATGCCGTGGTACAGCGACGCCATGGAAGTCGCCTACGATCCGGTGGCCGCCGAGAAGTACCTGACCGACGCCGGCTGGGTGAAGGGCGACGACGGCATCTACGCCAAGGACGGCCTGCGTGCCTCGTTCGACGTCATTTACTCGACGACCGACTCGGTGCGCCAGGGCATCGCGCTCGAGTTCGCCAACCAGATGAAGGAGATCGGCATCGAGGTGAACACGAAGGGCATGACCATGAGCGAGGCCATGCCGCTCGGCTACAGCACGCCGGTCGTGTGGGGCTTCGGCAGCAACGCGCCGATGGAAATCGAGAGCCTGTACGCGAGCGACGGCAGCTTCAACGTGGCCGACTACTCGAACCCGACGGTCGACCAGTACATTGCCGATGCGCTCGTGCAGCCGACGGTGGAAGAGTCGTTCGCCTATTGGAAGGATGCCCAGTGGGACGGCACGACCGGCTTCGCGCCGCAGGGCGATGCGCCTTGGGTGTGGATCGCGAACGTCGACCACCTGTTCTTCCAGCGTGACGGCCTGAAGGTCGCCGACCAGAAGCCCCAGCCGCACGGCCACGGCTGGTCGGTGCTGAACAACGTCGACCAGTGGAGCTGGTAAGCTGCTAGACTAGCGCGGTGGCGAGATTCATCCTGAAACATATCGTGCGATTGGCGCTCCTGCTATTTGCAGTGAGCGTCATCGCATTTCTGCTCATCAGCCTCTCGCCGGTCGATCCCGTGCAGGCGAACGTGGGCCAGGCCGCATGGACGTCGATGAGCGAGGCGAAGCGCGCGCAGCTCGCCGAATACTGGGGCGTTGACGTTCCCATTTGGCAGCGCTATGTCAATTGGCTCACATCGACGCTGCAAGGCGACCTGGGAACGTCCCTGCGCTACAACGCGCCGGTCGCCGATGTCATCTCCTGGCGTGCGGGCAACACGCTTCTGCTCATGGCCGTCGCCTGGGTCGTCAGCGGCGTGCTCGGCTTCACGCTGGGCATCGTGGCCGGCGTGAAGCGCGGCAGCATCGTCGACAAGGTCGTGAAAGCGTATTGCTTCGTGCTGGCTGCGACGCCCACGTTCTGGCTGGGCCTGCTGTTCCTCATGGTGTTCGCAGTGGCGCTCGGGTGGTTCCCCATCGGGTTCTCGACGCCCATCGGCAAAGCCGCGGCCGACGTGACGCTGCTCGACGTCGCGCATCACATGGTGCTTCCCGCCATCACGCTTTCGGTTGTGGGCGTGGCGCAGATTGCGTTGCACACGCGCGAGAAGACCATCGACGTCATGGAAAGCGACTACGTCCGCTTCGCCCGGGCGCGCGGCATGGGCACGTGGGAGGCAGTTCGCCGTCATGGCCTGCGCAACCTGGCGCTGCCCGCCATCACCTTGCAGTTCGCGTCGATTTCCGAGATCTTCGGCGGCTCGGTGCTTGTCGAGCAGGTGTTCTCGTACCCGGGCCTGGGGCAGGCGGCGGTGACGGCGGCGCTCGGCGGCGATGCGGCGCTGCTCGTGGCCATCGCGGTCGTGTCGTCGGCGTTCGTGTTCGGCGGCAACCTTGTCGCGAACATCCTGTATGGCATGATCGACCCTCGCATAAGGAGAGGGGAGGCCGCTCGTGGGTAAGTGGAATTCCGCGGCGTTGCATCCCCGCGAGACCCAGTTCATGTCGATACCCGTGCTTCACGTGCCCCTACGGCGGCGCGTGACCAACCGCAAGGTCACGGTGGCGTCGTGCATCGGCGCGGCGGTGCTGCTGGCCATCGTGGTCGTGGCGGGCCAGCTTCTCGCCGGCCAGGCCGTGACGGCCGATTTCTCCGCGAAGAGCCTCATGCCGTCTGCGGACCACTTGTTCGGAACCGACTGGATGGGCCGCGACATGCTGGCGCGCACGTTCGCGGGCCTGTCGACCAGCGTGCTCATCGGATTGCTGGCGGCGTGCGTGTCGGCGCTCATAGCGCTTGCGATCGCGGCCATCGCTGCGCTCGGCGGCAAGAGGGCCGACGCGGTGGTCACCTGGTTCGTCGACTTGTTCATGGGCATACCCCACATCGTCATGCTCATCCTCATCTCGTACGCGCTCGGCAAGGGCGTCGTGGGCGTGACGGTGGCGGTGTCGCTGACGCACTGGCCGTCGCTGACGCGCGTGCTGCGCGCCGAGATCCTCCAATGCCGCGAGTCGCAGTTCGTCGCGCACGCGCAAAAACTGGGCCAAAGCAGGCTCCGTATCGCCCTCACGCACATGGTTCCCTATGTGTTGCCGCAGTTCATCGTGGGCCTTGTGCTGCTGTTCCCGCACGCCATCATGCACGAGGCCGCCATCACGTTCCTCGGGTTCGGGCTTCCCCCCGACATTCCGGCCATCGGCATCATCTTGTCCGAGTCGATGTCGTACCTGTCGGCCGGCATGTGGTGGCTCGCCTTGTTCCCGGGCCTTGCGCTCGTGCTGACCGTCATGCTGTTCGACGTCGTCGGCTCGAACCTTCGCCGCATCCTCGACCCCCATAGCTCGCAGGAATAGGGGGTGGGCATGCTCGAAGACGGGAAACGCGAACGCGCGCACGACCATACGCAGGCCGAATCGCATCATCACCACACGCATGCGAAGACGTCGCATCATGTGCGCGGCCATCACCTCCTGCAGGTCAGCAACCTGTCGGTCGGGTTCCGCATGTACGATCCCGATGCGTCGTTCTTCTCGGCCGAGCAGCGCATGAGCTACGTCATCGACGACCTGAGCATTTCCGTTCACGCGGGCGAGATCGTGGCCGTGGTGGGCGCGTCCGGGTCGGGCAAGACGCTTCTGGCCGATAGCATCATGGGGCTCTTCGAGCCCAATGCCGAGGTTCGCGGCGAGCTGTGGTTCGACGGCGAGCTGATGGACCAGGCGTCGCTTGCGGGCGTGCGCGGCCACGGAATATCGCTCGTGCCCCAGAGCGTGAGCCATCTCGACCCGCTGATGCGGGTGGGCAAGCAGGTGGAAGGCTTCGGCTCGGCGGGCAGCGCGGCCGAGCGCCGCGCGCGGCGCCGAGAGCTGTTCGAACGCTACGGTTTGGGCGATGAGGCGACGGTCCTGTACCCGCACGAGCTGTCGGGCGGCATGGCCCGCCGCGTGCTGCTGTGCTGCGCGCTCATGGACGATCCGAAGCTCATCATCGCCGATGAGCCGACGCCCGGGCTCGACCTCGATCTCGCCGTGAAGGCGCTGGCCGATTTCCGGTCCTTTGCAGACGCCGGCGGCGGCGTCATGCTGATCACGCACGACATCGAGCTCGCCTTGCGGGTGGCCGACCGCATCGCCGTGTTCAAGGATGGCGCGATCGTCGAGGAAACGGCGGTAGCGAATTTCGCCACGCCTGACACGTTGGAGCATCCGTTCAGCAAGGCGCTTTGGCATGCGCTTCCCGAGCACGGCTTTTCCGTTGAAGGCGACGTTTCCGCCGGAGGTGACGCGCCATGCTAGAAGCGCGCGACATCACGTTCGGCTATGCGAAAGGCGCGCCTTTGTACGAGGGCTTTTCGCTGTCAGTCGAGGCGGGCGAGCGCGTGGCTTTGCTCGCGCCTTCCGGCTTCGGCAAGACCACCTTGTGCCGGTTGCTGGCGGGGTACGAGAAACCGCAGGCTGGCGAGGTGCTCTGCGATGGCGAGCCGCTTCCTGCGCGCGGCGCCTGCCCCGTGCAGCTCATCGGTCAGCATCCCGAGCTCGCGGTCGACCCGCGGCTGCGCATGGAGCGCACGCTCGCGGAAGCGGGTGATGTCGATGCTGCGCTGCTTGGCGCGTTAGGCATCCGCGACGAGTGGCTGCGGCGCTACCCGCACGAGCTTTCCGGCGGCGAGCTGCAGCGCTTCTGCATCGCGCGCGCCATCGCCACGCAGCCGAAGTACCTGATCGCGGACGAGGTGTCGACCATGCTCGATGCGCTCACGCAGGCGCAGATCTGGCAGTTCCTCCTCGATTGGCAGCGGGAATCGGGCGCCGGCATGATCTTCGTTTCCCATAGCCCCGCCCTCGTCGATCGCATCGCGACACGCAAGCTCGCCTTGTCATGACGTGCGTCGCTCTTGCCTGGTCGCTTTGATGCGATGGCGTGTTGTCATCCCGAGCGTAGCGAGGGATCTCCTCCGATGCGACGCGTGAGATTTCTCGCTGACGTTCAGAGTGGCAATCTAGGTCTCTTGCCCTGGCAAGTTTCGGTATGATGGTCGAGTCGAAACGAGGAGGTCGATAGCCATGAGAATCCTGATGATCAACCACTTCCCGCTCGAGGGGTCGGGCAGCGGCACGTACACGAAGAACCTAGCCTGCCAGCTGGTGAAGCTGGGCCACGAGGTGTGCGTCATCCTGCCTGAGAACACGGTCGACATCCCGCAATACGAAGGCGTGCGCCTGCACCCGGTGTTCTTCACGAACCCGGACGACCCGACGGCGACCGACTCGGGCGCCCTGCCGTTCAACTTCCCGTGCTTCACGACGCACCCCGTATCGGTCATGGCGTTCGAGAACCTCTCCGACGAGCAGATGGAAGCCTACCTGGCCGCGTTCAAGCAGGCCATCGACGAGGAAGTGCGCACGTTTGCCCCCGACATCATCCACGGCCAGCATGTGTGGGCGCTGCCGTCGCTCGCGGCGGATTGCGGCGTGCCGCTCGTGCTGACGGCGCACGGCACCGACCTCATGGGGTACGACAAGTGGCCCGAGATGCGCCATTTCGCCGATACGGCCATGCGGGCGTGCGCGAAGGTCATCTGCATTTCCGCCGACAACGAGAAGCTCGTGCTGGATATTTACCCGCAGTACGCCGACAAGCTCGTGCGCATGCGCAACGGCTACAACCCCGACATTTTCTATCCGCGCTCGCTCGACCGCGCCGAGGTGCTTGGGCGCCACGGGCTCGATTACCAGGGCGAGGACATCGTGCTGTTCGCTGGCAAGATGACGCGCTTCAAGGGCATCGACATCCTCATGGAAGCCGCTGCGACGTACGAATCGGCGTGCCCCAACGCGCTTACGGTGCTCGCCGGCGATGGGGAAGAGCGCCAGAACCTGGAGGCGCAGGCGAAGGAGCTCGGGCTTGCGCGCGTCCACTTCATCGGCAACGTGGCGCAAGACGAGCTGGCGCGGCTGTACAACATCGCCGACATCGATCTGGTGCCATCGCGCCGCGAGCCGTTCGGGCTTGTGGCCGTCGAGGCCATGGCGTGCGGCACGCCGGTGGTCGCCACGAACCAGGGCGGCTTGCCCGATTTCGTGAACCACGAGGTGGGCGAGCTCGTGAATCCCGAGGACCCAGCCGATTTGGCGCGCGGCATCGAGGCGACGCTCGCGCGCGCATTGGCCAACCCCGCATGGCGCGAAGACATCGCAGCCTACGCGAGCGGCAACTACTCCCAAGCCGTCATCATCAAGGAGCTCGACGCCCTGTACCGCGAAGTGCTTTCGCAATAAACGTAGCAGGTTGGCCCGTAGGGGCGCACTCCGTGCGCCCGCGCCCGAAGGGCGCATGCGCGCAGCACGTCAATAGGGGTTGAAGGCGTGCTGCCTGCGGTGGGCGCACGGAGTGCGCCCCTACGTTTCTCATGCGGCATTGTCTTCGTCGGGAACCTTGCGGGAATCTTTCGGCGTTGTGTTGAAAGTAAGGATACGTACTATATTTCTTCCCATGCTCTTGAATTAATAAGAAACCTTATTAATATGTGGTAAGAAAAGTAAGGAAGCTTATTAACCAAGAAGAGAGGAAGCAACATATGGCTACCGACAACGAAGAGCTCATGCAGAAATTCGTCCGCACCGGCATGATCATGCGCCACATCGACGGTGAGGGCCCGTGCCCCCACAAGCATGGGCATGGCCACGGCCATGGCCCGCAAGGCGAAGGCCGCCATGGTCATGGTCGTCCCGAGGCAGCTCGCTTCGAGATGGGCGAGGGCGTCCAGCATCCGCATGGCCCGCACGGCCATGGGCCCGAGGGTCGTCCGTTCGACGGCCCCGACTGCCACGGCAAGGGCCATGGCCATGGTCACGGCAAGCGCCACGGCCAGGCCCGCGCTCTGACGATGATCTCGATGCAAGAGGGCATCAACCAGAAGGATCTGGCCTTCCTGCTGGGCATCCGCCCGCAGACCATGGGCGAGCTGCTCGCCCGCATGGAAGAGCGCGGCCTCATCGAGCGCAAGAAGTCCGCGACCGACGGTCGCGCCATCGAGGTCAGGCTGACCGACGAGGGTCGCGCCCGCGCCGCCGAGATCGCCGAGCGCCGTGCTCTGGCAGCCGCCGACATATTTGCGGTTCTGAGCGATGAGGAAAAGGAGCAGCTCTCCGCCATCCTCGACAAGCTTGGCGCCGAGCTCGACGCCCATCGCCCGAAGCGCCACTGCAAGCATGCCGAGGGCAACGATGAAAAGCCCGAAACCGTGCAGGCATAACCCACGCGTACAGAGCGAGATAGAATGCGCCACTTTGGTCACCGAAGTGGCGCATTCTGCTTTTCCAAAGGCGAACCGGTGTCATCAACGTTGCATTGGGCAAACCTGTTCAAGTTATTCAATTCGGTGATTAACAGCGCATTATTGGAAACGGAGCGGCGGCGTGGCTGATGGGGTGTGAGCGATTCCGCAGCTACGCGAGGCGGCGATTAACGCTCCTATTTTTTCTGTGGATGTGCCGCCGAGTCTGCGAGGACAAGCGAACACCCCATCAGCCACGCCGCCGCGGACAGCAAGATCACAGATACCGTGCGGTGATGCTTTCCGGATTGGCCTTCACTTGCTCGGGGGTGCCGCAGGCGACGATACGGCCGCCGGCTTCGCCGCCACCCGGTCCCATGTCGATGACGTAGTCGGCGTTTGCGATCATGTCGAGGTCGTGCTCGATGACGACGACCGTCGCGCCGTGGTCGACGAGGTCTTGCAGCACGCCGAGCAGAACCTCCACGTCGAGCGGGTGCAGGCCGATGGTGGGCTCGTCGAATACGAAGAGCGCCTGCGTCTGGTCGCGTCCGATTTCGCTCGCAAGCTTCAAACGCTGGGCCTCGCCACCCGAAAGCGCCGGCGTCGCCTCGCCAAGCGTCAGGTACCCGAGCCCCAAGTCGTGCAGGATCTGCAGCTTCGCGGCGACCTTCTTCATCTTCCCGCACACCTGCAGCGCCTCGTCGACCGTCATGGTCATGAGCTCGGGAAGCGAAAGCTCCACGACGCCCGATGGGCCCTTCAAGTCGCGCACGAGCTTCCAAGCATCGTCGCCGTAGCGCGAACCGCGGCAATCGGGGCATTCGATGTCGACATCGGGCAGGAACTGCACATCGAGCGAGATCTGCCCCGTGCCGTCGCAGGTGGGGCAGCGCAGCGACCCGGTGTTGTACGAGAAATCGCCCGCCTTCAAGCTGCGATCCTTGGCGGCGGGCGAAGCCGCATAGGCCCGGCGCAGGTCGTCGAGCACGCCGGAGTACGTCGCGACCGTCGAGCGCACGTTCACGCCGATGGGCGTCGCGTCGATGAGGTTCGCGCGCTTGAGCCCTTCCGCATCGACATCGACGACGTGCGCGGGAAGCTTCGCGTTCGCAATCGCCGCCTTCAACCCGGGAATCAGGCTTTCCAGCACGAGCGTCGTCTTGCCCGACCCCGACACGCCGGTGACGGCCGTCAGCCGCCCGCGCGGAATATGCACCTCGAGGGGCTTCACGGTGTGAATCGCATCCGTGCGCAGGTACAGCCCGCCGTTTTCGAACATGTCGCCTTCGGAGGCGCGGGTGCGGGGCGCGACGGCGCGTGTGCCCGACAAAAACCCGCGTATGCGCGAATCGGGGTTCGCCTCGACTTCTTCCACCGTTCCCTGCGCGATGACCGTTCCGCCTTCGGCGCCCGACCCCGGGCCGATCTCGATGAGGTGGTCGCATTGGCGCAGCACGCGCACGTCGTGGTCGACGATCAGCACCGAGTTCCCGTCGGCGATGAGGTCGTCCACCACGCCGAGCAAGCCGTCGACGTTGGAGGGGTGCAGGCCGATGGAAGGCTCGTCGAGCACGTACAGCACGCCGGTCGTGCGGTTGCGCACGGCGCGCGTCAGCTGAACGCGCTGGCGCTCGCCGGTTGAAAGCGTGTTCGCGGCGCGGTCGAGCGAGAGGTAGCCCAGCCCGAGCTGCTGCAAGCGGGCGGCCGGCTCGGCCATGCCCGCCAGGATCGACTCGGCCATGGGCCGCAAGTCTTTAGGAAGGCTCGGCGCGACGGTGGGAATCCACTCCACGAGCTCGTCGAGCGTCATCGCCGTGGCTTCGGCTAGGTTGATGCCGCAAAGCAGCGTCGAGCGGACTTTGTCCGACAGGCGCGTGCCGCCGCATTCGGGGCAGGGGCCCTCGGTTAGGAACTTCGCCACGCGCTTCAGGCCCTTCTCGTCCTTCACCTTCGACAGCGCGTTTTCCACGGTGTAGACGGCGTTGAAGTACGTGAAGTCCATCTCGCCGGCCATGCCGGTTTTCTCGTTGTAGTACAGGATGTGTTTCTTCTCGGCGGGGCCGTTGAACACGATGTCGCGCTCAGCGGGTGTCAGGTCGCGAAACGGCGCGTCGGTGCGCACGCCCATCTCGCGGCAGATGTCCTTCATGAGCGACCACATGAGGCTGCCCCAGACGACCACGGCGCCCTCGTCGATGGTCTTCGACTCGTCGGGCACGAGGGTCGCCACGTCGACCGTGCGCGCCACGCCCGTACCCGAGCAAGCGGGGCAGGCGCCGGCGCTGTTGAAGGCCATTTCCTCGGCGCCCGGTCCGTAGAAGCGCTCGCCGCAGACGGGGCATTCGATTTCGCGCTCGAGCGCCACGTTCATGGTGGGCGGCACGTGATGCCCGTTCGGGCAGGTGTGGCTGCCCAAGCGCGAGAACGCCAAGCGCAGGTAGTTCAGAAGCTCGGTCGAGGTGCCGAACGTCGAGCGGACGTCGGGGATACCGGGACGCTGGCGCAGGGCAAGCGCCGCGGGAACGTGCTCGACCACGTCGACGGCCGCCCGCGCAGATTGGGTGATGCGTCTGCGCGTGTACGTTGAAAGCGCATCGAGGTAGCGCCGCGACCCTTCGGCGTACAGCACGCCCAGGGCAAGCGACGACTTTCCCGAGCCGGATACGCCCGCAATGCCGACGAACGTGCCGAGAGGGATGTCGACGTCGACGTCCTTCAGGTTGTGAACGCGCGCGCCGCGCACGGAGATATGGTCAGGCTGACCGCTCATTTCGCTCCTTCATCGGGGGTTTTGCAGATTACCAGTGTAAAACAATGCGCACCGAGCGTCATGGCTTATTTGCGAGTGCGCCCATCGGGCGAGCCGCCAGGCATGGTAGAGTAGTGCCCGATGAAAGGCAGTTGGCATGGCTAAGAAGAAGATGACACCCTCGCAGGCGGCGTCAGCGCGCAGACCCGACGACTATGTGCCGCCGAAATCCGCCCCTGCGAAGAAGGAAAAGGCGAAGACCGATCCTTTCGATGCGGCCACCGACAGCGGAATCAATAAACTGATGGCCCCGTTCGTCATCCTCTTCATCCTCGCCGCCATTGCCGCGCCGTTCATAGTCATCGGCGTCTCCAGCCTCCTCGGCTGGAATTAAGCGCCGACACAAAGCAAAAAACCCAGGTTGAATTGATTTCAAGCAGAAGAGCGGAGCTTCGTGGGCCGGAGGGGGTAACGCGCGCAGTTCCGCACGACGAAAACAGCCCAGTGGGCTGTTTTCCAAAGTAGGACTGTTTGAGCACGTACCCCCTCCGGCCCACGAAGCGGACAGAAGGCCGAGGCCGATTCCGCAACCGGATATGGCATCAACCGAGAAAGCCATGCGGGCGAGGACAAGCCCGAGGCCCCCTTTCCAAACCACCGAAGGCGGACAGGGGGCCAGACGCCTACGCCTACAGCGCCTTCACGATGGCGTCGACAGAAGCCTTCGCGTCGCCGAGCAGCATGTCGGTGTTGTCGTTGAAGAACAGCGGGTTCTGAACGCCCGAGTAACCGGCGTTGCCCATCGAGCGCTTGAACACGATGACCTTGCCGGCTTCCCACACGCGCAGCACGGGCATGCCCGCGATGGGGGAGTCGGGCTCGGTTTCGGCCGAGGGGTTCACCGTGTCGTTCGCGCCGATGACGAGCACGACGTCGACGCTGCCGAAGTCGTCGTTCACCTCGTCCATCTCGTACACGCTGTCGTAGGGCACCTTCGCCTCGGCCAGTAGCACGTTCATATGGCCGGGCATGCGGCCCGCCACCGGGTGAATCGCGAACTTCACGTCGACGCCCGCCTTTTGCAGGCGCTTCGTCAGGTCGGCGACGGGGAACTGCGCTTGCGCCACCGCCATGCCATAGCCGGGCGCGATGACGACGCTCTTGGCGTTCTTCAGCATGGTGGCGACCTCGTCGGTGGTCACTTCGGTGTGCTCGCCGAGGTCTTGGGCCTTCGACGCGTCCGACTTCGCAGGCGTATCGCCGAAGCCGCCGAGGATGACGCTCGTGAACGAGCGGTTCATGCCCTTGCACATGATGTAGGACAGGTACGCGCCCGACGAGCCCACGAGCGCGCCGGTGACGATGAGCAGGTCGTTGCCCAGCGTGAAGCCGGCCATGGCGGCCGCCCAGCCGGAATACGAGTTCAGCATCGACACGACCACCGGCATGTCGCCGCCGCCGATGGCGAGCACCAGGTGCGCGCCGAGCACGAGCGAGACCGCCGTAATGGCGATGAGGTAGGGCAGACCCGCCTCGACGCCGGTGGTCATGCCGAACAGGGCGATGAGCACGACGTAGGCGAGCAGCATCATGAGGTTCAGGAAGTTGCGCCCGGGCAGCAGGAGCGGCTTGCCCGAGATCTTCGCCGACAGCTTGAGGTTGGCCACGATCGAGCCCGTGAAGGTGACGCCGCCGATGAAGATGGCCAGGCCCACCTCGCCGAGGTGGTAGATGTTGGTCTGGCCCTCGAAGTAGCCGCCGGGCTGCATGAGGAACGAATTGAAGCCCACGAGCACTGCCGCCAAGCCCACGAAGCAGTGGAGCAAGGCCACGAGCTGGGGCATTTCGGTCATCTGCACGTGGCGGGCCTTCCACACGCCGAACGCACCGCCCACCACGATGGCGGCGGCCATGAGGCCGGCGACCAGGGCCGGCTGCTCCGCGCCCAGAAGCGCTATGAAGATGGTGGCCGCCAGGGCTATGGCCATGCCCGTGATGCCCAGGTAGTTTCCGCGCTTCGCCGTCTTCTGCCTCGAAAGCCCGGCCAGCGCCAAGATGAACAGGAGCGTCGCGATCAGGTATGCGACGGACTGGTAGCTTACTGCCGTCATTCGCTGCTCCTTTCGAACATCTTCAGCATTCGGTGGGTCACCAAGAAGCCGCCGAATATGTTGATGGCCGCAATGGCGATGGCGATGACCGCCATGACGAGCACCACGATGTCACCCGTCGCCGCCACCTGCAAAAGCGCGCCCACGATGATGATGCCGGAGATGGCGTTCGTCACCGACATGAGCGGCGTGTGCAGCGTGTGCGTGACGTTGGTGATGACGTAGAAGCCGATGACGCATGCAAGCACGAACACGAAGAAGTGCTGCGTCATCTCGGCCGGCGCCGCTACGACGAGCGCCACGGCGATGACGCCGAGCAGGGCCTTCCACAGAAGCCCGCGCAAGGTGCGCGCGTCCCTGCTGGGATCCTCGATGAGGCTCGGCTCGCTTTTCGGTTCGGCGGGCTTTTCCTCCTTCTTGGGGGCGGCGGAAACGCTCACCGCGGGGGGAGGCCAGGTCACTTGCCCGTCGAGCGCCACGGTGATGCCGCGGATGATCGGGTCTTCCTGGTTCAGCACCAGCACGCCGTCCTTTTCGGGCGTGGCGAGCTTGAAGAGGTTCGCGATGTTCTGGCCGTACAGCTGCGACGACTGGCGCGGCATGCGCGAAGCCAGGCGCGTGGGGCCGAGCACCTTCACGCCGTTTTCGGTCATGACGGTCTCGTCGGGCTTCGAGCAGGCGCAGTTGCCGCCGAGCTCGGATGCGCCCATGTCCACCACGACCGAGCCAGGGCGCATGCCAGCGACGGCTTCCTCGGTCAGCAGCAGCGGGGCCTTGCGGCCGGGCACGGCGGCGGTGGTTATGACGATGTCGCTCTTGGCGGCCTGGTCGGCGTACACCTGCAACACCTGCTGCTGCTCTTCCTCGGTCAGCGGCTTGGCGTAGCCGTCGGCGCTTTCCTGCTTCACGGGAATCTCGACGAACGTCGCGCCGAGCGATTCCACCTGGTCGGCGACTTCGGCGCGCACGTCGGTGGCGTACACCTCGGCGCCCATCGAGCCTGCCTGCGCGATGGCGGCCAGGCCGGCCACGCCCACGCCGATGACGTACACGCGCGCCGGACGCGACTTGCCGGCGGCGGTCACCTGTCCGCCGAACGTGCGGCCGAAGGCGTTCGCAGCCTCGATGACCGCGCGGTAGCCGCCGATGTTCATCATCGACGAGCGCACGTCCATCGACTGCGCGCGCGACAGGCGCGGGATGGCGTCCATCGCCAGGCCGGTGATCTTGCGCGCGGCGAGCTTGTCGGCCACGTCGGGGTTGGCGAACGGGTTCATGCGGCATACGAGCACCGCGCCTTCCTTCATGAGGTCGAGTTCCTCGTCGGAGGGCATGTCGAGGTGCAGCACGATGTCCGCGCCCCATGCGGTTTCGCGGTCGACGATGCTCGCGCCCACCTCGTCGTTGTCGTATGCGTAA
Organism: uncultured Eggerthellaceae bacterium; assembly: GCA_905234785.1. Classification (GTDB taxonomy): domain Bacteria; phylum Actinomycetota; class Coriobacteriia; order Coriobacteriales; family Eggerthellaceae; genus UBA9715. Next base: position 15,277 of record CAJOIP010000045.1, read on the forward strand.
TCGTTGTAGCTCGACAGGACGCCTGCTCCGCTTTCCAGGCACACGTCGTACCCGAGCTTCACAAGCCTGCCGACGCCATCGGGCGCAGCGGACACAAGCGCCTGACCCGTGGCTTCCTTCGGGATACCTACTAGCATATTCAGTCCTTTCAGATTGAAGCTGCTAGTGTAGTCCCTTCGCCCGCGCGATGCCACTCGCGTGGGCGAAGGTTTACAAAGGCACCACTTTTGTGGCGTAGTTCGAGTTTCATCCATTCATCTGGAAATACGGTATCCTATTGCCTGAATCGGGGGCAAGAGCCGAAAGGGGAACAACTCCATGCTATTCGAGTACATGTTCGTGTACTTGATGATCGACGTGTTCTGCCTGGTGTTCTCAATCGTCATATTCACGAAGATCAACATCGACATGGGCACCGAACGCGAAGTGAATGCGCTGCGCGGCCTCACCGTCGTGCTCGACGCCGTTTGGGCGATGGGCACGTACGACACCTGGCTGATGACGCGGGCGGCCACGGGAATCTTCGAAGCCATGACCTTGCTGCTCATGGGCATCGTGGCGTATTGCTGGTTCCTCTACGCCGAGTTTCGGCTCGGCGCTCGTTACGCCCAGCGCCGCCGTTTTGCGCTGTATGCCGCCATTCCCGTGTTCGCCGTCGTCGTCCTGTACGCCACGACGCGCTTCACCGGCTTGGTGTACACCATCGGCCCTGACGCCACGTTTACCGAGGGGCCCTTGGCGCTGTTGCCCGACGTCGTGTTCCTCCTGTACGTCGTCATAGCCACCGTTCACGCGGTCATACGCTTCGCGCGCGAGCGCTCGAGCGTGCGCCGGCTCGAAATCGCGCCGCTGATGTGGTTCGCAATCCCGCCGGTCGCGTGTGGCATTTTGGACATCTTCATGCACGGCATGCCCGTCATGGCGCTTTCCACGTTCGCCTCGGTGCTGCTCGTGTTCATGAGCTCGCAGGACTCGCGCATCAACACCGATGCCCTGACCGGCCTGAACAACCGGCGCCGCGCTGTGGAGTACATCGAGGATTCGATTTCCGGCATCGCTGACGGGAAGCTCTTCGGGGTGTTCATGATCGACGTCGATTACTTCAAGGACATCAACGACAAGCACGGCCACGGCGAGGGCGATCATGCGCTGCAGCTCATCGCCCAGGGCCTTCGCCTCGCGATGGACGGCCATCATGGCCTTGCCGCACGCTGGGGCGGCGACGAGTTCTTGGTGGCGGCGTTCCTCAGTTCGGCAGACGAGCCCGCCGAACTGGAGGAAAGCATCCAGCGCTCCATCGACGTGGCCTGCGAGCGCAGCGGCGTCGACTACGACGTGTCGGTGAGCATGGGGTATGCCCTGGCCGACCGCGGCGAGTCGATCAGCGACCTCGTCGCCGAAGCCGACCGGGCGCTCTACGAGCAGAAAGCCGAGCACCACGTCGCCCTGAAGCGCTCGCGATAGCCCGCCCTGCGGCTAGCTCGAACGTCCCAGCATTCGCATCACCGAGCAGGCCATAGCCCACGAGGAAGCGGACCGCATCCCCATATGGGCGCAGTTCGGCATCACGCCGTTCGTGCTGTCCGAAACGGGCGTGACCTACCGCGACTCCATGTACGACTTCGAGAAGGCCGCAGAGGCCATCATCAAGTTCCACCAGGACTTCCAACCCGACGCGCAGCTGGCTAACATGGTGCCAGGCCGCGTGGAGGACATCGCCGAAACCGCCGTGCTCGACTGGCCGGGACGTGCGGGCGGCACCGTGCCCGACGAGAGCATCTACCAGGTACTCGAGCCCGAGCTCATGCTGGAAGACGAATACGACGAACTGTTCAGCGACTTCACGGGCTTCCTGCTGCACAAGTACATCCCGCGCGCCTTCCCGGGGCTCGCTGGCTTGGGCAAGGTCCTGAACCCCGCCCCGACGACGTACATGTACGCCAGCCAGCTCGCGATGGGCCTGTTCAACCCCGAGGCGATCGAAGCGTATGAGAAGCTCATCGAAATCGCGAAGGCCAACGCCGAGTGCCAGGAGGCCATCAAGCGGATGCGGGGGACGCTGTTCGGCATGGGCTTCCCGCCGCTCATGACGGGCGTGGGAATGGTGCCCTACGACACGCTTTCCAACTACTTCCGCCACACGGTCGACACCTTCGAGGACCTCATGTTCCAGGAAGAGAACGTCGAGCGCGCCGTGAAGATATGCGCGCGTCAAGGTGGCCGAGCAGGGCGGCGCTTGCGAGCTGCGCGAGCGCGAGGGCGGCATCCACCGCCGCATGGCCGAACTCCAATCCGCCAGCGCCTCCTGGGCACTGTAGCCTGGAAGCCGGCAACGTCAAGGGCGTGTGGATTCAGACCTCCAACGGCATCGCCTGCATGAGCTGCGAGGTCGACCGCTGGTACAAGGCCATGAAGAAGCCGGAGTTCATCGCCGCGTGCGACATCTTCATGAACCCGACCATCCAGTCTTCCGCCGACATCGTGCTGCCGGTGCAGACCTGGGCCGAGAAGCACTCCGTGCGCGCGCACTACTACTTCCTGTCCGCCATCACCGGCGGTTGCGCGACGGAAGGCGAGGCCAAGTCCGACTGCGAGATCAACCGCGAGCTCGCCCAGTACTTCGATAACGACGACGAGTTCAACGAGGCCATCGGCCGCCCCGAGGGCAAGCAGCACACGTGGCCCTGGGCTACCGAGGACGAGGTCTACGACGAGATCGTCTCGCCGTCCGGCTTCACGTTCCACGAGCTCATGGAGCATGGCCCGGCCTACCAGCATTACGTGTACAAGAAGTACGAGAAGGGCCTCATGCGCCCCGACGGCCAGCCCGGCTTCAACACGCCGACCGGCCGCGTCGAGTTCAAGTCGGTGCTGTTCGAGGCGTACGGTTATGACCCGCTGCCCTACATCGAAGAGCCGGGCATCGGCCCTGTGACCACCCCCGACCTGTACGAGAAGTACCCGCTGATCATGATCACGGGCGCCCGCACCACGTCGTTCTTCCACTCCGAGCATCGCCAGATCCCGTATCTGCGCCAGCTCACGCCCGACCCCTGGGTGCAGATTCACCCCGAGGACGCCGCCGAGAAGAACATCTCCGAGGGCGACTGGGTCTGGATCGAGAACCATCGCGGCCGTGCCCGCCAGCGCGCCCGCGTGACCTACGAAGTGCACAAGGGCACCATCGCCGCCCAGCACGGCTGGTGGTTCCCCGAGCAGGACGGCGCCGAGCCGAACCTGTACGGCTTCCGCCAGTCCAACATCAACCAGCTGCTCGCCAACAAGCCCGGCAAGACCGGTTTCGGCGCAGACCTGAAGTGCACGCTGTGCAAGATCTACCGTTGCAGTGAGGAGGACCTGTAATGACTAGGAACGGAATTCTCGTCGACTACCAGTACTGCACCGGCTGCTATTCCTGCGAAGTCGCGTGCCAGGCCGAGCTCGACTTGCCGCTGGAGCAATGGGGCGTCAAGGTTCTGACGAACGGCCCGTGGCCCATCAAGGACGCCGAAGGCAACCCGACGGACAAGTACGTCTACGACAACATCCCCGCGTTCAGCCGCGTGTGCGACCTGTGCGCCGAGCGCGAAGCCGTGAAGGTCGACCCCGACGCGCAAGCGGTATAATCGAGTCCGCATTTCCGGGCGATAGGGCATCCCGCCCCGCCCGCAGGCGCGCGATTCACGGCGCCCGCCGAGAACAGACTATCGTTGCAAATGACGCGACGGGGGACGATGTGGCTAAGAAGAAGATGACGAAAGCGCAAGCTGCGGCGGCGCGACGCGAGCCGACGGCCAATTCCATCGCCAAGAAGAAGGCCCAAGAAGACGAAGAGTACATGAAGGAAGTGCGGCGCCGTGCCCAGAAGAAGGCGAGCTCGTCGGCGGGCTTCAGGTTCATCGTGCCCATCGTCATGGTCATCGTCATCATCGTCTTAAGCCTCGTGTTCACGGTCGGCCCCGGCATGGTCATGGGAAACTAGGCCGCGTGTCCGATCAGGCGGACAAGGTTTCCCACGCGTCGCTCAACGGCATTTACGTGAAGGCGCAGGAGCTCGATCGTGGGCACAACGCCGAGGCGGCGCCATCGTTTGCGCCCGCTGGTTCGGCGCAAGCCGGCAAAGCGGCGCATGCCACCGCACATGTGGGCGATGCCCAGTCCCACCCGTCCGATGCAGCCGATGCGGAAACGCATGCGAGCACCCACGCGAGCGACGCTGCAACCCATGCGACGGAGTAGCGTCATGGCCGATTTCTCTAAAGACTTCCGAATCGCCTACGACGATGCGCGCGATGCGTGCACGATCCGGTTTCGCTGCTTCGACACGCCCAATTCCGTGACGGTCTTCGGGGGCGTGGGGAAGGGCGCCGACGTCGAAGGCGTATTGCTCGAAGTGCGGCGCATGTGCCTCGAGTTTCACCGGCTCTGGTCGTTCTCGCTTCCCGCAAGCGACATCGCGCGCATCAACGAGCCGCGCGAGCGCGTGCAGGTCGACATGCGGACCGCATTGCTCATCTCGTCGATGAAGCTCTTCCACGAAACCGAGCCAGCCTTCGACTTCACGGTCGGGCCCGTCAGCTACGTCTGGAAGCATGCCGAGTGCGTGCCTTCCGAGGCGCAGATGGAAGAGGCGCTTTCCCATGTGGGAGCGGGAAAGGTCTCCGTTGCGGGCGATGTCATCGAAAAGTCCGACCCGCTCGTGCAGGTGGACATCGGCGGCGCGGCGAAGGGCTTCGTCGCGGATTCAGTTGCCGCGTACCTGCGTTCGGCTGGCGTGGCCAGTGCTGACATCGATTTGGGTGGAAACCTGTTCATGGTGGGGGAGCACCCCGCGGGTCGCCCGTGGCGCGTGTCCGTGCGCGTTCCTGAGGGCGTTTCGGCAAAACCGCCGATTGTCGAGGTTCGCAACCAGTCAGTTGTGACGAGCGGCAGCTACGAACGCTTCGTCGAGATCGACGGGAAACGTTACCAGCATATCGTCGATGCCCGCACGGGCCGGCCTTCTGACAGCGACATCGTCTCCGCGACGGTCGCCTGCGCAAGCTCGCTACAGGCCGACATGTTGGCAACCAGCACGTTGTTGGCAGGTTCGAAAGGGTTCGTTGCCCTGAAATCGCGCCACCCCGAAGCGCGCTTCATCGCCATCACCGCCGATGGCGCCATCTTGGAGTGATGCACGGGAGGGGAGCAAGTGCATCATTTTGCGGTGAGGGCACGAGTATTTGGAAGCCTTGCTGCAAAATGATGCACTTGCCCCCCTCCCGTGCATCACTTCCTGGTTCAGTCTTCGATGTCCGGCAGTTTCACGAGGGCGTAGACGGCCTCGGCTTGCAGGTTGCGGGGAGCGCACTCGCCAAGCCCCTCGAACAACCTGGTGATGGGGACGTCGAGCCCGTCGGCAATCCTCATGAGCTTGTCGATCGACATGTTCTTCGTGCCGTGCTCGATCTGGTTCATGTACGAACGGTTGATGCCGACCATTTCCGCGAACTTGGCCTGGCTCTGCCCGCTCTCGATGCGCAGAGAGCGGATGTTGCAGGCGATGACATGCCTGACCAGTTTGCCCGTGTCGTTATGCTTCATGAGCAGCATGCTATGGGCGGCGCATAACAGAATAGTTTAATATAAACAACTAACTGTTTAAAATATCAAACGTTTCATAAATTCACAGTGAAACGGACGGAATGCGTACCCGGTGCCCGTTTCGTCCGTTCCGCCTCGAGACGCTTGGTTGCCCCCGGTTAATCGAGCGGGTAGCTGATGAAGTAGTCGGCGCAGTTGTCGGCGAGGAAGTGCTTCAACACGCTGACCGTGTGCCGCGCGCGCAGCGAGAGCTTCGCGTGGCGGGGGTACAGAAACCCCACGAGCGCAATCGATTCCGGCGTCGAGAGCGGGGTGAAGTGAAGTCCGTCGGTGGGCATGTCGTCGTCTTGCTGCGACAGGAAGAAGCCGAACGAGTCGAAGGCGGCGATCGCGTCGTAATCGGACGTGCGGACGTATTCGAGCAGCATGCGCGGGCTCGTCGCCTCCATGCGCACGTTTTCCATCGGGTGGTCGCGGAACAGGCGCTCTGCCAGCTGCCGCATCTCGCGAAAGGCGTTCAGGGCGACGGGCATCTTCGCAATGGTCTCCCGATGCAGCATCTGCTCGCCGGCCAGCTTCGACCCCTCTTTCCAGACGAACCCGTAACGCGTCTTCACGATGGGCTCGAACAGCACGTTGGGGTTCGCCAGCACCTCGTCGATCGAATGCGCGTGCACGTCGAGGTAGCTCAGGTCAGTGCCATCGGAGTTGGCGGCATGCGCGACGAGCTTGTTGAAAGGCTCCTCGATGTAAGAGGAGCGCTCGGCCAGCATGCCCACGTACGAGGTGTTGGCGGCCGCGGTCTGCGCGGCGTAGTAGCTGACGTGCAGGTTTATGGGCTCGTCGCGCTCGGGGCTTTCAAGGTGCATGCTCACGAGGCTTTCGGTCATCAGGTCGTAGCTGTCGACGATGCGCCGGGCGTATCGCAGCAGCACCTCTCCCTCGCCGGTCAGACGCACGCCGCGGTGGCTGCGCTCCACGAGCTTGTAGCCGAGCTCCGATTCGAGGGAGGAAACGGCCTTGTTCAGGCCCTGCTGCGAGATGAACGTGTTCTTCGCGGCGCCGTAAAACGACCCGGCGCGTGCCAGCTCGATGAAATAGCGCAAGCTCTCGATATGCATGCGGCACCGCCTTCAATGTTGACTGTACATACAAGCGTTTCCCAGTATACACAACCTTTGGTTGCATGTTGCGCCTACGGGTCGTTTCTGTACGGGGGAAAGCGGGCGGCATACACTTGAAAGCGTAGGACCTTGCGCGGCCCATGTGGGGAAAGTA
>CAJOIP010000046.1 GCA_905234785.1 uncultured Eggerthellaceae bacterium
TGGTTGCATGTTGCGCCTACGGGTCGTTTCTGTACGGGGGAAAGCGGGCGGCATACACTTGAAAGCGTAGGACCTTGCGCGGCCCATGTGGGGAAAGTAACTACAAGGGCAAGCTGCTGCGCCAAGCCGAGTTCATCGAGCAGGTGAAGACGCAGGAGCCGTACCCGATCAAGGCGTTCTGGGTCATCGCGGGCAACCCCGTGCACAACTGCCCGAACCGCGGGCTCTGGCTCAACGAGATCTTCCCGCAGATGGAGCTGATCGTCGACATCGACATCTGGATGACCGACACCGGTGAGTACGCCGACTACGTGTTGCCCGACTGCATGCCGTTCGAGCGCTACGAGCTCGTGGCGTCTGCGGCCTACAACCACGTCGTCCTGCAAGAGCCCGCCATCGAGCCCGTCGGCGAGGCCAAGGACCCGACGTTCGTCTACTCCGAGCTGGCCAAGCGCGTGGGCCTGGGCGAGTACTTCGACAAGACGGCCGAGGAGTGGATCGAGGTTCGCCTGCAGACCAAGTGGCCGATGATCGCCGGCATCCAGCCGCCGCTGACCTACGAGCGCCTGAAGAAGGAGAAGATGGTGCGCGCCGCGACGCCGCCCGTGAACTGGGACCCATTCCTGGGCATGAGCTTCGACACGCCGCACAAGCGCATGGAGTTCTACGCCGAGAAGCTCGTGCCGGTCGACGACCAGCTGGCCAAGTACCTGCCGCCGCTCGAGGCGCCCACGCCCATGTCGCTCGGCGACGGCACCGCGAAGGGCAAGTACCACTTCTTCAGCGGCCGTCAGCGCTTCTTCATGCAGTCGATGTTCACCGACGACCCGGTCATGCGCGACCTTTCCGGCGGCAAGCCCACCGGCCGCATGAACCCGGCCGACGCCGCCAAGGAAGGCATCAAGGACGGCGACAAGGTCGAGGTCTACAACCACCGCGGGCACGTGGTCATAGAGATGAAGCTCGACCAGGTGATCCCGCCCGGAACCGTCCAGGTGTGGTTCGGCTGGCGTCACGAGGCGTTCGAAGAGGGCATGTACTCCGAGCTCATCATTCCGCTGGGCAGCTACGAGACCATCGACGACCGCGCCGAGAATTGGGTGAAGTGCACCGAGGAAGTGAACGGCTACCAGCCCGGCTTCGGCACGGGCGGCATCGGCGGCATGGCCGGAGCCTGGGACACCATCTGGGATTGCGCGTGCGACATCCGCAAGGTCGAGGCATAAGGGGGTATGAAGATGAGCGAATTCAAAGAGAACACCATCCTGGTCGACCTCCAGCGCTGCATCGGCTGTTGGACCTGCTCGCTGGCCTGCAAGGTGGGCAACAAGCTGCCCGACGAGGAATTCTGGCTGACCGTGCGCACGGAAGGCTCGGGCGAGGGCATCGACCGGCCGGCGGGCACCTGGCCCAACCTGCACATGAGCTGGATTCCCATCTGGTCGCAAAGCTGCGTGAAGTGCCCGAGCCGCATCGCGCGGGGAGATGCGCCGTATTGCGTGAACTCCTGCCCGTGCGACGCGCTCTCCATCGGCGAGGCCGCCGCGGCCAAGGCCGACGAGCTGCGCGAGAAGGGCTTCCGCTTCTTCGAGCTGCCCGCCTGGGAGAAGTCGAAAGACGGCATCGTCTACGCCGAGAAGAAGTAACCTTCGGGGCAAAGCCCATGGCTTAGGCGCAACGGGGGCGGCTGCATTCGCAGCCGCCCCTCCTTTTCCTCGGGTGGGTCAATGGGGACAGGGCAAGGCGTCCCCATTGGCCCACAGACGCTACAGGTAGAACGCGCAGAAGTGGTAGGCGCACATTTCCACTGCCGATTCGAACAGCTTCGGCGCGCCCAGCGATCCGCCGCAGCCGCATTGCGGCAGCGTGCGGAATTCGGCGCCCTTCAGCAGGGGAAGGCCGGAATCGACGCGGCTCCAATTGGAGACCCGCAGGTAGTTTCCCTGCTCCTGGCGCACGGTGATCTGCCCTGAAGCACCATCGAGCGCGCCGATGACGTGGATGGCGGGCTCGATGGCCGGGGCCTTCCCGCCAAGGCGAGCCTCTACTTCCTCGCCGGTGCATTCGAAGACGTCGCCCGTGGGACCGTCGTAGAACCCCCTCACGCAGATGCGGGGCGCGTCGGTGACGTCCGCGATGAAGCAGCTGCCGTCCGCAAGTTGCCCGCGCCCAAGAAGCGCCCAGGCGCGCTCGCTCGCATCTTCCAAGCACGACAGCGCATCTTCTAAGGTCAAATCGTTAAGCTGAGGCATGAGGGCGTCCGTTCGTCCGGCGGGTTTTGTCGTGTTCAAGTATAGCGGCCGAACAGGCCGCGCACCGCCTGCAGGCCCGAAGTCGTCGGCGCCCGCCGGGCTTGGTTCCAGCTGCCGGCTATGGCGCAACCAGGGCTTGCACAATCAGCTCGATAAGCAACCGATGCTTGTGCAATGACGCAAGCATCGGTTGATTCAAATGCCGACGCCGCTACCCTACAATTGACGAAGGTATCTTGCACGGGCCGCACAGGCCAAGGGGGGTTTCGCGCGGCGTCCGCGCAAGTGGCAAGACGAGTTCATGAAGGAGTAAAGCGACGGTGGGCGAGTGGCTCGACGTGCGCCTCGACACCGACTACCCGCTCGTGGCCAACATCGACCCGAAGCCCACGTACGCGCGCCTGAAGGAAGAGAAGATGATCCGCTGCGCCGTCCCCGAGTTCCCGTGGAACCCGTGGATGAACCCCAACGAGATCTTCGAGAACGAGACCGGCCGCTTCGAGATCTACGCTGAGCGCCTGAAGGAATTCGACCTGCAGCTGCCCAAGCCCATCGAGCCGAACTACGTGGGCAAGGACCCGGATCATCCCTTCCAGCTGTTCACCGGCCGCCAGCGCTTCTTCATGCAGTCGAGCTTCACCGACGACCCCGTCACCGTCGAGCTTTCGGGCTCCACGCCCTCCACGCGCATCAACCCGAAGGACGCGCGCGAGCTCGGGCTGAAGTACGGCGACAAGGTCGAGGTCTACAACAGCCGCGGCCATGTGGTCACGCGCCTGGAAATCGACGAGTGCGTCCCCGCTGGCACTGTCCACGTGTGGTTCGGCTGGCGCGCCCGCCACTTCGAGGAGGGCACCTACGCCGAGATGGTGCACCAGTGCCCGAACCTCGACTCGCAGACCGAGGTCGAGGACAAGTGGTTCAACGACTGGGTGGCCGACGGCCACATCGGGAACTCCTGGGTCGAGTTCATGGCCACCGAGATCGGCGGCACGGACTGCTACTGGGATTCCGTCTGCAACATCCGCAAGTACGAGAACGCGTAAAGGGGGATTATTCATGGCTAAGAAGATGTTGGTCGACCTCCAGCGCTGCATCGGCTGCTGGACGTGCTCGATGGCCTGCAAGGTGGGCAACGGCCTTGCCGACGACGACTACCGCGTCACCGTGCGCACGAACGGGTCGGGTGCGGGCATCGACCGCCCGCAGGGCACCTACCCGAACCTGCGCATGAGCTGGCAGCCCATCTACCAGAAGAGCTGCACGTTCTGCGCTCAGAACGTGGCGGAGGGCAACCCGCAGTACTGCGTGCAGGACTGCCCGACGAACGCGCTTGCCTGGGGCGACGACGACAATCCCGAGTCGGCGTACTGCCAGGAGGTCAAGCGCTGCCTCGATCTGCACTACCACCTGTTCGAGCTGCCGGCCCGCGAGGGCACGCGCCCGAACGTCACGTACGCCGTGCGCGAATAGCCCAAAGGGGCTTGGCCCCATTGGCCTAGCGAATAACGGCGTCGGCGAATTGCCGTAACCGTGGATAGGGAGCCGCCTTCGGGCGGCTCCCTTGTTTGGATGATAGAATGGCGTGCATGGACCAGCTATTGGCACAGAGGCTCGAAGGCGTCGTCGGCGCGGGTAACGTCGCGTTTGACGAGCCCATGAGCAGGCACACCACGTTTCGCATAGGCGGGCCTGCCGATGCGTTTGTGGCTCCTGGTTCCGCCGAAGAGCTGCAAGCGGTGCTTGGCGCGTGCCGTGCGGCAGGCGAGCGCGTGTACGTTCTCGGTTGTGGCAGCAACGTGCTCGTTTCCGACGGGGGATTGCGTGGGGTCGTCGTGCGCATCGGGCCGAAGATGGCCGAAGTCGACATCCGGCCTGATGGGTCGGTCGTCGCGCAGGCAGGCGCCATGAACTCGAAGATCGCGCGCGCAGCGCAGGCTGCCGGCTTGGCGGGCTTCGAGTTCGCGGCGGGCATTCCCGGCACCATCGGGGGCGCTGCCATCATGAACGCCGGGGCTTACGGCGGCGAGCTGCGCGACGTGGCAACGGGCGTTACATGCCTCACCGAAAGGGGAGACCTCGTCGAGCTCACGTCCAAGCAAGCCGATTGGAGCTACCGCCATTCCATGATGGGCGATGCAGGTTACATCGTGGTGTCGGTTGCGCTTCAGCTTCACGCCGACGACCCTGTCGCCATTCAGGAGCGCATGGACGACCTGTCGCGGCGCCGCAACGAGAAGCAGCCGCTCGACTTGCCGTCGGCGGGTTCCACCTTCAAGCGCCCGGAAGGCCATTTCGCCGGCAAGCTCATCCAAGATGCGGGCATGCAGGGTCACACGGTCGGCGGCGCCCAGGTTTCGACCAAGCACGCCGGGTTCGTCGTGAACGTCGGCGAGGCCACGGCGGCCGATGTCCTTCAAGTCATTCAAGACGTGAAGGAAACCGTGCTGCGGCAAACGGGCGTCGAGCTCGAACCCGAAGTCCGCCTGTGGGGCTTCGGTTCCGAATGATTCGCATATGCCATCCTGAGCGGAGCTCCCGTGGGGCGCGGAGTCGAAGGATCTCCGGCGAAGCGGCGGGGGAGATCCTTCGCGTCGCATAGGATGGCACGTTGCCCTGACTCCTACATCCGCGGCTTTCCGCGCTCGATGATTATCTGCGTTTCGCGTTCGAGCTTGCGGACGGACAGCGCGGCGAGCGCCAAGCCCAGCGCGCCAGCGGGAATCATGACGAGCGCGATGCCGAACAGCGTGTCACCTGTCTTGGGCATGGCGGACGCCTTGGTTGCAACCGAAGTTTCCGGCTTTGTCTCTTCGGTCGGCTGCTCGGGCTTGGGGGTTTCCTTTTCAGGCGTCTCGACGGCAGGCGTCTCAGGCGGCGTCTCGACGATTGGCTCCTCGGGCTCCTTCGCAAACGCCACCGTCTGCGCCTCGTTGGAAATGTCGGCGTGTGTGGCCAGGACGGCGCCTTTCCGCTCGAGCTGCTCGTATGCCACGACGTTTGCCCCGCCGAGGTCAGATGCCGCGAACGTGAACGCAACCTCGACTTCGCCATCAGATTCCCCTGCGATGAAGCTTTGCCGGGCCATGATCTCGCGACCGCTTGCATCGCGCGCAGCTCCGGCATCAGATCCGTCTTCGCCACGCACATGCAGCGTGCCGGCAACCGTGTACACATCGCCGGGCACGAGCCCGTTGTACGACACCCTGTCGACGAGCGTCACAACGCTGTCGTCTGCGGCCTCATGATCGCCGTCGCTCGAATCGGTGAACTCGGTCTCAATTGCGGGCTCGCTTTCGCTCGGCTGCCCTGGTTCCTCGGGCTCGTCAGATTCGGGTCCGCTGTCGTCGACGGTCCCCAAGTCGAGCTCGCGGCCGTCACGGGAGATGATGACGTCGAACGTCGCCAGATCGTAGCCCTCGTTGCCCGGCGCGCGCAGCTCGGAAACCGTGTACGTGTCGTAGGGCAGCGCGCCCAGGTCGTTTAAGACTTCGCAGGCGGCATCCGCCCGCCCGTCGAACCACACGCCTGCGAGCGGGTCGAGCAGCCGCTCGTCGACCGCGTATCCGGTTTCGGTTTCGACGACGGCCGCATCGTTGGCGTTCGTGTTCGCGGAATGGGCGTTCCAATCGCTTGCGGTCGAGACCATGCCGTTCTCGTCGGTCACGATGACATGCGCTTCGCCGGTTGTCTGCGAGGTCACCATGAACGGCACCAGCCCCAGGCGCTCGGCGCTGAGCCCGTCGATCTTCGAGAAGGCGAAATCACCGCGTATGACCCGGTTTGCAGCAGACGACCCCTCATCGGACAAGTCGACCACGATGCCGTCATCGCCAATGGAAAACGTGTGACTCCAGCTTTGCGATGCGCCGTCATACACGTACCCGGCAGGGCTCTCGCTCTCGTACGCGATGTAGGTGCCGTACGGCAGGCAATCGGACGCGGTGCTTGCACGATAACGTCCGTCCTCGTCAAGGCGCGTTTCCACGGTCTTCACGATTTGGCCGGGCGCGTACAGCGTGCCGTCGACGAGCACGGGCTGGGGGTTGGCCGAGACGATGGAGAACACGGCACCCTCGAGCGTCGCTGACCCCTGAGGAAGGAACCCGCCGTTTTGGCGGTCGACTTTGCCGATGCTCACGCCACCCCGCACGACGGCATCGGAGAACGCGGGCGCTTCGTACGCGCTCACGGTTTCGGTCGTCCCACCGTCGCGTATCTGGACGATGCGCATTCCGCCGGCGTCCGGCAAGTATCCTTCGGGCGCTTGCGTCTCGGCGATGGTCACCGTCCCCAGGGGAAGCGTGATGCGCCCGTCGGCGAGCCGGTAGAAGTCGTCGCCTGCCACCTTGTTCGCATCGTCGACGGCCACCTGGCCGCTCTCGTCTGCGGCGACAACCCATGTGCGCGTCGGCTCTGCGGGAAGCGATGCTGCGTCGTAAAACCCGTCGTAGTAGCTCACCGTGAACTGCGCCCCTGCAAGCGTCGCCGTGCCCTGCGCCTTGCCGTCGGGAGTCTCGGCATCGGTTTTGCTCGCCCACAGCGTTACGGGGTTCGTGCGGGGAACGTCTTGCACGTAACCCGGTGAAGCGTTCACGCGGGCGGTTTGGTTCGGCGTGACGGCGACTTCATACACGCCATCGTCGAGGACGAACCCGCGCGGTGCCTCGACTTCGGCGACGTAATACGTTCCGATGGTGAAATCCATGCCCGTTTCCCAGACGCCGTCCTCGCCGGTTGCCAGCATGCGCAGCGATTGCGCGCGATCATGCGTCGCGGCTGCCTCGCGGGAGGAGTACACGCCGTACAAGGCGCCCTTCAGGCTATAGCATCCGTTGCCGTCCGTGATGTCGGGAAGCGCGCTTTGCTTCTGCAGCGCGATGCCCCCCTTGAAATCCCATGCCAATCGCACGGTCCCGCCGACCCGCTGGTAGCCTATGAGCCCCAGCTCGTTGCTCGTCACGCCGTCAGTGGCATCGGGCGGGGTGATGGTCACGTAGTACTCGACCCAGCCGCCCTCGAGGCTGCAGCCGGTCAGGCGCGCATCGTAATCGGCGTCGACATGCTCGGGTGCAGCGGCGGAGTGGTTGAGGCACTCGAACGACGATGCCGGGACGGCGCCTGACAGCAAGCCGGAAAACGAGGGGATGGTGAAAAAGCTCTGATCTCCGATCATCCACGTGTCGCCGATATAGCACGATCCGCTCGCAGACCGGGGCACGTCGGCCGGGGCCTCGTCCGCCTGCGCCTGCAGGGGCTGCGCGAGCGCGCACGCGCAAGCGACCGCGAATGCGAGGGCCGCATATATAAGTGCGTTTCTGAAGGCGGGCTTACGATTCGCCGCGATGGCCTGTCTTTCGGAAGGGTGGCTTTTCGGTGTCATGTCTGCTCCTTGTCTGCCGTCGTCCGCGTTGGCCCTTTCAATGGTACGGATGCCGCCCATCAGAACAGCCGCACCTGCGGCAGCGCAGCATCGGCGAACGATGGCGCGAAGGCGCGTCTTCTGCGCGTAAAGTCGACGGGAAGGGGGCGGTTCGCCATCGGCTTTTCAACGGGAATCCGACGGCGCTTCAGCCCGTATTCGGCAAGCTGTCCTGCCGAACCGTCAAATTCGGTTTTCTTCAGTGCAAACGCTTTTGCCGAAAGCGCAGGTGCGACCGTTCGTCGGCTGTCATGAAACGTTCGCTTCGGTGGGAAACTGATAGGTGGAAAATCGCTGGCAACTCTGTATAATCCAATACGACTATGCCTAGAAGTGGGCTTAGTCGCTATTCGGAGTGGTCGGTTCCAACAGGAACCGAATCAGTTGTAGGAGGAAGAGGAGAGGGGAAGCGTATGACGCAAGTCGACATTCATGCTCCCGGTGTAGAGGTAAAGAAGAGCGCATGCTACTTCTGCCACGCCAACTGCGGCGTCCTCGCTTACGTGAAAGATGGCGATGTCATCAAGATCGAAGGCGATCCCAACTACACCAACCTGGGTGGCCTGTGCTGCCGTGGCAACATTGCCCTGAAGCACGTCAACCATCCGGCGCGCATCAACCACTGCCTGAAGCGCGCAGGCGAAAAAGGCGAAAACAAGTGGGAGCAGATCCCTTGGGATCAGGGCATCCGCGAGGTCGCCGAGAGGCTGAACCAGATCAAGGAAGAGTCCGGCGCAGAGGCCGTGGCCACCGCTGGTGGCACCACGCGTACCGACGACTATGCTCGTCGCCGCTTCTTCAACATCTTCGGTTCGCCGAACAGCTTCCATAACGCCCTGCTGTGCTGGATCCCCACCTTCATGGTGGAGACCTGCGTTTCCGGTTGGTCGCCGTTCGAGACCGACCTGGGCCAGTCGCGTTGCGTCATCCTGTGGGGCATGAACCCCGGCGCTTCCACGCTGCCCGGCATGCATGTCGTCGATCCGCGTTACTCGGAAACCGCCGCGAAGGCCGACCTGTGGCTGCCGCTGCGTCCGGGTTCCGACACGGCTCTGGCGCTGGCCATGCTGCATGTCATCATGTACGAAGGCATGATGGACTTCGACTTCGTCACCACCTGGTGTGACGGCTTCGACGAGCTGTTCGACCACATGGCGCAGTACACGCCCGAATGGGCCGAGCCCATCACGTGGCTGCCGGCTGACAAGATCCGCGAAGCCGCCAAGATGTACGCCATGAACCGTCCGTCCAACATCCAGTGGGGCTGCACGTGGGACCAGCTGGGCCCCGACTCGGTGTCCGGTTCCCATGCCCGCGCCCTCATGCGCGCCGTCACGGGCAACCTCGACGTTCCCGGTGGCGACCTCATGCCCGGCCCGTCCATGACGTTCCTCACCGACGAGGAGCTCGAGGCCAACGAGATGCTGCCCGAAGAGCAGAAGGCCAAGCAGATCGGCACGAACTTCTTCAAGCTCACCTCGTGGACCGGCTACCAGAAGGTTGCCGACTGCTGCAAGGCAACGTGGGGCAAGGCGCCCACGACCGAATGGTTCTGCGAAGCTCACGGCCCGTCCGTGTTCCGCGCCATCATCACGGGCGATCCGTATCCGGTTCGCGCCCTCATCGTCAACGCTACCAACCCGGTCAGCTGCTACGGCGACTCGAAGATGACGCTGCAGGCCCTGAAGTCCTGCGAGTTCCTGGTCACGGTTGATTACTGGATGACCACCGCGGCGTTCTATTCCGATTACATCTTCCCGCCGGCCGGCGCCCTCGAGCGTCCCGTCATGCACACGAACTACGGCGCAACTGACTCCATCCAGTGCTCGCAGCGCGCGATTCAGCCGAAGTTCGACCGCCACGACGACTACACGTTCTGGAAGGAACTCGGCCTGGCTTGCGGTCAGGACCCCGAGCTCTGGCCGTGGGAGACCGAAGAAGACGTGTACTTCGACGTCATCAAGCCGCTCGGCTTCCCGGTCGAGTCGTATGACGAGTTCGTCGAGACGTACCGCATGTTCTTCCCGCCCCAGCACTTCAAGAAGTACGAGGCCAACGGCTTCTGCACGCCGTCGCGCAAGGTCGAGCTGAACTCGTCCATCCTGCGCGAGCTGGGCTACCCGGGAATGCCCGAGTACCACGGCTGCGGCGAGAACGAGTACGACCATCCCGAGCTGGCCAAGGAATACCCGATCACGCTCACCACGGGCGGCCAGTTCATGCCGTACCACCACTCCGAGCACTTCAACACGCCCACTTTGCGTTACCTCTACCCGGATCCCTACTTCACGATCCATCCCGACCTGGCCGAGCAGTACGACATCGCGTACGGCGACTGGGTGTGGATCGAGACCCGCCGCGGCCGCATCCGCATGCGCGCCAATGTTGAGCCGTCCATGGACCCGCGCGCCATCTGGTGCCCGCGTGGCTGGTGGTTCCCCGAGCGCGGTGCAGACGATCCCGAGGCTCCGTTCGGCTGCCTGCAGTCCAACGTCAACGTCCTGACCTCGGTCGACAACGAGCACACCGACCCGATCGGCGGTTCGTGGTCCAACCGCGGCCTGCTGTGCAAGATCTACAAGTGCACGGCTGCCGACCTCGAGATGAAGCAGGACATCAACTGGTCCATCCCGGGTTCGTCGTCCATCAAGTCGACCGATCCCGAGGTTGCCATCCAGGTGCTGCCGTCGCAGCAGCCGCTGGCGTTCGACCCTATTCCGTGGGAAGAGCCGGTGTGCCCGCGCGAGGTCCCCGAGGGCCTGAAGTGGGACTGGCACCGCGACATCATGGTGCAGCCCGGCACGAACTACGAGTACGACGAAGAGTCCGGCTGGCTCGTTAACCCGAAGACGAAGGCCTACTACGACCTGTACAGCGGCTGGATGTACGACTCCGAGAAGCAGCTGCTCCTCGACGAGGCGTCCGGCAAGTACTACGACTTCGAGCGCAACGAGATTCCGTTCCTGGCTGGCAAGCGCGTGTACCCCGGCATCAGCATGATGCAAGCGCAGCAGCAGGGCATCCAGGTCCCGGCCGGCTTCAACTGGGACAAGGAGGGCGGCTACATCGTCAAGAGTGGCGACGCCTTCGCCAACAAGATGTACGATCCCGAATCCGGTTGGATGATCGGCATCGATGACGGGCTGTACTACGACGCCGCTTACGGTTACCAGTACGACTCCGCCGCCAACGAGTTGGTCGACCTGGCAAGCGGTCAGCACTACGACATGGAGTACAAGCCGATCCATTATCTGGCCGGCAAGCGCGTGTTCCCCGGCTTCACCGCCGAGGAGGCCGGCGCGGCCGTGCCCGAGGGCTTCATCTGGAACAAGGACGGCGGCTACATCACCAAGGAAGGCGACGCCTTCGCCGGCAAGCTGTACGACCCCGAGAGCGGCTGGATGCTCGGCACCGAGGACGGCCTGTTCTACGACGCGTGGTACGGCTACCAGTACGACGCCGCCGCCAACGAGCTCGTCGACCTTGCCACCGGCAACCGCTTCGACCTGCAGTACAACCCTGTCAGCGTCGCTGCCGAATAAGGAGAGGGGGATTTAAATGACGCGTTATGCAATGGCCATCGACCAACGTCGATGCGTCGGGTGCCATTCCTGCACGGTCGCATGCCGTACGTGGAATGACCTCCCGATGGATATCATCTACAACCCCGTCCTCGGCGGCGTCGTCGAGGGCGAGTGGCCCAACGTCCACCGCAACTACGTTCCCACGCTGTGCATGCACTGCAAGAACCCCGAGTGCGTGCCGTGCTGTCCGACGGGCGCATCGCAGCAGGACGAAGACGGCGTCGTGTGGGTCGACTACAAGAAGTGCATGGGCTGCAAGGTGTGCGTGAACGCCTGCCCCTACGGCATGCGCGACACGTCGCACACGGTCCGTCGCTTCGACGAGTACGTCCGCAAGTGCACGTTCTGCAAGGAACGCCGCGAGATGGAGCCCGACAAAGATCCGTATTGCGTGCAGACTTGCCACCAGAAGGCCCGTATCTTCGGCGACATCGACGATCCGAACTCCGCGATCTCGAGGCTCATCAATCGCTCCGATACGTTCCGCCTGCTGGAGGAACTCGGCACCGACCCGCAGATCTACTACATTCCTGCGTTGGGAGGTAAGCGATAATGGATATGAAGAAATACCAAGACGAAAACGCGAAGATCGAGTTCAAGCACCGCTATTGGGGCTTCCAGATCGCGATCTACCTGTTCCTCGGCGGCCTTGGCGGCGGCATCCTGTTCCTGAACTGGATCGCCACTGCGTTCCTGTTCCCGACCGCCGACCTGACCCAGGCCATCATGCTGCCGAACTTCATCGCGCTGCTGGCCATCGTGCTCGGCCTGTTCTTCCTCGTCGAAGAGCTCGGCCAGCCGCCCGTGTTCTACCGTGCCTACGTCACCGCGACCTCCATCATCAAATGGGGCGCCGTGCTGCTGACCATCGCCTCGGTCGGCGACCTGCTCTGGCTGCTCGGCAACTGGTCGCCCGCAGTGCCCATCCTCGGCTGGGTGAGCGTGTTCAACTTCGTCGGCTTCGGCAACGGCGTGTGGCTGGCCGCCGCCGGCCTGGCCGGCTTCGGCATCATGGTGTACACCGGCGTCATGCTGTCCACCCTGAAGGCCCACGCCTTCTGGTCGACGCCCGCCCTGCCAGTGCTGTTCACCATCTCGGCCCTTTCCACCGCGTGCGCCGGCATCATGCTGTCGCTCGGTGGTTGGCCCGGCGTCGGTGCCGACATGCATGCCGCTCACGAGCTGCACGAGCTGCTGCACCTCTGCGACATCGTGCTCGTCATCGCCGAGATCACAGTCCTTCTGATCATGGTGCTGTCGTTCCTGGGCGCCGGCAACCGCACTCAGCAGCGCGTTGCGAAGCGCTGGGTCAAAGGCTCCTACGCTCCCACGTTCTGGATCGGCATGATCCTCTGCGGCCTGGTCATCCCGCTGATTTGCAACATCTCGGGCAACCCGGCTGCTGCCACGGTCGCTTCCATCCTCGTGCTCTGCGGCGGCTGCCTGCTGCGCTTCCTGTGCGTGTGGTCTGACGACCGTCAGCCGCTGCCGGACGAGAACCGCTACTACTTCCGCCTGAAGACGGACGACCCGCGCTTCATGACGGAGTGGTACAAAGAGGGCAAGGACCTCGAGCGCGGCCAGACCTGGGCTCCGAAGGAGAACCTGTTCTAGTTCCGCGTCGCAAGTGCTGTTTGAAGGCCCGGCATTCGTGCCGGGCCTTTTTTTGCGTTCGATTTTGCCGAACGCCCGCCATGCGAAACATGTTATGCGTTCTCGATAAAACCTAGTAAACAACTGGGGTATAGTAGCGCCATTCCATAAGAGGGGCGGGGGAACCGTCCACGTCAGAAAGAGGGCGCTATCATGGCACAACCGCAAGTACTCAACACCAACATTGCAGAGTCGGTGATCGAACTCATCGGGAACACGCCGTTGCTGAAGCTTAACCGCTTCGGCGCGGCGAACGATCTCGGGGGCACCATCCTCGCCAAGCTCGAGTACCGCAATCCCGCGGGTTCCGTTAAGGACAGGATCGGCTATTCGCTCATCGCGCAGGCCGAAAAAGACGGCATCTTGAAACCGGGCGGCACGATCATCGAGCCGACGAGCGGCAACACCGGCATCGCGCTTGCGGCATACGGCGCGGCTCTGGGTTACAAGGTCATCATCGTCTTGCCCGAGAACCTTTCCATCGAGCGTCGTGCGCTCATCCGCCAATACGGCGCCGAGCTCGTGCTCACGCCCAAGGCTGACGGCATCAAGGGCTCCATTGCCAAGGCCGAGGAAATCCACGCCGCCACGCCTAATTCATTCATCCCGCAGCAGTTCGAGAACCCCGCGAACCCCGCTATCCACGCGGCCACTACGGCCGAGGAGATCTGGCGCGACACCGCCGGCCAGGTGGACATCGTGGTCGGCGGCATCGGCACGGGCGGCACCATCAACGGCGTCGGCAACGCGCTGAAGCCGCGCAAGGCCGACCTGAAGATCGTCGCCGTGCAGCCGACCGAGTCTCCCATCCTCGACGGCGGCCAGCCCGGCCCTCACGGCATCCAGGGCATCATCCCCGGTTTCGTGGCGAAGAACTACGACGCCGACATCGTCGACGAGGTCATCTCCGTTGCCACGGCCGACGCCATCGCGACTTCGCAGGAGCTGGCGCGCACCGAGGGCGTGAACACGGGCATTTCGTCTGGCGCGGCGTTGGCGGCCGCCCGCGAGCTTGCCAAGCGCCCCGAGAACGCCGGCAAGAACATCGTGGCCATCCTGCCCGACACCGGCGAGCGCTACCTTTCCACCGACCTATTCCCGAAGGTCGACGAGTAACCCGAAGGGAGGCGTTCCCTTCACGTTGCAGCGCAGGCGAGGGCAACGCCTGCACCTCCTTCCCTCATCTTCCCTCTCTCGAAGCGGGAGGCCTCACCCGGGCCTCCCGCTTCAGTTAAAAGCGCAGGATACCCAGTCGCAACACGCGGCTGACGAGCGCTCTTCTCCGCTACTGGGTGCAAAACCCCGAATCTCGTGCACCGGATGTTCCAAATTGCGGGTTTTGCACCTGAAAACAGCGCACACAGGCTCCCGCGCCAACAGTTTCCCCAGTTCGCGTGGCTGCCCGCCACTGGGGCCGGGTGCAAAACCCCGAATCTCGTGCATCAGATGCTCCAAATTGCGGGTTTTGCACCCGAACGCTCACGTACCGGCCGATATGGCAAGAGCCAAGCCCGCTTTTCTCAGCTGACTCCGAAGCGGATGGAATTGCAGGCTTCGGTGATGGCGCGGTTGGTGGGGAAGCGCCTGGCAAGCTCGGCGATGTAGGGAGCGGCAACATTCGGCATATGCGCGTTGGAAAGCCCGAGGGCGGCTTGCGCTATGAGCAGCTGACGCGTCCGTCCGCTCACGAGCGGGATTCCCGTCGCGCCTATGACTTGGGAAGCCTCTTGCATGTTGGCGCGGATGAACTCGTGCACGTTCTGATCGCCTGCCAGCTCCTTCGCGAATTCAAGCGACTTGGCCGCGTATATGCCCAAAAGCGAGGCGGTGTGAATGTGCAGCGCGCTCGCTTCCCGGCTTCGTCCCATGCGCCAGAACAGCTGGGCGAGGTCGTGAAGCAAAAACGCCTGGTCGTTTTCGGCAACTGCCGTCTGAAGGCCCGCCATGATGACGTTCGCCGCTTCCTTGTAGCGGCCTTGGCCTGCGAGCGCGTCGGCTTTCAGCGCATAGCCTGCCGAAGTCGTGGGGGCAAGCGCGATGCACTGGTCGGCCTGCGCTTCGGCTCCCCGCACATCGCCGAGCTTGCGATACAGGTCGGCAAGGCCCACGTGGGCGTGGAACAGCGCGTCGGGCGCACGGTAGTAATACACGTCGGGCAGCGCGGCCGGTGCCGTCCTGGTTTCGGGGCTCAAAAACGCCTCGGCCTCGCTTGCCACATTCAGCTCGTCGCCGAGCAGCGCGATGGCTGCGCGTGCGAGCGCGTGCTCGCAGAAGAGCGGCCGCGCTTCGGGTTGCCCGTCGGGAGGGGCGAGGCTTGCCTCGAGGTCGGCGGCGATGCCTTCCAACTGCGCAATGGCCGCGACAAGCGAATCGGCCGAGTCGGACCGCGCCTCGTCGATGACGGCGCCGGCGCCTCCCACGTAGTGCGTCGTGTCGACGTCGCAGGCACGTTTCGCGTGGAAGAGCCACTGCAAATCGGCGGGTAGTTCCCGCTCGTCTTCCTGCGGCTTGAACCTCGTGCCCGCAAGGTGCGCGGCGACGAGGGGCGCCGCGCTTTCAGCGGCGTACCCGACGTGCGCGGCAGAAAGCAGCTGCGCAACGGCTTCGGGGTCGAAGCGCAAGTCGGGATCCGCCAGCTTGCCAGCGTCGATGACGGGAAGCGTCTCGTGCACGAATTGCGTGCGGTCGAAGGCGCATGACACGAGCACGCGCCCGCCCTCGTCCTTCCCGACGACGAAGGCGTGGTCGATGACCCTTCCCGAGCCGAAGCACGCCGCCCCGAGCGACGCCGAAAACCGCAAGGCGTACACGATGCGCGCCTTGCACATGAGGGTTTTTTCCTCCGTCACCCCGACGCTCTCATCTATCGTCCCGATGATACCCCTCGTCGCTCCGACGTCCTCATCTGCCATTTCGACGTTACCCTTTGTCATCCCGAGCGTAGCGAGGGATCTCCGCGAAGCGCTTAGGGGACGTTCGGCTACATCGGGAAAGCTCTGCTCGGGTGGCACGACGAAGTGCACGACCGCCACGTTGCGGCTCGTGTCGAAGTCGAACTTGTACGAGAACCGAAGCGGCGGCTCGAGTCCTCCCAGAACGGAGGCGAGGCGCGTGCGGACATCCCATTCGCTGCAATGGGGCGCCTTAACCCCGAAGATCACCTGGTTCAGGTTCGTGAGTATCGCCGCCTGGAAGTACACGTGCGCGTTGTTCGCGACGGTGTCGAGCATGCGCCAGTCGATTTCGTTGAAGAACGCGTCGTCGGGCTTCTCGTTTGGGCCAAGCGACGGGAGCGTCACGTGGGCGCCGCGCTCGGTGTCGCTCCACAGCGGGTATTCCACGCCGTAGCTTTCGAACAGCCTCTGGCGGCGCGTCCGGGCATACGATTTCCCTTCGGGCGCTTGGGCGCCGATGCCCTGAGTTAGCGCGCTCACCACGCTCACGAGCCGGTTGAGGGCGTCTTCGAGCGCGAGCACCTGCCTGCGGGCGCTTCCGGGGTTCGCGGGAGTCGACAGGCGCACGAGCTGCCCGCCCTGGGTTTTGAGCAGGCGCACTTCGGGCGCCCCTTCGCGCGTCAGCTCCAAGGCGCCGGCGCCTCTCAGGACCTTGGCCGCATAGCGCTCGAACGGGCTGGCCTCTGCGTCATCGCCCAATTCCGCCAAAGCGCGGATGGCCTTGCCGGGCCGCGTCGACTCGGTCAGCTTCTTAACGGCGGCTTGCGCACGGTATACTTCAACGCTTCTCATACGTGCCAGTGTAGCGCGAAAGCCGCCTGCTACAATGGTGCCAGGAAGAAAGAGGGGCATATGGACGAATACGTATTCGAAGACGTGCTGGCGGGTTCCACGGTTTCGTGCTCGTACCCCGGGCTCGAGGCGGTCCGCACGGCTCGTGCCGACGGGGGGCACGAGGCGACGTCGCTATTCTTTCCCGGTTGCTCGTTTTTGAATTACGCGATGCCGCTCGTGCAGTCGACGTACGACCTGTTGCGCGACGCGGGGCAGGTCGACGGCATCTCGGTCCTGTGCTGCGGCAAGATCCTCGAGTACGAGGGCGACGGCGGTGCGTCGCGTGCCGCATTCGAGCAGCAGTTTCGCGAGCATATCGCGCCGACGAGCGTCAAGCGCATCGTGGCGGCATGCCCGAACTGCGTGGCCGCATTGCGCAGGCTGCTGGCGAAAGACGAGGCCACAGCGGGGATCGAGGTTGTGGCATTGCCGCAGGTGCTCGTAGACATGGGATACAAGATCGATGCCGAATCGGCTGCGGCGTTCGCGCGCACCGACCCGCGCCTCGCGGACGAGGAGCGCATCGTGTTCTGCCCGAAGGACTCGTGCCCCGATCGAGCTACCGGCGAATTCGCCGACGCCCTGCGCGCCATCATGCCCGACGAGATCATGGTCGAGCCGAAGTTCGCGCGCAAGCGCTCGTATTGCTGCGGGTCGCGCCCGCGCGCCGCCGGCCACTACGACCTGGGCGACAAGATGGCCCGCCGCCATGGCGAGCATGCACGCGAAGCCGGCGCCAACGCCATCGTCACGGCATGCGTCAGCTGCACGTATTCCATCTTGGGGTCGGGTTGCGACGTGCCCGTGTTCCATTACCTGGAGCTGCTATTCAACTGGGCCATTCCCTGGCACCTCTCCGAAGGCTACCTGAAGCTGCGCTTCATGTTCGACGACGTCGTGGGCTTCCGCGACGGCACGCGCGGCTACAAGGGCATCGAGGCATAACGCGCATGACCGAAATCAAGCCCACAAACTGCCACTTCTGCGGGTACTGTTGCGCGTTTCTGGCCACGGTGGAAGAAGGGCGCGTCATCGACCTCGTGCCCGACCCGACGCGCTACCCCTACGACGAGCGCATCCTGGCGGGGTGCCGCCGTTGGCGCATGAACCTCGACGTGCTCGATTCGCCCCGTCGCGTGAACCATCCCATACGCCGCGTGGGCGAGCGGGGAAGCGGCGAATGGGAGCGCGTGAGCTGGGACGAGGCGCTCGATGACATCGCGAAGCGCCTTGAAGCTCTGCGCGAAGAGCACGGTTCGGGCACGCTGGCCTCCATGATCGGCGGCCCGCATGCGTCGTTTTGGCCATTGCACCGCTTCATGAACCTGTTCGGCAGCCCCAATAACATGGGCATCGGGCAGATTTGCTGGAACCCGCGCATCTGGATGGACGCCATCACGTTCGGTTGGACCGTTGAAGTCGATATTCGCTTCGGCATCACGAATGCGTTGTTCATTTGGGGAACGAACCCCGCCCAGTCGGACAACTCGGCGTTTTGGCAGACCATCCGCGCGGTGGGGAAATCCGACGATATCGCGCTCGTGTGCGTCGATCCGCGCTACACGCAGGTGGCGGCCATCGCCGATTTGTGGATTGCGCCGCGCCCCGGCACCGACTGCACGTTGGCGTTGGCGATGCTGCACGTCATCTTCGCAGAAGGCCTGCAAGACCAGGCGTTCGTCGATGAATGGTGCCATGGTGCCGACGAGCTCGCCGAGCACGTGAAGCCCTATACGCCCCAGATGGCGGCGGATTTCTGCGGCGTGGCCGCCGAGGACATCGTGCGTGCCGCCCGCCTGTTCGCGCAAGGGCGCACGGCGCTCGTCAGCGGTCGCGGCATCGACCAGACGGGAAAATCGGTGGCGCCGACGCATCGTGCCATCTGCTGTTTGCGCGCCGTGACGGGAAACGTCGACCGCGAGGGGTCGTGCATCATGGCCGAGGCCAGCGATTTCACGAGCGAGGTCGATTTCGAGCTTTCCGACTTGCTGACGCCCGAACAGCGCGCGCTTTGCCTGAACACGCCATACGCGCCGCTGCAGTGCTTCGACGGTTACGAAGTCGTGCGCGAGCAAACCGAGAAACTCGGCCGGCGCCTTCCCGAGCGCTATATGACGTCAGCGAGCCCCCATCTGGTGTTGCGCGCCATGGAAACAGGTGAGCCCTACCGTGTGAGCGCCCTCATCGTGAACGCCACGAACCCATTGCTCACCTATGCCGATACGAACCGCGTGTTCAAGGCGTTGATGGGCCTTGACCTCATCGTGGTTCTCGATTACTACATCACGACGACCGGCGCCATCGCCGATTACATCCTGCCGTGCGCGGGCGCCATCGAGCGCCCGATTTTCCAAATTCACGGCGGCGTGGCCAACATGGGCTACGGCGGCCCGGCGGCGGTCGAGCCGTATTACGAGCGCAAGACCGACTACGACATCTTCCGCGGTTTGGGTCAACGCTTGGGTCAGGTCGAGCACTGGCCCGATGCGACCCTTGCCGACGCGTTCGCCACGCAGCTTGCCCCGACAGGATGGAGCTGGAAAGACTATTGCACCATCGGCATCTACCACATTCCGCCTGCGCCCGAGAAGCATTTGCTGCCGGGCGCCGATGGCAAGCCGCAAGGTTTCGCCACCACGACGGGCAAGATCGAGCTCGCGAGCGAGCTTCTGCCCCGGCTGGGCGGCCAGCGCCTGCCCGAGCAGGGGCCGTTCATGCGCCTGTGCTCGCCCGAGCTCATCGAGCGCGCGGAAGCATCGGGCGGCCATCACGTGCAAATGCTCACGGGCTCGCGCAAGCAGCCCTACAACGCCTCGATGTATTTGGACAATCCCAAGTTCCGTGCCTCGTCGCCACGTCCGGTCGTCGAGGCGAGCGAAACCATGGCCGAGCGCCTGGGGCTTCAACCCGGCGACACGGTGAAGCTGACGACCGACCAGGGCGAGGCGCGTTTCGCGTTCGCCATCGCCAAGATGCGCGACGACATCATCAACGTCGATTACGGCTGGTGGCATCCCGAGGCCGGTACGCCCCAAGCCCCCGATTACGGCGGCATCTGGGAAAGCAACGTGAACACGCTGACGAGCTGCGCCTTGCAAGAGCCGCTCATCGGCACGTGGGCCTACAACGCCATCGACTGCATCATCGAGAAGTGCGACGAACCCCTCAGCTGGTGACGACGCCCAATCGGGCAGGGGCAACCATCAAGTCCGGCACGTGCTAAAACCCCCGTCCCTTTTGCACGTCGATAGAGCCCAAAGGGGAGTATCCCCTTTGGGCTACTTATTGAGAGTCGTCTTCATCGGGGTCTTCGCTGTCCGCAAGCGAGTTCTTGACCCCGTGCGGCTGGCAGGCGGCGACGCGTTCTTCCAGCCAGGAGAGGAACTCGTTGCGCCCCGCGATGCTGAACCTGTACGAGGTGGCGTCTTTCATGACGATTACGATGCCCGTGGGCGAAATACCCCAGACATTCATGGGGTGCACTGCATCGACGTCGCGGAACTTGATGACCGTCCTCTTCTGGTTCTTCGTCCCGGGAATGCCAGTATAAAGCGTGAGCCGCTTGTCCTCGATTTCGAAAACGCCATGCTTCGGCAAAAACCCTCCGTCGAAGTAATTCGCACGTAAAGCCTCTTGCTTGTAGCTTGTAGCCATGGCGATTCCCCTCTGGCCGGTCTCACGGGATTATGGTTAGCGCACTGCCTCATTGTAGCGTAGAAGCTGCGATATAATCCATTAGTTGATTATATACGGGCTCGGGCCCGCTTAGAGAGGGAGAAACATGGCATCAAAGAAACACGCGCTGCTCATCTTCACGAAACCGCCGCTGCCGGGCATCGTGAAGACGCGCATGACCACCGAATACGGCGGGTTCCTGACGATGGAGCAGGCCGCCGGGTTTTACCGCAACTGCTTCTACGACGTGTGCGAGATGGGCATGCAGTCGCTCATCGAGCTGCAGCAGAAGAACGAGCGCATGCGCGCCGAGGATCCCACGGTCGACGAGATAACGTACGATTTCTTCTGCTCG
>CAJOIP010000047.1 GCA_905234785.1 uncultured Eggerthellaceae bacterium
ACGGCGCCTAACCCGAATGGAAACAGGCCTGCGAACTGCACTTAGTCAGACAGCTGCACTTACCCTGCCAAACCTGCACTAAAGTTGGCAATCAACCAACGGGCGTTCTGCCAACGCTGCTGCGTCTGCCCAATTTCGGCGATTTCGTGATGGCGAGGCAGCTGATTGCGCGCAGTCGGCTTCTTCTATATAATGCTTACTCGCACTCGAAAGGGTGCTGTTGCCAACGTGGCTCAGCTGGTAGAGCAGCTCACTCGTAATGAGCAGGTCAGCGGTTCGAGTCCGCTCGTTGGCTCCACATGTTACAGGCCAGGTCGTCGTACCTGGCCTGTTTATTTACAATCGGATTAACGAAGGACTCGAACCGCTGAGGTGGGAGGCCGTTAAGCAGAACGGCGATTCCGTGGAAAATGCGGCTGCCGTATGCGCGTATGGGCGGATGGCGGTACTCTGACTGAGTGCTTTCACGCATTTCCAAGGGAGGATTGCATGGGCGATCGATACAGCGACCGCTATGATTCTTACGATGACGAGTACGGGTACGGCAGCCGTTCGGGCGACCGTTACAGCAGTTCGCGAAGCGACCGTTCGCGTTACCGCTCTTCGGGTTCCTATTCGGATTCGGGCCAGCGCCGTTCAACCGGCAGCTCGGCTCGCAGGCTTTCGCAGAGCTCCGATGCGCGTTACAGCTCGTCGTCTTCGAACGTGTTCGAGGACTTCTACCCCGAAAACGACGACATCGACTTTTACCGCCGCTCATCGTATGGAAGCGGAGCGTCGCGCAGGTCTTCGGCTTCGCGTCAGAACGACCGTTTCGACACCTATTACGATAGCGGTTCGCGCAATCGCACGTCGCGCCGCGTAAGCCACACGAGTCCGACGCCGCGCGCTTCGGCCGAACGCGGCTCCGAGCGCCGTCGCTACTCCGATTCCCTGGAAAACCAGGGCTCGCGAAGGAATTCGGCACGCGTGCTCAATTCTCCTCGCAGGTCTGCACCCGTTTCCCGAAGCGGCCGCGTCGACAGGGAAGAGCGTTCGCGTGACGAGGTGGAATACGCGCCCAAGCGGTCGAACCGCAAGCGCAACCTCATCATCGCCGCCGTTGTGGTCGTAGCCGTCATCCTGGTGGGCGCCGGCGCTGCGTTCGCATACGTCAACTCCATCTCGAGCAATCTTCACGAGGGCGTCGACGAGGACCTGAAGAGCGCCCTCGTGGAAACCGACATGGCCAACGAGCCGTTCTACATGCTGCTCATGGGCGTTGACACCGCCGAATGGCGTCTCGAGCAGCAGTCAGACATCGCCGATACCGTCCGCAGCGACTCGATGATGCTCACGCGCGTCGACCCGGTTAACAAGAAAGTCGCGCTCATTTCCATCCACCGCGACACCATGGTCGATTTGGGCGAATACGGCGAACAGAAGATCAACGCGGCATACCAGTACGGCGGGGCGGCGGGTGCCGTCGAAGCGGTTTCGAAGCTCGCCGGCGTGCCGATTTCGCATTACGCGTCGGTTGACCTCGACGGGTTTACCGCCATTGTCGACTCGATTGGCGGCGTGGAAGTGGACGTCCCCATCGATATCGACGATCCCGAAGCGGGCGGCCAGCTCAGCGCGGGGCTGCAGACGCTCAATGGCGCGCAGGCCACCATCCTGTGCCGTTCGCGCCATTCGTACGACGACCTCGCCGGCGACGGCGACGTGATGCGCGCGGCCAATCAGCGCATGGTGCTGAGCGCCGTCGCGAAGAAGATTCTGTCCTCTGACGTCCTGACCATTGCCAACACCGTGCAGGTCCTTTCCCAATATGTGACGACCGACCTTGAGATTTCCGACATCATCGGCTTGGCGCAGATCATGCAGGGCATCGATCCGAACGCCGATATCTACACGGCCATGGAGCCCACTCAAAGCGCGTACATCGACGAAACATGGTACGAGTACCTCGACGAAGACGCTTGGAGCGAGATGATCAAGCGCATGGACCAGGGCCTTCCGCCTGTCAACAAGACCGAAATCGACGACGCGACGGGCACGGTCCTTTCTACGGGCGGTGCCGACGCGCCGGTTGTGTGAGCATGCGGTTCACGGTCGTCGCGGTCGGGAAGCTGAAAGAGCGCTTTTGGGCCGATGCGTGCGCCGAGTACTTGAAACGCCTGCAGCCGTATGCGAAGACGGCGGTCGTGGAAATTCCCGATGTCGATCCTGCGCGAGCGGGTGGCGAGTCGTTGGCGGTCGCGCGCGAGGGCGCGGCTATCCTGAAGGCGATTCCCGGGCGCGCGCACGTCGTCGTGCTGGCCATCGGCGGCAAGCAGCGTTCGAGCGAGGCGCTTTCCGCCCGCATCGACGAGCTGGGCGTGTCGGGCGTGGGGGAGGTCGTGTTCGTTATCGGCGGCTCGTGCGGCGTGTCTGCCGACGTGCTGAAACGGGCCGACGAGACGCTTTCGTTCGGGCCGATCACCTTGCCGCACAACCTCGCGCGCGTCGTGCTGCTCGAGCAGCTGTACCGCGCCAGCAAGATTTCGCGGGGCGAGCCGTATCATAAATAGTCATCCAAACGACCTTGGGCTGCTTGGATGACTCAACGAGGAAGGCACATCATGAAATTCGTGTCATGGAACGTGAACGGCCTGCGGGCGGTGCTGAAGAAGGGGTTCGAGGACATCTTCGCCACCTTCGACGCCGATGTGTTCGCCCTTCAGGAAACGAAGCTGCAGGAGGGTCAAGTCGAGCTCGACCTGCCCGGCTACCACGACTACTGGAGTTACGCCGAGCGGAAGGGCTACTCGGGCACGGCGGTGTTCTCGAAGCGCGAGCCGCTGCAGGTGCTTCACGGCTTGGGCGACGAGTACCTCGACAACGAGGGCCGCATCTGCGCGCTCGAGTTCCCCGAGCTGTGGTTCGTCGACGTGTACACGCCCAACGCGCAGAACGAGCTGGCGCGCATCGACCACCGCATGCAGTGGGACGACGCGTTCCGCGATTTCTGCAAAGGGCTGGAAGAGGGCGTTCTGCCCGATGGCTCGGGCGCGCAGCCCAAGCCGGTCGTGATGTGCGGCGACTTCAACGTGGCGCACCAGGAAATCGACTTGAAGAACCCCGGCCCGAACCGCGGCAACGCGGGCTTTTCCGACGAGGAGCGCGAAAAGTTCACGAAGCTGATCGATGCGGGCTTCTGCGACACATGGCGCACGCTGAACCCCGATGTGGCGGGCGTGTACTCGTGGTGGAGCTACCGCTTCAACGCGCGCAAGAACAACGCGGGGTGGCGCATCGACTACTTCCTGGTCAGCGACGAGCTCATGCCGCGCGTGACCGACGCTTCCATCCACTGCGAGGTTCTGGGTTCCGACCATTGCCCCGTGGCGCTCGAGCTCGACTTGTAATTAATCAATTTCCTCCGAGGAAATTGATTATGGCGCTAGAATTAGACCTGTAACGTTTAACGACCGAGAGGAACATCGATGAAGTGCGTCATCTCCGTTTTGGGCAAGGACACGACCGGCATTGTGGCCGAGGTTGCCGTGGTGCTGCGCGAATGCGGCGCGAACATCGACGACATCAGCCAGACGCTGCTCGGCGAAATCTTCTCGATGACCATGATCGTGACGCTGAACACCGAAATCGCCGACTTCAACGCGGTGCAGGAGCAGCTGCGCGAAGCGGGCGAGCGCATCGGCGTTCAGATTACCCTGCAGCGCGAAGACGTCTTCCAGATGATGTACAAGATTTAGCAGCTCACCTGCGATAACAGGCAAACGCAAAAGGAAGCGCCCCGACTGTGGGGCGCTTCCTTTCATGTATGCCTATGCGCAGGCGCTATTCAGCGGGCGTGGGCTCGGCGGGCTTGTCGAACGCGCCGGCGCAATGCGGGCAGCGCGTCGCGCCTTCCTTGACCTCTTCCAGGCAGAACGGGCAGGTGGGCGGGTTCATCTCGGGCTCGGCTTCGCCCTCGTCCTTCTTGCCCAGCTTGCCAGCGGCGTCCTTCGCGCTGTTCAGGGCCTTCACCATCAGGAACACGATGATCGCGATGATGAGGAAGTTGATGATGGCGGAAATGAACGACCCCAGGTTGAAGCCCGCGACCGTCAGCGGAATGGCTACGCCGTCTTCGCCGGCGGCGCCGCCGGACAGCAGCGTGATCAGCGGGTTGATGATGTCGGTGGTCAGGGCTGTGACGATGGCCGTGAACGCGCCGCCGATGATGACGCCGACAGCCATGTCCATCGCATTGCCCTTGTCGATGAACTCCTTGAACTCCTCGACGAGGCCCTTCTTCTCTTCGTCAGCCATGAATGTTTCCTTTCTTCAACGTTGTCGATTGGCCGATATTGCGGTTGTGCAGTTGAGTATAATCGTTTGTCGAGCAAATTGCAGACCGAGGAGTTCAACATCCTATGCCGATAGCGGTAAGCCTCTTGTTGGTGGCTTTCTTCCTGGCGATGAACGCGTTTTTCGTTATCGCCGAGTTCGCCATGGTGCGCGTGCGTCCCTCGCAGATCGACATCGCCCTGGCCGAGAACAAGCCCGGCGCGAAGGCGGCCAAGCGCGTGACCGAAGACGTGAACGCGTATCTGGCCGCATGCCAGCTGGGCATCACGCTGGCATCGTTGGCGCTCGGCTGGCTGGGCGAGCCGGCGTTTTCGGCGCTCGTGCGGCCGGTGCTCGGGCCGGTCGGCATGTCCGACACGGCCATCGCCACGATTTCCGTCGCCATCGGCTTCATCCTCATGACGACGCTGCACGTGGTCGTCGGCGAGCAGATTCCCAAGTCGTTCGCCATCTTCTCGACGGAGCGCTGGTGCTTGCGCACGGCGGGTGTGCTCGTATGGTTCTACCGCATCACGTATCCGATCATGTTCGTGTTCAACGCGCTGACGCGCGGCGCCGTGCGGCTGGCCGGCCATGACCCCGACCAAGCGCACGAGGTGTACACAGACGAGGAGATTAAGCTGCTCATCGACGAGAGCACCGAAAGCGGGCTCATCGACCCGGCAGCCAACGAGTACGTCGACAACATCTTCGACATCGGCGACAAAGACGCCGAGGCCATCATGACGCCGCGCACCGACGTCGTGTGCCTCGACTTGGAGGACCCGCTCGAAGACAACCTGCAGCATGTGCAGAACTACAAGTTCACGCGCTACCCCGTGTGCCAGGGCAGCAAGGACCGCATCGTGGGGTTCGTGCACGTGAAGGACCTGTACACGGCCGGTCAGGTGGAAAGCCTCGAGGACGTGCGCATTCGCCCGATCGAAGCCGTGCCCGAAGGCATTTCGGTCGGCAAGCTGCTGAGCACGCTGCAGGAAAAGCGCACCAAGATCGCCGTGATCGTCGACGAGCACGGCGGCACGGCGGGCATCGTCACCATGAGCGACGTCATGGAGCAGATCGTCGGCCGCATCCACGACGAGTACACGCACGAAGACGAGGGCCGTCCGGTGGAAATGGCGCCGGGCGATTACCTGATCGACGGGTCATACCCGATCGACGAGACGGTCGAGCTCATCGGGTTCACGCCCGAGGAGGCTGCGGAATGCGAAACGGCCGGCGGCTTGCTGCTGGCCCTGTTCGACCGCATTCCCGACGAAGGCGACACGGTGTCCATTGCTGGCGAGGACGGCGGCGAAGCCACGTTCACCGTCGTCGACATGGACAACCTGCGCATCGACAAGATCCGCGTGCAGATTAGCTGATCGGCACGCCGCTGAAGCGCTCGGCGTTCTTCCAGAGGACCATTTCCAGCTCGTCGTCGGTCAGCTCGCAGTGCAGCATCTCGTTCAGCTCGTGAGTCGGGTCCCACATGGGGTAGTCGCTGCCGTACATGACGCGCTCGGGGCCCCACATGCGGATGAGCTCGCGCATGTGCCGGCGTCCGATCCACGAAAACGAGCTCGAAGCGTCCATGAACAGGCGCTCGTTGTGCGCGAGCCCTTCCTCGACCATGATGTCGTAGCCGATGTCGTAGGTCGCCCAACCCGACAAGTGGGCGGCGTCGACCACGAGGTCGGGGAACGTCTTCATGATGCGCGCGAGGCGGCGCGGGCTCGAGTAATCGTAGCGGTAGTCGCCCGTGTGCACGGTGAGCGGCACGCGGCCGGCGATGATCTCGTAGAAGCTCATGAGGCGCGGGTCGTCCATGTTCACCTGCTGCGTGTCGGGATGTAGCTTGAACCCGTGCAGGCCGAGCGCCAGCGCGCGCTCCACTTCGGCTTCCATGTCCTCGAAATCGGGGTGCATCGTGCCGAAGCCGATAAACTCGGGATGCTGAGCGCATTGCTCGGCGATGAACGTGTTGATGGTGGGCACCGAATGCGCCGTCGTGGCGACCGAGTGCACGATGAAGTGCGTGATGCCGGCCGACTCTTTGTGGGCCAGCAGGTCCTCGGGCGAACCCTGGCCCGCCATCGACGCTTCCACGCCGTAGAACCGCCCAATGGCGGATACGGCCTTCATGGCGATCTTCTCTGGGTAAATGTGCGCATGTGCGTCAACGATGGGCATGTGCTCTCCTCTGTACGGTCGCATGCGATTGTAGCAATATAATGGGTCGTGCAAATCAGAGGCCAAGGAAAGAAACATTCTTGATACTGAACGACGAGCAAAACGACCGCTTTTTCGACACGATGGACTCGCTTCTGTACTACGTGAACGAGCGGTTCCGCGTGGTCGAGGGGTTCACGCTCGATTTCGCGACGGCGCTCGACGATGTGAAGGGCTCGCTCGTCGCGCATACGCTGTGGGAAAACGTCGAGATCATCGACGAGTTCGTGCGCGACAACCCGCACCACCTGTCGCAACGGTGCTTGGAAACGGCGCTTTCGTGGAAGAACGCGCTGCCGGGGTTCTACACGCTCGTGCGCTACCAGTCGGGACGCGCCGTGCTGATGGGCGAGGCGGGCGTGTTCTCCGTCGCCGGCGTCACGTACGAGCTGGAAGGCGAGATCGGCCCTGCGCCGGCGTACGTCGAGATGGTGCTGCTGCCGTTCGACGACCTCATCGTGTACGACGGCTTCATGCAGGCGTACGACACCGAGGGAACGCCAGCCGAGCTGCAGCGCATTCAGGACGAGTTCGAGAACCGCTGCGCGCAGGGCGGAATTGCGCTGACGGGTGCCGACTTCACGCAGCGGGCGGAAGCGTTCCTGGCCGCAAAGCTCGACAGGGAACTGGAAGACCTGCTGAGCGGCGTGGCCGCCGAAGCCTCGGCGGGGGAGGAAGTGCTGCCCGCCGGGTTCCACCGCGGCATGTTGGCGGGGCTCTCGCGTGAAGAGCGTGCGGCGCAGATGGCATTGCAGCCCGTCGGGCGCTGGCGCGATGGCGTGAACCCGAACTTGGATGACGCCTCCTGGCGCCGCTGGAACCAGGCGCTCGACTGCCTGGATGCATGCGTCATCCAATGCGGCGTGGTCCGGGTTGACGACGCGTACGCGCAGTATTGCTCGCTCGTGTCCGACGTGGTCGACCGGCAGGAGTTCGACGAGATTATCGCCTCGCAGGCGCTGTCGCCCGAGGTCGATTTCGGGGTTTGGAAGTACGGCGGCGCTGATTACGTCGTGCATTACACGCTGACGCCCGATTTCGTGGCGCAAGAGCACGTGCGCCATCAGCACGACGCCGTGCGCGGCATTCTGCAGAACCGCGAAACGGGGGAGTTTGCGTTGGAAGTCGATGGCCCGGCGGCCGCCGGCCGCGCGACGGTCGACTTGCCGACCGAGCTTCAGTGGCTCGAGCAGTACAAGCAAGAGCTCGTGGAATCGCAGGGCAACCTTCCCATGCGACCCCTTTCACGCTCGCTGTTGGAAAACGACGTGATCGGTGAGTTGCTCGACGACCCGAATGCCGTGCGGTTGCGAAACTTCCTGGACGAGCGCATCCCCGACGGCCAGAGCGATTTGACGTTCGCCGACGAGGTCGTGCACGAGATGGTGCTTTCCTCGATCGAATCCGGCAGCTTGCAGGCGCTGTTCGCCTACGCGATGGACCTGGGGCTCGAAGGTTGCTCGTCCGACCCCGACCGGTTGACCGTGCTGATAACGAACCTGTTCAATGCCATGCCGTCTTGGGAAAACAACGGCTGGTCGCCACAAGAGCTGTACGAGCAGCTGACCGGGCGCAAGTTGTTCTACAACGCCGACGGGTCGGTCATGAAGGTCGGCGCTGACGAGCCGTGCCCGTGCGGGAGCGGCAAGAAGTACCGCGAGTGCTGCGGGAAATAGCCGCACTGCGCCAAAGCGACCTGGTGAGGATGACGCATTTTCTTCCCGATGTGCCAGTCGGCGGTATAATTGCATGCAACAGAGAATAAGACCTGGTAGTGAGGGGTGTTTCATGACTGAAACTGGAACGTATCGCCTGGTTACGCGTAGCGACTTCGACGGGCTCGTCTGCGCGATGATCCTGAAGGAAAAGGGGCTCATCAACGACATCAAGTTCGTGCACCCCAAGGACGTGCAAGACGGCAAGGTCGACATCACCTCGAACGACATCACGACGAACCTGCCGTTTGACCCGCGCGTCGGGCTGGCTTTCGACCATCACGAGTCCGAGCTCATCCGCAACGCCGACGTCGATTACGAAGGCCGCTACATCATCGACGGCGATGCGAAGAGCGCCGCGCGCGTAGTGTACGACTACTACGGCGGCGCCGAGGCGCTGCCGCGCATCAGCGACGAGCTGATGGCGGCGGTCGACAAGGGCGACTCCGCCGACTTCACGCTCGACGAGATTCTGCACCCCGAGGGCTGGGTGCTCATGAACTTCCTGATGGACGCGCGCACGGGCCTCGGGCGTTTCCACGATTTCCGCATTTCGAATTACGATCTGATGATGGAGCTCATCGACGCGTGCCTCGACCACCCGATCGACGAGATCTTGCAGATGCCCGACGTGAAGGAGCGCGTCGATCTGTACTTCGAGCAGCAGGAGAAGTTCACCGAGCAGGTGCGCGGGCTGGCTCGCGTCGAAGGCCGCGTGGTGGTGCTCGACCTGCGCGAGACCGAGACGATTTACGCCGGCAACCGCTTCATGGTGTATGCGCTGTACCCCGAAACGCAGATTTCCGTGCATGTGGCATGGGGGTTCCGCAAGCAGAACACGGCCGTGATGATCGGCAAGTCCATCCTCGACAAGCGCAGCAACGCCGACATCGGCAAGATCTGCCTGTCGTATGGCGGCGGCGGACATCGCAACGCCGGCACCTGCCAGCTCGACAACGACAAGGTCGACGAGGCGCTGCCCGACATCATCGCCGCCCTGAACGCCGACTGCACGCCAGTCGAGTAGTTCTGGGCTATCATTCCGCGAGGCATGCGCTGTGTACCCCCGCTGTTATTCTAAGCAGAGCACATGGCGATACTCCCTATTCATCCTGGGTGAAGTGCGTAGCACCACCCGGTTGTCACTAGAACGGAGCGCCTAGCATCACCCCCGCTGTCATCCTGAGTGAAGTGCGTGGCATCACCCCCGCTGTCATCCTGAGCGGAGCGCGCAGCGCGGAGTCGAAGGATCTCCGCGAAGCGGAAGTCGCTTGCGGCGCTGTCAATTGTCGAGGAGGGTCTTCTGTGAAAACGAACCGCACCCGCATCCTGTTCGTGTGCCACGGCAACATCTGCCGCTCGACGATGGCGCAATGCGTGATGCAGTGGCTGGTGGACGAAGCGGGGCTCGGCGATTCGTTCACGATCGATTCCGCGGCGACGACCAACGAGGAAATCGGCATGCCGATTTACCCGCCGGCGCGCGACAAGCTGAAAGCCGAGGGCGTTCCCATCGTGCCGCATCACGCGCGCCGCATTCAGGCCGGTGAAAACGCCGGCTGGGATTACATCGTCTGCATGGACGACGAGAACGTGCGCCATCTGCGCCGCATCCTCGGCCCCGAGAACTGCGGCAAGGTGCGCAAGCTGCTGTCGTTCGTCGGGGAAGAGGGCGACGTGGCCGACCCGTGGTACACGCGCGATTTCGACGAGACGTACGACGACGTGCTGCGCGGCTGCCAAGCGCTGTTGGCGGAAGTCGAAGCCTAGGCCGCGCTTTTTGGTAAACGTGTCCCAATAACAACCCACGTGTTTTGGGCGCGCCTGCCATACTCTCCTTGCGAGAGAAAGGCGGCCAAAATGAGAAGTCTCGTATCCGACGATAAGTATTTCGAGTTCCTGAACGGCATAAACGACGACATCCTGGCGCATACCGAGTTGGCGGCAGTGTGCCTGATTGTCGAGTTTCCGCACTTGCGCGCCGAAGAGGCGAAGGCGGTCTGGAAGGATTGGCGCACGTGGCGCAAGATGGCATGCGCGCCGCGCAAGCGCGCCACAATTTGTGAAGGACGCGTGACCGATGAGGAAAAACTTGCAACGAGCGGCATGTGACCCTATAATATCTGTTCGCTGCTCAAGCGAGCTGAGCGGCAACCATACATAGTGCGGGGTGGAGCAGTCTGGTAGCTCGCCGGGCTCATAACCCGGAGGTCGTTGGTTCAAATCCAGCCCCCGCGACCACCTAAACTAAGCCCTGACCTGGTAAAACAGGCAGGGCTTTTCACTGCGTGGGGGAATGATTTTGCCCGAAAACAAGGGTTCGGGGGGAATTTGGGGGGAATGGTCTCGAGATGTCACGGGAGGAAACGGCGTTTCGCGCTTCAAGCGAAGCGAGACGGAATCCCAACCCGCGTCGCTGCAGCAAGGAGATGTCCACTCTTATTAAACGTCAACACTCCCTGCACGCATCGGCCTGGAACCGGCTTCAAGACGGCGCTTGGGGCGACAATCGCCGGTATCCGCGCGCGGCTTTACCAGACGTGCTTCGAGAGCATGAGGGACTTCGTTACCAGCAAGGCGAAACAAACGATTCCAGCATACGGCTGCCGAGTTGCGATGAAGACCGCAACGCAGATTACCGACAGCACAGTTCCCGCTAAGAGCAAACGCCTGCTCAAAATCGGTTTGTCGAGATTGGCGGTGGCAACCTCGCAGAGCCCGCATAGTACCGTTGCGCCGACGACAACCGCGAAAGCGGCCTCCACCCACGGGCTGACACCGGACAGGGTCAGAAGCGAGACCGCCGAAGGGGCTTCTGCCCCGTTCCCGAACGCCGGGATGAACAGCAGCAGCGCCGGCAGGACGTCGAGCAGGCCGCACATCATCGTGGCGTTTCTCTTGGCAAACG
Organism: uncultured Eggerthellaceae bacterium; assembly: GCA_905234785.1. GTDB lineage: Bacteria > Actinomycetota > Coriobacteriia > Coriobacteriales > Eggerthellaceae > UBA9715. The sequence goes on from CAJOIP010000047.1 coordinate 11,170, forward strand.
CCCTCTTGTCTTCCTCGGCTGCGATAACGATTTCGTCGGGGCCGATGAGCTCGTCTATCGACACGCGGAAGAACCGCGACAGCTCCTTGAACGAGTCGATGCTCGGGTAGCCCCTGCCCGACTCCCACTTGGACACCGCAGTCCTCGACACGAAGACGGCCTCCGCCAGCTCCTCCTGTGTCAGCGACCTCGCCTTTCTCAGCTCCTGCAGCTTCTCGTTGAACTCCATGGTCAACCCTCCATTCTTGATGCGCGCCCCGCATCGGATGCGTTGACGGCGCAGTAGTACAGCATGAACAAAGCGCCCGCGAGCAGGACCGATCCAACGATGTCCGTCGCCCAATGCACGCCGGAGACCAGCCTGCCCGCGACCATGAGCGCCGAGAACGCGACGACGAACAAGGTTGTTGCTTTCCTTAGGGCCGAGCTGCCAGCCCTTCTGTCTATCTGGAACTTCAGCGTCGGCATAACGCTCAATACCAGCAGCGTCGTCGAGGACGGGTAGGACGCTTCCATCGCCCCGTCTATGGGAACCGGCCTGTAGTTGATCGGAACCGCCTCGAAGAGCAGGTAGAAGAAGATGACCGCGATGTAGTAGACGCCCAAGAGCAGGATGTCTGGGTCCACTTTGAGCAGGCTCCTGCGCCTGACGAGCTGCACGGCCCCCATAGCCGTAAATCCCAGGGAAATGGCGATGGGCACGAGCCCGAGCCAGTCATTCGCATGTGGACGCCCGTCAATCCGTGGAACCAGATGTTGAACGTGGCGAAGCCCACGTTGGTGCCGTTCTGGCCTACGGGTCGCACATCCACGAGCTGGACCAGCACGGTCAAGAGCACGAAGGCGGCGAGCAATGCCACGCCTGCAACCAGGTTTCTTCTCGTGATGCTGTTCATCGGCGTTCCTTTCCCTCGATGGCTTTGATGCTTCGAAGGTAGCCGCCAGCCTAGGTGTGGAAAAGGGCCGCGCCGTCGCATTGGCGACACGCTCCGTCACGTTGTCTCTGAGCTGGCGTTTTCTGGGCAGACCTGCGGACTGGGCATCCATGGTTCCAGCCCGCAGGTCCTCTTGCTGCTAGGGCGTCGGCGCTATCGCCGCCTCAACCTCACGGCGA
>CAJOIP010000048.1 GCA_905234785.1 uncultured Eggerthellaceae bacterium
TCGGGCCAGAAGGCCCTCCGATTTGCCGGCGCCTTGCGGCGCTTCCACCTGCGACAGAGTAAGTGCAGCCTTTCCTGCACTAAGTTTGGCAATCAAGGCAGAACGCCCGTTATTGTGGATATCTCTGCATTGACGCACAATACCTTGAAAAATCGCGGCAAAAAGCGCGATAATACGCTTATATATGCACTATGCGAGAAACGACTCGTTCGAAACGTAGCGAAAAAGGAGCACCGATGAGCATTTTCTCGAAGTTCGAGGGTAAAATGGAGGATACCTTCGAAGGGGCGGCCGGCAATATGTCGAAGGCTCCCATTTCCCCTGTTCAAATTGCTAAAAAGGCTGAAAAGCAGATGCGCCGCGAAACCATGGTCGGCGCTGGAAAGCAATATGCTCCCACGCTGTACACGGTGCTCGTGAACCCCGATGACGACTCGCGCCTGTTCGGCTACTACCCCACGCTCGCCGGCGAAACCGAAACGTACCTCAGCGGAAAAGCCGCCGAAGAGGGCCTCACCATGGACGGCCGCCCGCTCGTGCGCTTCATCGTCGACGAAGGCCTGAAGCACGGAAAGTTCGACGTCATCGCGGAAATGGTCGCGGCCCCCATCGTCGAGCAGCTCCGCAGCGAAGAGCTCGAGCGCTATGGCATCGCGCCGCGCAGGCGCCAGTCGCAGCCCATCCCGCAAGGGTACGGCAACCCGCAACCCGCACAACCGCAGCAGCCGATGCAGCCTGCGCTGCAAGGCTACGGCTACGCCAACGACGCCTGGAACGATGGCTATGGCTACGAGCAGCCAGTTGAAGCCCAGCGCAAGCCGCCCCTGCCCTACGTTCCCGAGGAAGAAATCGACCGCTCCATCGACTATGGCGAGTACACGTTCAACAGCGAGGACTTCGAAGACTACCGCACGAAGGCCGAATCCCAGGACATCCCCCAAGCGTACAACGACCAGCAGCCCATCCCGCAGGTTCAAGCCGCCAACACGGTAGCGTTCTCGGGCGGGGAGGACACCGCGCCCGACCACTCCATCGTGCAGGCGCGCCTGATCGACCGCACCTACCAGCGTCCGTACGACCTGGCCGGCACGCTCGTCACCATGGGGCGTGAATCGGGCAACGACATCGTCGTCCAGGACATCAACGCCAGCCGCCGTCACGCCGAACTGCGCATGAACACGCAGGGCATCTGGGTCGTCACCGACCTCAGCTCGATGAACGGCACGCTCGTTAACGGCGTTTCGGTCGCTTCCCATCCGCTCTACCCGGGCGACATCATCACCATCGGCAAGACCGACTTCGAGTTCACGCTCGTGTAAAACCGAAGCCGTTCCCTGGCCGAGGAGGCATCTGTGATCGACGTCGTACTGCTCATCGGGCGCTTGCTGTTCGTCGCCCTCCTGTATCTGTTCCTATTCGCGATCATGCGCACGGGCATTGGCCTGGTGCGCGGCCAACGCAAGAAGGAGCGCACGTGGAACCTTTCGGTCGAGAAGGGGCCGAAAGAGCTGCGCGGCGTTTCCATCGTCGTGCGCGGGCCCGTCATCGTCGGCCGTTCCCCTAGCGCCGACATCGTCATCGGCGCAGGTTACGTTTCCGCGCGCCATGCGCGTTTCTCGCTCATGGGGCAAAACCTGTTCGTCGAGGACTTGGGCTCGACGAACGGCACGCTCGTGAACGGCCAGCGCATCACCGACCCCGTCGCCTTGAACAACAACGACGTCGTGAACGTGGGCGACGTCTCGATGCGCGTCAGGCGCAACTAGCAAACCCGACGATGCGCGGGAGGGGAGCTTGCGCATCATCTCCAGAGTAACGATGCGCAAGCTCCCCTCCCGCGCATCGTTGAAGAAAGCAGGCTGATGGCCAAGCACAGTTCATATCGGTCGACCGAGCGTACGCGGAAAGGCGCTGTCACGAAATTCGGCAGCCGCACCGACGTCGGCTCGGTGCGCGAGCAGAACGAGGACTCGCTCGTCGTGCGTCCGCCGCTGTTCGTCGTGGCCGACGGCATGGGCGGCCACGCGGCAGGCGAGGTGGCTTCCGAAATCGCCGTCAACACGATTGCCGAGCTTGCGCCGGATTATGCGGACGCCGAAGCGCTCGGGCGCGCCGTCGAAGAGGCGAATCGCGACATCATAAACGCCGCGCTCGCCGGCGAAGGGCGCGAGGGCATGGGCACCACGGTCACCGCGGCCTTGCTCGAGCGCAACCACCTGGTGCTCGCCCAAGTGGGCGACTCGCGCGCCTACCTGCTGCACAACGGCGAGCTGACGCAGCTCACGCGCGACCACAGCCTCATGGCCAACATGATCGAAGCCGGGCAGATCACGCCCGAGGAAGCCCGCTTCCACCCCAGCCGCTCGGTCATCACGCGCGCGCTCGGCAACGACCCGGACACCGTTCCCGACCTGTACGAGATCAACGTGGAAGACGGCGACCGCCTGCTGCTCTGTTCCGACGGCCTGTACTCCATGCTGGAAGACGACGAGATCGCGGCCGTCATGCGCCGCGTCTCCGACCCGCAGCGATGCGCCGCCACGTTGGTGAACGGCGCCATAGCCGCCGGCGGACACGACAACGTCACGGTTATCATCGCCGACGCCGAGGGCACTGCGCACCAGAAGCGCAAGCGCATGGCCATCCGCACGAAGATCACCATCGCGTTCGTGCTGCTGCTGTTGGCCGGCATCATCGCCGCCGCGATATGGGGCGGTTCCACCTACCTGCACAACACGGCGTACCTCGCCGAAACCGAAAGCGGCATGGTCGCGGTGTACCGCGGCGTGCCGGGCGACGTGCTCGGGTTCACGTATTCCGAGCTCGTTGAGGAAACCGACATACCCGTTGCGAAGCTGTCGCCGTCAGCTGCCGAACGCATCTCCGAGAACATGCGCGTGAACAGCGTCGACGAAGCGCTCGAGTTGGTCGATTCGTACCGCGAGGAGCTGGAAGCCCAGCAGGCGAAAGCAAAGGCCGAAGCCGATGCCAAGGCGGCGCGCTCCGCAGCCGCGGCCGCAGAAGAGGAAGAATACGAGGAAGAAGAGGAGCCCGCCGAATGACGCGCCGCAACCTCGAACTCGTGCTCTTGTGCGTGGCGGCGCCGATCGTCATCTTGCTGTTCGCCATGTTGGCGCTGAACCAAGGCGAGCGATTGGGGCTCGCCACGCTCGGCGTGCCCATCGGCATCTTCGGGGCGTTCGTCATCGCGCACATCTCCATCAGGTTCCTCGCGCCCGATTCCGACCCCGCCATCTTGCCCATCGTGTTCGCGCTGTCGGGGATCGGCATCGCGTTCGTCACGCGCCTTGCCCCAGAGCTGGCGCTCAACCAGGTCATCTGGCTGTTCGTCGGCGTCGTCGCCATGGTGCTCGTGCTCGTGTTCTCGCGGCATCTTGAAAAGCTCGCCAACTACAAGTACACGCTCATGGTCATCGGCTTCGCGCTGCTGCTCTCGCCGTTGCTGCCCGTCATCGGCACCGAGATCTACGGCAGCCGCATCTGGCTTTCCATCGGCCCGCTATCGTTCCAGCCTGGCGAGCTGGCCAAGGTCGTCATCGTGCTGTTCTTGGCCGCGTACCTGTCGGCCAACCGCGAAATGCTGTCGGTCTTCACGTGGCGCATCGGGCCGCTGCGCCTGCCCGACATCCGCACGCTGGCGCCCATGCTCGTCATGTGGGCCATCGCATTGCTCATCGTCATCTTCGAGCGCGACCTCGGCAGCGCCCTCGTGTTCTTCTTCGTGTTCCTGGCCATGCTGTACGTGTCCACGGGAAAGAAGTTCTACCTCGTCGTGGGCGTCGTGCTCATGGCGCTCGGCTGCGTGGGCGCCTACCTCGGGTTCTCGCACGTGCAGGTGCGCGTGGCGAATTGGCTCGACCCGTTCGCCGACCCGCAGGGCGATGGCTACCAGATGCTGCAGGGCCTGTTCTCGATGGCCGACGGCGACCTGTTCGGCGTGGGCATCGGGCGCGGCCTGGCCGAGAACATCCCCGTCGTGGAAAGCGACTTCATCTTCGCCGCAATCGCCGAGGAATGCGGCCTGCTCGGCGCCGCCGGCGTGCTGCTGCTGTACCTGAGCTTCGCCATCCGCGGCTACGTCACCGCCGCCCGCGCGAAGAGCGATTTCTCCAGCATGACCGCCGTCGGCCTGACCACCACCATCGTGCTGCAGGCGTTCATCATCGTCGGCGGCGTGACCAGGCTCATCCCCCTGACCGGCCTGACGTTGCCGTTCGTGAGCCAGGGCGGCTCGTCGCTGCTGGCCAGCTTCATCGCCGTGGGCTTCCTGCTGCGCTGCGGCGACGAGGCCACCGGCGTCGGCCAGGAGATGAGCAACGTCACCGGCGCGGTGGGCGCGAACAGCCTGCTCGGCCGCGTGGCGCTCGGCAAGCGCCTGACCAACGCGCTCATCATACTGTCGGCGCTGTTCGTGCTGCTCGTCGCCAACATCACGCTGATCATGGTCATCCAGGCGGGCGACTACCAGAACATGGCCGGCAACAACCACACCATCGCCAAGCAGGCGACGGTGAAGCGCGGCAGCATCGCCACGTCCGACGGCGTCATCCTCGCCGAAAGCGTCGAAGCGGGCGATGGCACGTACGCCCGCGAATACCCGGCGGGCGACCTGGCATCGCAGGTCGTGGGCTATTATTCCACCAAGTACGGCACGTCCGGCATCGAGAACACCTACAACGACACGCTGACCGGCGAGCAGAATTACGCCACCTGGCTCGACGTGCTGAACGCCCAAGCGGGCATCACGCAGCCCGGCAACGACGTTGTGCTCTCCATCGACTCGACCATCCAGCGGGCGGCGCAGGACGCGCTCGCCGGCTACACGGGCGCGTGCGTGGTCATCGACCCGAAGACCGGCGCCATTCTGGCCATGGCCTCGTCGCCCACCTACAACGCCGGCGATTTCGAGGCGGTGCTCGACGCCGCCGCAACCGACGACAGCATAACCTCGCTGCTCAACCGCGCCACGCAGTCGCAATACGCGCCCGGCTCCACGTTCAAGACGGTTACCTTGGCCACGGCGCTCGAAAACGGCGTCGCCGACGAGGACACCGTGTACGACTCGCCGGGCGAAATCGAGATTGGCAACGGCCCCGTCACGAACTTCAACGGCAACAGCCTGGGCGAAATCACGCTCGCCATGGCGACCGCGTATTCGTCGAACACGGTGTTCGCCCAGCTCGGCGTCGAAATGGGGGCGCAAATGCTCGTCGCCGGCGCCGACAAGTTCGGCTTCGACACGAACATGCCCTTCGACCTGCCGCTCGCCGAGTCGGTCATGGGCGACCCCAACAACATGACCACGTGGGAAACCGCGTGGGCGGCTGTCGGCCAGCCCGTCAACAGCTACAACGACAACCGCCAGATCGGCCCGTTCACGACCGTCCTGGAAATGGCCATGGTCGGCTGCGCCATTGCCGACAACGGCACCATCATGCACCCGTACCTGGTCGAAGGCATCTACAACGCGAACGGCCAGCGCAGCTTCACGGCAGCGCCGAGCGCCTTCCAGCAAGCGGTCAGCGCGCAGACGGCCGAACGCGTGAAGGCTGTCCTCGTCGACGTCGTGGAATGGGGCACCGGCGTGTACGCGCAAGTCGACGGCGTCACCGTGGCCGGCAAGACGGGCACGGCCGAAACCGGCAAGGAGGCCGACGACAGCTGGTTCGTGGGGCTCGCGCCGGCGGAGGACCCGCAAGTGGTGGTGGCCATCGTGCTCGAGCAGGCCATCGACAGCGAGTATTCCGATAACGCAGCACTAAAATCGCAAAATGTTTTGCAAACGGCGCTACAAAAGAAGGGCATTTTGTAGGAAGATGTAGGGAAATGGTTCGTGTGAACAAAACACCGCTTAAACACGAGCACGAAGCATGGAGGAGTTAACGTGGCAAGCAACATGACAGGGCGGACGCTCAGCAACCGCTATCTCATAGGCGAACGGGTGGGCATCGGCGGCATGGCCGAAGTTTACCAAGGCCAAGACACCGTACTTGGGCGAACGGTCGCCGTGAAGGTCATGCTCCCGCAATATGCGGAAGACGCCACGTTCGTCGCCCGCTTCAAGCAGGAAGCCGCCGCAGCCGCGAACCTGCAAAGCCCCTACATCGTCAACGTGTACGACTGGGGCCAAGACGCCGACACGTCGTTCATCGTCATGGAGTTCGTCCGCGGGTCCGACCTGAAAACCGCCATCCAGCAGCGCGGGGCCATCAACCAGCGCAAGGTCGCGGAAATCGGCTCGCAGGTCTGCCAGGCGCTTTCCGTCGCCCACGGGCTCGACATCATCCACCGCGACATCAAGCCGCAAAACATCATGATCCAGCCCGACGGCAACGTGAAGGTCATGGACTTCGGCATCGCGCGCGCCAAGAACTCGGTCATGACGAAGACGTCGGCCGTGCTCGGCACCGCGCACTACATCTCGCCCGAACAGGCGCAAGGTAAAGAGCTCTCCCCCGCTTCCGACATCTACTCGCTCGGCGTCGTGCTGTACGAAGCCGCGACCGGCAAGCTGCCGTTCGACGGTCCCGACGCGGTCAGCGTGGCGCTGAAGCAGGTGCAGGAAGCGCCCGTGCCGCCGCGCGAGGTGAACCCCGCCATCGACGCGAACCTCGAGGCCATCATCATGAAGGCCATGAGCAAGGACCCGCGCGAGCGCTTCGCCACGGCCCGCGACATGCGCCATGCGCTCAACGACTTCCTCGCCGGCAGGCCCGTCACGCTCGGCGGGTTCAGCGGCGCGCAAACCGCGCTGATGGCAGAGCCCATTCCCGACATCGAGCCCATCGGCCCGTATCAGACCGACAAGACCGCCGTCATGAACGTGCAGAACGGCGGCGCCTACCAGGGCGGCGGCTACCAGCCGAGCGGGCGCATGCGCTACGTCGACCCAGGCGAAGAGCAGCAGAAGCCGAACCGCCGCGGAGTCTTCATCGCCGTTGGCGTCATCGCCGTGCTCGCCATCGCCGCAGCTCTGGCGTTCGTGCTGCTCGGGCGCGGTTGCTCGGTCGACACCGGCAACATCGAGGTGCCCGATGTCACGAACAAATCTCTCGAGCAGGCAACGTCGCTCATCGAGGACCAAGGGCTCGCGGTAGGCGCGATCGATTACGTGTACAGCGACACGGTGCCCGAAGGCTCCGTCGTCAGCCAGACGCCCAAGGCGGGCTCGAAGCAAGCCGAGGGCACGAAGATCAACCTGTCGGTGTCGCAAGGCACCGAGCAAGTCGCGGTGCCCGACCTTTCCAACATGACCGCCGACGAAGCCCGGTCGGCGCTTCAGAAAGCTGGTTTGAAGTACAAGGCCGGGGCGGCGGAGCATTCCGACACCGTGAAGGAAAACCACGTCGTGCGCCAGTCGCCTGCGGCCGGCGAGAAAGTGGCTAAGAACACCGAGGTCACGTACTATCTGTCCGCCGGCGAGGAAACGACCGCCGTGCCCGACGTCGTAGGCGAGTACGAGGGGTCCGCCCAGACCATCCTGACGAACGCCGGCTTCACGGTCACGGTCGATTACAGGTCAAGCAGCGACGTCGAGGAAGGCGAGGTCATCAGCCAGTCGCCGAAGGCCGGCGAGAAGGCCAAGAGCGGCTCGTCAGTGAACATCGTCGTCAGCACCGGCGCGAAGTACTATTCGGTTTCGGCATACGTGAACAATTCGAATGCAGGCGAGGTATCGCCTGGCGGCACCGAAGTCGCGCAAGGCGGTAGCATCACGTTCTACATCACGCCATACGACGGGTACGTGATTTCCGACGTTTCCGACTCGAACGGCAACTCGTACGGCGCCGCCAACTCGGTTACGATCAGCAACATCCAAAACGACGTAAGCCTATCGGTCGTGTTCGAAGCCTCACCCGAGCCGAGCGGCAGCAGCGAAAGCCCCACCCCGTAACGAGAATGCGCCAGAAGAGCCCCTTTTGGCGCATTTTCCAGCGTGGTACAATAGCCGCCACGCCCCCGTAGCTCAGGGGACAGAGCACCGCTCTCCTAAAGCGGGTGTCGGCCGTTCGAATCGGCCCGGGGGCGCCAGTTAAACTTGCAGTTCAAGCGACAAATTTTACACTTCTTAACGCTTGTATCCGCTTCTCCTTATGAGCAGAATTTGAGCAGATTTTTTCTTGCCACGCCAAAGCATGACCAGACTGGATCAATTGCGTACCCGCATCATGAAAGACCCGGTATCGCACTCGTGAGCCAGTTCCGTTACGACAGGCTTGCCGTCATCAGCCCAGCAAACACCCTTAGTAGCATCGACAGGGGACTCCGACCACAGCTGGCAATTAACGCATCGCGACAGCCCCTCATCGGGAGCAATTAGCGAGCCGAGCTCTGATGCAGCCCTCCGCATTGCCTCGGCATTTGAATGCGAGTAACCGTTGAATGCCTGATCGCTTTTATGCCCGCTCATCTTTTTCGACGTCGATCTCGCCGCCCCAATTTCAACGTCAAGCAACGAAACGTATGTGTGCCGAAGACCGTGCAGCGTGAAATTCTCAGGAACAGGGAAGCTTGAGGAAGCGGACCTGTACCACTTCATGTATGCATACTGCTTGACATGGTCTCCGCTTTGACTTTGGACAATTGGAGCATCTTGAGACCAATCTAAATCATGCAGCACATACCACCGCTTTTGCTCCTCTTTCCAAGACGAAAGGACCGTAATAAGCGCAGGCGGACACGGGACAATCCGACTCTCCCTTGTCTTGGTCGCCTTGAACGAAGCTTGTCCTTTGCGCCTTCTTAGGCTCTTCGTAATCTCCAGACGGCCGTCAACGTAGTCAGACCATCTCAGCGCAAGCATCTCTGATTGGCGAAGTCCGCAGAACAAGCAGATAAGCACCCCAACCCTCATCGGGTCAAGAGGCCGTTCTGAGAGAACCGAATAGAGTTCATGAGCCTGTTGCTGGGTGAGTGGAACTCTTTCAGCCGTATCGCTTTTCGGACGCTTGACTTCGTTCATCGGATTCTCATATTGCCCGATGTAATCATTCTCAACCGCCCATTTAAAAACGAGATTCAAATACGAATGAGTCTTCTGAAGCGTTGTTGAAGAATACGCACGACCCCCTAAATTGGCAGGTCCATCAGAGCGCATTGCTACGAAAGCCGACTCGATGTCTTTCCTGGTGATGTCCTTTATTCGCTTATCGCCATAATAAGGTTTGATGCGGTTCTTGCAGGTTATATACCCTTCGATCGTGCGCTCTTCCGCTTTCACCCCATCGAGCCCAGCTCCAGTTTTGCGGCTTTCGATGAAGTGGTCCCCAAGAGCATCGAGGGTGAGGCCTTCGGCTTCGTCCTCGGCCTTCTTCCCTCGGCGCCAAGCAGGCACTTCAGCAACAGCGCCACCATGATAAATGTAGTCATTTATCGCTTTGATGAGCGCGATGGCCTCTGCTTCGGATCCTACGTCCTCACGGTACTCATCGTACTTCTTCTTCTCCTCGCTCCATCCAAGCGGATACTTCACTTGAAAGGAACCGTTTTTTCGTGCGCTATAGCTGCCTTTGTTATGCGGGACCGTCGTCAAGCCGTCCCCCTATCTTGCATGCCGCATGAGGCGCTACAGTATTCCCGCGGGCGGCCGCGCACCGGATCGAAGCTTCCGCATCCGCAGTGCCTACATGCCGTAAGCCTTCTCCCCCCATGGAAGCAAAGGGCCTCCCACGCCATACTGACCAATGAACGATGGTCATACGCCATCGATTTCGCTTCTGCGTTGAACAAGCTCTCGTACGCTTCCGCGCGCCCCAAAAGCGTTCCGTCGGCGTTTTTCAAATTCTGGTTTAAACGCCACAAAGCTATAACTATTTCCTTCGCTGTATCAAGCTGGCTCGCGTGCTGCTTTGCGCAAAGATGCAGCCTCCAGACCACTCGATAACGATCGATTGGTTTTAGTTCATGACACGAGGCGCAGTACCGCCGCAAATAGGCATCCTCTACAAGATAATCTGTACGAGTTCCAGCTTGCTCTCCAGCAACAAACACCATACCGTCATCGCTTATTCCCAACCCCAAGGGAGCAATAAAAAAATGGAAGGCATCTCCGTAGAGGGAATACATATAATCGAGGTCACGATCCAGTTTTACTTCCGGTTCTCCTCTTCCGCCAAGACTAGGCGGTAGCAGTGAGCATTTGAACGGGATGCTGAATACAGGTTCATCCTCATCGCGGCCAGCTGACGATTGAAGTTCGAAACCGCATACATCAAGGACGCGCCCATCCTCGGGAGGGTTCTCGATGTTTGCAAGAAGCGCTGCGCCAATGGCTAACGTGTTACGAAACGTCATCCAATCAGCAACCGGCTCAATGAATACTGGCATACCTGCGCTCATGCTCTTTAGCGAGGCGGCATTATTGCCTCGCATGACGTCCAGCGAAGCAGCTGGGCTTGAGTACCCCCTATTTGCCCTGAGAGGTTTAGGCGAGGCGAGAAACATCTCCCGAGCCAACCCCTTGGCGTCGACCGGAACAATGCAGCGGTCTTCGCCGTCAATAAGCGGCAAAAGCTCTTCGACGCGCATAACTCGGTCCAGCTGATATGGCCCACGATTCTCGCCTAGCAATAACGGCGCATTATCCAACGCCGTTGCAAGCTGTTTGTGGCTTTTCGCTGTAGTCAACTTATTGATGAAGTCGAACATACTCGGAAACATGGGATTCCCTTTTACGTTCTTCACCGTAGCCAGGTTATTTATATGATCGACCGCATTTACGGACCACGCATCTGCTTCAGCTAAAGAATCAGACACCCTAACGAAGTAATGGATACCAAGCGTACCGTCTCTTGCGATGAAAACCGCCATGAGCCCCTCCCAAACATTACTCTCCAAGCTTTAAACTATCGTAATTATATCAAATTAAGCAAGTTTTTTGAAATTGTTAAACTTTTCGTATATAATGCGATTTAACGTAGTTTCGTGAGAAAGGAGACCAGCTATATGAAGTCAAGGGATAATCCGAAGTTTTTCGAAGCTGAGTAGATTTACCCGATCAACGCACTTTGACAGCCGAATATCGAATGCTTTTGGGCGCAATGGGGCGCATCGTGGATGCGATGGCGGCAAAGACGGATATGCCTAGCGGGGCTACTTCGCCGGGTCGTACGGCTCCCCGTCGCGCATGACGGCGTAGACGACGTGGCACAGCTTCCTCGCCACGGCGGTGACGGCGACGCGGTGGGGCTTGCCCCTGCGGCGCAGCTTGTCGTAGTACTCCCTGAGCTTGGGGTCGTACTGCCTGGCCCGGTTGGCGGCCAGCCACATCGACCGCCGGAGGTAGGGCGAGCCGTGCTTGGTTATCGGGACGCCCTCGGCCGAGTACTTGCCGGACTCGTCGACGCCGGAGTTGAGCCCCGCGTACTTGACGATCGAG
>CAJOIP010000049.1 GCA_905234785.1 uncultured Eggerthellaceae bacterium
CTCACATGACATGTCGGCAACCCTGCCCGCCAGAATCTGCATTGCATCCATAAGCATTCGATAAAAGGCTTAGAAATGCAACGACTTAAAGATAGGAGCCAGTCATGTCAGTTGAACCGAGCCCCGCATACGGCGCGCTTCAGGCGATCGTCGACGACTTGTTCGAAGGCATGCCGCCCGACTACGAGGTGCGCCGCCTCGACGTCGTCATCTCGGCCGAAGCGGGCGACCTTCCCGCCGACCTGCAGGAGATCGTCAGCCTGCTGCCGCCTGGCGAGTTCACGCGCGTGCGCCTGTGCGACCAGCTGAATTCGGCCATCGGCGGGCATGCGTGGGGCCAGGTGTACGGAACGGTGGAGTAGAATTCACGCGAGCGAAACGAGGAGGTGCGCATGGACGGCTTGGTGCAATGGATTCACGGTCTCGCGCAGGGCGATCACCTGCAGCAATGGATCATCGCTATCGTCATCGTCATCATCACCTTTGCGGTTTCGCACTTTGTAAGCGCGCTCATCCGCCGTGTCACGTCGCTCGACGGCGTGCCGCTGCCCTCCAGCAGCATCCTCGTGAACATCGCCCGCATCGCCATTTGGGTCGTCGGGCTTTCGATCATGCTGTCAGCCTGCTTCGACGTCGACGTGAACGCCCTTCTTGCGGCGTTCGGCGTCGGCGGCATCGCGCTGTCGTTGGGCCTGCAAGACACCATCAAGAACTTCATCGGCGGCTTGCAGGTCACGCTCATGCGGATCATACGGCCGGGCGACCACGTGAGAATCGGCACCACCGAGGGCATCGTGCAGGACGTGACGTGGCGCCAGACCGTCGTGAAAGACTACGAGAACAACGTGCACCTCATTCCCAATGCGGTCATCAACGCAACCGAAGTCGAGAAGATCGAGCCCAGCTACATCGTGACCACGAACCTGTCGTTCACCAACGACACGCGCGACCTCGACGCCATGGTGCGCGAGATGGAACAACTCGCCAAGCATGCCGTGGAAGAGGTCGCCGAGCTGGAAAAGGACCCGTGGATCCTGCTGACGGAAATCGGCGAGTACGGCACGTGGGCCAAGATGCGCTTCGTGCTGAAGGACGTCGCGCATGCCCGCGAGGCGCGCGATGCCGCCCTGCGCGCCGTGTCCGTGTACACGCGCGTGAACGCGAGCGAAGTCCTGCATGACGACGGGGAAGAGGATTAACCCCGTACCCCAAGCGTGGCATCGGAGCGCATCGCTTGTTGTCATCCTGAGCGAAGTGAGCGCAGCGAACGAAGTCGAAGGATCTCCGCGAAGCGGTTAAGCAAGAAGTGAGAAAGCCCCATCCCCGGCCGGAAGGATGAACCCACCTCGAAAGGTGGGTGCTCGCAGCTTGCTGCCTGGCTTTCGCGTCAACGGACGCGAATCCCCATTTCACGCGCAATCTAGAGCTCCCGTAATAAAGTATGTCGGTCCACCGCTGTAAGTACGGCTTCGAGAACGGGGCCTGAATCGAGACTAGCGCACTTCACGAGCGAAAACCAGTCTTGACATGCACGGGGAACATGATGTAGCGAGATGGTATGATGGGCGCCATGGATACGCTATTCACGGAAATCGAAGACGAGGCCGCAAACGCGTTCGCACCGCTGGCGGTGCGCATGCGCCCGCGCACGCTCGACGATTTGGTCGGGCAGGAAGAGGCATGCGGCACGGGCAGCTGGCTTCGCACGGCCATCGAACGCGACGTGCTGACGTCGGTCATCCTGTTCGGCCCGGCGGGAACGGGCAAGACGTCCATCGCGCACATCATCGCCGAGCACACACAGGCCGAGTTCGTCGAGGTGTCGGCCATCGGCGGCACCGTTTCCGACTTGCGCCGCGAAATCAAGGCCGCAGCCGACCGCCAGCGCATGGGCCGGCGAACCATCCTGTTCGTCGACGAGATTCACCGCTTCAACCGCGCCCAGCAGGACTCGCTGCTGCACGCGGTGGAAAACCGCACGCTCGTGCTGGTCGGCGCCACGACCGAGAACCCGTACTTCGAGGTGAACACGGCGCTGCTCTCGCGTTCGCGCGTGGTCGAGCTGAAGAGCCTTTCCGACGACGACATCGCCGAGCTCATCAGGCGCGCGCTCGCGGACGAGCGCGGCCTGGGCGGGCGTTACACGCTGGAAGACGACGCCCTGAACGCGCTCGTGGTGCTCGCCGGCGGCGACGGCCGTGCGGCCCTGACTTCGCTCGAGCTGGCCGCGCAGATGGCGGGCGACGGCACGGCTGATGCGCCCGTCGCCATCACGCGCGATTCGGTCGGCTTGGCAAACCCGCATCGCAACGTGCCGTACGACAAGAACAAGGACATGCATTACGACATCATCTCCGCGTTCATCAAGTCGATGCGCGGAAGCGACCCCGATGCCGTGCTGTACTGGCTCGCGCGCATGATCGACGGCGGGGAAGACCCGAAGTTCATCGCGCGCCGCATCATGATCTGCGCGTCGGAAGACGTGGGAAACGCCGATCCGCAGGCGCTGCTCATCGCGCACGCGGCGTTCAAGTCGGCCGAGGTCATCGGATATCCGGAATGCCGCATCAACCTTGCGCAGGCGGCCACGTACGTGGCGCTCGCCCCCAAGAGCAACGCGTGCGAAGCCGGCATCGACGCTGCGTTGGCCGAAGTGCGGCATGGGCCCGTGCGTGCCGTTCCCGACTACCTGCGCGACCGCCATCGTCCAGGTTCGGAAGACTACGGCGAGTACAAGTATCCGCACAATTACCCGGAAGGCTGGGTCGATCAGCGCTACCTTCCCGAAGGCCTGGAAAGGGGCTGCTTCTACCACCCGACCGAGCGCGGCTGGGAAGCCTACCGCATCGACGCCGCTTCCCGCGACCGAAAATAGCGGAACCCACACCCCATCCATCCCGCCTGCGGGCCTCCGCCTCCCCATAGCGGAGTCACGCTCCCATCCATCCCGCCTGCGGGCCTCCGCCTCCCCATAGCGGAGTCACGCTCCCATCCATCCCGCCTGCGGACCTCCGCCCTCCCCATGTCATCCCGAGCGTAAGCGAGGGATCTCCGCGAAGCGAAAGGAGACGCTGCGCCGATGATTCTCTCGACGATGTTTGAATTCAGCTGGTTTAGCTGATTGGGCGGCACGCATGGTGTTATGATTGCACCACCTAAACAGGAGGTTGTCATGGATCCGATGTCTATTCTCATACCCATTCTCATCATCGCGCTCATCGCGTTCGTGGTCGCACTTGTGTTCATGGTGCTCAAGCTCATGAAGACGCTGCAGGCGGCGAACGACACCATCGCCTCGCTCGAGCCCACGTTGAAGAACGTCGAAACCCTCACCACCGACCTCGTGCCGACGGTTCGCAAGCTCGAGCCGGTTGTCGATCGCGTGCAGCTTACGCTCGACGCGGTGAATTTGGAAATGATGCGCGTCGACGAGATCCTCGAAGACGTCTCGCAGATCACCGACAGCGCGGCGAACGCCACGTCTGCGGTCGACAACATCACGAGCGCCCCGGTCAAGGCCGTTAGCGGCATGGCCACCAAGGTGCGCGAGCGCTTCGGCAGCAAGGACGCCAGCAGCGAGTCGGCTTCCCTGGCCGAGCAGCGCGCCGCCGTGGCGCAAGCGCTCGAGGAGTACAAAGCCGCCGAGGAGCAGGAAGCGATCGAAGGCAACGAGGTCGTGAATCCGGGCTACACCGAGGTCGCCGAACCCGCCGCAGAACCTGCTGTCGACGAGGCCGATGCTGAAGAGGCCGCCACCGATGGCGAGTAACGAGCAGGCCGACTCCAACAAGAAGCAACTCAGCGACAAGGCGCTCAGGCGCCTTGTCCGCGTTTGGACGCTCGTCGGCGCCGCCATACTGGCGGGCGTGCTCATTTACCTGGCGGGCATCCTCTCCGTCGCCATCGGCATCGTCGTGTGGACGATCGTGTTCGTGTTCATACTGCGCGGCCCCGTGAACTGGCTCGACAAGCACGGCGTAAGCCGGACGGTGGGCACGCTCGTGTCCTACGTGCTGCTCGTCGCCGTAATCCTGCTGTTGCTGTTCATCGTCTTCTCGCCCGTGTTCGGCATCCGCGACCAGTTCGTCGAGCTCATGAACAACCTGCCCACTATCGTGCGCGAATTCCAAACGTGGGCGTCAGATTTGTACGACCGTTACGCCGACGTGCTGCAAAGCGAGGAAATCCGCGGCTGGGTGACGAGCACCCTGCAATCGTTCGGCTCATGGCTGCAAGGCTTCGCGTCGACGAGCGCCTCGGGCATCATCGACGCCGGCACCTCGCTGGTGAACATCGTCATGTGCATCGGCTTCGCCCTGGTTATCGCGTTTTGGATGCTCATCGAGCTGCCGAACCTCGGCCGCGAGGCGCGCCGACTCATCAGCCCGAACTTCCAAGAGGACGCCGACATGATCCACGTCACGGTCACGCGCGTCATGGGCGGCTACCTGCGCGCCACCATCATCCAATGCGCCATCATCGGCGTGGCGTGCGGCATCTTGTTCGCCGTGCTGGGCATCCCGAGCCCCGCGGCCATCGCCGTCATCACCGGCCTTCTGAACATCATCCCCATCGTGGGCCCGTGGCTCGGCGGCGCGCTCGCGTTCATCGTGGGCGTTCCGAGCAGCGCGGTGACGGCGGTCCTCGCGCTTCTGGGCACCATCGTGCTGCAGCAGATCGTGTACACGTTCGTCTCGCCCAAGCTCATGGGCGACTCGGTCGACATCCACCCGGCGCTCACGTTCATCGCCCTCATGGCAGGCTCGGGCATTGGCACCGCCATGGGCGGCCTGACCGGCGCACTCGTGGGCGCGTTGCTTTCCATCCCGCTCGTCGCCATGGGCAAGGCCATCTTCGTGTACTACTTCGAGAAGAGGACCGGCCGGCGCATCGTGGCCGAAGACGGCGTGTTCTTCAAGGGCGCGGCCCCGGAAACCGCCGAGGTGAACCCCATCGCCGACGCCACCGCCCCCATGCCCGCGGTGAACCCCGGGCAGACCGGCGCGTTCCCCAGCCTCACCGGCCGCCTTCCCGTGATTAACCTCGACGACGAAGACCACCCCGCCCACAGGAAATAGCAGCGCCGTAGCGCCCCCCCCACTTGTCATCCTGAGCGGAGTGTCGCAGCGCCCCCCACTTGTCATCCTGAGCGGAGCGCCGTAGCGCCTCCCACTTGTCATCTTGAGCGGAGCGCCGTAGCGCCCCCCACTTGTCATCCTGAGCGGAGCGCCGTAGGCGCGAAGTCGAAGGATCTCCCCCGACGCGAGTCGTAAGGGTTTGCATCGGGGGAGATCCCTCGCTTACGCTCGGGATGACAAAGCCGTTGGATTCCTTGTTGAAAACGAGGTGCTATCAGCGCGTGCTCTTCTGCGGCGCTGTTTGCGGTAGAATAGCGGAATGCGTAAACGCCGAGATGGAAGGCCTACCATGCATTACATGACCACCGCGGAAATCCGCGAGAAGTACCTGCGATTCTTCGAGGAGAAGGGCTGCAAGCGCATGCCGTCGTCCTCGCTCATTCCCGACGACCCGTCGCTTCTGCTGACGAGCGCCGGCATGGTGCAGTTCAAGCCCTACTTCCTGCACGTGAAAGAGCTCGACCCGGCCTATATCGGCACCACCACCGTGCAGAAGTGCGTGCGCACCAACGACATCGACATCATCGGCACGACGGGCCGCCACCTGTCGTTCTTCGAGATGATGGGCAACTTCAGCTTCGGCAAGTACTTCAAAAAGGAAATGTGCGCCTGGGCGCTCGAGTTCTCCACCGACGTGCTGGAACTTCCGCTGGAAAAGCTGTACTTCACCGTGTTCGAGGACGACGACGAGACCATCGAAATCTGGAAGTCGCTCGGCATCCCCGAAGAGCGCATCAGCCGCCTGGGCGAGGACGACAACTTCTGGCGCGCCGGCCCCACCGGCCCGTGCGGCCCCTGCTCCGAGCTGTACTACGACCAGGGCCCCGAGTTCGGCTGCGGCAAGCCCGACTGCGCCCCCGGCTGCGACTGCGACCGCTTCCTCGAGTACTGGAACTGCGTGTTCACCCAGTTCGACGGCCAGGAAGACGGCACGCTGGCGCCGCTTCCCACCAAGAACATCGACACGGGCCTCGGCCTCGAGCGCACGGCCGCCATTTTGCAGGGCGTGCAGTCGAACTACGAGACCGACGTGCTGCGCAGCCTGGTGGCTGTGGGCGAGAGCCTGTCGCGCAAGAAGTACGACGGCAACATGCAGCCCGGCGCGCTGTCGCCCGAGCAGGCGAAGATCGACCTGAGCCTGCGCATCTGCGCCGACCACAGCCGCTCGGTCAGCTTCATGATCGCCGACGGCATTCTGCCTTCGAACGAAGGCCGCGGCTACGTGCTGCGCCGCCTGCTGCGCCGCGCCGTCATGCACGGCCATTCGCTCGGCATCGAGGGCCCGTTCCTGAACAACTACTTCGCGCAGATCATCGAGCTCATGGGCCATGTGTACCCCGAAATCGTCGACAACCGCGAGCTGGTGGAATCGGTCATCCTGTCCGAGGAAGAGCGCTTCGGCCGCACGCTGCGCACGGGCCAGGCGTACCTCGACGAGGCCATCCAGGGCCTGGGCGAAGGCGACGTGCTGCCCGGCGATGCCGCCTTCAAGCTGCACGACACATACGGCTTCCCGGTAGAGGTCACGCAGGAAATCTGCGCCGACCGCGGCATCAGCGTCGACATGGAGGGCTTCGAAGCCTGCATGGAACAGCAGCGCGAACGCGCCCGTGCCGCCACGAAGGACGACGCCGAGGCCGCATGGTCGACCTACGGCAGCGCCGAGGCCGAGATCCTGAAGGAAGTCGGCGCCACTCAGTTCGTCGGCTACGACCACATCGAGGCCAAGGCCCGCATCGTCGCCCTGGTGAAGGACGGCCAGCGCGTCGCCTCGCTCGCCGAGGGCGAAGAGGGCGAAATCATCCTGAACACCACGCCGTTCTACGCCGAAATGGGCGGCGAGGTCGGCGACACCGGCGTCATCACCACCAACGACTCGTCGGCAGAGGTCGTCGACACGAAGGCGCCCGAGAAGGGCCTGACCTGCCACTACGTGAAGGTGACGAGCGGCCGCATGATCGAAGGCGAGCAGGTCGTCGCCACGGTCGACGCCGAGCGCCGCGCGCGCATCACGCGCAACCACACGGGCACGCACATCCTGCACGCCGCCCTGCGCGCCGTGCTGGGCGAGCACGTGAACCAGGCCGGTTCCTACGTCGGCCCCGACCGCCTGCGCTTCGACTTCACGCACTTCCAGGCCGTCACGCGCGACGAGATCCGCCAAATCGAGGACCTCGCCAACCGCGAGATCATGAAGGCCATCCCGACGCACATTTACGAGACGTCGCTCGACGAGGCGCGCGCCTCGGGCGTCACGGCGCTGTTCGGCGAGAAGTACGGCGAGACCGTGCGCGTCGTCGAGGCCAGCGATTTCTCGCGCGAGCTGTGCGGCGGCTGCCACGTTTCCAACACGGCCGAAATCGGCTTCCTGAAGATTACGAGCGAGGGCTCGGTCGGTGCGAACGTGCGCCGTATCGAGGCTGTGACCAGCTACGAGGCGCTCGCGCTTATGAACCGCATGGAAAGCGAGCTGCGCCAGGCCGCTTCGAACCTGCGCGTGCCGCCGTTCGAAGTCGCCGACCGCGCGGCTGCGAACCTGCAGCAGATTAAGGACATGGAACGTTCGCGCAAGAACGTGAAGACGGCGCTCGAGGACGACACGATCACCGAGGTCATGGAAACCGCCACGATCGACGTGGGCTACCCGCTGCTCATCACGCGCCGCAACGACCTGGACACGGCGGGCCTGCGCGGTTACTGGGATGCCGTGCGCAACCGCATGGGCAAGCCGGGCGCCGCGATCATCGCCACCGTCAGCGACGGCAAGCCGGTCATCATGGCTGCCGGCACCGACGAGGCCGTGGCCCAGGGATTCGACGCCGGCGCGGTCATCAAGGCCATCGCGCCGCACATCCAGGGCGGTGGCGGCGGCAAGCCGACCATGGCGCAGGCCGGCGGCAAGAACGCCGACGGCGTCGACGCCGCGCTGCAAGCCGCGCGCGAGCTCTTCGCGAAGTAGCGCCCACCCGTCTGCCATCTTCAAACCGAACGCCCGGATGCCGGTTCGCCGCGCATCCGGGTTTTTCTTTCGCGTCGGTCGACGCGCACCCTTTCCGCTTATATACAATAGCGGTATGGAATCCTACCGCACCATACAAGGCGAGGCGCAGGCCGAATACGAGGAGAAGAAATCCCGGTTCATCGGCCAGGTCGCGCACGTCGAAACCGAAGAGGAAGCAGTGGCCTTCCTGAACGGAGTGCGATCGGCGCATCCGCAGGCCCGCCACAACGTGTACGCCTACGAGCTGCGGGCGGGCAATCGGGTGCGCTATTCCGACGATGGCGAGCCGGCGCGCACGAGCGGCCTTCCCACGCTCGAGGTCATTCAGCATGCCGAGTTGAAAGACGTCATCTGCGTGACCACGCGCTACTTCGGCGGCACCCTGCTGGGAACGGGCGGGCTCGTGCGCGCCTACACGAAAGCCGCCCAAGATGCGTTCACGGCGGCGCAGGTCGTCACGTTCGCGGAATGCGTCGACCTCACCATCAGCGTCGACTACCCGCTGTACGACCAGCTGAACCATTGGCTCGGCGAGCAGGGCATCCAGGTTCTCGACACCGATTTCGCAGGCGATGTGGCGGTGGAAGTGCGCGTGCTTGCGGCTGAGGCCGATGCTGTGCAAGCCGCCGTCATCGAGCTCACGCACGCCGCAGCCGAAATTCTCGCCAGCGACCCATCCTACCAGCCCATCGCCCAATAAATAGAACCTGCCAGGAGACCTCCTCTCTTGGCAGGTGGCGGGCGGTTAGGCGTGGGCCTTCACGCTGGGGTTCTCGGCGATGACCTTGTGAAGCTCGTCGATGTAGCGCAGCAAAAGCGAGCCGGGACGGCGCTCGTTGTGCATGACGTAACCGACCTGCATGCGCTCGTCCACGTCGAGCGGGATGGCGGTGATGCCCGAATGCATCTCGTTGGAGAGCACGCCCGTGGAAATGGTGTAGCCGTTGAAGCTGGTCAGCAGGTTGGTCAGCGTGCCGCGGTCGCTGAAGCGGATGTTGCGGTCGTGACGCAGGTACCCGAATGGCTCCTCCGAATAGTAGAACGAGTTCGTCGTGCCCTGCTCGAACGAGTAGCGCGGGTACGGCTCGAGGTCTTCCAACTTCACGATGTCGCGGCCGGCGAGCGGATGGTTGTCGCCCACGAACACGTGCACCTGGGCGTCGAACAGCGGGAAGAACGTGAGGTCGGCGTCGGTCAGCGCCTTCTTCAGCACGCGCGAGTTGAAGCTGTCGAGGTACAGCACGCCCACGTCGCTGCGGAACGTGCGCACGTCGTCGATGATCTGGCCGGTCGCGCACTCGCGCAGGATGAAGTCGTACTTGTCGGACGCGCACTGCTCGGCCACGTTGATGAACGCCGCCAAGCTGAAGTAGTAGTGCTGCGTGGAAACGGCCAGCCGCATGTACTCGGAACGACCACGCGCGTAGCGGGCTTCCATCATATCGGCTTGCTCGATAACCTGGCGGGCATATCCGAGCAGCTCGGTTCCGTCGTTGGTCAGCGTGACGCCGCGGTTGCTGCGCGTGAAAATGGTGATGCCAAGTTCGCGTTCAAGCTCTTTTATAGCAGTTGAGAGGTTCGACTGCGAAACGTAGAGGTTTTGTGCGGCGGCGTTGATCGAGCCGTGCTCGCTGATGGCGATAAGATATCTCAGTTGCTGTAACGTCATGGTGCAATCCTATACGAGTTGCGAGGTCAGCGGTTCATCGTTTCCCCTATAGCGCGTTATCTTCAAATTCGATAGCGGGAAATAAAAACTCCGAATTGCTATCTGCCTTGCCGATTGCAACGCGACGTGGTTTCATAGTCGGGCTGCATATACGAAAGTACGGGTTTCGTGGCGAGCGCCGTTCATGCCGCCACGGAAAGCCGAAAGGAGGCCCAATGGCGAAGAAGAACCTGCCTTACGACGAGAAGTACTACGACCGCGAAGTCGAGACCATGCCGCGCCCCGAGCTGGAAAAGCTGCAGCTCGAGCGCCTGAAGGACGAGCTCGTGTGGTCCTACGAGAACAGCGCCTACTACAAGCGCACGTGGGACGAAGCCGGCATCAGCCCGCATATCGACTCGCTCGAGGACCTGCAGAAGTTCCCGTTCATCAACAAGCAGACCGAACGCGATTGTCAGGGCGTCGGCAGCTTCTTCGGCGAGCTGTGCTGCGTGCCCGAAGACGACGTGGTGTACATGGCGACGTCTTCCGGCTCGACGGGCGTTCCCACCATGTCGCCCTTCAGCCAGCACGACTTCGACGAGTTCATGCACGCCGAAGCCCGCCTGTTCTGGCAGACCGGCATGCGCCCCAACGACCGCTACCTGCACGGCATGAACTTCGCGCTGTACGTCGGCGGTCCGTGCGTCATCGGCGCGCAGGAGCTCGGCGCGCTCGGCATCTGGGTGGGCGCCGTGCCTTCCGACCGCCTGCTCTGGGCCATGAAGCACTACCAGCCCACGCACTTCTGGTCGTCGCCTTCCTACGCGTGGCTGCTCGGCCAGAAGGCCATCGAAAAGGGCTACGACCCCAAGAAGGACTTCGCCAACCTACGTACCATCATCATCTCGGGCGAGCCGGGCGGCTCCATCGAGACCACGCGCAAGGCCATCGAGGACATCTGGGGCGCGAGCGTGTACGATTTCTTCGGCCTGTCCGACATTTACGGCGCGTGCGCCGGCATGTGCGAGTACAAGGACGGCCTGCACATCATCGAGGACCAGATTCTCGTGGAAGTGGTCGACCCGGTCACGCACGAGGTGCTGCCCGACGGCGAGAAGGGCGAGCTCGTGTACACCACGCTGACCAAGCGCTCACGCCCGATGATCCGCTTCGCCACCGGCGACATCGGCTGGGTGAACCGCGAGACCTGCCAGTGCGGCCGCACGCATGCGCGCATCCACATTTCCGGGCGCAAGGACGAGATGTTCATCGTCAGCGCCGTGAACGTGTTCCCGAGCGACATCGAGCACGTCGTGCGCAAGGACAAGGGCCTGACCGGCGAGTACCGCATCCGCGCCTACGACGAGAACCACACCACCAAGTACGAGGTCAGCGACGAGCCGTTCGACGCCATCTCGAAGCGCGTGGAGAACGCGCTGAAGACCCACACGGGCGTGCGCCCCGCGCGCGTCATCGTGTTCGACACCGACAAGCTGGGCGCGTCGGGCGAGCACAAGGTGAAGCGCTTTATCGACGAGCGCACCTCGACCGCCGAGGCGCAGGAAGTCCTGCACGCCGCCGAGGAACACGCGAAGCACGAATAGCCAGCCAACCAGCGAGTGGGACACTTTCCCCTGTCGAAAGTGTCCCGCTTCCAAGAGAAGGGAGCGTTTACCATGGCGCAGTTTGCAGTTTCAGGGCAACATTACCTGTTCAATGTTCAGACGTTTGCATCGATCGTGCTTTCGAATGGCGGCGATGCGTACGAGTACGCGTTTCGCGACCGCACGACGCAGGGCGTGATCGACGACGTCGCCAGCGGTGCGAGCGAGCTCGGCGTGCTGGTGGAAACGACGTGCACGGCGGATCAGCTGGAAGCGGCGTTTGCGGAAGCCGGGCTCGAGTTCACCGAGCTCATCGAATCGGCGCCGCGCGTGGCCTTGCCCGCGAGCCATCCGCTCGTGAATGCGTCGAGCCTCACGCTCGAGCAGCTCGAAGATTACCCGTACCTGTATTTCGAGCAGGAGGCAGATGCTCCTGCGTTCTTCGCCGAAGAGGCGCTTGCCGACGAGAAGCGTCACAAGGGCATCGCCTGCACCGACCGAGCGTCGCTTTCCGAGCTCATCGTGGCGCTGAACGGCTACACGGTGACGAGCGGCATTTTGGTCGGCATTTCCGACGGCGCGGGCCTCAACACCGTGCCGCTCGACACCGATGTGCGCCTGCACCTCGGCTATGTCGCCAAGAAGGGCGCACAGCTTTCGGAAACCGCGCAGAAATTTGTGACGAAACTCGATTCGAACCTGAAGAAATACGCGCGCTTCTAGTATCATTGGTCGAACAATGAAGCAGTAAATGACGCAGCGGTCGGAAACGGCCGCTGCGGTTTGTGTAGGAAGGGAACCAATGAACCTCAGCGATGCGATCGGTCATGCGAGCACGATTTTCATGCCGGAATTCCTGTTCGGTGCAGACGAGACTATGCTCAAGGGCGAGCAAGCAGCCAACGAGGAGGCGCTGCATTTGCTCATCGAGGAGTATTTCGCGAACCCGAGCCCGTCGTTCGGTTTCGACCTCGCAATCGAGCTCGCAGAGCGGAACCGCAGCCTGTGCGACATGATGGGTCCCGAGAGCGTGCAAGCAGATCGCAGCCGCAATCTGGCGAACCATCTCTCCGACGACGACATCCTACGCGGTGTCGCCGCGCTGCAGCATCGCCGCGCCGAGACGGTGGCAAAGGAAGTTGCTGGCATGAACGCCACCAAGGGCGTGCTCTACGGAAGCAAGCCTGCGAAGGGGACGTTTGTGGGCATCGACATCGAGACGACGTCGACCAGCCCCGATCGGGGCTACATCATCAACGTCGGCTGGGAGCTCATGGAGCTCGCCGACGGCGCCGAGGCGACCGACGCCCATACGGTGTTCTGCGGCTTGCCCGACCAATACGAGGAAACCGGTGTTCC
>CAJOIP010000050.1 GCA_905234785.1 uncultured Eggerthellaceae bacterium
CGGCGAGACGGTTTACAAGATAAACGCGATCGACGCCGCCGTGGACGAGTCGCTGTTCGACGTGTCGGGCTACGCGATCGAAGGCAGGTGAGGCTAGGCATGCGCTGCAAGGATGCGTGAGGGCCCTCGCTCCCCAGCCGGAATCGTTAGCTGCCAGCTTCCTCTTCGGATATGGAATCGAGGATGGCGCGGACCTGGTCTGTGAACGCTGGTATCTCCTCGAGCAGCACCGTCGAAATGATTGACCAGTTGGTCCCCTCATAGTTGTGTACGAGCCTGTGTCGCAAACCGGCGATCTGAGCCCATGGAGCTTCAGGATGGGCGGAGACGAATGCCTCGCTCAGGCAGTTCGCCTGTTCGCCTATGTTGAACAGTGGGGTCGTGATAAGCCACTGCGTCTCCAGATTGTTTTCGACGTCCTCAGCCGTGATCTCCCTACGGTTAACCACATCCTGGAGCTGGCTGCCGATCTCGAGAATCCTCTCCAAGCGGTAGCGGTCGGTCTTCACAGAGCCACCGCCTCCCTCATGACGGTGTCGCGGAACGGCCCGGGCTCGAGCTCGGATTGCTCGTACACGTCGACCTTCTTCCCGGTGCGGCGGTGGAGCTCCTCGGCGACGCCAAACACGTCGAGCGCCCTGAACCCGGGCTTGCCGACCAGAATGACATCGATATCCGAATCTGCGTCTGCTTGGCCCCGTGCATAGGAGCCGAAAAGGCTCGCAGAGGCCATGCCGTACCTGTCAAGTATCGGCGCTATGATGGAGCGGAGCTCGTCTATGGTGTAGGTGCCGCTCATAAGATGCCCCCGGTCGTTTCTGTCGCCGCTATTATACTACGCGCCTCCTTGGCCTTTGCTTTGGCGATATAGCTGTTTTCGATCGTTTGCCAGTGCGGCAAGCCCAAACCGGCGAAACTCGTTAGATGCTTCTCCCGAACGCCATCCAGCGGGTGCACACGGGGTGCACACCGCAACGAAAACCTGCACCAAAGTACGTGAATCTGCGCGATTGGCTTAGCGCGGATTACGTTACTGACCTGCACTTTCACATACATTGCCATGCGGCGATACCGCTGTCACGTCGGAGGTCGCGAGTTCAAGTCTCGTACATCCCGCCACGAAACTCCAGCTCAGCCCACCAAACGGGCTGAGCTTTTTTCTTGCCGGGAGGTGTTTTCGGCAAAAAGTGGCTAAAAAGTGGCTAAGGATGCCTACCGTCGGCGGGCGGTTCAGGGCTCAGGGCAACGGTCACCCAAGTGTCGTATCGGCATGTGTGTGACAGGTGCGACAGATGCGACGGCAACGCAGGCATGCACCCTCAGCGGCTTGGTTAATGATGGCCATTCCCACCACGCCTTCCCCAAAACGTCCATGTAATAACGTCGTCGAAAATGATGCAGGATTACGGGGGTGAGGGAGCGTCTTGCCGGCTTGACTGACCAAAGGGGCGAGACCCTTTTGATAAGGTGAGGAAGACGCTGCGTTTCGTAACGGATTGCCGTCAGCGGGAACGCTTGCGGCTCTGGACGGCAGAAACGCCGTAGAATGAACGGCGTTGGTTTTGCAAAGGGAAACAGGGGGTAATTATGAAACGTGTAACCATCTGCATCGCGGCGGCACTCGTCGCGGCTCTTGCGGCGGGCGCAATGGCCGGGTGCAGCGGCCAGGCGGCCTCGTCGGCAAGCGCGTCGGCGTCGAGCGCATCCGCGGCGTCGTCCGCATCGGCATCGTCGGCTTCGGCGTCTTCGGAAGTGCAGACGACCGAAGTGCAGCCTGCCGAGATGAAG
Source organism: uncultured Eggerthellaceae bacterium (assembly GCA_905234785.1). Lineage (GTDB taxonomy): Bacteria > Actinomycetota > Coriobacteriia > Coriobacteriales > Eggerthellaceae > UBA9715. The sequence goes on from CAJOIP010000050.1 coordinate 1,789, forward strand.
GAAGTTCTCGCGAACATCCCCGCTGTCAAGTCGGTCACGGTGACCGATGAGGAAGACGCGACTTTCACGTTCGAGTCTGGCGATTCGAGCGCATCCGCGGCTTCGAGCGGCGCCAGTGCTAGCGCCAGCGCCGCGGCCGCGACCGAGACCATCGCGACCACGACCGTCTACAAGTTCGATGCGACCGGCGACAAGCTGAAGACGAGCATGGAGACCGAACTCGAAGGCGTCAAGCTGCAGTACTTCACCGAGGGTGACGACGCCGTGTTCGTCACGGACGGCCCCATCTACGCCGGCACGGTCGAGCAGTTCGACTTGTCGCATGGCAAGGGCTTCGACGCATACATCAAGGACACGGTCGGCGATCCGAACGTTCTGCTCGATTGCGCCTCGAGCATCGAGAAGATGGAGGTGCAAGACCTCAGCATCTACATCCTGAACCTTGACCCCGCGAAGTACATCGCCTCCGATGAGGTTCTGGGTGCCATAGCGCAAGCCGGCGACTCCGTAACAGAGGCCCGCTTCTCCATCGGCATCAACGGCGATGGCTCCATCGCCTCGATCGACCTGATCGTCTCCTACGAGACGAACCACACGCGCGGTTCACATCTGCTGTTCGCGGATTACGGCAGCACCACGGTCGATTCCATGCCTGCGGCCGACAGGACCTACGAGGACATGGAAGCCGACATGAAACTGAAGCTCGACGCCATGGCGAAGCAACTGGAATCCGAAGAGGCCGGGGCTGCCTCGGAGGCATCGGCGGACGCCAAGTAACCTTACCGTACAGCGAGCGGCAGGGCGCCCCCTGTCTGCTCCTCTGTCTGCTGCAACGACGCGGGCCCGGCTCCTTGTGGGAATCGGGCCCGCGTCGTCGCTGATGCGCGTCGGGTCTATTCGAAGCCCATCGACCTGTTGGTCGCGGCCTCGTACTCCTCGAACTTGGCCTTCAGCTTGGCGCGGCGCTCTTCGCGGCGCGCGGCCTTCTCGGCCCAGCGGGGCGCCGCATCCTCCAAACCAGAACGTTGCAGCGTGGAGTACAATGCTGCATGTTTGCAATCGCCAATCGGATACGGAAACTTGGAGGTTTGGGTTAACATGTCGGGATTCATCTCAGCACTCATCAAGCAACGTAGGGATGCGAAGAAAGCCGGCCCTGACACCAGCGGCAGGTTGAAGGAAATCATCGACATCATCCGCAAGTACGACTACGACGACGGCATCACGCCCGAAATCGTGGTGGGCATCATCCAAGACCTGGGCCCGACCTTCGTCAAGATCGGCCAGATTGCCTCGCAGCAAGCCGAGTACATCCCGGCCGAGTACGCCGACGCCCTGTCGAAGCTGCGCTCGAGCGTGGCGCCGATGGATGCCGAGACCGTGCACGCCCAAATCGAGAAGCACCTGGGCAAGCCGGCTGGCGAGCTGTTCGCATCGTTCGACGACAAGCCCCTGGGTTCGGCCTCCATCGGGCAGGTGCACAAGGCGACGCTCCATGACGGCACCGTCGTGGCGGTGAAGGTGCGCCGTCCCGGCGTCGTCGACACGGTGGCGCGCGATTTCGCCCTGCTCGAGAAGGTCATCGACACGTTCGCCAAGGACGGCTTGGGCGGCATCGACATCAAGGGCCTGATCCTCGAGCTCGAGAAGACCTCCAAGACCGAGCTCGACTTCACCAACGAGGCGGTCAACCTCGAGAAATTCTGGGCCAACAACGCCGAGCGCGAGGGCGTGACCAGCCCCAGGTGCTACCGCGAATACACCAACGAGGCCATCTTGACCGAGGACTTCGTCATCGGCCACGAGGTCGGCGATTTGGAATACATCGAGACGCTCGACGACGACGAGCGCGACCGCATCGCGGCGCTCGTTGCCGACAACTTCGCCAGCCAGGTGCTCGTCGACGGTTTCTACCACGCCGACCCGCATTCGGGCAACGTGCTCATCAAGGAGCCGGTCGCGAAAGCGCCCGAAGCTCGCGACGAGCCGGATGCAGAAGCGGAAGATGCCGAAGGGGCAGGTGCCGAGGGCGCGCCTGCCGAGGATGCCGCCGCCGAGGACAAGCTGCCGCTTCCCGACCACGGCGTGGAATGGATCGACTTCGGCATGATGGGCATCCTGACCCAGCAGCAGCGCCAGATCCTGCTCGACCTGGTCACTTCCATCGTCATGCAGGACGCCTACAGCCTGAAGCGCACGGTGCTGAAGGCCGCCCAGCCCATGGGCGAGATCGACCACGGCGCCATGCTCGAGATGTGCGAGGACATGTGCGGCCAGTACACCGGGTCTGATTTCGGCGACTTCGACCTGGGTGATTTGCTGGGTTCGGTCATCGGCGGCCTGCAGGACGAGAGCTACAAGATCGACCCGTTCCTGACCAACCTCGCGCGCGGCATCACCGCGGCGGAAGGCACCGTGAAAACGCTTTCGCCGCGTGTCAACATCCTCAACTACTTCATCGACAAGGTCGACATGCCTTCGCTCGACCTGGACTTCAGCAACCTCAGCGACGAGCAGCTTGCCGAGCTTAACGGCCCGATCGCCATGGAGCTGATGAAGTTCTTCGACAGCACGTCGCGCTCTGCCGCCAAGACGGCCGAAACGCTCGACATGCTGGAGAAGGGCCAAATCGGCGTGCGCACCGAGTTCGGCTTCGAGCAGAAGGCGCTGGGCTCGGTCGAGCGGCTCGTCAACTTCGTCGTGCGCGCGCTCATGGTGGTGGCGCTGTTCATCGGCTCGTGTTTGCTGTGCACGGTGCCCGTGGGCGCCATGGAGACCACGCCGTTCCTCGTGGCCTTCCCGATCGTGGGCTCGGTCGGCTACGTCGTCAGCATCTTCTTCGCCTGGCGCCTGTACAAGGGCATGAAGAAAGACTAGCGCGCAAAAAAATGAGACAGTTGGGGTCAGACCCCCGCTGTCTCATTCTCATCGCACGCCGCAAGATGAAGAACGTGTAACAGTACCGTCCTGCCAATCGTTTCTCGGCCCCGCCCATGTCAACGACGGCAGCCTTGCGGTCGATGGAAGACGCTGCTCTTTGCAGCCGCATGGGCGTGCGGATGCGGCCCGAAGGGCTCGGCACCATCATCGCGCATAATCGCCCCTGTCGTGGTCGATGTGATGCTCTTGCGAGCTCGCGTCGTGGCTGTAGCTGGAGCTGTCGCCCCACGTCGTCGACGAGCGCTCGCCTCTGCCGACGAAAACGCTCATGGGTTCCCTGACGGGGAGCACGCCGAACTCGGCGGCGAACCGCCGGGCGTGCCTGACCCGCTCGAGCATCTCCGTTGCGTCGGCGGCGCCCCGCCGGCCGCCCGGGTCCCCCGCGAGGTGCTCGAGCTGCGCGATCGCGCGGTCGATGCTGTCGATCGCGACGAAGCCGAAGTCCTTGATCGTGCCCATGGCGCGCGCCATCTCGCCGAGCTCTTCGAGGTCCCTGACGAGGATGGCGTGCTCGAGGATCTCCGCGAGCTTCCCTTCCTCGAAGGGCGGGCCGCAGGCCCACTCGAACTCGAGCGCCTGCTTGCCGTACTGCCGGCCGAGCTTCTCGCCGCTCACCTTGCGAGCCGGGTGGTCGGAAAGCGCGTATAGGTAATCGCGCCTGCGGACGTTGGGCGAGTTGAGCGAAAGCTCGACGCCCAAAACCCCAAGCAAGTTGCGGAAGCCCTCCTCGTCGCAGGCGAGCGCCCGCGCCGTCTTCACGCGCTCCCGTATGTCGGCAACCCAGCTGTAGCCGCCCTCGCGCTCTATGCGCCGCTCGGCCCTCCCCTTGAACTCGCGCTGGCCGGTCCTGGCCTGGCCGCCCTTCGCATGTTTGCAGAAGACAGATGGCCTGTCGGTAAGGTAGCCGAGGCCGCGCTCGCGCGCCATCTGCTGCAGGTCGCGGTTGAGCCCCTTGGGGTCGGGCACGTGCAGACGCCTGCCGGTCTCCACGTTGGTGTTGTTTACCACGACGTGGGCGTGCGGGATGCGGTTCTCGTTGTCGTCGTGGTAGACGACGGCGACCTGGTACTCGCCGAAATGCTTCTTGGCCCAGGTGACCGTGAGCTCGCGCAGGCGCGCGAGGTCGATTTTGTCGGCGGGATCGGGGCTCACGATGTAATGGCGGTACGTTACTGCCGGCTTGCCGCGGTAGGGCTCGCCGTTGCCGTAAAGGGCCCTCAGCTCGTCCATCTCGGCGGCCCATCCTGCAATCGTTCCGTCTTCTCGCTCCATGCAGTCCAGGTTGATGAAGTCGTGGCCGATGGCGCGCCCACCCTTTTCGAGGTAGCGCTCGGCCGCGGCGCAGCCGGTGTGCCCGTTGATGCACTTGACCAGAGGCACGGTTCTCACCGACCCCTGATGGCATCCAGACAGCAGAGCTCGTCCAAGCGCGCCTCGATGCGGTGTCGGCTTGAATATCTCGCCGACGAGCTGCGCCGCCTTTTCGTCGTTGCCCGGCATGCTGTGCGCGTACCAGTTCAACGTGATGGCGCCGTTGGCGTGGCCCATGCGGTCCTGCACCGTCTTGAGGCCACCCCGTTCGCGAGGAGCTGGGAAGCCTGCGTGTGCCGCAGCTCGTGGAAGCGAAGCCCCTCGAACCCCGCCTTGGTGCGGAACTCGCGCCACCAGCGCTCGAAGTTCGGGAGGTTCATGTAGCCGCCCTTCTCCGAGCAGCACACCGGCGTCTCGCCGTCCTGCTTGATGCCGAGCTTCAAAAGCTCCTGCTGCTGGACACGCTTCCAGATAGCGAGGTGCGCGACCGTGCCGGCGTCGATGCTGATGGTGCGGATGCTCGACGGCGTCTTGGGCTCCTTCACCTCGTCGTAGGACGTGAGGTTCTGGGTGACGTGCACGGTGGCCTTGTCGAGGTCGATGTTGCCCCACATGAGCCCGAAGCACTCGCCGCGGCGCATGCCCGTCGCGAGCGCGATGCGCGCGCCGATGGTGCAGCTGAGATTGCCGAGGCCCTTGAGCGACAAACGGCCGAAGAAGTTGCCCGCAGCGAGCTGGCGCGCTTCCTTTTCGTCCATTCCCTCGTATATCTCGGCCTCTTCCTGGTCGAGCGCACTTCTACGAGGACGGCGAGGCGGTCATCACGGCCACGCAGGCGCCGGACTTCTCGCACAACCTGCGCGCGACTGGGCGCATCTGCGCGATCGGCAAGTACACGGGGCTCGGGTTCACGCCCTGGACCGGCACTTCGGGCAGCACCCACCGGCAGTACCTCACGAGCGTCACCTTCGCGGCCGACATGGCGGCTTACTCGGTGCTGCGGTTCGATTACCTGCTGTACTCGTGTACGGCGGTGACGTCCGTTTCCGGCCTGGGCAACCTGTCCGGCGTGACGTCGATGCGCTTCACGTTCTCGTCGTGCTCCGCGCTGATGTCGCTCGACTTCAGGGGCTTCGACCCGTCTTCGCTGACCGACCTGTACTACACGTTCGGCGGGGCATCCGCGCTCGCCACCATCTACGCGGATTCGACCTGGGCGCTGCCCTCCAGCGGCGTCTCGGGGAGCTCGTGCTTCTACAACTGCCGCCAGCTCGTGGGCGGCAACGGCACTGCATGGTCCAGCTCGGCCACCTCGTACACATACTTCAGCATCGACCGCATCGGCCAGGCGGGGTACTTGACTGCTGCGTAGTTGAATAATATTACTCGGTAACATTATGTAGAGAATATGAATGACATCCTTATGCTATTGCCAGGTAACACCAACTTGATATGATGGCATCATAAAATAATGTTATCGGGTAATAGAAAAGGAGCAGAAATGAAGCTTTCAGAGAAGACGCTCGCAGAGATCGTGGAGGCGGGGTACTCCTGGGCCGATTTCGAATCCCGCGAGGAACTCCTTCAAAGCATCGATGCCGCAAGGGCCGAGGGAGACACCGAGCGCGAGATGGAAGATGGGCTTAAGCTGACCTACCTCGCCGAGAAGGAAGAGCAATCAATTGTGGACGTCGAGTCGATGAGCGACTGCGATTTCCACTCCTTCGAGCTCACCAGCTTCGCCCGGCTCGCATATGCCCATGGCAGCTGCAGCTGGAACGACAGGGCGGTAGGGGCAATCGAATACGACCGAAGCTACGACGACATCCGCGTGCTCATAGAGGACATGGGCGATATCTGCGCCGTGTACATCAAGGATTACGGCTTCGGCTACATCAAGCCATTCGGCGAGTGCCTCTACGCCATCGAGGACCTCGAAGACGACGAATTCGACGAAGACGCGCCGCTTTACCTGCGTGTGGCCATGAGGATAGAGAGGGACGTGCTCTCGGGTGCCATAGACCTCGCGGTCGAGTTGAGCGACTACTACCACGAGATCCCCAAGACGGCCATCAAGATTCTGGGAGACTCGCTCAACGACCTCGTCACCGTTCAGGAAGCCGCAGATGCGCTCGGAGTGAGCGCAGCCAGGGTGAAGAAGATGCTGTCGGACGGCGTCCTGGACGGCTTCAAGTGCGCGGGCAGGCTAAAGATCTCGAAGGCCGCCGTCGATGCGCGCATCGAGTACATCGCCGAGCACGGCAAGCCGACGCGCGGCAAGAGCAGGAAGTAGAGGAGGACAACAATGAAGGAAGACGCTTTCAAGAGCTATCTCGCTCAACGTTTTCCCGGCGAGGCGAAAAGGGCTGTCCGCGATAATGCGCTCTCGCGCTGCAGGAGGGTCGAACGCTTCGAAGGCGATTTGGACGAGCATTTCGACAAGGACGGGATGGATTCGCTCCTGTACAGACTGGAATACTCGCAGCGCGACGAAGACCTTGAGTTGCAGCCGCGCCATTCCATCCCCATCGAGGGAAAGAAGACGAGCAGCATGCGCGAAGGCACGGCAAGCTTGAAGAACGCCATAACCATCTACTGCGACTTCCGCAAAGGTTACAACCCCACTACCGAGCGCGGCGCTCCCCACGCCGGGTCGTCCAAGCATGGTTCACGCAGCCATTCCCGCTTGTCTGGTGTGAAGGTCTCATACCTGCCCGGGTTCGGGCCGAATGGCCGTATTGCAAGGAGCAAGCCGGAACACGTTCCTGAACCAGAGGCCGACCTCGAGCCCATGGGAATGGGCGAGATCACGGGGATCTGGCGCGAGTACATGGACGTGACCAACCGCATCACGGCGGCGCTCGGAAGAAGCTCGAACATCGTCGGGGAGTTTGCCGAGAGGCTCGTTGCCGAACACTACGGCGGAAGCCTACTAGCCGCATCGCACAAATCTGCAGACATCGAGCTTCCCGACGGTAGGCTCGTCCAAGTGAAGAGCCGCGTCCCGAGGCAGACGTTGACGACGAGCCTGAGCTCGATTCGCTCCTGGGACTTCGATTTGCTCGTGGTGGTTCTGTTCGACCGCGACGGCGGCGTATTGAAGGCCGTGGAGTACGAGGCGGCGGCCGCGAAGCGCCATGCCCGGCGCGACGAGCACCAGAACTCCGACCTCATCGTGACGACCGACGAATTCCTCAACGACCCGCTTGCGAGAGACATAACCGCAGATCTCGCAAGGCTGCTCGGCAACAGTTTGGAGGCATGATGCGATTCATCGACTACAACGGCTCCGGCAGGTTGGACCCGCAGGACATCGCAACGAGCGTGGCGATGGAAGAAGCCCGGCGAGAAGAAGATCCCAGCCCGAAGCCTGAAGGCGCCCCTCTCGCATCCAATACGGGTTGCGCAACCATGGCGGCATTCATGGCGTTTCCAATCCTGATAATCCTATTGGCCCTTTAGCGGCAACCACCTCTTGACCGGCGTTGGCCCGGCGCGGATGCGCCGGGCCTTCGTCGTTCTTGGGAGGCTGTTCAAATCGACATTGTGACCGCATCCGATACTCGATTCCGTAGGAAGTCGTTTCTGGCAGGGGGTCTGTGCATGGAATCGGTATTGGCGGCGGCTATCACGGGGCTGCTCACGCTCATGGGCGTGCTCATCTCGAATTCAAGGAGCAGGGCCGTCATGGAGGTGAAGATCGAGGAGCTGACGGCCAAGGTCGAAAAGCACAACCACGTCCTCGAACGCACCTACCAGCTCGAAGCTGACATGGCCGTGACCAGGAACGACATCGAGACTCTGTACCGAAAGGTGGGATCGAAATGACGAAGTTCCTGAACAGCAACGAGTGGCAGTGGCGCCTGCTGCGCACGATCGCGCAGGGCGTGCTCGGTGTGATCGTCGCCAACATCGACGTGCTCGTGGGCGCGGCGGTGCTCGACCCGGCGGCGCGGGCTCATCGACGAAGGGGGCTCAGGCGACACCTTCGCGGGCGTGCCCGGGTGCGGCATCGTCGACGTCGAGTTCGAGGGCAGCAGCCTGGGCCCGAACGGGTGGTTCACTAAGAACATGGATGGCGACAAGCTGATCGGGCTTACCGTCTACTACGACACGCCGCATCCCGAGGAGACCGGCTACTACCAGGCAAAATACCATGTGCACTGGCTGGGCAGCAACCCCGGCTGGGGCAAGTACGAGTACGACGACGATGACGGCGGGGCTGGCAACGATCGTGACCAGCTGGACATGATCGAGCTTACGATCGTGCGTTGCAAATCCGTCGGGCGGACGGCTGCAGCTCGGATCACGGTCGCCCGCCGAATATGAGTGGTTTTTGACGGACGGGCGCAACGACTGTAACGGTTGCCTGACAAGAGAAGGACGCCCTTGCCGCCAAGGCGAGCACATGGTATATAAGGTATCGGGTTGGCCCTTCGGGGTTGGGCCCGTCAAAGTCGGGCGGAGGGATCTCCGCCCTCTTTGGTTTCTTGTTCAACATTTCGTGCCCGGAGGCGACACTTGAAGGAAAACGTTCTCTACCTTTACATCGACGAGTCAGGAAACCTCGACTTCTCCGAGAAGGGCACAGAGTGGTTCATCGTCACCGGCGTTGTCATGCGGAGGCCCTTCGACGCGGCCACCGCGCTTCTCGCCTACAAGTATGACTGCATCGAGGATGGCCTGGACATCGAACGCTTCCATGCGAGCGAGGACGTGGATGCCGTTCGCACTGGCGTCTACACGCGTATCGGCGAACACGGCGGGGAGTGCAAGGCGTACAGCGCGAAAGTGCACAAACCACTCCTTCCCCAGGAAGTTAGGGATCCCGCCTGGGCTTACTCGATTGCATTCGAATGGCTGGTGCACGAGGTGTTCAAGCAAGAGGACCTAGATGATATTGCGGAGGTCATCGTAGTCACCGACAGCTTGCCGAAGGACGCAAAGCGCAAGCAGGTCGAAAAACCGCTGAAATCGTTCATGCGCAGACAGTTCCAGGAAGCCGGCATACCCTATGCGCTTTTGCACCACAGCTCGGAAAGCGATCCCAACCTGCAGATCGCTGATTACATGTGCTGGGCGGTGCACCGGCACGAGGTCAAGGGGCTCGACTGGCCGATGTCAAAGGTCCAGGACGTCATGGAGTCGGTATCCGAAGTGATCGTGGCGTAAAACGAGAGGCCGCCGAAGCGACCTCTCGTGACCCATCCCACCTATCTTTCGAAGAACCCCTTGGGTTCGTATCGGCGGGCGGGAACCTTTCGCATCTCGATTATACCACGGAGCGCTGCATTTTCCTTATGCGTTTCCCGCCGGTAACGTACGAGCGGAATCGCTCCTGCAGCCAATCGAGTCTTTATCATCGGACAACACCAAGCAGCTCCTCCCACCACTGCCGGGTCTCGCAGCCGGAAGTTCCAAGCAAATCAAGCATACGGCTTCTGGCATCGGCTGGCATCGACCAGTAGTCGGCCCTCAACGCCGCGTCGATGTCCGCGGTGCTGGCCTCCATCTGCTTGCAGATTTGGCGTTTTTCGTCGAGCGTATAGCTCTGGGGAGAGCTTGTCGCCAAATCGCCCCTCAGGTATGCGATCTCGTGTTCCTCCATCAGCTTTGCCCATTGTTCGCTCGTAGTCATGTCGGTTCTCGCTTTCGCCTCACGCGAAACCCCCCGCTTCTTACCCGGCTGGAATTCGTGACCACCTTTGAAATGAGCCAAACTTGTGACCACCTTTCCAAATGAGCCAATCCTGAGCCAATCGTGAGCCAATGCAAGAAATCCTTAGGTTTCGCTAGTTTCCGTTAGTTTCCGATAATCCCAGGTGAAACCGACATTAACCGCTCTTAGTTTTCCTTCGTTTTCCCTACTTCAACCAACTGTCACGTCGGAGGTCGCGAGTTCAAG
>CAJOIP010000051.1 GCA_905234785.1 uncultured Eggerthellaceae bacterium
TAGCTTGTCGAGTCGAATGCCCGTGGCGTCGCCCAGCTCCAGCGCAATAACGAGCCGCTCCGACACGCCCGCATTCTTCGCGAGTTTCTTCTGCGTGAGACCCGCCGCAACGCGCTGCTCCTTCACGATGCGCCCGATGGCGCGTGACGTGCGCACTTCCCTCATAGCCGCGCCCTTCCCTAAAACCCGCAAAGTTTTGCATAATTGTAAAACTGCAAAACTTTGCAGTCAAACAATACTGCAAAAATTGCAGATTCAAGCAGGGCATGATGGCCAGTAGCCCAGAGGGGAGTCTCCCCAATGTGTCGTTTCATGCCCCATGTGTAATATAAGATGTAAATATAAACATATGATATGCTAGCAGCATGAGAGCATACGATGTCATACAAACCGTGCAAGACTTGCGGCATCTGTCGTGGTCGGAATCGGGGCAAACGTCCGCAAGCGGCGGCACGTTCCTGAAGGCGCGCACGGGCATCGGGGCCAATGCGACTTACTACAAACTTTCGTGTTACGACAGTTACCGGGGCGTGTATGGCCACGAATGCGTGAACGAGGTTGTCGCCTCGCGCCTTATGCAGCTGCTCGGCGTCGAGCACGTGCGCTATACGTTGGTGCATGCGCGCATTGTGGTCGACGAAGCGGAGCACGCAACTTGGCTCGCGCGCTCGAAGAGCTTTCGCAAAGCGGGGGAAAGCAAGATGGCCTTCGATACGTTTTTCGACCTCATGCACGAAAAGGGCGAGTCGCAGCTGGCGTTTTGCGAACGATTCGGCTGGTCGGGGCAGGTGCAGCGCATGATGCTCGTCGATTACCTGCTGGCCAACCGCGATCGCCATGGGGCAAACATCGAAGTTTTGCGGGCCCGCGATGGCTCGCTGCGCTTGGCGCCGTTGTTCGACAACGGGGTGTCGCTGATTTTCTCTTGCTATGGCAATGAGGAGCGCGCTCGCGCAGTCGACCCGCTTGCGGATGTGCGGGCCAACAACTTCATTGGCACCAAATCGCTCGAGGAGAACCTGCGTTTCGTGCCGGCCGATGTGGAAGTCGGCGCGCTGCGCGAATCCGATTGCGACATAGTGCTCGCGGGGCTCGATGATGCGCTGCCGCGGGCGCATCGAGAAGCCGTTTGGAATCTAATCTGGCACCGCTGGCTTCATTGGGAGCAGTTGAGGGACGGCAGGCTATGAGGCGCTTCGAAATATACAATGCCGCGAAGCGCAACAGAAAGCCCTGTGCGGAACTGCTGTACGACGAGCGGGCCGATACGATGCGCATCGTTTTGTCGGGCGATGCGCAGCCTGCAGACCTGCCGATTATGTTCGCGCTCTTCGCCGAGAGGGGCAAACGCGAACTTCCCGACAAATGGGCGCGCCGGTGGGTCGAAGAGCGCGTTCCGCCGCAAGGCCGGCAGAACTTGGGCGAAATCTTGCGTGCGAACGACCTGGATGCATACGACGAGATGGCCCTACTTGCCAAGGCGGGGGGAAGGTCCGCTCAAGACGATTTTCTCGTGCGCGAAGTAGCGGGCGAGTCGTCTGGAAATAGTGGAAAAGCATCTGGCGCGGCGATTTCGTACGCAGTCGTTGGCCTCGGCGAAAGCACCTCTTCCGCGCGCTCGTGGTGCGAGGCGATCGGTCCAGAAATCGCCGACAGGCGCAAGGCACAGGGCATGACGCAACGTGACCTTGCGGAGAAAACGGGCATCGATCAAGCGGCCATCAGCCGCATCGAATCGGGACGCGCCAATCCGACGCTCAACACGCTCGATGCCCTGGCCAAAGGTGTTGGAGCCACGTTGCTCGTCAAGCTTGCGTGACGCTCTGAATGGGCGGCAGAGCCGTTCTGCCGCCCATTGCTCGAGCGTGCTCTTGTACCGGCCAATTCCCTAGCGGCGGATGTGCCTGCCGCTAGGCTTCCTGGTGCCCACGCGATTGCGCGCGAACAACATAACGCAGCAGGCTATGCAGGCCACAAGAAGCAGCATGCCCGTCGAAGCAACGCGGTCGCCCGTGGCGGGAACGCTCTTGCTCGCGCTTGCCTTCGTCGCAGCCCCTTCCGCTGCCACCACCTTGAAATCGGCTGTGGCGCTGCCGTCGTAGAACTGCGTGGTCAGCACGTGGTCGCCCTCGGCGAGCGTCTCCAAATAATCAGCCTTCAGCGTCACGATCACGCTGCCGGCCGCCGCCGTGTAGTTTTCCTCGCCTACAGGGGCGCCATCGACCAGAATGCCCTGGAAGTACGGGAACGTCCGCTCGTCATAAGCGCTGCGCTTGAACGTGAACGACAGCGTTTTGCCCGACCCCTTAACGAAGGAGGCGGTATCGTCGGGCGCCACGTAATAATACGTCGAGCCGTCGGGAATCACGATGGTTGCCGTGTAAGGCGCGGTCATGGGTTTTCCCGTGTAGCTGTACGCGCCGGATACCATGACATCGACGGCTATTCCCGGCTCGGCAAGGCCCGTCAACGGCGCGCGCAGCACAAGCGCCAGCTGCGTCTCGTTGCCGGCTTCGTCGGTGCCCGCCGCAACGTTCACCCACGTGGCGCCATCCACCGCAACGCCGCCAACCGTCACCGTGGGAACGGTGCCTGCTTTCATGTACTGGTCAAACGTGATGTCGACATACGAATTATCGTCTGCGAGCTTGTGCGACAGTCCGGCGGGTGCCGTGTCGCGCAGCATGTTCACAGCCACCTTCGTCCACTCAGGAGGCACGCCCATCTCGCCCGACCACGTGTCTTGGTAGCCCTCCTTTTGGAACAGCACCTTCCAGACTCCCGAAAGGACGTTCCATGCGAACAGGCCGCCCGAGTCGGTCGTCTGCGGGTTCACTTGGTCGTATGAATCGGCGTTCCAGGGAACCCAGGCATCTCCGACCTTCTGGTAGATGGTGGCCAACACGCCCTGCAGGCGGTTGTCATCAACGCCTGCGTACACCCAACCAGACGGGTCGATAAGCGTGTTCTTTTGGAAGGCGAAGTAGTGTTGTTTGGCGAATGCCTTGAGGCGCTCGTCTTCCTCATCCAGGCATTGCCGGGTCCGGTCGCGCCGTATATTCTCGATGGTGTTCGTCCAGGAGTCGAGGGTGGGGGAGAGGACCAGGTTTCCCGCTGTCGAAACGCCGCTCCATGAAAGGCAGGCCGCGCCGCTGACAAGGCCCACGCCAACCCCTACTTCAGCAGCAGGGGTAAATGACAGCACGGCGCTAACCGTGCCAGCTGATGCGCCGAAACCGGTCATGGCAAAGTCGCCTTTTGCCAGCCAATCGTTAAACCAAAGCACAGCAACGAGACTGCTCAAGGCATCCCTCTCTGCGCGAAGGAACTCTTCGCACAGCGTCATCTTGCCATCGCCCCTCTGCTCGCTGTACCACTTGATTTGCTCGTCGATCCGCTCAAGTTCGCCCTTGCGCTCTTCGTATTCGCTCACCGACTTCTTTGTCGAGTCCCAGCTGAGGTATACCTGCACTCCCGAGATGATCGGGCCTAAGTACGAGCACACCTGGCCGCCGGTTTTCAGCGCAGGGGCCAGCGCAGGAATATCGCCAGCGCTTACGCCTACCGTGGCTAGCTTTCCGTCCTTCACGAGGCCTGCCACAGTGGTTAACATGTCAGTTAGGCCAGCAGTATCGCCGATAGCGCCGAGTATCTTGCCTTTCAGATAGTCGTTCGTGCGGCTCATGCTGGAGCCATTGGAGTCCTTAACGGTGACCGTCTGCTGGTCGCCAGAGCCTTCCGGGGGACCGCTTTGCGTCGTGAGCCCGGAACCGCCGCTCGAGCCCGCACTGTCTTCGATTTTGACAGCCATCCACGAGGGCGCCTCCAGAGCGTCGATATTGTACGACGTCAGAGCGTCGGTATTGTACGACGCCCATTCCCCTTTCAACTTGGCGGTGTCGGTGTTTTCGATGATCGTGTAACCTTCGGCGCGTAGCTGCTCCTTGTCGTATTGCTGGCCGGTCTCGTACCCATAGTTGTCCTTCAGGTACTCCTCATACGATGCATAGGCCGGTAGGGGCTTCTTGTCGCCGAGGACGATGGCCAGCTGCTCGAACGCCTGGTCGTAACATGCTTCTGCTTCATTGACCTTGCTCTTTTCGTCTTCGGTCAGGCTTTTGAACCACGTGCCCGAGGGATCGTACACCTCGTGCTTGTAGGCATATCCGAACACGCCCATCGATTTCGCGAGCTTGTCGCGGAGGGCGTCATCGGTAATGCTTCTCACCCATTCCGCCCAATCCTTGGTCAAGCTTTCGTACGTATCGCTCGCAGCAGCGCCCTCTCCGAAGACGTCGCTCGGCTTGCCCGCCACCAGCTTGCCCTTCTCAACCGCCATCTCGGCGTGCTTCGCGGCAACCTGGTCCCCGAAGTCCTTGAAAATCGTCGGTTCCAGCGATTTCACGACCTGCTCGACGCTGCCGTCGATGGCGGGGATGATGTCGAACTTATAGGGAATCTCGCTCGTCCCCAAGACGTAACCGTTCTCTGGCTTGCCCAATCGAATGCTGCAGCTATACGTGTAGCGCTTCACATCGCCGAAAGCGTTCTCGGTCTTCGTCAGCTGCATGTCGTAATAGCAGGTCGATTCGTCGAGCATGCCGAGATACAATGAGGCGGTGTTGGCGAGCGGAATGGCGCTTTCGAGCGTGGCTGTGAACTTCCATACGGGCGTAAACGCGTACTGGTTGTGCGACGGTTCGGCGAGGACCAGGTAGTAACCGCCCGAAAGGTTCTTGCCCTCGCGAGCCAAATACACCGTGCTGCCCGAGTGCGTGAAGTAGAACTCGTAGACGTTCGGTGAAACCACGCCCGAGAAATACGAGTAGCTGACTAGTTCGTAGGTGCTGTAATTCTGGCCGGCGATTTGCACGGCTGCCGTTACGGTGTGGTTCGGGTTCACAGTTATCTGGTCTTGGGGAATTGTGAGCGTGGTCGTGCCGCGACCAGCTTTGTTGGTTTGGCAGGTAACGCCCGTGGGCTGGCCGTCGATGGAAAACGTCACGGTTGTCTCGGGTGCCGTGAATACGGCCACATCGAAGATGTTGCCAGGAAGCGCTCCTTCGGGCACCACCAGCCGGATGGCAGGCGAGGCGATGCGCGCCGACCCAATTGGCACGCTTGCAACACCGTTGCTGACCTGCGCGCTTATGGTGTATGGGGCGCTTGCGGGCGCCGCTTGCAAGCGCAGCCACAGACGGCCCGATGCCTGATCGGCGTTCGCGGTGCTCACCGTTAACGTGCGGGTTGCCGCATCGAAGCTGTATTCGCCCGTGCTGTACGCATGCGTTGCGGAATAGACCTGCTTCACGTCGATTCCCTCGGGGAGGCTTACCGTAATAGAGCTAGCTTTGTTGCTTCCCGCCATTTCGTAGCTGATGCATGCGGAAAAATCGATGCCTGGCGATACGGAGCCAGTGGGCAGCGACACGCTTCCCGAGCTCAGCATGTCGGCAATGCGCTCGGTGCGCAGGTGTGGCACCGTGAGGGTCTTCGTCGTGGACTTGCCGGATTGCACCTGCACTCCCGTCAACCAGGCGTAGTCGATGTCTTGCACAAGCCCCATTTTCAGGAAATCGGCCAAGCTCGACACCTGCGTGAAGTAATCGTTGGCCTGCCAGGCTGCCACGTTGTAGGTGCCTGCGCGCAACGCATCGGCCGTGTAGAGTTGAGCGCGCACCACCTTGCCCTGCGCCACCAGCTTGCCATCGGTTGTGAACACGGCCATGCGGCAGTCTTTCGCGTAGTCGCCCTTGGCCTGAACGTGCAGCGTGCCCGTCGTGGAGAGGGGGGTCATGTCGCCTGTTGACACGCTGAATGTCCAATCGGCTTGGGGCATGACGGTGTGTACCGGCTTGCCCTGCGAATCCATGGAAGGGTACACGGTGTAATCGAGGTAACCATCCATGCTGACGATGGCATACACCACGACGCCCTCTTCCACGTCGGGCATGGTGAAGGTGGTGGTGACGCCGCTGGTCGTGAGCGTGGGTTCGTACGATTGCCCAGCTACGGACAGCATGACGCTCGCACCCACCGGCACTGTTCCCTTGATGGAGTGCGTTGGGATTGGCGGTTCGACTTCGAAGGGGACGAATGTGAGGCTGCCAGAGCTGGAGGGGTCCTCGTAGTACGCTTTGATTTTCATGATGTCGGAATCAGCTGCGGCATTGCTGGGATAGTAAACCGTTCCGCTTAGGCCCTTATCCCAGGGATCTGCGACCGTGCTGCCGCTTTTCTGGAGCTCTATCGCCTTGTTCATAATGCGATAACTCGTGTATTGCGACGAGGCGAATGCGGATTGCCCAATATAGGAAACGCGTGCGGGTAACACCACTTCATCGGCACCTTCGCTTTTCACTCCGGTTGTGTACGACATCGAGCCGTTGAAGGCCCGTTCCTCTATCCTGAGAGCCCCGCCTTCTGCGGCGATCGTCAGGCTTGTCATGGTTCCGCCGCCGCCGCTGAAAGCGCATTCTCCGATAGACGTTACCGACGAAGGGATGGTCACGCTCTGGAAATGGCGACCTTCGAACGCAGACGTGCCTATCGTCGTGATGCGGTTGGGTATCGCGATGTTTGTCCAGCTTGTGCTTCCGCTACTGCTGAATGCGAAATCGCCAATGGCGGTTATCCACGTGGGCAGGTTGCTCAGCGTGTCGCTCGAAAGGTTCGGGCAATCCCAGAAACCGCCCACAGCCGTGAAGTTCCCCGATTCAGGCCAGGTGATTGTTTGAAGCTTGTTGCAGCCGGAAAACGCCGTCGTGCCCGTGTTGGAGGTAGGGCCCGTAGGGTTGGTGTAGTACGTGCTCAAGCTAGCGGGTAGGGCGATGCTCGTGAATTGGGCGTTCTTGAACGCGTCGGCGCGGATCGTTTGGACGCTCGAGCCCAACTTCAGGCCTCTTGTAAGCGGGGCGTTCGCGAAAGCGCGCTCGCCGATGGTGGTCACGTTGTCGGGAATCGTGATGCTGGAAAGGCTGGTGCCGTTGAACGCGTCGGCGCCAATCGTGGTCAGGTTGCTCGGCAACGTGATGGTCGAAAGCGACGAGCAGCCTTGGAACGCGCCTTCGCCGAGTGTGGTGCCGCTGGGCCACGTTACGCTGGCAAGGCTGGTGCGACCTTTGAATGCCTCCGCGCCGATCGAACCCGACGGAAGCGTGATGGACTTCAGACCGTTGACGTATTCAAACGCGCCTGCGGGCACATCGAGTGCGCTGCCTGTTGCAAAAGAGATCTGGGATATGGTGCCGCTGAGCTTATCGATTTGCGTGACGCTTGAAGGGATGGTGAGCGAATTGAGTGTGCCGACCCCGACCGTCGTGTTCGAAGAGGCGCCTTTCAATGCCACCACTCTTTTCTCCGTCGTTGCTGTTCCACCGCCGTCTACGGGAATCGCAAGGGTGCTCGGAATGGTGACCCACTACATCAGCCCCGCCCAAATCGTAGTCGGTGTAGCTGTATGAAACGCCGCCGACCTCGACGGGGTCGCCCGGATTGGCCATGGCCTTTAATTCGGGTTCCTTGCCTGCATTCGCATCCTCGACCGAGCCTTCGCCCTTGCTCTCTTTTGAAGGCGTGTCTTTGGCGGTTGAAGCTGCCACTTGCTCTACTTTTTCGGTGGGCTCTGGCTGTTCGGGGCTGTTCTTCTCGGGCTGCGGTTTGGGTTCCGTCGTGGGCTGCAAACCGGGCTGCGATACTTTGCCTGCCGTCTGACCTTGATCGGGCGTTCTGCCTTGCTCGGGCGCGTCACCCAGCGTGGATTCGTCGCCTTGCCCGCTTTCGGTTTTATCCGTC
>CAJOIP010000052.1 GCA_905234785.1 uncultured Eggerthellaceae bacterium
GCCAGGAAGCCGGGCAGCTCGGACCCGCGAAACGAGACGCTGCTCCGCATGTTCTCGATGATCGACGTTGGCGAGCGGGCCGGCAGCGGCATGGACAAGATCTTCAACGGCTGGGCCTGGGCTGGCTACGGGGAGCCCACCTACGCAATGGAGCGCAACCCCGACCGGACAACACTCACACTGCCCTTGAAATCAGAATCTGATGATAATCATCAGATCAAATCATCAGATTCTCCGCGAGGCGAAAAGGATGCGCGAACTGGGAAGACCTTGGAGAACAAGCATGCAATCGTGGAGTATCTGACGATAAATGGGCCGTCAAAATCATCAGATATAGCAGACGCAATCGGCTTGAAGGTGGCACGCACGAACCAGATTCTGCGCGAGATGATAGCGGCTGGGACGATCAAGGCCGAAGGCCAGGCCAGGAACCGCGAATACAGGCTTTCGGAGTAGCTTCGGAGTAGATTTCGAAGCAGGTTCGGAGCAGCGGCACAAATCTCGTAATGCGGGTACGATGGCAGCAAGCGCGTGATTCATCCACCCCTGCCCGCCGCTGCCACCCGAAACGGACAGGCGCGGGCGGCCCGAGATAACGTAGCACCCAGCATGCGCGCCGGGTCGGGCAAGCCGCCCGACCCGGCGCGCATGCTGGGTGCGGACAACCCCCGAAGGGCAAGCGCCTGGCCGGTTCGGGCGGCGGGCAGGGGTGGATAAAACGAAATGCTGTTAGCGTCGGGTTTAATCAACCCCCCTGTTACTTCAATTGGTCTCGACGTTCACGCACGCTCTATCACCACCGTTGCGCTCGATTCGATTATCGGGGAAGTCTGCCCGCGATGATTCAAGCACTCGCTTACGGAAGTCGCAAGTTGGATTTGCGAGTTTGAATCTCCAAAAGCGATTTACGAATCCGGTGTTACAGGGTTCCACCTGGTCCGGGAGTTGCGCAAGCTCGACGTTGACTGCATCGTAGGCGCGGTATCCAAGATGCAAAACCCGCAGCGATAAACACAAGAAGAACGACTGCAACGACGCGGAGTTCCTAGCGCGGCAGAAGCGGATTGGCGCCTTCTTCGCGACCCATCGCCGTGGCCTTCCGGAAACGTCGGAGCGCGGCTACGATTACCCCCCACAAGGCCCCCGCCACCAACATGCCGGCCGACGCACGCCATCGCGCATGCCTGACAGGAGACTGCAAGGTCAGAAAATCCTGACCTGCATCAAGTTCACGCGATGGCCGGCAGGCCTCCACCATGCCTTCTATCGAAGAAAGCGGTATAGTGCAAATACACCCATGAACGGTCATTGTGCTAAAGGGCGACGCACGGGGAAGGGGCGCATTATGTGCACGGGAATCAGGTTCGTCGACAATAGCGGCAATATGTACTTCGGACGGAACCTTGACTGGAGCCGCTCTTACGGCGAGAAAGTGGTCATCACGCCAACTGGCTACACGCCGAAATCACCATTCGGCGCCGTCACGGAAATCAAGTACGCTGTAATCGGGATGGGCATCGTGCAGCAAGACGTGCCGCTGTATTTCGACTGCGCCAACGAAGCGGGGCTGGCGGTGGCCGGCCTGAACTTCCCTGGCTACGCCCACTACGAGCCGGAGCAGATCAAGGGCAAGACCAACATCGCCGCCTACGAGTTCCCGCTGTGGGTTGTTGCGAACTTTACGAGCGTCGACGAGGTTGAAACCGCACTGGCAAACGCCGTAATCGTAGATAAGCCCATCAACGAGAAGCTCCCCTCGTCGCCTCTGCACTGGATCGTCGGCGACGCCGCGCGCAGCATCGTCGTCGAGCAGACCATAGCAGGCCTGCAGGTCTTCCACGACGACTTCGATGTGCTGACCAACCAACCCGGTTTCGCATGGCATGCGGAAAACGTGCGGAATTACATAAACGTAACGCCCGATGTGCCGGGGCCGCTGAGCTGGCGCACCGGCGAACTAACGGCATACGGCTCGGGCGGCGGCATGCGCGGGCTGCCGGGCGATTACTACTCGCCGAGCCGCTTCGTGCGCGTGGCGTACCTGAACGCACACTACCCGCAAAAGGACACCGAGGCCGAGAACGTGTCGCGCCTGTTCCACACGCTCGCCGGCGTGGCCATGATCGACGGGGCGGCACGCATGGCCGACGGCAACTTCGAGTTGACCATTTTCACTGGCGGCGTTTCGTGCCGCACGAACACGTACTATTACTCGACGTACGAGGACCCCACCATTCGGTCGGTCGCGCTTGGCGACTACGATATTGCTGGCACCGAACTGGTTGTCGTTGTGTAGCAAGAACACATGAAAGAGGGATTGCCGCGGCGGAACTCGTACATATGCGGCGAAACACGCGCTCAGCGCGCGCATTGTCGGCGAGAGCGAAAGCGAATCCGGCGGCGAGGAACCCGATGTGCTCGGGGTCGACTCCAAATGTCAGGCAGGTTTTCCTTTGCGCGCTAAGCACTTTTCTTTGCTGACGGTTAGCGGTCCCTCGGTCACGGTGAGGATGCCCAAGCTCAAGGGCAAGCGCTTCACGGCGGCGCATACGAGCAGCGACCGCAGCGGAGCTCGTTCAAACGCCCCCTTTCTCACGGCCCATCCCGCTATCAGGTAAAGGCCGTACACGTCTCGAACTCACATGCAGAAACGAATCCCGTAGTTGTTTCCGTCAAGACCGTAGTGTCATGAATTGCACCCAGATCTTTAAGGCCGGCCATTGCAGGTTTTTACGTTCGGCAAGGCATGCCGCTTGAACGCTTTTCCTAACGCTTGTTTGCCACGGGCGAAGCCTCCATCCTCTTAGCCGGCCCCTCGAACACGATCAGGCGGCCGTAGTGGATTATCCTATCGATCATGGCCGCGGCCATCTGGTCGTCGGTGAGCACCGTGCCCCACCTGGAGAACTCGAGGTTGGTCGTCACAATCAGGCTCCGCCGCTCGCAGCACTTCGACACGACCTGGAACAGCAGCCTGGCGCCCTGGCGGTCTATCGGCTGAAAATAAGACATGAACCTTATTGGCCCGAAGCCGCGCAGTCGTACGTGCGGTCCTTGTTCCAACATGAGATGCGAATCCTATTGGAACAAGGGCCGCATGTACGCTCGCCGCTAAAGGCGATCGGAGTTCCTGGGGTAAAGAGGGGCTTGCCGTAAGAATGCGCAAACCACACCGAGCGATACGCGCGGCAGCTTTTGGTCGACTGGCGTTGCCGCCATCCAGAAAGCCGCCCTGACGTTGCGCTAATCCCGTCGGAACAGGTTGCCGAAGCGGTGTTTTGACGTTGCCAAAGGGCGATTTCCAGCCAGCCTCATATTTCGCGGCAGGAAAACGGCTTATGGCGATGAAATCCTGGCGGGTTTTCACCCTCTGGCAACGAGCCGTTTTCGTCGTGCCTGATCACAAGCTTGCAACGTCGAGGACTTCCGTAGCCATGAGGCGGAAACCCGCCACGAAACTATGCTCGTGGCGAGAAGGCGGACGCTGGCAATGAGAAAAGGGCCTTTTGGCTTTGCTGCCACCCCGCGCATCATTCCTTGCTTTGCTGACGCCTCACTCACGCAGCTGTGAACCTTTGCTGGGAGCTGAATCGTTCACGCGCTCAAGGGTGGTTCGCTACGACAAAACGACACTTGGGAACGCTGGCTTTCCTCCGTACCGCTGCAGGTTGCAATTCCCAAGCTCTCACGATGGCGCCGTCAAGGATCTTGCACACTATCGGCTAGGCCCCAGTCACCCTTCAAATCAGGCCTCGTTTGCGGGCTTGATCAACGTCGCCGGCACGCCGGCGTACGTGCCCAGCTGCATGATGTCACGCACGACCACCACACCGGCACCGATTATGCAATCGCCGCAAACGGATACGTTGTTGCTCACAATGGCGCCCGCACCAATTCATGTCCCGACGCCGACGACGGACGAGCCGTCAACGTGAGCGCCTACCGCGACGTGCGCATAGTCGCCGATGCGGCAGTCGTGATCGACGCTTGCGCTGGTGTTCACAATGCAGCCTTCGCCCAACGCGGCATCAGCGTTCACGACGGCGCCTGGCACGGCAACGGCGCCAGAACCTAACGTTGTGCCGCGTCCAATAGTCGCGGCTGGATGAACCAGCGTAACGGGCCGCCCGCCCGCAGCAGCTAACTGGCGCTGAATCCGCTCGCGAACCGCAGCATTGCCGATTGCCACGACAAAACCTGAAGCTGATGCACGAAAAGCGCCCACCGCATCGTCAACTGTACCTGCAATAGGGAGGCCGGCATGCTCTCTGCCGCAGGCGAATCGTCGCAAAACGCCGCGTCGTCATAGCCGCATTGCAAGGCGATGTCTGCAAGCGCCTTTCCTTGGCCGCCAGCGCCAATGGTTGCAGTGCATTTCAACGACGATGCAGCAGTTGCCGGCAATTTCAGCTTCTACCCAAATGCGAATTCCGCCTTCGCGTCATGGCGATCCATTGCGCAACGAATCATAAGGGCGGAATCCCTGTTTATATTCTTAAACGTCGTTTGCGTCCGAAGCTTGGCAATTCCTCTTTCTTCCGCCAGCCGACCGAATGCTTCATCTGCGAAAGAATTAGTAACTGAGTCGACAGCCGAAAAATCGAGCTCGACGAACGCACCGCCACTCGACAGCGCCGAAGAAATGAGATCGTATGCGGCGCGACCCGAAGCGCGAGTGCACAACGTTGTGCCGAATTGCCTCATATCAATCCGCATAGTGAACTCTCCTCTCGATTCACCAGAGTATACCACCGCCATCGAATAGATCTTCTATCTCGTTACCTTGGGC
This sequence comes from uncultured Eggerthellaceae bacterium, assembly GCA_905234785.1. Classification (GTDB taxonomy): domain Bacteria; phylum Actinomycetota; class Coriobacteriia; order Coriobacteriales; family Eggerthellaceae; genus UBA9715. The sequence goes on from CAJOIP010000052.1 coordinate 4,790, forward strand.
GTCCCAATAGAACGGACGATTCGTGAGGCCATCGTTAGCTACGTCGAGATCGCTTTCCGATAGAACAGCGCGATCGGGAATCCTTGCGCAGATAAGAGTCCCTGGAAACCAGCAACCATTGACATGGGTAAACCCGTCTCCGGTTAGCAACATGCACTCATCGTGAGACACTGCCCAAAGCTGGCCTTTCGCCGCCTCGATTAGCTTCGATGCAAACGCAAGCCCATAGCCGCAGCCATACCCATCGTCAACGCCACGAACGCCATTAACGTTTTCTCCAACACCAAACTCGAACGCCATCTCCATCAATTCGTTTGCCGATTTAGCGCTAAGGGAGGGGTTCGACCTGAGCGATTGAACAATGCCAATTCCTGCATCCGCGACACAGAATTCGACAAAGCCTTTATTTGGGTAATGTTGCGCAATGGCAATTCCGGGCACCTGCGTGTGAGAGTGATTCAGCACATTGTCAAGTATCTCTCCGAACGACCTATCGATTGCAGACACAAGACTTATGTCAACATATGACGCTTTTTGTATTATCCCGCGCAATTGAGCAGGGATTGAGTTCGTCGTATATGCCTCATCGTCAATTATTTCGGTAATCTCTAAGAACTCGCCATTGGGATCATGCCTCACGAAACGTTCAAGAGAGTCGATGCCAAGAGAATTGAAGAAATTGATACGCTGAAGATATCCATAGCAACGAGCTGATTGGTGGTTCACCAGAGACGTCAGCCGATTACGCGAAACTTGCCGTGCGTACATCGCAAGAGCTGCAATTTCTCCGACATTTAAAAAGTCAGCACCATTGAAATCGAGTATGCATGCATCAAGCGAATCCTTATCTCGCCCAAAAAGCCGACACACGCCAACGACCGAATCAGCCGATTTAACCCCTTCCGCAATCGGTAGTTTCATATTCAAACTCCTAGAGCTCGCACACAACACCGCCATGCGCATGGCAAGTGCAAATGGTTTATTATTGCATCTAACCTCAATTGATGCCTCATTATAGCACATTTGTTCGTTTTTATGTCAGTTTGTTTTGAGGCTTTACGCTCCACTGCGATCATCGAGATGGAGCTGCATCGCGCACATACGACAACCCTTCTTGTAACGCTACGAAATAGGAAACTGGCATATGGAAATGGCCAAGTTGTCAGACCCCAAGCTTGTACGCCAATCCCTGCAACATGAAACCTACCCTGACGTTGCAAGGCTTAAAGGTCCCGCATCCCGGAACGGAGCTGTTCAACCCGACAGCACTTCCCGCTATGACAATTACGAGAGCGCGGATACGCGGGGTGCGCAAACCCGCAGCGCGCCGTCACTCGCCAATAGCGCCGTCCATGTAGTCGAGCAGCACCTTGAACGAATCGGCTTCATGCCCCCGATGAAAAGCAGCCTTACGGCCCGCATCGAAATCGGTAAGGATGCCTGTCGACCCGGCGTCAAAGTCCTATAACCCGAAAAACGCATTTGGCCCAAGCGTATGGCAGGGCATGCTGTCTGGAGGGCTTCAAGGCATACTACCTCAAGGCCACCGAGCTCAGGGACAGGCTCAAGAAAGCCGCGGACTCCGGCAACACCTCGAGGACTGTGGCCACGCTCGTCAAGCCCTCGTGCCTGATCGTCGACGAGGTCGGGCGCTGCACCTTCGATAAGCCGTGCACGGACCTGTTCTTCGACGTCGTGGACCGGCGCTACGAGAAGGAGTGCCCGAACACGATGATACTGACGAGCAACACGCCGACGAACAACTGGGACGAGTTCTTCACGGGAGACGACACCCTTCTGTGCACGCTCGACCGCCTGTTCGACCGCGCATCGGTGTTCGTGATGAAGGGCGCGAGCTTCCGCGGCGCGGAGCTCGAGATCTTCTCGGTGGAGTCGTCGCCCATGGCGATCAAGACGAACAAGTAGGTCTAAAGAGTTTAGAAGCATAGGGAAAATCGCGATTGCTGGCGTATTGGCGAAATTAACTTGGCTGGGATGGGGGTGCTGACGAAAAGCCGTACCAATCTAAGACGATTGGAGGATTCAAGTCATGTATTCGTACGAGGACAGGAAGAGGGCTGTCGAGCTCTACATCGAATACGGCCTGGGCGCCG
>CAJOIP010000053.1 GCA_905234785.1 uncultured Eggerthellaceae bacterium
ACTGCCACGCCGTGAAATATCTATATTGTTGACATAAGAAAAGCCCTGCGAACAGGGCTCATGTGAGAATTCTTAGAGGTTAAGCTGCGGAACTATGGTGCACTAGATTTCATGGTGGTTTTCTATGCGAAGAGGCGGGAAGGGGCCACCATGAAGAAGAGATTTGCAATCGTAGCGGCGTGCTGCGCGTTCGCGCTGATGCTGGGGCTTGTCGGCTGCGGCGGATCGTCGGGCAGCGCGGCCGCGAGCGCGTCGGGCTCGGCTTCAGGCTCGGCAAGTGCGGCGGAATCGACGGCGAGCTCGGCAGAGGCGAGCGCTTCTGCATCTGCTGCCGCTGTTGAAGTCGATGTTAAGCCCGAGTACCTGGCTCCCAATGGCGGCATCACGCTGAACGCCGTATTGGACCTGACGGGCCCCGAGGTGGAAACGTTGCTGCAGCAGCAGGGCTACGAATGGGTTAAGGGCGGCTTTACGGGATACAAGAACGCTGCCACCGAAGACAGCTTCACGGTTCGCAGTACGGAGGGCGACATCGTGAAGCAGGATGGTTACGCTTCCGCCACGGGTAAGGGCGACCTCGCCGAAGGCTACGTGCGCATCGTCACGCATGCTTACCCAATAGAAACCACGGCCGATCTCGAGACCATTCGCGACGGCATGCTCGCAGGTTACACAGTGGAAGACAGCTGGATTGCCGGTGGCGGGGCATACTTCTACAGCGTCGTTAAAGACTCGGCCGGCGCGCGCTCCATCATCGTTGTCATTGCCGAGAATGCAAACGAAGCATGGGTTGAGTTCGAAACCGACGCGTATCTGCTCGCAACTGGCGATGGCGACGGTGTCGACGGAGTTATCGCCACTTGGAGGAGCTAAAGCGAACCAAATTGGGCGTCATTGCGCAGAAAGATTGCGACCACGGCTAGAGGACGCGCGTACGGTCGACGATATCTGGCCGATCGTGCAGGGCGGGGAGGTTTCGCAAAGGCAACGGTAGCCTCGACGGGACAATGGAAGTCCGGAAGAGCAAATCGAACCATACCGCTCACCTTCACCTTCAAGCGCAACGTGAACGACGACAAAACCTATAAGGCGTTCAAGGGCGCGAAGGTCGACGGCGCCGATGCGCCCGAGTCGGCCTATGCCACGGCCGAGGGCAGCCTCATCCTGTCAATGACGACGAGCTACCTCGAGACGCTCCCGGCGGGCGAGCACAAGCTGACCGTCGCCTTCGAGGACGGCGAGGCGACCGCCTCGTTCACGGTGAAGGCAGCAGAGACAAAGGCCGCAGCCGCCGCGTCTTCCCCGACGTCTTCCCCGTCGAAATCCCCCAAGACCGGCGACTCGATTCCCGTCGCCCTGCTAGCGGCATCTGCCGTGCTGAGTGCCCTCGTGCTGTTCGCAGCGCGCATGCGCACCCACCAGCCGAAGCGCGCAACCACCAAGCACGCCCGCCGCTAAGCCAGCAGCACATAACCTTCCCGGAGGCCCGAGGACAAGATCCTCGGGCCTCTGCGCCTGACGGGAGCATTTTTTGCCATCTGGCTCATAAAGCAGAATGCTGAAATGCTCATCTTCCAGCATTTTTCAATCAACTAACAAAACCATCAATCGCCAAACACGATAATCCTCGCCGACGTGAAGAACTCCGGCATCGGCATGAGCGAACCCACATTGCGCGTTTATGCCGAGGCGCTCAGGAGGCTGTTCGTGCTTCAGGAGGTCAAGGCCTGGGCGCCAGCTCTGCGCTCGCGCACGCCCTTGCGCAGCGCCAAGGTGTGGCACCTGTGCGATCCGTCGCTCGCCACTGCAGCGTTGGGCGTCAACGAGCAGGGGCTCCTGCAGGACCTCCCCACCATGGGACTTCTATTCGAGTCGCTTTGCGTGCGGGACCTGCGCGTCTACTCAAGCGTCTTCGGTAGCGATGTCTACCGCTATAGGGACAAGGGCAATCTCGAGGTCGACGCGATTCCCCGTTTACAAGACGGCAGGTGGGCGGGCATCGAGGTGAAGCTTGGCGGAGCAGAGCGAATCGAGGAAGGGGCCGGCAATCTGAAGGCGCTGGTCGGAAAGGTCGACCACGACAAAATGGGCCGCCCAGCCTTCCTCATGGTCCTTACCGGAGGTGAGTTCGCATACACGAGGAGCGATGGCGTCCATGTCGTTCCGCTGGGATGCCTCATGCCATAAGCATGCGCGGAAAACACGACGGAGGACGCCAGGCACATGGTCCTGCGGGATTTCCATTACTCCTATGGCGATGTCGAGGCGCTCGACCTGGTTGCGCTTGCCGACCGGCACCCCATGAACCTCTCGGGCGGTCAAAAGCAGCGCGTGGCAGTGGCGTCTGCGTTGCTTTCCGGCAAGGACCTGCTCGTGTTCGACGAGCCCACGAGCGGCATGGACTTCCAGAACATGGAGCGAACTGCGGCGCTCATCCGGTCGCTGCACGGCAAAGCGAGCGTTTTCGCAATCACGCACGATCCCGACCTGGTGCAACGCTGCTGCACGCACGTCGTACGCTTAGAGCACAGGAAGGTGCGTTGACGTGCACCGCCGATTTCGCTCCGTAACTAGTATTTAAACGTCGATTTCCCCGAAGAGCGTTCTCATGTAGTCGCTTTTCGCGTAGAGCACCCTGACGACGAGCGCTCGCCCGTTTTCGCATTCAAGGAAGACCATCCAGTTCCCGCAGACCATGTACCGGTAGCCCGTGTCGATTCCGTTGAGCGTGCGGAGTACCGTCCCAGCTCCGGGGACGTCGGCGAACAGCTGCGCCTTCTCGATTACGGAAGCGATCAGGCGCCTCGCGGCCATGGGGCTCGCGAGTTCGGACTCGATGTAATCGGCGGCAGCATTCAGGTCGTCTACCGCCGCGGGCGACCAGACAAGCTCCATCTAGGCCTCCTGCGCGAAGCGCTCAGCGAAGATGTCGCGAACATGCTCGGTCGTGAGCGTCCCGCGCTTGTCGGCTGCTCGCTTGCCGTAGTCCAGCTGCGCCAAGAGCGTCCTCTCGGCCTCGTAGCGTTCGTAGTCGGAGATGTCCTGGATAACGTAGCGCCCGCGCCCGTTCTTCGTAAGAAACACCGGCGAGCCCTGCGCCACCTCGTCGAGCACCGCCGTGTAGGAACGCAGGTCGGAGATTGGTTTGATATTGGGCATGAGCCCCTCCTTATGCTGCATATTTACATGTATATTTTACAGCAATAATGCAGGAGAGGCAATCCGCTCATTGCAGCAGAACGGTTGTTCTCGGGATCGGGATCGCAGCACAGCAGCGACGCAGGTTGGGTTTGCAATCCCCCCCGCTGGTGACGCGAAGCACCGCATTCCACGCCCCCGGGGCCCGCAATGAATAATCCCTGACCGTTTTCGCAGGTCAGGGACTTGATTTTGGTCAAGGGGGTTCGAACGCCCGGAAAACGAGCCGGTGGCTCGTTTTCAGTGAGAACAGGCAAGCTTTAGCTTGCCCAGGAACAGGATTCGAACCTACGACCTCCGGGTTATGAGCCCGCGTTTCCTGTATCGGGACGCCTCGTTTCTCCCGTCTGTAAAACCGAAACCCCGGTTAAACCCCGATTTTGCTATCTTCTCCTATCGGCACGTGCAAGTTGGTATTCTCTAGCATTCCCCCCCTCTCTCTCGCAGTGTTTGTACGGTTCGGCAGAAGCGGCTGTTCCAGAGGCCATTTCCGCAAACACTGCGAGCATGCGAGCAGCGGTCCCGGTGCGCATGGCGCAACCTGGACCGAAACTGCAAACCTTCACTCCATTTTCTTGGGTTCAAATCTGTCCAGTCGTGTGCGAGAATACAAAAGTTAGGTTAATTAAACTTATAGAGGAGCTCGTTCATGTCAGGCAAAGATTTCGAAGGGGTCGCGGATACGCTCTACATCCCGCTCACTGCGCGCATCTACGTGTCGAAGCGGTTCCCAGAATACTTCTTCGACCCCAAGTCACTCGAGCTCGAAGCCGCAATCCCCGGCGAGAGCATCCAGGCGGGCTCCAACGAGTACACGATGATCGCATCGGCTGCGCGCTACCACAACCTCGACGAAATGGCGCGCACCTACATCGCCGCTCACCCCACCTGCAACATCGTGAACGTGGGATGCGGCTTGGAGACCATGTTCTGGCGCGTGGGACCCGATGCCCCGGATGCGCGGTTCTACGAGATGGACTTGCCCGAGGTCATCGAGACGCGCCGGCGTATCCTCGGCGCGCCCGAGCGCGATGAGCTCATAGCGGGCGATGCGTTCGATCTCTCCTGGGCGGACGGTATCGACACCTCGCTTCCCACGCTCATCATCGTCTCTGGCGTGTTCCAGTACTTTCATAACGCCGACGTGCTCGGCTTCATCGCGGACGCCAAAAAGGCCTTCGCGGATGCGGAGCTCATCTTTGACGCCACCAACACCAAGGGGCTCGAGTACGCCAACAAGTACGTGATGAAGACGGGCAACGAATCGGCTCTCATGTACTGCGCGATTGACGACCCGGCGGCGTTCGCGCGCGAGGCGGGCTGCGAGCTGATCGAGGTGCGACCCTTCTACACTGCAGCGCGCCGCATCCTCAAGGGAAGGTCGGTCTGTATGCCAAGGTCGCCATGGCGATCACCGACCGCACCGGCCGCGCATTCTTGCTGCACATGAAGCTCTAGATCAAGCAAACGGAGGAACACGTGAAGAGCGGTATCGAATACAAGGAGCTGTCGATCAGGGAATTCACGAAGGCCGCCGATATTTACGACAGCGGCCACGCCGGGATCTACGAGATGTGCAAGGACGATTATCCGCCCATCCTTGCAGAGCTGAAGAAAGACGATTTCGAAGATCTCCTCGACGTAGGCTGTGGGACAGGCCCGATGGTCGAACTGCTGGCATCCGAATTCCCAGACAGACGCTACACGGGGCTCGATCTGACGCCCCGCATGATCGAGGTTGCAAACGCGAAGGATATCGAAAACGCCCACTTCGTCGTGGGCGATGCCGAGAACTTGCCGTTCGACGACGCGAGCTTCGATGCCGTCATCTGCGCGAACAGTTTCCACCACTATCCCAACCCGCAGGCGTTCTTCGACGGGGTCGCGCGCGTGCTGCGCCCTGGCGGCAAACTGGTCCTGCGCGATTACACGACAGCGGCGCCCATCCTGTGGCTCATGAACCGCACGGAGATGCCGCTGGCGAACCTCGTTGGCCACGGCGACGTGCGCGCCTACACGCTCGGCGAGGTCCGCGCGCTCTGCACGGCAGCAGGGCTCGTGCCGGTCACACTGGAAGCCCAGAAGAAGTTTCGGCTGCACCTGGTCGCACGCAAGCCGGCTGGCGCCTCTGACCAGCAGCTCCAGTTCGGCGACATCCAGGAGACGGCGCTCGTTACTCTGGCGATACGCGCAAGCGAGACCGCGCGGCCGAACCCGCGTATCCGCGACGAGAAGGCAGCCGAGATCATCGACTCTCTGGGTGTGGACGTGAGCAAGTATGATCCGTTCCTCTCGCATGAGGGCGTAGTTGCGCGCACCATCATGTTCGCAGACGCCCTGCAGGCGCTCATCGAGCGGTACCCCGACGCCCTGTGCATCAACCTGGGCTGCGGGTTCGACGACAAGTTCAGCCAGGTGGACAACGGGCGGATCGAGTGGTTCGACGTGGACCTGCCCGACCAGATCGCCGTGCGCCGCAAGGTCTACGAGGATCGTCCGCGCTGCACGATGCTCGACGGCGACGCGCTCGATGGCACCTGGACGGAACAGCTGCCAAAGGACCGTTCGACCACCATTGTGGTGATGGAGGGCGTGCTCGAATACTTCACCAAGGAGCAGACGGCCGCCTGCCTGCACATGCTGTGCGACTCGTTTGAGCACGGCTGGCTCGTTACCGAGATGAACTCGATGTTCATGGTGAAGCACTCGAAGCAGCATGACGCCATCAAGAACACCAACGCCGAATTCAAGTGGGGGACTGACTCCGGCGAGGAGTTCGTCGCGCTCGAACCGCGCCTGCAGCTCGTCTCGGAGCAGAGTTACAACGTGGAGATGCGCAAGCACACCCTGCGCGGCAAGCTGTTCGCCGCCACGTTCGGAAAGAACGTCAACAACCGCCTGGCCGTGTTCGCGTGGTAAGCGCATGCGCGTGGCCGTCGAGTAAGTCTTTTCGGTAGACCAAGAAAGGAACACTATGGCAGAAAAGAAGCAAGGAGACCTGTCCGTTCTCCTGGGCTACGCTGGCGAGCGAAAGGGCTTGACCTTCTTGGGGCTCGCGCTTTCTGTCGCCATGGCCTTGAGCATGGTTCCCTATATCTGCGTATGGCTCGTGGTGCGCGACCTCGTTGCCGTCGCCCCCGACTGGAGCGCGGCAGGCTCCGTCGCCGGGTACGGCTGGATGGCGTTCGCCTTCGCGGTGGCGGGTATCCTCGTGTACTTCGTAGCGCTCATGTGCACGCACCTGGCAGCATTCCGCACGGCGTCCAACATCCGAAAGCAGGGCATGGCCCACTTGATGAACACGCCACTCGGCTATTTCGATAACAATGCAAGCGGCCTCATCCGAAACCGGCTTGATGGAGCCTCGGCCGAAACCGAGACGCTCCTTGCGCATAACCTAGCCGATATCGTGGGCGCAGCGACAATGTTCATCGCCATGATCGTGCTCATGTTCGTGTTCGACTGGCGTATGGGCGCTGCTTGCCTGGTGGCCGCCGTCATCTCCGTCGCATCGATGTTCGCCATGATGGGCGGCAAGAACGCCAAGCTCATGGAGGAGTATCAAGCCGCGCAGGATCGCATGAGCAAGGCGGGGACGGAATACGTGCGCGGCATCCCCGTGGTGAAGGTGTTCCAGCAGACGGTCTATTCTTTCAGAGCCTTCAAGGAGGCCATCGACGACTACAGCGCGAAGGCAAGCCATTACCAGGGGGACGTCTGCCGCGTACCCCAATCGGTCAACCTCACCTTTACCGAAGGAGCGTTCGTCTTCTTGGTCCCCGTCGTCCTGTTCCTGGCACCGGGCGCGCTCGCCTCGGGCGACTTCGCCGGTTTCGTGACGAACTTTGCCTTCTATGCGGTGTTTTCCGCCATCATCTCGACGGCGCTGGCGAAGATAATGTTCGCGGCAAGCGGCATGATGCTAGCCAGCACGGCGCTTGGCCGCATCCGCCCGGTCATGAGCGCACCAACACTTGACGTCGCGCCGGATCCTGAGGCGCCGAAAGACAGCCGCGTAGAGTTCAAGGATGTGAGCTTCACCTACGACGGCGCTGCAGAACCCGCGTTGAGCCATGTCTCGTTTACGGTCGAGCCTGGTCAAACTGTGGCTTTGGTCGGCCCCAGCGGCGGCGGTAAGACTACCGCTGCCAGTTTGATTCCCCGTTTTTGGGACGTTACGAGCGGTGCGGTCGAAGTGGGCGGCGTCGACGTGCGCAAAATCGATCCACACGTGCTCATGGACCAGATAGCGTTCGTATTTCAAAACAACCGGCTGTTCAAGACGTCGATTCTCGAAAACGTTCGCGCCGCGCGTCCGGAAGCAACACGTGAGGAAGTGGAAGCGGCTCTTGCCGCAGCACAGTGCGACGATATCATTGCCAAGCTGCCAGAGGGCATAGACACGAAGATCGGCACGGAGGGCACCTACCTGTCCGGCGGCGAGCAGCAACGTGTCGCCTTGGCCCGTGCCATCTTGAAAGACGCTCCCATCGTCGTGCTCGACGAGGCGACCGCCTTCGCCGACCCTGAAAACGAAGCGCTCATCCAAAAGGCTTTCGCCACGCTTACCCGGGATCGCACCGTCATCATGATCGCACATCGCCTGTCGACGGTGGTCGGTGCTGACAAAATCATCGTGCTCGATCGAGGCGTCGTAGTCGAAGAAGGCTCGCATGATGCGCTCGTAAATGCCGGCGGGCTGTACGCCCGCATGTGGGACGACTACAACCAAGCCGTCCAATGGCGAATCTCGACGGAGCGAGAGGAGGCCGATCATGCTGTTCGATAAGAAGTTCCAGCGGAAATTCGCGCTCTCGGACCAGGGCGTCTCCAATGTGAAGAAGGGCACGGCGTGGACCGTTGTCGTGAACTTGGTGGTCATGGGCGGCATGGGCGTCCTTTACCTGCTCATGATGCAGTTCATGGACACGCTTACCGACGGGGCTCCCCTGCCGGGCATCCTCCTATTCGGCCTTGGCACGCTCGCGTTCGTAATACTTTCCTTCATCACGCATTACCAGCAGTACCAAGCGACGTATGGGCTGGTGTACGAAGAAGTCAAGACCATGCGCGTCGGGTTGGCGGAGCGCCTGCGCAAGCTTCCGCTGAGCTTTTTCGGCAAGCGTGACCTGGCCGATCTGACCGAAACGATCATGGGCGACGTGAACCGCATGGAGCACGTGTGGTCCCATGCGCTGGGCTACCTGTACGGCAGCTACATTTCCACGGCGGTCATCGCCGTCATGCTCTTTGCGATGGATTGGCGGCTGGCCATTGCGTGTCTGTGGGGAGTACCCGTGGCATTCGTGCTGCTGTTCGGCAGCCGTAGGATGGCTGAGCGCAATGCCGAGAGGACCAAGGCGGCGGCTTTGGAGGTCTCTGACGGCATTCAGGAAGCGCTCGAGAACATTCGCGAAATTCACGCAACAAACCAGGAGCAACGCTACCTCAATTCGCTCAATGACAAAATAGATGCGCACGAGCGCACGATGATCAAAGGCGAGCTGGCTACGGGCCTGTTCGTGAACGGCGCGAGCGTGATCATGCGCCTCGGCGTTGCCACCACCATCCTAGTGGGCGCGAACCTTATCGTGTCCGGCCAGATCGACTTCATGATGCTGTTCTTGTTCCTGCTGGTCATCACGCGTGTCTATGCGCCGTTCGATCAGAGCTTGACCATGATTGCAGAGGTGTTCCTCTCGCAAGTTTCCGCGAACCGCCTCATGGAGATTTACGACACACCGACAGCCGAAGGCGCGATGACGTTCGAGCCTGCGGGTCACGACATCGCGTTCAAGAACGTGGGTTTCGCCTACGACGACGAAGAGGTGCTCAGGGGCGTCAGCTTCACCGCGAAGGAGGGTGAGGTGACGGCGCTGGTCGGACCGTCGGGTTCCGGCAAGAGCACGTGCGCGCGTTTGGCGGCGCGTCTGTGGGACGCAACAGAAGGCACCATAGAGGTGGGAGGCGTTGACATCGCCACCGTCGATCCCGAGGTGCTGTTGAGCGACTACTCGATGGTCTTTCAGGACGTCACGCTGTTCGACGACACGGTCATGGAGAACATCCGCCTCGGCAAGCACGGCGCCACCGACGAGGAGGTGCGCCGCGAACTGCGACGAGTTCGTGGGTAAGCTGCCACAGGGCTATGACACGCCCATCGGCGAGAACGGCGCGAGGCTCTCGGGAGGCGAGCGCCAACGCATCTCGATTGCGCGCGCACTGCTGAAAGGCGCACCCATCGTGCTGCTCGACGAGGCGACGGCTTCGCTCGACGTGGAGAACGAGACCAGGGTGCAAGGCGCGCTTTCGCGCCTGCTTGCGGGCAAGACCGTCCTGGTTATCGCACACCGCATGCGCACCGTCGAGAACGCCGACAAGATCGTCGTGCTATCGGAAGGCTCGGTCGTCGAGGAGGGCGCACCTGCCGAACTGCTCGCGCGCGAAGGCAGCGTGTTCGCCCGTATGCACGCGCTGCAATCTGCAAGTGCGCAGTGGAGCCTATGATGGGGTTGCGGTATGAACGGGAAATCTGAACATCTGCCCATATATGGGCCGGGGCCGGCGTATGTGGCGATTATCGTCATGCCGCCTTGGGAGTGATTCCCGTGATCGGCGCGGGTGCTGCATCCACCCCTTTGAGGGTCTTGGGCGTCGCATGCGTCGTGGGCGGGGTTGTGCTGTGGGTCGCAGCCGTGAAGGGCGCCGCAATCGACGACGGAATCATTGAGAACCGCCTGGTCACACAAGGCGTTTACTCGGTCGTGCGCAACCCCATCTACTCGGCATTCACGCTTGCCTGCGCGGGAGCCATTCTTATTTACGGGAATCTCTGGCTTCTCGTGCTGCTGCCCGCTTTCTGGGTCTTCCTTACCCTGCTCATGAAGGCCACCGAGGAAAAGTGGCTGTCGAACTTGTATGGCCAGGAATACGAAGACTATTGCGCTTGCACTAACCGGTGCATCCCCTGGTTTCCAAAGAGATGAAAGAGCGGTAGGGTCATCGTTTCCGCACAACCAGGAACATGATCGAACCGACGGTCCAGGGGTTCGTTAAAGCTCACCCGTTCTCGCGCAAAACAGTCCACTGGACTGTTTTGACGGCGCTTCGCGCCGTCGCTCGAACCCTTCGGGTTTATGAGCCCGACGAGCTACCAGACTGCCCCACCCCGCAATATGTGGAATTCCGTATTCGGTTTTCAATGTTGCGACGTGGGTTATGAGTTCGCGTTGTCTCGGGACGTCTCTTTTCTCCTGCCTGTAAACTCCAAATCCCAGGGCCCCCGGGATTCTGAGTGTTTTTGCTCAATACGATGAGAAGCATCGAGATACGTCACACGCGATGATGGGCTCGTATGTCGACGCAGTTTCGCGGCTAACGCGCGGCGATTCTGCGGATGCCCTCAAGGCTCGAGGCCTCCTCGAGCACCACAATCAGGTCGGGAGCCTGGTAGAAGGCCCCGCGCTTCGCGTTGCCCATCTTCGCGAGGATGCCCCGCTCGCGGGCGACCTCGACCAGATTGCGGGCTGCCCGGTCGGTGATGCCGAGATGCGACGCCACAAAGGCGACGTCGACCACCGGCTGCTCGACGAGCAGCGCGGGAAGCCGGTGCGACGCGGAGCCCGCGCGGTCCGTGTTGGCAGCAGCCCAGCTGTCGAGGACCCCTTTCACGTCGGAGGCGATGCGCGACCCGATGACCGCGGCGAGCTCGAGCGCGTCCGCGAGGCACTCGATTATTGGCTCGATTGCGCCTGCGTGATAAGCCTCAAGCGCGTCCATGTACCTGTCGACGTCGTGTAGGAGCCCGGCCGACACCGGCAGCATCGTGTGCAGGAGCACCTCGTCGCGGGCGAGCATGCGATGCAGCAGTGTGCGGCCCGTGCGCCCGTTGCCGTCCGTGAAGGGGTGGATGGTCTCGAACTGCGCGTGGAATACGGCGGCCTTCGCAATGGGCGGGATGTCCTCGCGCATGCCGAATGCCGCGAGATCCTCCAGGCACGGCCTTACGCGGTTTGCATGCGGGGGCACGAACGTGGCCCCGTGAGGGCTGTAGGGGGAACCGCCTATCCAGACCTGCTCGTCGCGCAGGCCCTTCGCCTCTCGCGTTCCCTCCATGAGCACGTCATGGATGGCGCAGATCGAATCTATGTCGATCTCGCCGCTCTGCCCAAGCGCCTCTCGCATCGCGGCGACGTTGCCCGCGATGAGCAGCGCGTTGGCCGGCGCCTTGCCGCTGAGCTCGGCGAGTGCGACGTTGCGCACGCTCGAGGTGAGCCGCTCGATCTGCGAGCTCGACGAAGACTCGCTGCGGAGCAGGAGCGCGGGAAGGGAGTAGCCGCGTGCCTCCTGCGCGGTATCGAAACGCGCGAGGAAGACCTCCACCTCGGCGAGGCGCTGCGCTAGCGGCGAGGGAATCTCCACGGGGAGCGAGGCGATGCTGGCGGGGACCGCCGCCTCGTATGTCGGCAGGATCTTGCGCCTTCGGCTCTTGGGGATGAGCGCCAGCTCGTCGGGATCCCGTTCCCAAGCGCATGTCTCGTATGTGATGCCCGGCCACATCGCAGCTCCTCGGTGTTCGGTGCGATTCCGTTCGTTCTTACGGAATTGAATTGTATTTCACTTCCGTTATTAGCGCAAGGAAGACAGTGACGGCACGGCGAAGAGCCGGCAGCGGATGGAGCTGCTGAACATGCCGGGCCCCGTGGGCAGGTAGACGCCGGCCTCGTCGGTGAGGGGGGCGAACCCGACGGGCGCCCCGGAAGGGCTGGGCTGCAGCGACGCGGGTTGGGTTTTCGATCCCCCCGCTGGTACCGCGAAGCGCCCCACGCCCCGCAACATCCCGAGAAGATCCCCCCGAATTCCCCCGCGATATTATCCCCTGGATAGATAAAAGGGGTTCGGAAACCGATCTTCCGACGGCTTCCGGACCCCTTCCGGAGGGGCGAGAAATCAGGCTGCGGGGTAAACTTTTTCGGGCCTGAAAATTCCCCCGCAATGAAAAAGCCCTGCCTGTTTTACCAGGTCAGGGCTTTGATTTTGGTCAAGGGGTTCGAACGCCCGGAAAACGAGCCAGTGGCTCGTTTTCAGTGAGAACAGGCAAGCTTTAGCTTGCCCAGGAACAGGATTTGAACCTACGACCTCCGGGTTATGAATGAGGAACACCAGGCTGACACTGGATGAAAGAGTTAGCCATTAGTGTTTTGACCTAGGGTTTTCCGTTGACACTAGTTCCGCTGTTTGACACTAGAAGACACTGTTCTTTTCGCCGAATGTCCCCTGAATGCCCCCCTCTTCCCGAGAGGGCGGCATTCAGATGCATGCCGGCATTGACAAGATTGGCTTACCACCAACCAAATTGGCTTCTCCCAGTGTCTAGCGCGGCGATAGTGCCCATCTCTGCGTCTGTCAGCTCGAAATCGAACACGTCGAGGTTCTCGCGAATGCGGCGCGGGTCGGCCGACTTCGGTATGACGGGGATGCCCTGCTGCACGAGCCAGCGCAGGCCCACCTGAGCTATACTCACGTCATGGGACCGCGCGATTCCCGCGAGCGCGGGATCGGCGAAGAAGCCGTTGCGCCCGGCTGCTAACGGCGACCACGACGTCATGAGCACGCTCGCCTGCGCGCATGCTGCCCGCATCTCGCGCTGCTGGCGGTACACGTGGCATTCGAGCTGGTTTACGGCGGGGACCACCTCGGCGGCCTCCAGCAGCCGCACTAAATCGCGCCCGAGGAAGTTGCTCACGCCGATGGCGCGCGCCTTGCCAGCGCGGTACGCTTCCTCGACCGCACGCCACACGCCGCCCACGTCGCCCGACGGCTCGTGGACAAGCAGCAGGTCGACGTAGTCGCTTCGCAGGCTCCTCAGGCTCGCGTCGATCGAGCGGGCGGTGTCAGCGCGTCCCGAGGTCCAGGTCTTGGTCGTCACGAACAGCTCTTCGCGCGGGATGCCGCTCGCGGCAAGAGCCTCGCCCACGCCGCGCTCGTTGCCGTAGCACTGC
>CAJOIP010000054.1:0-546 GCA_905234785.1 uncultured Eggerthellaceae bacterium
GTGCGCCCGGTGCCGTCCAAGTCGTAGATGCACTCGAAAAGGGGCGTGTACGGCCGGCGGTGCCAGCGGTCGAGGTGCATGTGCCCGTAGAACCACTGCCCGAACTTCAGCTTGTCGGCGACCTCCGTTTGCAGCCATTTGTTGTACTCGTCGGGCATCGCCTGGAAGTCGACGTCGAATGCGAGCTCTCGGAGCTCTTGCGCGGGCGGGCAGTGCGTGAGCACGTAGTCGACCACACTCACTTCGGCGATCTTCGCCTCGGCTTGAGCGCGCTCGTCCGCGCCCGGGACCTCCTGAGGCCACCAGCTCGACCCCGCCGTTCGCCAAGCCTTGTCGATGGAATACGCCCCGCCCATGACAAAAAAACTCCGTCCGTCTATCTCGTAGACCTCTCCCCGCCGCAGGTGGAACACGTTCTCGCGCAGCCGGCGGACGGAGCCTCCGAAACCCTCGACGACCGGATATGTTTCGAGTGCGGCGAAGTTTTCGTGGTTGCCGTCCAGAAAAAGCAGGTTGTACGGCCTCAACGTCAGCCAGTCGAGCCAG
>CAJOIP010000054.1:555-6641 GCA_905234785.1 uncultured Eggerthellaceae bacterium
GGCGAAATCGCCCAGAACGATGACGAAATCGTCCCTGGTAAGCCCGTCTTCGTCGAAGTTGGCGGGAAGCAGGCGCCCGAGGTCGCCGTGCGTGTCGCCGGTTATGAATACGCTCATAAGACCACCTTTCTTTGCAGGCGCATCTAGTTCGGCAGGTCGTGGACCGGGCTGCCGAACCATGCATGGCCGGCGTGGATTTTCAGGAACAGCGCACGCCACCCATCAGGCGCCTTGCAAATGTCGAGTCCGTACTCGTCGCACTCGAACACCTCGGGCCCCATCTCGATCGCGCACCCGATCCGGTACGCCTTCTCGGCGCCGGACGAAAACGACTTGGCGAACAGCATGCCGTTTTAGATATGGAAACGCGACCTGGAATGGTGGGCCTTCTTAACCGTGAAGACGTCGTCGGAATAGAAGCACAAGATGCACTCGTCAGGGGCGTCGACGTAGGTGTAGAGAACCAGGATGCCCTCGCGGCCGACTATGTTGATCGTGTCGGCGCCGGTGTAGCTTTCAAACCGCGCGCCGAAGAACACCTTGCACATTTCGACTTTGGCCATACCAACCTCCAACATGACCGGGTGCTCGACATTGCTAGCTAGGCAGATCGAGAACCGAGTCGCCCGACCACGCGTGCTCGTTATACACGTTCACGAATAACTCCGCCCATTTGTCGGGCACCTTGCCCAAGTCGAGCTTGCCTCGTTCGAAGACCCCGGGCCCTGCTTCGACTGCATCGCCGATCAGGTACAGCTTCTCGGTGCCGCTCCGGAGCGACTTGGCGGACAACCTGCCGCCAGCGATCTCAAACCGCGACCTAGAATGGCGAACCCAGCTCACGCCGGGGCCCTCGTCGACGTGGAAGACCAGAATGCACTCGTCCGCCGCGTCGAGGTAGGTGTAGAGCACGAGGATGCCCGAACGGCCGACCTTGTCGAGGGCGCCGGCACCGGTGTACCGGGCTTGCCGCGCGCCGAAGAACACCTTGCTCATCTCGATTCTTCCCATATCCAACCTTCCTCTCCGTCGCTCGGGCGCCTACGGCCCGGTCACCATGATGCCGAACCCCCGGGCGCTGGACCCGCCGTCGAGCTCCTGCGCCCGGGCGGCGACGTCCTCGAGCAGGGAGGCGAGCAGGTTGCAGAAGACGTCCTGCCCGGACTCCCCCCGGAACGATTCAACGGCGCGGCGGAACCCCTCAATTGTGTAGAAGTTCTCGCCGTAGTACTCGAACTCGGGCGTCACGGGCCAGCTGAAGTGGTCCGCGTTCGCGATCGCGACGTTCTCGGGAAGGGAGGCGTCGTAACCGCCCCTGAGAGCGTCGAACAGCGCCCTCGGGACCGCCGCTTCCTCGACGACGAGCCGCGCGCCGTACGTGCGCCTGATCCAATCCGCGAAGGCGTCATTCTCGCAGTCCTCGACGAGCCGGGCCCGGTCGACCGGGTAGAAGTAGAACGCCCCGCCGAATCCGGTGTTCCAACACACCATGTCCGGTATCTCGGTTTCGCCGATCATCTCAGCCCTCGTTTCTCCACCGTTCGTTATTCGCTATGAGCTCTTCCAGGGTCACGGGCATGTAGCCGTTGATTTCGACGCCCGCGTTGAGCGCGTTCTTATAGGTCCTTAGCACCGGCCAGAACGTCTCCGGCTTGTTGGAATGGATGTGGCCGTAAACATGGAAGCTGGACTCATATCGCGCGCCGGGCCACGTCATGCAGGGGTAGTGACACATCCAAACTCGACGGTTCTTCTCGTCGACGTTGTACAGGGCGTGCCCGATCTCGACGAAGTAATCCTCTGGCCGGAAGGTCTTCATCCACTTTGCGTCGTGGTTGCCGACGACGAGGTGCTTGCGCCCGGCGAGCTGCTCGACGATCGACTTCACGCTCGTGGCGGATCGATAGGCGAAGTCTCCGATCACGAATACATCGTCACCGTCCGTCACGCGGGCGTTCCAGGCCTCGACGAGCCAGCGGTTCATCTGCTCGACGTCCTCGAACGGCCGGTCCTCGAACCGGATGATGTTGGCATGCCCGAAATGGGGGTCCGCAGTGTAATAAGTGGTCATGCGCCCTCCCTTCTTTGCTAGAATCCCCTCGGGCGATTGGGAATCCGCTCGGGGAATGGGACCCCGGCACGCGAGAACCAGTCGCTCGACTTTTAGCCGCGGTGACAACGGGGCAACTGGAGCCCCGCCAGTGCCGCGGTTTTTTACTGGAATTGTTAGGTAGCATATTGCGTTTACGCAGGTCAAGCGTTACAATCCGAAGCGCACATAGTTCCGAGGTGTGCTTTTCTTTAACGTGAAACCACCCACGCTCCGCGCTTCGGACGGCTTTTCTTTTCGAATCACGAAAAATCCAATTAGCCAGGCTATCTATGCCCAATCCGCCTGACACCGAGCCTTCCCGAACGCCCTGCATCCACGCTCCCAAAGTCCCTATTCACAAAAGACCAGCTCAGAGCGTGGGATATTGTAGGCAACTGCCACTTTGGCATGGGACTACCAATCCCCTGAATCGCGGACTTGGTTATATAAATACTATATAAGTGTTATGTAGCTATTCCCGCCATCCAGAATGTCGTCGACGCTGACGTGACGTTGCAGGCAGTGCGACAACATGCCGGCATATAGTTGGGCGTCTTCTGCGGAGACGCAGCCGGCGCGGATTTCGTCAACTAAATCCCACTTGGTAATAAACTCCTTCAAATGGTCGTACAAGTCTGAAAAACGCGACTTGTAATAGCCGTCGCCGTGCGACATCGCGGCAAGCCAGCCAGCAGCATTCTGATCGAGAATTTCTGAAGCGATGCGGACGAGGGCAGCATGTTCGTCTGGGCTTATACCAACAACAAGCTCGGGGTCGAGTGGGTATGTTTCGATGTCATGTTCCATAATCGTTAACCAATGA
Source organism: uncultured Eggerthellaceae bacterium (assembly GCA_905234785.1). Lineage (GTDB taxonomy): Bacteria > Actinomycetota > Coriobacteriia > Coriobacteriales > Eggerthellaceae > UBA9715. The sequence goes on from CAJOIP010000054.1 coordinate 3,471, forward strand.
TACAGCTGCTATATAGAAGTCGCATACGTTGCCTCTCCCACGCCGCAGCTTCTGCGCATCTCCTATCTCGAAACGCTATGATAGAGCGACGCGCGATGATGCAACGTTGTGTAATGGATACATAGAGTCATATGTGACGCTAAACCTGGTGAGCAGAATTTGAGCAGAAAATTCCTGTTGAGCAGAATTTGCGCAGAGGCGTTTTCATGCTTACATGCTTATTTGCGCTGCTTATTACGTCATTTGTATTCCGATACAAAAATGTAAATCGAATTTTCCGCTCTCCTAAAGCGGGTGTCGGCCGTTCGAATCGGCCCGGGGGCGCCAGAAACATCAAAAGGCCGGGCGAGCCCGGCCTTTTGCGTCTTTCCGATACGAGTGGGCTTGGAGACCGCACCCTATTCCACGGCGCTGGCGACTTTGCGGGCGGCGGCGGTGATGTTCAGGTCGTCGACGTTCACGGTGATGTCGGCATACCGCTCGTACAGCGGCTTGCGCTCGTCGTACAGCTCGCGCAGGCTCATGGAGATGCCGCCCTTCAACACCACGCCGCGCTCTTGCAGGTCGTTCAAGCGCGACACGAGCGACTCGTACGAGATCTCCAGGTACGCGATCGTTCCGATTGTCGCAAGGTGCTTCATGGCGGCATCGGAGTATACCGCGCTGCCGCCCGTGGCGATGACGGTGTTGGATGCGTCGATTTCGCTCAGCACCTCGTTTTCGATGGAGATGAACCCTTCGGGGCCCATGGCGTCGATGATTTTCTGCAACGTCTTGTCGCACTGGTTCTGAATGAGCAAGTCTGCGTCGATGAAGCTCTTGTTCAAGATCTTCGCCAACACGATGCCCAACGTAGACTTCCCCGCCCCCGGCATCCCAATCAACACGATATTGCTCTTACTCATCATTTCCCTCTTCAACCTTGATTGCGTGCGAATTCATAATAGCTTAGTTACAGGTTGGCGCTAGTAAGTCAGCGAGCGGCGTCGTGGTGCCCAAGATTGGTTCGAAACGCAAGCGCATTGGCCTTCGTGCCATGCGCGCAGCGTTGAGAACCAAGATTGGGTGCCACGGCGGCGCGCAGCGTCGACGTAATACTTTTATCGTAGATAAAAGTATTAGAAAAAGATGGCGGAGGAGTAGGGATTCGAACCCTAGAACGCCTTGTGGGCGTTACTCACTTAGCAGGCGAGCACCTTCGGCCTCTCGGTCACTCCTCCGCGTGCAAAAATGCATATTACCCGACTTGTCCGCGGGAATCAATCGAACGAATCGATTGCAAGAAAAACCCTCGTTTCACTTCCGCTTGAACGTGTCGCGCAGGGCTTCGCCGAACGCGCGGCGGAACGCCTCGGCGAAGCGGCTGGTGATGGACTCGTTGATGATGGTGGCTTGCGCGACTTGCTCGCCGTAATGCGGGTGGTTCTTGCGGAACACTGCGTTGCAGATGCGCGTGACGGCCAGCCCGATGAGCGTGACGGCCAAACAGCTTCCCGCGAGCTCGATAACCGGCGTGTTCTGCTCGAACAGCGCATACAGCGTGACGAGCGCGAACACGACCGACAGCACGCCGCACAGCCACGTGAACACCGTGATGAGCGTCGCCTTCGCCTTGTCGGACGAATAGCGGAACGACATGATGAGATACACCACGACCGCAACGATGGCCAGCACCACGAGCAGCGGGAGTATGCGGTACAGGCGAATCACTGCTTCTTGTTCCTTACGTCGAGACGACCATGGTGCGAACAGACCCGAACGAGGTCGCGCGCGCCCACCAGCCCCGTTTGCGCGCGTCAGCGACTACCTTGCATGCTACCGCAAAATCGTCGCATATCGCGAACGAGGTCGCGCCACTTCCGCACAAGAGGGCGTTGGAAACGCCCGGCTGCGCCTTCAACCAGTTTCGCACATCCGCCAGCTCGGGCATGAGACCCTCGGAAGCGGATGCCAAATTGTTGAACAGCGCGACGTCGTCGCCTTTGACGGCGCTTCGCGCTTGCGTGGCAATGTCTACGGGAACTGCCTGGGGGCATTCGTCGAACGCCCGGTATGCCGCCGCCGTGGAGACGCCGCCTTCGGGCTTCACGAGCGCAATGGCTCGCTTCGATGGCTCGAGCGCATGCGCGAACACATCGCCCGTTCCCTCGTAGTACGCGCAACCGCCGCGCAGGAAGAACGCCACGTCGCTTCCGAGCTGCCGCGCCGTTTCCTCGATTATCGGGTCGTCAGGCGCCACGCCCCATAGCTGGGCAGCACCGACCAGTGCCGCTGCGGCGTTCGAAGAGCCCCCGCCCAGGCCGCCTTGCGCGGGAACGTTCTTCTCGATGCGCATTTCGACGCCCGCATCGTCGCGGCCGAGGCGCTCGGCAAGTTTCAGCACCGCCTTCGTGGCGATGTTGTCTTCAGACGGAAGGTCGGGGACCGGCACATCGCCGCAGGCCACGAGCCACGTCGTGGGCTTATAAGGATCGGCCGCATCGGGCAGCTTGCGCCGCATGTACACAACGTCGTGCAGGTTGAGCGCATGCAGCACCGTTGCAGCATCGTGGTAGCCGTCTTCGCGACGGGAGCCAATCGCCAAATGAAGGTTCACCTTCGCGGGCGACACCAGCTTCAGCCAGCCTTGCGCGCGGAACTCGTCGCGTTCCTGCAACGCCACCGCATCGGCCGTTATGTCTGTTGTTCCAGCCATGTTTTTCCTTTAGCGCGTCAAAGCGATCAGACCAGGTTGATGCATTCTCACTTCTTGCGGCGCGCGGCGAAGAAGTCGCGCAGCAGCAGCGCGCATTCTTCTTCCAGCACGCCGGACGTTACGTCGAACGTGTGGTTCAAGCGCTCGTCGGCATTCACCTGATACAGCGTGCCGAGCGCACCGGCCTTCGGGTCGGGCGCGCCGAACACGCAGCGGTCGATGCGCGCCTGGTGCATGAGGCCCGCGCACATGAGGCACGGCTCCAGCGTGACGTACACGGTGCAGCCCGTCAGGCGCCAGGCGTCGAGCTGGCGCGCAGCTTCGAGCATTGCCACGAACTCGGCGTGACCCGCCGGGTCTTTCGCGCGCTCGCGCCTGTTGCCCGCTCGCGCGATTATGCGCGGTTCGGCAAGCGGGCGCCTAGTAGCCGGGTCGATCGGCTCGTACACCACGACGGCGCCGATGGGAACCTCGCC
>CAJOIP010000055.1 GCA_905234785.1 uncultured Eggerthellaceae bacterium
GATGGCGAGAGCGGGGTGCTCCGTCGCGGAGATCTCGAGAGAAACAGGGGTCTCCGAGCCGACCGTGCGCAAGTACATCAGGAAAACCGACTTCTCGCCGACGGTTCCCGCGAAGAAGAAAGCATCGTCGATTCTTGACGAGCACAAGCCCGTCGTAGACATGTGGATCGAAGAGGACCGGCGCAGCTGGCACAAGCAGCGCCACACGGCAACCCGCATCTACGAGCGACTTGTTTCCGAGCGCGGGTTCAAGGGCTCGTACAGCACCGTGCAGCGCTACGTCAAGGATTACAAGGCCGCCCACAAAGACCAGCGCGACGAGCACCTCGACCTGGAATGTGTTTTCGTCAAGAGCTTATTGAGCGCTGGGAAAGCGTATGACATAAGCAATAAGGTGAGCGTCGTCGAGCTCGGTGGCGCGATATCGGTGGCCATAGAGACAATTCACAGAAGCCACGCCGAATTCGGCGACAACCGACGAACGGGAGAAGCTCTTTCGAACCGGATTCAAGCTAATCGAGTAAGTGGAGTAAGCGGTATTTGCAAGCGTGAGCTTTCGAGGCACCGATTCGAAATTGCTTCCCCATCGCGATGGCTCCATGGCCGGGAGAATATGAGACAAACGCCCGAAACATAGGATCGAATAGCGATTGCTGACGTGATGATGATTATCCATTGGATAGGATTGGCTAGTGTCGATTGTTATCCTAGCGAATACAGCAATAGGCACTGCGAAAGCGTAAAGCCACAACACCGCAATTGGAAACGCAAGCTGCGAGGGTTTCAAATGGGCAAGCGCCCTGCTCATGACTGGAATGAAAAGGTATACGCCAAGAATCATCGGGATGTACCAAAGGTGAACAGCATCGGATCTGTGCAAAAAGAGAATGTCAGGTACCGTCAAGATAGTTGCGCACTTTTTCGCAAGCCCCTACAGCGCGACAGCATGACCATCCTTCCAGCAGCAAGACGTCCAGACAGCGCCGCGAGCCCATTCGCTGTCGTGCAACAGAGGCATATTAGCGGGTCGCGAGCGCCTGCCCTACCCCTGCTTCCAGCAAAAGAAAACCTCGTCCGAATCATAATCCGCCGGGCCGACCACGGGCCTAATCACGTCGGGGCAATCGCTGCCGCGCACGACTTCCACCCTAAAGCCCGCGTCGCGCAGCAGCTCGGCGCTATCGGCGCCGAAGACGCGCAGGTGGTCGTGCTGGCCGAACCACGCAACCCGCCCCTCGGGGGTCACGACGCCAGCATCTTCGTACACGGTCTCCAGCCGCGGATCGATCGGGAACGAGCACACGAGCAGCCCACCGGGGCGCAGCACGCGGCGCAGCTCGGCCAGCGCGCGCCGCCAATCGGCAACGTGTTCAAGCACGTGGTTGCACACGATGACGTCCCACGAACCGTCGGGCAGCGCGATATCGCACAAGTCCAGCTGCAAATCCGCGGGCGCGCGCAAATCGGCGGTCGTCACGCGCACCCCGTGGCGCCCGAACCACCGCGACAACCCGCGCTCGGCCGCGAAGTGCAGCACGTCTCTCCCCCGCACCAGCTCCAGATGCCGCCCCAAATACCATGCGATTATCCGGTGCCGCGGGATCGACCCGCAAGCAGGGCACACCACGTCCTGCGGCATGCCCGCATACCGGCGCGCGTCGTACAGGTCGGGCCGCTCGGCGAACCGCGCAACGCCCCACGCGCGCAGCGGCATCTCGCAGCAGGTGCAGTAGCACTCCACGCGATCGTCGGGAATGAACAGCGCAGCCACCCGGCACCGCGCAGCCACAGCAGACGCCCGCAGCCCACCAAGCGCCCTGGCCACCGCGCGTTCCCAAGGGAACAGCACGACGTGCAAGTCCTTGGCGGCCCAGTAGTACGCCACCAGCGCCACAACCACCTCGGCCGCCACCGTGGCCGAGGCGGCGCCCTCGATGCCCCACACCGGAATCAGCGCGAAGTTCAGCACCAGGTTGAGCCCCGCCCCGCACAGCTCCGCAACAAGAAGGCGCTTCTCGGCGCCGGCGGGGATCAGCACCTGCCCGCCTATGATGTTGCTGACGCCGATGGGCAAAAGCGTGAGCAGCAGGATGCGAAACGCCGGCACCGCCGGCAGGTACCCGTCGCCGGCGATGAAGGGGATGACCCACCCCGCGCACAGCATGAACACGACGGTCACCACGGCCTGGAAGACGCAGACGAACCGCAAGGTGCGCTGCGCGAGGCGCTCGAAGCCGTCGCGGTCGCCCTCGGCCCACAGCGCCGTCGCCCGCGGAAGCGTCACGTTCCACAGGATGCCCCCGATCGCCGTCAGCGCCACCTTGGCCTTCACGGCGATCTCGTAGTAGCCGACCTCGGCGGCGTCCCTCATGAAGCCGAGCATGACGATGTCCAGGTTGGCGTAGATCAGCGTGGCGCACGACATGAGGAAGAACGTCATGACCGGGCGGATGTGCGGGCGAAGGTTCAGCCGCCCCACCTGGCGCGGCGACACGAACCGGCTCAAGCGCACGAAATCGACCAGGCTGCAGCCGACGGCGGAAAACACCGTGATGGCCGCGTAGCGGTACAGGTCGGCCTGGCTGTGCACCAGCAGCAGAACCAGGACGAACGCCAGCGTCTTCACGGCGACGCTGCGGACGAGCAGGTAGCGGTACTCCTCCAGCCCCTTGAAGGCCCACTCGAAGTTGATGCACTGCGCCAGAAGCCCCACCCCGAAGATGACCATGAGCGGCGCGATGGCGCTAAGCTGTGGAACGAACAGCACGGTCAGGGCAAAAAGCACGAGCGACGCGCCAGTCAGCAGGGCCCCCATTGCGAATAGCTCTGCAACGGACTGGCTCAGCTTCGCCGGGTCGCCCCGCGATTTCGCGCAAAGGCGCATGCCGTACAGGGGAATGCCCATCTGGGCGATGAGCGCGAAGTAGCTGACCACCGAGGAGGCGAACGAAGCGCCGCCCAGCGCCTCGGCGGCAAGGGCGCGCGCCGCGACGAAGACGATGAGAAACGAGAGCAGGTAGTTGAACAGGGTCATCAGGCCGTAGCGTATGGCGTTTTTCTGCAGGGGGCCGGGGTGGCGCAAGGTCATCCAGGCTTTCCGAACCGCTGGCGCCAGCCCCGGGGCGAAGCGCAAGAGGTACAAGGTCAGGAACGGCCGCCAGTCGACTGGCAGCACGAGGTCGCGGCGGTGCTCCATGGCGGTTGCGCGAACACGATCACAACCGGCGCGGGCTTCGGCGCTTCCTTCCTCCAACCAAAGCTCGTTCCACAACAGCCAGTGAGATATGCGGCCCTTCTCGGCATAACGGTCCGCCGCCTCTTCCAAATCGGGGTAGCTTTCCTTCGCAGCCTGCACGAATCGCTCATGCGCCCTTTCATAATCACGAAGATTGTCAGCCGACTTCGTCTGCGAGATGCTGTCCGAGCGCGTGTTTTTGAAGTACAGCACATCGGGAATGAGGCCAACACGCCTGCTTGCTTGTACCCACACTCATATCATGGCATGCAGGTTGTCTGCCAATCCACACAGATGGTATTTGTCGTTATGTAAACTTCTCATAAGGAAGGGCAAGACGCATTTGACGCAAGCGCACGGGCACGAGCGCTATCTAAACTGCCACAAATCAGCAAGATAATCGCACCGCTAGCGCGCAATCAGCCGCAGGCCTCATCATCCCTTAGAAAGGATCGTCGTCACCATTGATACCAACGCCACGAGCAGCGCCACCAAGCTCACCCTGAGGACAGCATTGCCATTACCCAATGAGCTCGCAGTCGATAACAGCGATTGATAATCATCGTCCTCTTGCAGGAGCTTTTCAAACGCTTTCTGTTGAAACGATTGCATATCGTCAAATGCGTTTTCCGAATAGACTCTTCCCTCTCCGTCAGCCCAATTCATCCACCTGCTTGCAAGATTCGGAAGCCCCATCCATGCCTGGAGTATTCTATTCTCCCAAACAACACCGTAGTCTCGTTTTGCACATCGCAAATCCAGGCTGTCCGACACCAAGCTCTTCCTAAGCTTGTCCACCTGAAGCGGTCTGTGCTTGGAAAAGGCTTTCTGGGCCACATCGCGCTTCTCAGAGTATCGTTCAAGCATGCAGGTTAAATACTTTGATATGCTGCTCAATATCAGATAGCCCTCTATTGCCTCCGAATAGCAATGCGCTATCGATTGCGAGGAATCGTCGCCATACATTCGAAGTCTTTCCTCGCGCACCTCACGAATGCGTGTTACATTTCCCACAAAAGCCAAACAGTTATCCAGCGGGTCGCCCTTCACATTGCCGTCAAATGGAACTAGCCAACCCGGAAAATAGGCATCCGACTCGTAATACATCGGCCCACTAACGCCAAGAGCATCACATGCATCGCGCATCTCAGAAGGTATTCCCGTCTCGGCAACGTCAAGCTGATCGAACAGAAAACAATCGACTATCGGATTGCACCTCCCCCGATTAGCAAAGAAACCGGGGCATCGCTCGTTGAGCCATATCCGTGCTTGCAAGTGAATTCGTGCACGCTCAGAACGGGTATGTAGCTTATCTGATTCCATGCGCCTGTATGCGCGGGCGCGTTTGCCAGGCTCTTCAACCAATAGGGGATCATGAGGCGCATGCCAAATGTAATCCAAAGAATCTCTGTCTTTTGCAGAAAGCGAGAAATAAGCCGTAACAACCGTGATGCTTGAACCGGCTTGGGTCGCCCAATAGGCCACAGAATCAAAGCAGTCTGGCAGGTTTACAGAAGTGAAATCAAACCCTGTAAATGCCAGTCCTTTACGACATTCCCGACCAAGCCTCCAGCGATGAAGGTGACCATCGCTTCGTGCGTCGTGAAGCTTCTTTGCACCATCGTCATCGCCCATCAGATATGACGAAAAGGAGCTCCACTTATTCTTCGTTATCGCCTTGGACAAACGGTTGCTATAACTTGTCGGAATGATTTCAACGGCCCATAGGCCAGGATAATGTACGTGCTCGCCATCAGGAATCTCGATGTTTGCGTCGAATCGAAACTGACTGCATTCGAAATACCGAACATACTCGCGATACGGGATTAAATCATTTAGCTTCCTGTTGGCCCATTTTGTTATAAACCTTGGCAACAACCGATGCCGCCATGAGGATTGCAACCACATGAAGAAGTCGTACGACGTTTGATGGGGGTATCTGTAATCTGGGTCGCCCATCGATATCCTTCTCTCAGCAACCAGCGTTCATGGAGATGATAGCATCCAACTGCGCAGATGAAGACGCTTTCGTTTCTCTATACCGCCCCATGCTGCTAATCTCAGGCTTTCACGACACTGCAAAGGACAAAACACGCACCCGGCAGAACGGCGAGCGTAGGCTGATTGGAAGTCAACGGCGATGGCGGTATCGAAGCCGTCATCGCCGGTATTGAACCGGAATATCGCCAGTGTGCGAAGAGGATACACGGGGGTGCTCAAGCGACCAAATACTCACCAGATTCACCATAGCTGCCCACGACCTTCCTCATCGCATCAAAGGGCAGGTACAGCGAACCCGCACGGTCCCGACTCGTAGGCGAACAGGTAGGGCGGCGTCGCCCACCCGGCTGCCCATCCCGCCACCTCGGCGGCAGCAGGGCAGTTGGACAGCCTCGTCCTCCTTGCCTCTCCCGTGGACAGGTCAAGGGCGCTCAGGTTGCACGACCTCGCGTGCTGGTCGATTGCGATGAGCGTCGCATGGTCTGAGTTGATGGTATACTGCGCCATCGAAGGCCCCTTCCTCTAGCCTCTTTGCGGATCGGCTGGAGCCGACTCGCCTGGCAGCTGTCAGCATACCAGCCGACGCCCGCGTCAACAGAGCTTGGGGCCTTCAAATCTATCGAGCCCCGTCAACTTTGGTGCGGGGCATATTGTCTAACACTGGCACAACGTAAAAAAGTAACTCTATGTTAAACCACCGTTGACATAGAGGCGCTGGCAAGACCCTATGGTGGTACACCTGCAGATAAGGCCTTTCCTAAGATGGAATTGTTGAGAAGC
>CAJOIP010000056.1 GCA_905234785.1 uncultured Eggerthellaceae bacterium
GACCAGCACCTTCGCTGCCGTGCGCTCAATCAAGGGCTCGCGCGCCCTGCGCGTCATCAAGGTGAACGAGCCTCTGATGAAAAACCAGGTGTACGTGGAACCGGGAGACTACGACTTCGTGTTCGGCTACATCCGCGACCACTGCCCGAACGCGGATGTTAGGGGGTAAACGAAGGACTCTCGTATAACCGTCGCATCGGTTTCGAGCGGAGAGGATCATGCTATGCAAGGACGCTGCATTACAAAGCTTATGAGAATCGGGCTCTTTGTCGTTGTCGTGGCTGCCATCATGTGTGCACTGCCCCTATGCCCAGCTCCCGCGTTGGCGGATGAGGGGCAGCAGCCAACTGGCTACTGGAAACTTGTCGATGTTGCTGTGGAAAAGGAAGAAGATGTTCTTGACGACAAGATCTATACCAAAATTTACACAGCGACCCCGGGCAATCATCAGGCCAGCTATTCGGGTTTAATCTTGGAAACTGACACGACGGAGTCTGCGTTGTTCGTGGCAACGTGCTCGCCTCCGCCGGACACCGTGCCTGCCGGCGGCGATGTTGTGCTTCAGCTATCGCTGACCATGACGACGCAGTCTTGCGAGCATTTCCACTTTAGGGAAAGGGCAGCCGTGCACCGCGATGATCCCGGAATGGGCATGGGTGGAGTTCATAGAGGATACGTTGATTTCGTTGCCACGCAGGAAGATGCACCCGATTCCTGCTCGATGTGGGCAATCGGCGATTGGGGCAGCGACCCCGACTGGGTTCCCTCTGCCGAGGTGCATGGGACCATGGGGACCTCTGGTTCGGATTCGCGTCGCAGCATCTATTTCCGTGCGTGCGGAGCGCAAACCGCATGGACATATGAATGGGTGGAGGGCGATATCGGTCTGGCTTCCACCGACGAAGAAGAGGACGTCTTCTATGCGCAGGTGAACCAGGACGAACTTAGTGTCGCCTCCGACACGCCGGGCGAGTCGGGCTCGTCGGGCATTATTCCCACCATCATCGAGGGCTTCGACCCGTCCGAAGGTGGGCTCTATATGGTACTTGGCGCTGCGGCGCTTGTGACGATAGGCGGGGTGACGTATCTGCATTACCGCAGGCGGCGCAACAAGGATGCGAAACCCGAAAGCAAGAAGCAAGAGCCCCGCAGCGCCTATCGCATGCTTGTGTACAAGGATTTCGGCGGAGAATTGCGGGCGGGCGATGCTCCGCGTGAAGTTTGCGCGCGCATCGAGGAAATTATCGGGGGATATGCAGATCCTGGAAATGTGTTGGGCGCTGCTGTTCCCGGCACTACCGTCGCGCCGGGTGCGAAGACGAAGCAACGCGACGACCTGACGCGCCAGATACAGGCGACAGGCGAAGCCAGTCTTCAGGTGGTGGGTCCCGTCACGTTCAACGGGAAGTACGTGGTTGCCAAGGTGCAGGTTCCCAGGCAAGGCGGCGGCCCCGCCAGCGCCGCCAATTCGAGCCGCCGCCCGACCGTCGTGTTCGCGTTCTCGAACCCCGAAGCGGGCACCTTCACGCAGAGGGTGGCTTTCAAGCTGGCGGCAGAGCCGCAGATTGCCTTTGTTGGGAAAGGGTCCGACGGCTGCTTCTATTCTGTGCTTGGCAGCAACCGCATCGGGCTGCTTTTGGAAGACGCGCAAGGCTCGCCGCTGTACTTCGAGGCCGAGAACTTCCTTAAGGCTCCTACAAACGTGCTGGTGAAGGGCTCCAGCGACTCCAGGCTGTCCGCGCAAGTCGAGCGCTGCGTCGACCCCAAGCGGCCTAACGCTTTCGTGTACGAGGCCATCGTGAAGAACTCGATTCCGCTCGATTCCATCTACGGCACTTGGCCCATAGAGGCGAAGCTTACGATAACCGCGAGCAACGAGGAGGGGGAGAGCGCCGAGGCCGAGGCGCAGGCGTTCCTGTGGCCCGAGGGCATATTCGTGGACACGCGCCAGGTGCGCCCGGAGCGCGTGTTTAAGGACCACATTCTGGTGGATTCTTCCGATATCCTGCTTTCCGCCGGGACGCAATACAACATCGAAGGCGCCACCGTAGAGGTGGGCGCGGCTTTCAAGAACGACGAGGGCGCCGTGAACGTAGACATCCCCAACGAGCCAGCGGACGGGGCGTATCTGAAGCTCAAACCTGCAGACGATTCCCTTTCCCAGAAGGCGCTGGATCCGGCGTCGTCGCGCATCTGGTACACGCTGGGCTACTTCCAGCATCCCACCTACAGCAAAGACGAGCTGCTTGGTACGCTGGATCTGAACCCGCTGATGCCGCTTGTGAGCAAAGACGAGAGCTGCGAGTATCGCGGAAGCACGAACGTTTGCTATCGGAAAGACGGACGCTTCGCCCAAGCCGACATCGCCTTCTCGTTGAAGGGTGTTGGATCAGACATGTACGATGCGGATCTGAAGACCGAGCGCGATCGCATATACCGCTTGCTCGCCGCCTACAAACCCGACGACTGGAGCCGCATCGACGAAGTGCTGGCCAAGTATAGCTTACAGGCCGAGCGGGACCAGCAGCGCTTGGGTACTTCCCAGCAGCGAGACGAAGCGGGCCAGACGGCTATACAGCTGGTGAAATCCATCGCGCACATCCAGTCGCTGCAGCGCATGCGGGCCATCCGCAAGATGGTCTACGAGGCGGCGGAGGTCACCCATGTGCACGTGAAGGTCGAGGCCGACAGCGAGGCGTCGCTGTACAACGGGCTCTACCTGGCCGCGAACACGGTGCGCTGGTTCGACGACATCGCCTTCTCGGTGTGGTGGACGGCGCTGTGCGGACCCGGCGCCGCTGCGTTCGTCGAGCCGCTGATGACGCCGCTCAAGGACTGGATTGTCGGCTTCCTGGAGATACTGGGGCTGTGCGCGTTCGACGACGAGGCAAACATTCCACCCGACGACTACTTCACCTTGGAGGGCTTCGAGAAAGAAGTGCTGCAAAAGCAGCTCGACGGCGAGCTCATGGGCATCCTCATGGGCAACACCGTGCCCACGCCGGGCTCGTTCAGCTGGAAGAGGCTGCTTTTCGGCATGGGCGCCACGGTGTGCTACCTCTTCTACCGCAACTGCTCAAGCGGCCAGTTCAGCAAGGTGAACGAGCAGACCGGAACGACCGAGTTCGACTTCTGGGGCGCCCTGAAGGCCACCACCGTGGACCTGAGCATCTTCAGCATAAAGGGGCTGCTGTCCTACTTCATCGCGCGGAAGGCCTCGTCGAAGATGACCGAGGTGAAGGAGGCGTCACTGTTCAACGTGGACGAGGCGGACGGCCCCTTCGACAAGTTCTGCGTCAAGGCAGCCAAGTGGTTCGTCGAAGACCCGCTTAAAGCGGTAAGCGACGCGGTGGAGACCACGGCGGAGCGCGTTTCCGGGTCCATTGGCGAGGTCATCGTGGGCAACGCCGCGGTGGAGGTCGTCCAGACCGCCGTCGACGGCGTCCAGTCGAGCCTCGTCGATCTGATCCGCGACCAGAGCCCCGACTCAACGGCTGCGGCGCAGTCCGCCGATCAATGGGCCCGCGGCTTCGGCGTGGTCACGGTTGAACTGAAAGACGACGACGGTCACCCGCTCATTGACTCCGACGGCAAGCCGCGCATGTTAAAGGTGCCGCTGCTCTCCGTCGTCGCGCTGTACGTCGACCACGTGCTGAAAGAGCTCGGGCTGGACATCAAGGTGGACTTCCGCGGCGTCGTGCCCGACGACCCCGGGTACACGAGCCACGACCAGCTTGTCGCCGCCCTGGAGGGCATCGACAAGGCGAACTGGGAAGTCAGCTTCCTGCGCAACCCGGCGTCCCTCGACGCAGGCTCGCAGGACCCGTACCTGCCCGGCGCCGAGCGGCCGACGCTTGACACGGGCGTCGACTTCCATCGCTACATGAAGTAAAGGAGCGGGCATGGCGTATTGCGAAGAATGCGGCGCGCAGCTTCCAGAAGGCTCGAAGTTTTGCGCTCAATGCGGGACTGCCGTTCCTGCGCGGCAAGCGGCGGCTGAGGCTACAAGCGGCAGGGCGCCCGGAGCCGACGGAGCGGCTCGGGTTGCGACGCGTGCGGCCGAGGCTCTTGCGGCCACAGGCGTTGTCGAGGCGCCCGATGCAGCCGGCGAGTTCGTGGCCGGCATGTGGAACGACGGCGTGCTGCCCTCCGCCGAAGCGGCAGTCGCCCAGGTTGCTCGGGTTGCGCAAGGGGCCGCCCAGCAGGCCCAGTCACACCAGCCGAGCGTGCGTCGCTCTTCCGGTAGCGCTGAGCCCGAGCCGAAGCCGAAGAAAAAGTCGAAGCTGCCGCTCATCGTCGCGGCTGCGGTCGTCGTCGTGCTGGTAGCGGTGTACGTCGTCCCGCGTTTCATCCCGCACCCGCACGACCCGCACGAGGACATGGCATCGCCACCCGCGGCGTCGCAGGCTTCCCCGAGCGCATCAGCTACAGCAGGCTCTTCGGGCGATAACGCCTCCAACACTTCGAGTGCTGCAGAACCCGGGGCTTCCACCTCTCAGGGCGTTTCCGACTCGTCGAGCTCCCAACAATCCACCCAGTCGGCGGCTGCCTCCAGCGCGGCGACACCCGCATCGCCGAAGTCTTTCTCCACCAACGAGTGGCCAACACTCGCCGATTTCACCTGGCTCACCGGCGAGACGGCGAAGGGCAACGTACCCGCAGGCGCCACCAGGCTGACCGACTTGGGCGTGGTGACGGGCGGCTGGAAGGCGTACCTGTATGATTCCGACATGGAATGGTTGCTGCATGTGTCGATCGATGTGGGGCAGTCGGACGTTGCCGTGGCGCTCGACTGGTACTACGCCCGTGACGGCGCTACCGGTCAAAGCCACGAAGACACGACTCCCACGTCCTTCTTCTCAGGCACGTGGGACTCGGGCATCCTGGACGCTACCGGATCGGGCCGCGTGACGCTTGCGGCCTTCTGGCAGCAGGATGGCCACCAGTATGCCGCCGGCTCGCTGATGTGGCCCGACGGCAACGTGAGCACGCTCGCACTCGTGCGACCGTAGCAGCGCGCCATCGGCGGAATCCGGCGAGCTAGCGCCCCTACCGCGCGAAGCCGCCCCTGTCGTGGCTGATTGACTGCTGGGATACAGCGCATAGGAACTTGCGTTGCTAATACGTATTTGATATATTGTTTATACGTAATAACGACTGGAAACGAGGTTAATTATGCCGATGACGATAAGCATTGACGACGACCTGAAAAGGGACTTCACTGCCGTCTGCAAGGAGATCGGGCTGCCGCCGTCCACGGCATTCGGGATCTTCGCCAAGACCGTGGTGCGAGAGCGCGCGATCCCGTTCGCGCTGTCCGCGATAAGCGCCCAGGAGCGCGCCGCTAACGCGTACGACCGCTCGGTTGCCGAAGGAGTCGCGGCTGGCTTGCGCCAGTTCGACGAGGGCGGCTTCGTGACGCGCGAGGAGTCCCGAGCCGCCCGTTCGGCTAAGGCAGTGGTCGCGTAATGACCTATCAGGCGCTTTACGCACGGCAGTTCCACGAGCAGCTGATGGAGCTGCCCGATTCCGTATACGATAAGGTCGAGCATTCCATCGACGTGCTGGTCGACAACCCGGGCCTGTTGCGCGACTACGACCCTCCCTACGACGCGGCGACGCCTCCCGTCGATTGCAAATGGTACTACGTGCCGGGCACTTTCAAGGTCCTGTACCTGGCCGCCGACGAGGCTGCGCTCCAGATGCGGTTCCTCTTCATCGCCGACACGAGGGAGGACCCGATGCGTCGTTTCGACCGCATGGAGGCAGGTGGATAGGCGAAACGAAAGGCCGCCGAAGCAGCGATTCAGCGTCATTCCAGGTGCACACGGGGTGCACACCGGCAGCGAAAAGTGCCTGAAACTGGCAAAAACTGCACGATTGGCTTGGCGCGGATTGCCCTATTGA
>CAJOIP010000057.1 GCA_905234785.1 uncultured Eggerthellaceae bacterium
CCAGCCCCACTGGGCCACGCACACGTCGCGCTCGTGGGCGTCGAGGGTGTAGTGGTGCTCGCCGGTCGAGGGCCTGTAGAGGCGGTAGAGGGGCTGGCGGGATGCCGATACCGTGAAGCTGGAGGATTTCGAGCCAGTGTAGTTCCCCTTGCCCACGACTGTTACCTGATACACGCCTAAGGCCGCACGCCCCTGGGGCCACGACACGGTATAATCTGTCCCCTGCGCCAGCGTGCGCGAGCCGACCTTCACCGTGACCGACGGCGTCTTGGCCTTCCCGTCGTAGGTGTAGCTGGAAGGCGACAGGGTCACGGTGGCAGTGGCGATTGAAGCTTGACCAATCGTATAGCTCGCAGTCTTGCTTCCCGAGCAGCGCCCTGATGGGCCAGGCTTAATGGTGACGCTCTTCGTTCCGGCGCTTGTGCAGTCGCTGGGATAGGTCACTGTGAAATCGGAGCCAGCGGCCAACGTAGTCGATCCCACCTTTACCGTGGGAACCGGTTTCTGTGCGGAGCCATTGTACGTGTACGACGAGGGCCACGATACTGTTGCATTGTTCAGAGACAGCGCGTTTACGGTAACCCTAGCTGTAGTCGATATATTCGAGTTCGAATTCAACGTGGCCGTAATCGTTGCAGTTCCGGCCTTCCTCCCGCTCACCGTCACAGTCGAACCCGAACTAGTCACCGTGGCCACGCTGGTGTCGGAAGACGTCCATTTCCAGCTACCCGGCTGCGAGCAGTTCATCGTAAGCGTAGTCGTGCCGCCCACGGGCACCGAGCTTGAAGAGGGTGAAATCGTCGGATCGTATACGGTAACGACCTGCGACCCAATGGGAATAACGCTCGTAAACCCGAAGATGCTCACAACTCGTCCAGCCGTGATGCGCACCTGACCGCCCGCCACGCCCGTAACGACGCCGCCGCTGACGGTGGCGACGCTGGAATCGGAGGTTGCCCACACCAAACTGGTTCCTCCCGCCGACGCCGTAAACGTTATCGACTTGCCTACCTGCACTGACGTACCACCTGAGAGGTAAGTGCCAGCATTCGAAACCAAACCGTAAGCGTTCACTTCTCCGTAGCCGGTGTCGACATCCCAACCCGAGGCCCCAATATCGGTGGCGGTGGTGTACAGCAGGCTCGTGGCTTGGCTTACAGTAAGGTTCGGGTTCGCGGCAAATGCCAACGCCAATGCGCCCGCCACGACAGGCGATGCCATTGAAGTACCGCTCTTGTAGTTGTACGCGCTAGAGGGCATGGTGCTGTACATCGAGGTGCCGGGCGCCGATATGTTCTTTCCCAGATTCGAAGACCGCCAGCTCGTGCTGTCCGCATTGTAGTTAGAATTGCTGCTTCGCGATACGTTATGGGGGTTGTTGCCATTCTCCTGTAAGTTAATGACGCTTACGACGTTTTTGTAATCGGCGGGATAGCACGTGTAAGGAGGGGTCCACGTCGTGCCGTTTGCATCTGTGAAGCTATTGCCCCCCGAGCACACGACCACGATTCCTGCATTAACGGCGCGATCAATTGCCTTGATGAGCGTATCGTCGGCCCATTTAGCTGCAGACGACGAAGACCCACCCGCAATGCTCATATTGATAACGCGCACGTTATATGCTGACTTCTTGCCAATGACGTAGTCAAACGCATTCGCGAGATCCGTCGTGCTAAAGCTCGCCTTACCAGAGCTCGTTCTTGTCGCACCCTTCACGAGAAGCAGCTGCGCATTGTACGAAACGCCGGCAATCCCCTTGCCGTTGTTCGCCGTAGCGGAGACGATGCCCGCAACATGAGTTCCATGGCCGCTTTCGCCGGGGATCTCGCTGACATCCGTTGACTCACTCGTCGCGTTGTATGTCACCTTCACATTGTCAGTCAGATCGGGATGATCTGCTTGAAAGCCCTCGTCGATGACCGCAACGCCCACGGCGCCGTTCGTTTGCACCACATCCCAAGCGTAATTTGCGCTTGCATCGGACAAAGTTCCCGTATGGTAGGCGTAAATGCTTTCGAGGGCCCATTGTTCGGAAGTCGCATCGTTCACGTTTGCAGTCGCTTGCATAACCAAGTCTTGCGCGATGTAATTCTGCGCGACCAAACGTTCCTGGGGGCTGTCATCCGACAGATAGTAGATGAAGTTAGGCTGCACAGCCGCCACAGCGCTCGATGCGCCGATTCGCCCGATTGCCTCTTCAACCGTCACACCTTCAGGAACGGCTAGCTCAACGCGCTGCTCTACTTCGGCTCCTGTTGACGCGACGTTATTTGATTCAGCGCCATCGGCCAAGGCCAGCCCTTCAAGCCCCGTTTCCGCGACTATGGTTTCGACCGCCTGCGCTGGCGAGACTCCTAATGGCAACGTGACGAGAACGACGTCGGGCACGTAATTCATCCCACCGAAGTGGTCGACTTCTTCAGCGGCTTCGGGCACATCGGCCTCTTCCGCTGCATCTTGCTGCTGCGTTGCTGGCAGCGTTTCGATTTCAGCCTGTTTTACGGAAGGAGCCGCTTCTGGCCGGGCGTCCTCGCGCGGCAGAGCGACCACGCACACAAGCGCAAGCGTGACTACCGCCGCCAACGAGCCCGCAATCCAATTCTTGTTTTGTCGGCGTTTCATGATTGGATTGTACTATATGAGGAAACCTTACTGGTCAATGCGCAAAAACTGCCACAAACCTGAAACCGCG
Source organism: uncultured Eggerthellaceae bacterium (assembly GCA_905234785.1). Classification (GTDB taxonomy): domain Bacteria; phylum Actinomycetota; class Coriobacteriia; order Coriobacteriales; family Eggerthellaceae; genus UBA9715. The sequence goes on from CAJOIP010000057.1 coordinate 2,693, forward strand.
TCTCCGCTGGCCAAAAAAGTGCCAGGCATCCTTTTGGCCAGCGACGTTATAGTTCTACGCCCAGTTCTGACTTCACGACTTCGAAGGCGGCGGCGATGGCCTTGTCCATGTCGTAGTACTTGTAGCCGCCCAAACGCCCGGCGAACACCACGTTGCCCTCCTGCTCGGCAAGCTGACGATACTGCTCGTACAGCTGCGTGTTGCGCTCATCGTTGATGGGATAGTACGGCTCGTCGCCCGGCTTCCAATCGGCAGGGTACTCGCGCGTGATGACGGTCTTGGGCTGCGTGCCGAACTCGAAGTGCTTGTGCTCGATGATGCGCGTCCACGGCACCTCGCGCTCGTTGTAGTTCACGACCGCCACGCCTTGATGGTTCTCCTCGTCGAGCGTCTCGGACTCGAATCGCAGCGAACGGTACTCTAGGTTGCCTAGCTTGAAATCGTAGAAGTCGTCGATCGGCCCGCAGTAAATCACGCGCTCGGCGATGTCAGGCTGCTCCGCCACCAAATCGCGGTACTCCACGCCGCAGCGCACCTCGACGCCTTCCAGCATGCGCTCGACCATGGCAGTGTAGCCGCCGATGGGAATGCCCTGGTAACGGTCATTGAAATAATTATTGTCGTACGTGAAGCGGCACGGCAGGCGCTTGATGATGGAAGCTGGCAGCTCCTTGCAATCGCGCCCCCACTGCTTCTCGGTATAGCCCTTCACGAGCTTCTCGAAAATGTCGCGCCCGACAAGCGAGAGAGCCTGCTCTTCCAGGTTCTGCGGCTCGCCGATGTTCTCGGCGGCGATTTGCTCGGCGATCTTGGCCTTGGCCTCAGCCGGCGTCACCACGCCCCACATCTTCGAGAACGTGTTCATGTTGAACGGCATGTTGTACGTCTCGCCCTTGTAATAGGCGATGGGCGAGTTCACGTAGTTGTTGAACTCGGCGAACTGGTTCACGTAATCCCATACGTTCTTCAGCGACGTGTGGAAGATGTGCGCGCCGTACTTGTGAACCTGGATGCCCTCGACCTCTTCGGTGTACACGTTGCCGGCGATATGGTCGCGCCGGTCAATGACCAGGCAGCTCTTCCCCACCTTGCGCGCCTCGTGCGCAAACACGGTGCCGGTAAGCCCCGCTCCGACGATCAGGTAATCGTAGTGTGCCATGTTCAATTCCTTTCGTACGATCTGCTAGCGTATCGTCTGCGTGCGAAGCGAACCCGACTGGAAAGCGCCCATGAGCTTCGCGAACGCGACCGTCATGTCTTCTGAAATGCTCGACGCCGCCGTCTCGCCCCGTGAGACGGCGCGCGAGAACGCGGCGATTTCGTGGCGAATGCCTTCGCCGTCAAGCTGATAGAAATAACGCTTGTTTTCCGACGGGTCCTCGCGGCGAATTTCGAAGTAATCGGTCTTCCACCACGGAGAAGGAACGTAAGCGTAGGCATCGGTGCCGGAAACAACCAAATCACCTTCGGACTTCACGCCATTGCCGACCTCGATGGTGCCGACCGCCGAGCCATATGCCAAGTCGACCTTCGTGAACAGGTCGCGCCCTGATTCGGAGTCGCGCCACGTCGTGCACGACGCGTCCTCGTATTCGGTGCCGAGCGCCGAAAACACGGCGAGCAGCGCGATGGGGCCCCATTCTTCGAAGCTTCCCAGCCGACGGTCCTGCAAGCTCGTGCACGTTGCGCGCACCGACCGCACCTTGCCGAGGTGATTGCTCTTCACGAGCAGCATGAGGCGGGAAAACGCCAGTGCATACGCAGTCTTTATCGCCTCGAACAACACGACGCCGCGCTCACGGGAAAGCGCTAGGAGCTCGCGCGCCTCGTCTTCCGAAAACGCGATGGGCGATTCGCACATGACATGCTTGCCAGCCTGAAGCGCCGTGCGCGTGGCCTCGGCGCGCTGTCGCGGATCGCAGGCGACATACACTGCATCGGATGCCTCAGCCAACGCCTCGACGCTTTCGAACGTCGCGAATCCGCCGGCATGCACAGCGCCGGCGCCTCCCAGGGGGCATATGCCCGCCAGCTCGACGCCGCTCACGTACTTGGTCTCGCCGATGAACTTCGCGATCTCGGGTGAATCCCCGACTATGCCGAGACGCATCTGGCTGTTCGCAGAACGCAGTTCGGTGCTTGAAATGCCCTCGGTCCTGTCGAGGTACACGACCTCGCAAAACTCTTTCAGGTAGTCGAAATGGCCCACCCAATCCGACCCGACCGTGAAGACATCAACGCCGTAGCGGCGGATGTCGTCGATTTTCTGGCCGAAGTATTCTTCGGGGACGATGAGGTCGGCAAAACCCGTTTCCCGCACGGCCTGCATGCGTTCAGACAACGACTGCTGCACATTGATCTTCCCGCGGCTACGGTCGAAATCTTCCGACGTGACGCCGACGATAAGGTAATCTCCCAGCTCTTTCGCCCGGCGCAGCAAATTGACATGTCCCTCATGCAATAAATCGAACGTACCGTATGTTATAACCGTCTTCACACACGCCGCCTAACGGCCGTCGATTTCGAGAAACGCCTCGATGAACGGCTCCATGGCGCGTTTCGAGCCCGTCGACACGCGCAGATACGGTGCTAGCATCCCGGAAT
>CAJOIP010000058.1 GCA_905234785.1 uncultured Eggerthellaceae bacterium
GCCGCGCCCGTGGCCGTGCCCGCCGCAGCTGCAGCCGCCGTGCCCGTGGCCACGTCCGAGGCCGCCGCGCCTGCCGCCGCCCCCGCCGCCGAGCCCGAGAGCAACCGCCCGGCCACCTGGAAGCCCGTCACGGCTCCCATGGTCGGCACGTACTACGAGGCCCCCGCGCCCGGCGAGCCGCCGTTCGTGCAGGTGGGTGACGAGGTTGCCGCCGGCCAGACGCTGTGCATCGTCGAGGCCATGAAGCTGATGAACGAGATTGCCGCCGAGGAAGTCGGCACCGTGCGCGAGGTGTGCCTGGAAGACGCCATGCCGGTGGAATACGGCACTGTGCTGTTCTACGTCGAGCCGCACGGCCCGGCGCAGTCCGCCCCGGAGACGGCATAACCCACCCCGTGTCATCCTGAGCGAAGCGGCGAAGCCGCGGAGTCGAAGGATCTCCGCGAAGCGGAACGATATCGAAAGGACTGCACTTGTTCGACAAAATCCTCATAGCCAATCGTGGCGAGGTGGCGCTGCGCGTCATGCGCGCCGCCCGCGAGCTGGGCGTGAAGACGGTCGCCGTGTACTCCACGGAAGACGCCGACACGTACCCCGTGCAGTACGCCGACGAAGCGGTCTGCATCGGCCCTGCCCAGGCGGCTAAGTCGTACCTCGTCATTCCCAACATCATCGCCGCCGCGAAGACGACCGGCGCCCAGGCCATCCACCCCGGCTACGGCTTTTTGGCCGAAAACGCCGACTTCGCCCGCGCGTGCGTGGAAAACGACCTCGTGTTCATCGGCCCGTCGGCCGACTGCATCGAGAAGATGGGCGACAAGTCCACGGCGCGCGACACCATGAAGGCGTGCGGCGTGCCCACGGTGCCCGGTTCCGACGGCATCATCGACACGGTGGAAGAGGCCCGCGCGTTCGCCGACGCGGTGGGCTACCCGGTGCTCATCAAGGCCACGGCCGGCGGCGGCGGCAAGGGCATGCGCGAAGTGCACGACCCGGCCGACTTGGAGGCGCAGTACAAGGCCGCCCGCACCGAGGCCGGCGCCGCGTTCGCCAACGACGGCGTGTACCTGGAAAAGCTCGTCTTGCGCCCGCGCCACGTGGAGGTGCAGGTGCTCGGCGACGACTTCGGCAACCGCGTGGCGCTGTGCGAACGCGACTGCTCGGTGCAGCGCCGCCACCAGAAGCTCATCGAGGAAGCGCCCTCGCCGGCCCTTTCCGACGACCTGCGCCGCGCCATGAGCGTGGCCGCCGTGAAGGCCGTGCGCGCGGTCGACTACCGCAGCGCCGGCACGGTCGAGTTCCTGCTCGCGCCCGACGGCAAGTTCTACTTCATGGAAATGAACACCCGCGTGCAGGTAGAACACCCGGTCACCGAGCAGATCACCGGCACCGACATCATCAAAGAGCAGATCCGCATCGCGGCTGGCGAGCCCATGAGCTGCGCCGACCGCGCGCCGTTCACGCCGAGCGGGCACGCCATCGAGTTCCGCATCAACGCGGAAGACCCCGACGCCGGCTTCCGCCCGTGCCCCGGCACCATCACGCGCTTCGAGCCCCCGGCGGGCCCGGGCGTGCGCGTCGAGGCGTACGTGCGCACCGGCTCGCGCATCTCGCCGTACTACGACTCGCTCGTGGCGAAGCTCATCGTGCACGGCCAAGACCGCGCCGAGGCTCTGGCCCGCGGCCGCCGCGCGCTCGACGAGTTCGTCATCGAGGGCATTCAGACCACTATCCCCTTCCACCGCAGAGTGCTCGAAAACGAGGTATTCTGTGCAGGAGAGGCTACGACCGATTTCATCGAGACCCAGATGGGAGACTTGCTATGACAGACCTGAACATCGACGGCATGGCCATTGCGCCGGGCGTCGTGGAAACCATCATCTCGCTGGCGGCGCGCGACGTCGACGGCGTCGAGAGCGTGGGCGACCCCACGACCAGCGGCATCATGTCCTTCATCGGCGGCAAGCCCTCTACGCAGGGCATCGAGGTCGCGAAGGGCGAAGACGACGCGTTGTACGTGTCGGCGCGCCTGTTCGTGAAGAGCGGCTACGTGCTGCCCGATGTGGCAGCCAACGTGCGCCAGGCCATTGCCGACGCCGTGGAAACGCAGGTTGGCGCCAAGGTCGGCGCGGTCGACATTTACATCGACGGCATCCACTTCGACAACTAGGACCGTCATGGCTTCAAAATCCAAGAAACACGAGCGCCGCCGCGCGCGCGAAGACGCGTTGTCGCTGCTGTATTCCGGCGACATCATGGAGTCGAATGCGGCCGCGCTCATCGAGGAAGGCGACTTCCCCGAGGATATCGAGCTGGGCGAATACGCCGAGTCACTCGTGCGCGGCGTGACCGAGCACCTCGCCGACATCGACGAGCGTCTTGCGTCCACGTCCGAGAACTGGTCGGTCGACCGCATGCCGGTCGTCGACCGCGCGCTGCTGCGCCTGGCCGTGTACGAGATGGTCTACGTCGACGACGTGCCGGTGTCGGTTGCCATTAACGAGGCGGTCGAGCTGGCGAAGGCGTACGGCGGCGAAGACGAGTCGTCGCGTTTCGTGAACGGCGTGCTCGGCCGCATTGCCCGCACCATGGAAGAGGCGGATGCCGATGCAGAATAGCGAGCAAACGACGCAGGTCAGCCCTGCATCCCAACCTGCGGAAGCGCCCGAGCCCAACGAATTCGAAGCCGTGAAAGCGCGGCTCGAGGAAATCGCCCGCGCGGTCGACGACGAGAACCTGCCGCTCGACGACGCGCTCGATTTGTACGAAGAGGCCGTGAAGCTGGGCCTGCAGGCCAGCAACCTGCTGGAAGTCGGCATCGTCGTGGAAGAGGACCCGGCCGAGGACGGGCCGGAGCCCGGCTCTGTCGGGGCGGGTGCGAACGACGCACAGGTTGACCTCGTTGGTGCGCGTGCGAACGATGCACAGGTTGACCCCGTAGGGGCGCAGACCTCTGCGCCCGGTTCGCCGCAGGCGAACGACGATAACGCCCCAAGCGACGATGGCGTTTCAACCCAACCCTAAGGCACCCGCATGACCCGCATCCTCGATGCCATATCGTCTCCCGCCGACCTGAAGCTCCTCACCGAAGACGAGCTGAACATCCTCGCGGGCGAGATTCGCGAGCAGATCATCGCCACCACGTCGCAGACGGGCGGGCACGTGGCGTCGTCGCTCGGCGCGGTCGAGATCATCCTCGCGGTGCATTCCCTCATCGAATCGCCGCGCGACAAGTTCGTGTTCGACGTGGGGCATCAGGCATACGCGCACAAGCTCGTGACCGGCCGCTTGAAGGCGTTCGAAGACCTGGGCCTGCGCCAGCTGGGCGGCATTTCGGGCTTCCCGCGCCCCGATGAGAACCCGCATGACGTGCACCCGTCGGGCCACGCGTCCGACTCGCTTTCCATTGCGCTCGGCTTGGCGAAGGCACGCGACCTGCGCGGTTCCACCGAGAAGGTCGTCGCGCTCATCGGCGATGCCGCGCTTGCAGGCGGCATGGCGTTCGAGGCGCTCAACACCATCGGCCAGCTGCAGACGCCGATCGTCATCATCCTGAACGACAACGAGATGTCCATCTCGAAGAACGTCGGCGCGCTCATGCGCCACCTGGGCGCGGTGCGTTCGTCGGCCGAATACCGCCAGGCGCGCGACACGTCGCAAGCCCGCATGGAAGAGAGTTCCCTCGGCCGCGCCGTCGTGAACTTCGGCCGCAGCGCGAAGGACTCCATCAAGCAGTTCTTCGTGCCCGACACCATGATCTTCGAGCAGCTCGGCATCTTGTGCACGCCGCCGATCGACGGCCACGACATCGGCTCGCTGCGCGATATTCTGCGCACGGCGCTCGACGCCGACGGCCCCGTCATGATTCACGTGGTCACGAAGAAAGGCGCAGGTTACAAGCCTGCCGAGGAAGATCCCGAGCGTTTCCACGGCGTGGCGCCGTATGAAATCGCGACGGGCAAGTCGAAGAAGAAGGCGGGCGGCCCCCCGAAATACACCGACGTGTTCGGCGCGGCGCTGGTCAGCGAGGCGCGCCAAGACGGGCGCATCGTGGCCATCACGGCGGGCATGCGCTCGGGCACCGGTCTGAAGCCAATGGAAAAGGCGTTCCCCAGCCGCTTCATCGACGTCGGCATCGCCGAGGAAAACGCCGTTGGCATGGCGGCGGGCCTGGCGCTTGGCGGCATGAAGCCGGTCGTGGCCATTTACTCGACGTTCTTGCAGCGTGCGCTCGACCAGATCATCGTCGACGGCTCGCTGCCGAAGTGCGATATCGTGTACGCCATCGACCGCGGCGGCGTGGTGGGCGAAGACGGCCCGACGCACCACGGCATCTACGACCTTTCGTACCTGCGCATGATTCCCGGCATGCGCATCTTGGCGCCGTCGGATGAAGCAGAGCTCGTGCACGGGCTGCATACCGCGCTCGCGCTGGGCGGTTCGGTGGCGTTGCGCTACCCGCGTGGCGCCGGCGTGGGCGCCGACGTGCCCGATAAGCCCGAAGAGCTGCCAGTCGGCAAAGCGCGCGTTGTCCGCGAAGGGTCCGACGTGGCGGTGCTGGCGTTCGGCGACCGCGTGGCGGCTGCGCTCGAAGCTGCCGAGGCGCTGGCGGGCGAAGGCGTCGATGTGCGCGTGCTCGACATGCGCTGGGTGAAGCCGCTCGACGAGGAGGCCATCCTGGCCGCTGCGGAAACGCGCTTGGTCGTGACGGTCGAGAACGGCATTTTGGCTGGTGGCGCGGGTGCCGGCGTGCTCGAAGTGCTCTCGAAGCGCGGTTGCCAGGTTCCCACCAAGCTGCTCGCCATCGACGACCGCGTCGTCTTCCACGGCACTCCCGCCGAACTGCTTGCCGGTTTGGGTCTCGACGCCACCGGCATAGCCGCCGCCATTCGCGAAGCCCTGGTTTAGTTTTCTACTCCGCATGGATAAACTCCCTGGCCGACCCCCGCAAGGCTTTCAGGTTGGTCTTGCGGTACAACAATGTCCCGTAGGGGCGCAGAGGGCGGCATCTACATGCCGCGCGAGAGGCAAGCCACACGAGGAACGGCGCTCGCGCGCGCGTGCATAAAAGTGCGGGCCCGCTACCGCGGGCATCCTAGGAATGCCGGCTAGCGCCGGCGGGCGCAGAGGTCTGCGCCCCTACGGGGTCAACCAGGGTGTCGTTTAACGCCAGGGGTCGGGCTCGAAGAAGGGCGTTTCCTCGCGGCGGTCGGACCAGGGGTCGTAGCCGTCGTCGTCTTCCCGTTCCACGTACTTCGATTCCGCAGCGGAAGGTTTCGCCTCGCGCTTGACAGCCTTCATAGGCGCGTTCTCCTGGGCATTCTTTGGCCCGTCGCAGCCTTCCTTGCCCGCCGGTCGCGCGTCGTAGGGCTTATCCCCGTCCCCCGTAGGGGCGCTCTCCTGAGCGCCCGCCGGCGCATCGCCGCTTTCCTTGCCAGCCAGGCGCACGTCGTAGGGCGTGGTCTGATACACGTAATAGTTCAGCCAGTTCGTGTACAGCAACTGGGCATGCGCGCGCCAATTCGAGCGCGGGGCCTGCGATGGGTCGTCATCGGGATAGTAGTGCTGCGGTTTGGGCGCGTCGTCCATGCGGCCCGTGTCGCGCTCGTATTCCGCGTTCAGCGTGGCGCGGTCGTACTCGGGGTGGCCGAACACGAAGAAGCGGCGGCTGTCCACGCTCTTCGCCGCATACACGCCCGCTTCGTCCGACACGGCCAACAGCTCCAGCTCCGGGTGCGCCTCGATGTCTTCCGCCCGCACTTCGGTGTAGCGGGAATGCGGCGCCCAGAACAGGTCGTCGAACCCGCGCAGCAAAGGCGACGTCAGCTTCGACTGAATCTGCCGATGCTCGAACACGCCCGTCATCTTCGCGGGCAGCTCGTGTTTCTGCACGCCGTAGTGGAAGTAAATGCCCGCCTGCGCACCCCAGCAAATATGCAGCGTGGAGTGCACGTGCGTACTCGACCATTCCATGATGCGGCAGAGCTCGGGCCAGTAGTCGACCTCTTCGAAATCGAGCAGTTCCACCGGCGCGCCGGTGATGATCATGCCGTCGAAGTGCTCGTGCGCGATATCGCCGAACGTGCGGTAGAACGTTTCCAGGTGCTGTTCGGAAACGTTCTTCGCGTCGTGGCTGGCCATGCGCAAAAGCGTTATCTCCACCTGCAGCGGCGTATTCGACAAGCGCCGCAGGATCTGCGTTTCGGTGGCTATCTTGGTGGGCATGAGGTTCAGCAGCACCACGCGCAGAGGACGGATGTCCTGGTGCATGGCGCGGTACTCCGTCATGACGAAGATGTTCTCGGCCGCCAGCAGGTCGGTGGCGGGCAATGCGTCGGGTATGCGTATGGGCATGCGAACCTCGTTTCATAGCGCTTTTGAAGCACTGCTACTATACAGCAGTGCGCAAGCTTGTTGTCATCGGTTATTCCTGCATCTGGGTTGCAGGGCAATCGATTAAAGCTCGATGAGGAAATACTCGTATGTCGGGCGTTCGTGCATGCGCCGCAGCAGGGCGACGCCTTCTTGCACGTATCCGTCGCTCGGCGCGGACGGCTCAGCGCTAATGCCTTTTGCCTCGTAGATACGTTCGATTGCCTGCGCCGGGTCGAGGGAATGATACGGGTAGTACAGTTCGGCAAGTTCTTGAGCTTGGATGATCTTGTAAATGCGCTTGCTTGATAGGCCGTATGCGATGTTCCAATACCTGTACAGATAGCCCATCCAGTACAGGGTTTCGGGGTCGTATTGCACGCTGCCGTATGCGCTAGGGCCATATTGCTCCTCGAGTTCGGCTGCTAACGAACGAAGCGTCGAAGATTCGCACAGCAGGGAAGCGTCGTCGAAGCGCTTGGCTAGCTTCGAATTCATGAAGCGCCTTATGAATATTGGCGAACTGCAGTCGCATAACGTGGGCGATTCTTCGAACAGCGACCCTTGCAGCCTGCATAGTTCCAAATCTTCAGCAGCTAGCTTTTTCATGAGAGAAGCTCCTCGATATAACGTCCTTCAGATCGGTACGCCCTCTTTGCGGCCTTCACCTTGTCGGAGCCGATGCGCATCCGCTCTCGTTGTGCTTCGAGGTACGCAGATTTCTCGGCTGAGCACACGTAATGCGGCTGTAGTTTCACGACATTTTGAAGTGCAGCATTACTGCGGAGGACGAACTGGGAACCTAGACTCGTTGCCGAGAGGCTGTGCTCGCACTGCGCATCGGTGATTTCGCCCTCGATGAAGCTGTCGATGAGGTCGAACATGCGGTTGTCGGCTATTGGGGCAACGACGTAATCTGCCTCGTTAACCTTTTCTGTAAGAGTCTCTAGTGCTGGATGGCCCGAATAATCTCCAAGCTTTCCGCGGAACAGGGCAATTGCAAGCATCCATTCCGTATTTACATGGAACACCGCTTTTCGAAGCGCATGTTCATCAAACGCGACGAAATAGCAAATGGGGTGGGGGAACCGGGCGATGAATGAGCCCGCCTGCTCCAGGCTTTCACCGCAATAGAGGCCTTTTCCGAAATCGTTGTCAGTGCGTGATCGGCTTAGGGAAAGCGGCCCGTCGATTCCCCCCTTCGAACCGTGAAACAACGGTACAAGGTTGCGTGCTCGAGATTCTTCTAGAAACAATTGGGCATGAATCTCACAAAGGCGAAGGCCCCGGTTAAAAGCGTAGCTATAGAACGCTTCAAGTTTGGCAGGAGAAGCCTGGTTGGGATTTTTGCCCCATCGGTTGAAGGTCATGCGGGATATGCCGAGCTCAGCGCTGAGACTTCGGCTGTCAATTCCCAGCAGTTCCTGCACGAGCTCAATGTCTTCTTGTAGCGTGCACCATGTCATTGATACTCCAAACATCTTGGTAACATACAATACCAAAAACATTTCTGGAAAACAATGGAGGGTTTGCCTATCCGTATAAGGCGCGAATGCGCATCACAGCTTCTTCAGCGTGTCCTTGCAGTGCTTTATAAGCGATTCTTCCCAATGCGCGCGCAGCTCGTCTATTCCGGGAATGTCGGCAGCCTCATCGCATACTGCCACGAAGCGCTCGGGAATCATGCGGGCGAGCGTGGCCATGAGCTGCACGCAATCGTCGGCCGGCAGGCCCGCGGCTTCGGCGAAGCGCGCGACGGCATTGCGGGTGACGTACCCGATGCGGTTCTCGCCGCCGATGCTCATGGCTGCCTTGTACGTTTCATGCGGGTCACGGTAGGGCAAGACCGATGCCACGTCGTAAAGCGGCGCCAGGCGCATGTCGCCGTTGCCCGCGATGAGCAGCGAGTAGTTCTTCGCGTGAGCGTCGGGCGCGCCGATGAGGTAGTTGAAGAACAGCATGGTTGCGAATTGCACCAGGTTGTCGTGCGCAAACCGCCCCGTTTGCTTCAGAAGCCGGATGATGTCGATGGCCGCCGGGCCGCCGTATTCGGGGTACTTGTTTTCGGGTAGCACGCCGAGCGCCTGGCAGAAATCTTCCTGGTGAAAGCGCGTTACAGAACCGTCGGCGTTAGTCTTGCGATCGTATCGAGTGATGATGATGGCAGGTTCGTCTTCAAAAACGCGGTATGCAACTTCGGCTGTCAAAAGGCCGCATGAAGCGGCAGTTTTCATACACAGGTACTCGTTGAGCGCCTGATACGCCAGTCGGCTGATGCCGCATTTGAAGATATGTGTTGTTGCGGCAGCTCCTCGACACGAATGCCAGGTGCCGTCGACGAGCCGTAGGGCGAACTTCGACTGCTGGCCGCCAAGCGACCAGTGCTCGGTCGGGATGATCCAGGCCCTGTCGTTTTGCGTGCGGCCGATGCGGAGCCGCGCCGCTATGTCGGCATCGGATAGCGGCGTGGTGCTGCTTGGCCGCGCAAGCGCTTCGGCGACGTTTTCCGGCGGACAGAACTGCACGGCACCCGGGCAATCGAGCCCGATATGCGTCAGCAAGGCAAAGGGGTTGTTACCCGAAACGTCGAATTCAAGGCCCGTGTTACGCCGCACGCGGTCGTCGTCGGGAAGCAAGCCGAACAAGTACGGCCGCACCTGCTTGTCGCCGTACGTGCGGTTGCCGATGGGCATGGAAATGGAAAGCGGGGCGCCGCTGTAGTCAGGCAAGTACGCGAACGTGAGTTGACCGCTTTCATGTTGGTGCACGTGGCCGGCAACTTTCCCCGCGATGATGGTGGAAAGCAGGCGCTCGCTCATCTCTTTTCCTTCCATGAGGCGAATGTGAACTCTGGGGGTAGCTCGTAGTTGGCGATGATGTCGGGAAAACCAACGTCCGTGTAATCGTACGTCCCCGCCTGCTGCGGCTTTTCCCGTGCCTCGTCGTCGCCGTCGCCCAGCACGGCAAGCGACAGGTCGAGCGCCGTCAGCACTTGCAGTAGCTTGTCGAGTCGAATGCCCGTGGCGTCGCCCAGCTCCAGCGCAATAACGAGCCGCTCCGACACGCCCGCATTCTTCGCGAGTTTCTTCTGCGTGAG
>CAJOIP010000059.1 GCA_905234785.1 uncultured Eggerthellaceae bacterium
GCTCTTAGTTTTCCTTCGTTTTCCCTACTTCAACCAACTGTCACGTCGGAGGTCGCGAGTTCAAGTCTCGTACATCCCGCCACGAAACTCCTGGTCACCGTCCAGTTTTGGGCGGTGATTTTTCTTTCTCGGGATGCCCGCTGACTCCCTGCATCGAGAACGAGCTGCGGCAGCTCGGCGCCAAGCCCGCCAAGATTGATCCTGCCCGCGAGAAGGGCATACCCATTATTGGGGTGGCCGATCTTCTCGAGGTGCTTGAACGGTAGTCCAGAAGAAAGCTAAAGCGCCGGAGTAGGTAACTGACGTACCTTTCGGGCGCTTTGCAACTCGAATATTAGCGCATCAGCCCTTGATGTCAATGACCTGGCCGTGCTTGTTGACGTAGCGTAGCCTCTTGATCCGGGGGATGGCGAACGCTTGCTTGCGGACTTCGCGCTCGATGGCGGCGTCTGGCACCTTCTTCATGCGGCGGCAGTCGAAGATGATGTTCTCGGACTGCCAGCGCCCGCGCTTCAGGTTGCGCTCGATCGCCTTCAGGTTGTCGGCGGTGGGCGCCTTCATCTCCCATATCAGGCCGTCGATTATGGCATCGGCGGAGGTCATGCGCTCGCCCTCGTTGCGCCGCACAAATTCCACGTCCTTGCCTATGGCGGCAAACGCTTGCGACGTCTTCAGCTCATGGGGCCAGACGTTGATGCCCTGGCCGATGATTATCTTTCCCTTCTGCCCAGCCATGCTGGAAATTATAGCCGCTCGTCTACCCTAACGGTAATTTCGCATCGATTCCGGTTAGCCTGCGGGTGCACACGGGGTGCACACCGCCACCGAAACCTGCGTGAAAGTGGCTAAAACTGCGCGATTGGCTTAGCGCAGATTGCCCTATTTACCGGCACTTTCACTTACACTGCCATGCGGCGATGCCGCTGTCACGTCGGAGGTCGCGTGTTTCTTGTCTCGTACATCCCGCCACGAAACACCAGCTCAGCCCACTAAACGGGCTGGGCTTTTTTCTTGCCGGGAGGTGTTTTTCGCAAAAAGTGGATGCCGCCTAGCTGGCTCGGCGCGCCGAGTTCGAGGAACAGCACCAGCACGGCAATCGCCAGGACGGTTGTTCAGTGGTTTTTGTATTGCCTGCGCTTCCCGTTGGCCGTAGTGGAAATGCAGCAGGGCCCGCCCTACGTTCCTATGCAGAATGCGGCATAGAGGGGAAGGTGTTTCACCATGCACCCCGCCTCGCCGCCTTCAGTGGCGGAGAAGTCATTTGTCGAGAGCAGGTATGCGACGGGCGAACGCCCTTCCTTGACGAGCCGCGCGAGGCTCTTCGCCTTCACGTTGCGGCCCGACTTCACCTCTACCGGCACTATGCGCGCTTGCCGGTCCTGGAAGACGAAGTCGACTTCGCCGTTCCCGACCTTCTCGCTGGGCATCCAGTAGAACGTGGCGATTCCGTTGGCGCGCAGGGCCTGCATGACGCTGTTCTCCGCGAGCGCTCCGCGGAAATCGTCCGAGAGCAGCGACTTCAGTTTCGGATCGAGGAACAGCTCGGCTTCTATCCCGAACTTGTGGAACATCAGCCCCGTGTCGCATATGTATTCCTTGAAGTAGCTGCCCCCGTCGCTGTTGAACGGGGCAAGGGGGGCACTCGTGTCGCACGTGAGGTCGTTGCGCAGCACGATTCCCGCCGCCTCGAGCCATTCGAGCGGCTCGAGCAGCTGCGAGCGCCTGCCGCCACGCATGACCTCCGAGTACTTGAACTTCTTGGTCGACGCGCGGAGGAGCTGCTTGGGGAGGCTTTCCCAGATGCGCTTGGCGGCCGCTGCGCTAATGCCGTTGTCGGGATCCGTCATGTCGGCCATGTACGTGATGTCAATTTCCCCGTGGACCTCGCGCACTTCGCCGAACGAGCCCGAATCTCGGTATGCGCGCACCGCCTTGGGCATACCGCCGACTGCGAGGAAACGTTGGTGGTAGTCGCTTGCGCGGTCGTGTAGCAGGTAGGGCTCGCATGTCTCGGCGTGTTTTCGGATGTCCGCCGCCATGGATTGCTCGCCGAGCGCCCAGAGAAACTCCTCGAAGGTCAGGGGGTGCATGCGCACGTGCTTTACATCCGAGGGGAAGGGCAGCTTGCGCTGCTTCACCGTGACGCCGAGCAAACTACCCGTCGCGGCGACGCGCCAGGGCGAGCCCGCGAAGAAGCGCAGGCTGTTCAACGCCTTTTCGCAAAGCTGCACCTCGTCGAGCAAGATGAGGGAGCTCTCGGGGCTGAGGGGCTTCCGCTTGTACTCCGAGATACGCGCCACGATACCGTCGATGTCGTCGGTCGGGACGTCGAAGATCGCCGAGGCGCGTTCGAGGTCGGTCTGGAAGTCGAGTTTTACGAAGCCGTCGCCGTAGAGCCGTTTGCCGCATTGCTCGACCAGGAACGTTTTGCCCACGCGGCGCGCTCCTTGGATGAGCAGCGGGCGGGGATCGTTTCCTGTCGCCCACTTCTCGAAGTCCGTTTCGAGCGCTCGTCGCATCGCTTGCATAGAGCTCCAATCAATTACATGTAATAGAACTACACGAAATTATATTATTTCGTGTAGTTTAATACAATAAGTTGCAGGACAAGGGGAGCGTCCTCTTCCATAAAAATGAGACAGCGGAGCCTGACCCCTGCTGTCTGATGTTTTTGGTGGGTTATTTATAGGTTCGTATGCTCCGTAGCCTGCTTCCGTGGTAACAATGGCTGCGCCCGTGGATAACGAGCTTGATGTGTGAAAGGTAGAGGCCATGAAGAAATCCCCGGTAGTCGCATTGGCATGCTGCGCGCTGACGCTGGCGTTGGGGCTCGCCGGATGCGGTGGAAACGGCAGTGCCTCGTCGGCGGCATCGGGCAGCGCAGCCAGCGCCAGTGCAAGCGCAAGTTCGGCTTCGCCAGATGGCATGATGGTGTCCGAGGACAAGATGATGCTCGACGAGGGCATTGATTACTGGTTCGGCATCAACGGCAAGGCCTTCGACATGGCCAAGGCGCGCGACGCATTCCAAAAGGCAACCGAGTTCGGCAGCGCCGAAGCCTATTACTGGCTTGGTGACGTGCGCCGATACGACCAAGACGCCGGCCGCTGGCCCGAGGTGCTCGCCTTCTACCAGAAAGCAGTCGACAAAGGTTCGTCCTACGGATACTACGGCCTCGGCACGCTCTACGAGACGGGCTACGGGGTCGATAAGGACGTCCAGAAGGCAATCGAGCTTTACCAGAAGGCGGCCGACGGGGGATGCCTGATGGGCAATGTGGGGTTGGGCAACCTCTACAGCGGCATCTGCGGCATCGACAACGGTGTCGCAGTTGACGCTGCGAAAGCGCAAGCCAACTACACCGCCGCGCTCGAAAGCGAGGATTTCGCGACCCGTAACGCCGCTCGCGTGGGCTTGGGCGACCTGAATCGTTATGCCATCGGCGCCGAAGCTGACCAGGCCAAGGCGCTCGAGTGGTACCAGAAGGCGGCAGACGAGGGCTATTACCTGGCTTGCCGGCGTGTGGGCGATACGTACCGCCCTGACACCGACATTGCAGAAAGCGATCCCGGCAAGATGGTTGAGTGGTACGGGAAAGCGGCGGCAGGCGGCTTTTCCTATTCGCTCGGCGAGGTGTACATGAACGGCATTGGCGTCGAGGCCGATCCCGCGAAGGCGCGCGAGATCTTCCAGAACGCCCTCGACGAGGGCGATCGCAGCGCGGCGATGTGCATGTGCGGGCTTGTGCTCATGAACGCCAACGGAATTGGACAGGATAAAGACAAAGAGGCCGCCATTGATTGGTGCTACAAGGCAATCGACGCATGCGGGCCCTTCGACGACAGCGACAACCCTGAAGAAAGGCTGCACAAGCCGTTGCCGTACACGAGGTATGTCCTCGAACACTACGGCCAGCCGCTCGAGCGCGCGTAGCGCAAAGGCTTTTCTTATTCTCCAAGCAGAAAAATCTCGCTTCTTGAACACGAACGTCTTGTAGCGGACGTCCGCGACGCGGCAGAGGGTGATGGCGCGTCTGCGGCATGGGGCCTTCGAACGCGTCGACGATCAGCAGCGCGCCATCGGCCATGTTCAGCACGCGCTCGACCTCGCCGGCCTCGGGTGCGTGTCGACGTGGCTGCACACCGCGGCCACGGTGCGGTCGACGCGGTCGCGGCCAGGCTCCTTCTTCCGCTTGCGCGGCTTGTAGCGCACCTTGCGCGGCAGGTCGATGTTGCTCACGCCGGCGAACCCCTTGTCTATGTAGGTGTAGCAGGTGCGTATGCCGACGGGCATTTCCCTATGGAGCAAAGCATTGAGATAAAGACGGCCCCTAGGTGGCACGGCAACGGGGAGCCGGCGCCCGGATTAGCAAGCAGCCTATTGCGTATTTCAGCTGAACCAATAGGTCTGCTCGCTGCCTTCACATCCGCCATCTGTCCTCCGCGACTCGCTTCGGAGATGTGCAGCGGCCAGGTTAGCAAGTAGCCTATGGTGTATATCTTCTGAACACATAGGACCTAACAGCCGCTCGCGCATCCTTCTCGGGCGAGTGTCTTGCTAATTCAGGCAGCCTCGTGCGCACGGGCTAGGCACCATGGATAGGGCGCTTGCACACATCCACCCTGGGCGAGCGTTTCAGTTCGTTATTCCATGCGCTGCCGTGCCGCCATTTCGGCGAAGCTCGCGATGGCCTCGACC
>CAJOIP010000060.1 GCA_905234785.1 uncultured Eggerthellaceae bacterium
CTCGACGCGCAGCAGCTCGCCCTTAGCAGTGAGCGCCACATCGTGGTACCCGCGCTCGAACAGCTGCGCGCCGAGCTCCGTCTCGAGGTCGCGGATGCGTCTCGAGAGCGTCGGCTGCGTGACGTGCAGCCACTCCGCCGCGCGCGTGAAGTTGAGCTGCTGCGCGACGGCCATGAAACACCTCAGGTCCTGCAGCTCCACGAAAGCCTCCCCCATTCTACGACCGAATAGCCCTATTATAGCCGCCGGCAGCTATGGAGACGCATCTTGATTCATTTCGGCCCAGATTCCACCTCGCGGCCAGGTGTCGCATCTATTGTCTAACGAGCCTTCCGTGGGTCGAAGCCCGACAATTTGGCGGCGAGCGCCTGGGACGGCGCCATGAAAACGAGGATGATGAAGAACGCGACGATCAGCGCATAGGGGAAAACGCCGAGCCAGGACGCGAACGTGCCCTCGAGCCCGCGCGTCTGAATGTTGTCCACGAAGCTGATCAGCAGGGACATCACCGTGGTCATCACGATATCGAAGACGATGGCCTGCACGACATAGCTCCCGATTTTTCCCTCGACCTTCGACGCAACCGCATTCGCCCAGTTAGACACCGGCAGTAAGGTGATTACCGTGAAGCCGAACGCGAAACTCTCGAGGAACATGCACAGCCAGGCAATCGGCGTGAATATGGGCGCTTCGGGCACTTGCGCCTGGACAATCGCCAGTATAAGCGTCGCCATGCCTACGCAAATCACGAGGTTCATGAAGATGTTCATGAAGCGCTCGAACCCTGCCGGACCTTTGTATAACGGCATTATCGTCACCCCCTTGCGCACCGACCTGCGCGTTTTCAACAGCTCGAGGAAATCCATCGCTCTTCCTTCCAATATCCGTCACGGATTGCATATCTGAGGCGCACCGCCCACGTGAGCCGTGATGCGGTCGAAATCGAATCTCGTTAAACGGCAAACAGCGCTGAAAAAAGACGTCTGTATCGACCGAGCCTCTCTGACTTCAGAGAGGCTCGGTTTGCGCGAGGGCTATCGCCGTTGCGAAATCGCCCTCGTTGGTCACCGAAACGAGCACGCTGCACGCGCCCGTCCTTTCCATGATCGAAGACAAGTAGCCGTCCATCACCACATGGGGCGAACCGTCTGCCCAATGTTCGACACGAACCTTGCGCAAGTCGAAATCCTCTTTCCCGGCACGCGGTGCCAGCGCCTTGTAAACGGCCTCCTTTACAGCGAACAGACCAGCGAAACGCGCGGCCGCGTCGGACTGCACGTGGGCCGCCCGACGTTCCTCCCCGGAGAACGTCGCCGTCTCAAACGTGTCGCCGCCCGTCTCCAGCAGTCTTCTCATAGACGAGATTTGAACGGCGTCTATCCCCACACCCACGACCATGTCAGCCTCCTTGTGTGAACGGCGTTGAACCCGAATGTCCCTGGGCGCGCCCCGGCGAATCTGGACCGGAATGAATTAAGACGCATCTCCCTATAGCGACAGGTTCAAATTACATCTTGCAGGTCTGACCGCCATCGACGAATATGACCTGGCCCGTGCAGAAGCTAGAAGCGTCGGACGCCAGGTAGATCAGGATGCCGTCGAGCTCGCCCTCGCGGCCAAAACGGCGCATCGGCAGGGCGGCCTTTTGGGCTTCAGCCATAGGGCCGTCGATGCTGCTCGCGGTCAGCTCGGTCGCGAACACGCCCGGCGCGATTGCGTTCACGTTGACGCCCTTGGGCGAGAGCTCGCAGGCCAGCGCGCGGGTGAGGTTGGCGATGGCGGCTTTGCTGGCGTAATAGGACACCGAGCCTGCCTCGCCGCCATGCGCAGCGATGGAAGCCGTGTTGATGATGCGTCCGCTGCCCTGCTCCACCATGTAACGCGCGGCCTCGCGGCTTGCGATGTAGGCGCCGGTCACGTTGGTGGCCATGGCGCGGTTCCAACCCTCGGTCGTGGAATCGAGCAGGTCTTCCCACACGATGATGCCGGCATTGTTGCACAGGATGTCGATCTTGCCGAATTCGGCAACGACCGCTTCGATGCATGCCTTGATCGAATCCTCGTCGCTCACGTCGCATGGCACGGCGATGCACTTGACGCCGAACTCCTCGACCTGCTTCTTTGTCTCCTCGAGCTTCTCGACGCGCCGCGCGGCAACGGCTACGGACGCGCCCTGGTTGGCAAGCGCTTTCGCGAACTGGCGCCCTAATCCCGACGACGCCCCGATGACGAGCGCGACCTTGCCGGTCAAATCAAAGTAATCCTTCATGGTTGATCCTCCTTTTTTCGCCCTTCAATACTTACAATCATCGCCTCTCGCCCTTGCGGGACACTGGGACCGAAGCGATAAGACCGATGCACGCGAGCACCGCTGCCACGACGATGGCAGCTGCAAAGCCAGCGGTCTGCGCTGCGACGGCATCCGCGCCGCCGAGCGCCGCCCTAGCCGAAGCGCTGGAGAGCACACCTACGAACAGCGCGGGACCGATTGCGGCAGCCATCTGGATGCATACGTTGACGAGGCTCACGCCGCTCGAGCTTTCCTCTGGCGGCAGAGACTTGATTGCCAGGGCTTGCAGCGGGGCTTGAACAAGCCCGGCACCGCCGTACACGAGCGTCGAGAAGCCCACGATTGCCGCGAGCGAGCCCGCGCCAGCCGAGAAGAACACGAGCACCTGGCCTACCAGCAGAATCGTAAACCCGGCGGGGACGAGCGGCCAGACGCCGAAGCGGTCGGCGAGTCTGCCGGAGAGCACGGTCGCGACCGTCATCACCAGGATGGGCGGGATGACGAGCAGGCCCGCCTCCATGGCGGTGCGCCCGAACGCCGACTGGAACTGCAACGGCAAAAGCAAGCTCATCGAGAAGTTCTGCATGATAGAGATGATGAGTATCGCACAGCAGGCCGTGAAAAGGCCCGTCTTGAGCGGCGCAACGCTGAGATAGGGCTGGTCGAGTCTGGACTGCCGCCGCCCGAAGAGCGCCCCGAACGCGACGGATACGACGAGCGCGGCGATTCCCACGACGGGGACTTGGGCGAGGCGGCCCATGCCGTACACGAACGCGACCAGCGTGAGCGCCGCCAGGACCAGCGACATCGCATCGAACGACGCTGCGGGGTCGATTTCAGCCAAGGGACGCAGCACGAACGCACCCGCAAGGGACATGGCCAGGGCTACGGCGAGCGGGACGGTGAAGCATGCTCGCCAACTGAACGCAGTGACCAGCACGCCCGAGACGACCGGCGCCAGAGCGGGCCCAACTGTGAGGCAGGCTGTCCCTGCAGCAAGGTAGGTACTCGCCTTTCCTTCGGGGGCCAGCATGAGCGAGGCGCCCATCATAACGGGAATCAGCAGCCCGCCACCGCACGCCTGGAGCACGCGGAAGACAATCAACACGGCAAACGAAGGCGCGAGCATGCAGCCCGCCTGCCCCAACGCGAACAGGGCAAGCCCAACCAAGTAATACGTGCGCGTGGAGAAACGACGGCTGAGGAACGGGTAGAGCGTTATGACGACGGCCTGCATCATCATGTAGCCGCTGACAAGCCATTGTGCGGTTGACGCGTCCACCGCGAGGTCTGCCATGATTCCCGGAAGCGCCACGCTCACCACATTTGCGTTGAACCCAGCGAGGAACCCGCCGGTGAAAAACACCGCTAGCAACGGGCCGTTTGATTTTTCTCCAGCCATGGAATCGCCTCCTCGCCGGCAACAGCCTCGCTGGTGCATCAGATTGGCCCATCATGGGCGATATGGCTGGAATTGGAAACCAGTAAAACGAGTCATAAACGGCCAGTAAGGGCATGACTTGAGGAATTTTGTTGCTTAACGGTATAGGCAATTCCAAAATGAGCCCGAATCGACCCGAACGGTTACCGGGCAAGTGCCGCTATTGCAGCCCGCAGAGGCGCATGCTTTCGACCCAGAGTTCGCGCGCGTTGCCCTCGTCGTAGGAGAGGTCGGAGCTCGGGACGGCCGTGGTGGAGCGGTCGTAGTAGTTTCCCGAGGTGACCGCCAGCGCGTCGTCGACCACGAGCCGGGCGTACGCGTCGGAGGACTTCGCGAGGTCGCCGAAGCGGTGCGGCATCGTGCGCTTCACCACAGCTGCCTGCGCCTTGTTGACATTGGCGAAGCTCGTCATCATCATACCCGGATTGAAGGCGTTTGCGGTAACCTGCGAGCCCTCGGCCTCGAGGCTCTTCGCCAACTCGTGGATGAAGTAGATGTTGGCGAGCTTGGAGTATGAGTAGCGCATGCGCGAGCGGGCCAGCTCCCCGGAGGGATGCGCCAACGCCTCGGTGCCCGGCCACGTCATCTCGCCTGCAGGCGGGTCGTGCATGTCGCTCGTGGTGGAGAAGATCTTCCCGTTCTCGGCCATAAGCGGCAAGAGCAGGTTGGCCAGCAGGAAGTGCCCCAGGTGGTTG
>CAJOIP010000061.1 GCA_905234785.1 uncultured Eggerthellaceae bacterium
CCGTACATGGAGCTGAGGGAACAGGGACGGCTGTGCGTGCTGTCGCACTACCCGATGCTCGACTGGAACCTGGCCCCGGTGCACCACGGCGTCGACCTGGCCAAGAGCAGCTACATGCTGCACGGCCACATCCACAGCCAGGGCCGCGGCTACAACGGCGACTGCGCCCGCGACGGCACTTGGCGTTACGATGTCGGCGTCGACGCCAACGATTACAGGCCCGTCTCGTTCGAGGAAATCGACGAGTTTATCCGGGCGCGCGACCCGTGTTTTCAGGGTTGAGAACAAGATGGCCCGCCGTATGGCGGGCCAGAGCTTGACGGGTCGCTGGGCGTTTCGCCCAGCCCCTTGTCCAAAGGCCATCCCAGCGAAATTCCGTTGGGGCCTGAGGACCGAAGCGGACGGATTCGTTTCGCCGTCCATTTCGACAACGAAACAAGTATATCTCGACGTCTGGCGGAATCCGGATTCCGTTGCCATGCTGCAAACAATGAAAAAGCAGGCGATCGGTTACGGCGTACCGGGGTCCCATTCCCCGAGCGAATCACCAATCGCCTGCACTCGAATTCTACCATAAGACGTGTGTTGACCTGCTCGCTTTTAGCGAAATATCTCATTGACGAAAGCGGCGAGTCTAGGTATAATTCAGGTGTTTAAACATGTTTATATTTCAGGAGGTGCGTATGATTGCCACCGAAGTGAAGCTGAACAAGTGGGGGAACGGGGGCGGCATCCTCATTCCCAAGGAGGTCTACGCCGACATGGCGGCAAGCATCGGAGACACGCTCTCGCTTGTTTACGACGAGCGGAGCAGGGTTCTGAGCGTCAGCAACCCGAGCTCGTACACGATGCAATCGCTCATGAGGGGATACGACGGCCCGAAACCGGGCGAGATAGACGCCCCCGGGGCGAGCGTCGGAAGGGAGCTGTGGTAGCCGTGGTGTTCGACCAGGGGGACGTGATCCGCTTCGATTTGAGCCCGTCGGTCGGGCACGAGCCCGCCGGTAGGAGGCCCGCGATGGTGGTGAGCTCGTTCGACTTCAACATGGCCACCAGCATGACGCTCGTGTGCCCCATAACCTCGACCCTCAACGGCTTCCCACTTCACTTGGAGTTGCCCGACGGGATTGAGACTCGCGGCTGCGTCGCGTGCGAGCAGGTGCGCGCCTACGACCTGGACGCGAGGTCTGCCGAGCGTATCGAGTCGGTGCCGCCCGATTTCGTCGAGAAGGTCGCGACTTGCGTAAGGTCTTTCTTCTAGAGCCACAACCCGCAATGCGGCCCCACGACGCATGTCGTCAACGACAATCACCCACACCCACTATGCGTCCCGCGCGCAGCGCGGCCGGAGCTGCAAGTTCCGGGGGCGTGGCTCGCCGGACGGCGCCGAAAAAACCGCGCCAAAATCTAAGTGGGTGTGAAGTATATTTTCTATGGGAATTGTCAAAACCTGCTGAATTGTCAAATTCGATTCGTAACACCCCCAGTTCAACCCCAGTTTTTACGGTTTACGGGCGTATCTATAATGCGCATTATGTAAACTCCAGGCTGATTTTGAGCCTGCAGAGCTCATAAGAAACAGCGCATTTCCGGTAGTGAATATAAGCAATACGACCCACCAGAAAGAACCGACCGAAATCAACCAGGCAATGGAAATAGATAGTAAAAGACAAGAGAAGCGCACGAGCAGACAGGAGACGAAAATGGCAGACGAGACGAAGAAGATCGAGATCGACAACGACGCAACCCAGGCGATGGATTCGCCCGAAGTCGACAAGACGGGCGTTATGGAGTCGGTTGGGGAAGCCGCACCGGCGCCGGCAACCGAAACCGCGACCGAGCCCGCTGAAAACAAGGCTGTCGCCGCCGAGGCGAAGCCCAAATCCAAGAAGGGCATCGTCATCGCAGTCGTGGCCGTCGTGGTCATTGCGGCGATCGCAGCTGGCGTGGCGCTTGCCGTGCAACCGGCTACGAGCGGCACGAACTCGAGCATGGCGGCAAGCGCGTCCAGCAGCGCCGCGGCGACGACCGCGAATTCGAGGTCGAGCAGCGCCGCAGCAAGCTCTGCAAGCAGCGCTGCTGCGTCTTCGCAGAGCGCAGCCAGCGCGTCGAGCACGTCGTCCGCCGCAAGCAGCACCGCCGAAAGCGGCGCCGCGGCCACGAACGGCGGGACGACCCCGGCGACGAATGCCGGCAACACGAACGATGCCCAGGCTTCGCAGACGGGCGGCAACGGTGGTACAAGCAACGCTGGTGGCGGCAATGCCGCGCCGGCGCCGGCGGCTGCGCCCGTGCACGAGCACTCATGGGAACCCATTTACGAGCAGGTGCAGGTCGGCGAGGAGCCGATTTATGAGACGCACGGTGTTTATGTAACGAACACTGGAATGGAATTCTCGGATAGTGGATCTCTTTCCAACTATATCCAATCTCAGGGCCGGGGAGCGAACATTAACTACCACACTGAATACCGTGATATTCAGGTTGGTTCAAACCCCATCTATGAAAATCAGGTCGTAGGGTATCGTTGCGCCTGCGGCGCCACGAAATAAGGAGAGATGCAGTGTCTGTTGATGATCTAACGTACCTCATCGTAGGCGTGGCCTTTGTCTGTGCAATCATCTTTGCCATCGACGACCGAAGAGCAGCACACAAGCGCAATAAGCAATCACAGCACACTGTTCCGACGCCTATTCCCCAACAACGTGTGCAGCAAAAACCCGTGGTTTTAGAACCGCCCACACGAGAGGAAACCCGCGCGTGGGCACTTGAAAACATGCCCTATAAGCGTTGTTGCATTACAAACTACAATGAATCCAGGTTCTATCGCACACTCGCGCGGGTTGCGGATAAGCAGGGGTGGGATGTGTTCGTCAAGCCGAAGCTTATCGACATTTGCGAAGTCGATGGCACCAAAATCGGGATGAACACCCCCTACCGCGAAGAAATATACGACCAGCTGAAAGGGCTTGTTCAATACCCCCACGTGGATTTTCTCGTTTGCAAGAAGGCGCGCCAAGAAGACGAAAGACCGTATGTAGTCTGCGCCATTGAACTCGATGGTGAATCACACCAAACCGACTGGAAAACCCAGCGAAACGACGAGTTTAAAGATGCGTTTTTCGACGCCCTCGGCTACCCTCTCGTCAGGTTTGAAAACGCGCCCGATGACGACGATTGGACAGAGGATGAAATCCGCGGCGGGCTTGCGCAATTCGATGTAAAGCTCAAAGAAGCACACGAAGGGACGGCAGGAGAAGCCCACTAAAGGCGCCCCCCGTCCTCCCGCTAACCGTTAGACCCCTCATTGCCAGTGAGCCCGCACGTCTAATGCGGGCTCCTTTTATATCCCAAGCCCATCGAAAGAAACACTACCATGAAGCATAACCTCACCTGATAAAGCCTCAGACCTGTTACACTCTTACATATAGTGCGTCTTCCACATCGCGCTAAAAGACTAGAGGGATCAGGAGTGGGTCGAGGGCGAGGAGCCGGTTTCCGGGGACCTCTATCCTCGTTCCTAATGCCATATCAATGGTTTTATACTCCGCGTGCTAATGGAATATATAAAAACACCAGGTCAAACTGGTGTTTTTATATATAGGGCGTTATTAGGTACGTCTATATAAGCCAATAGCCGGATCTAATAACTTTTTCAACTCTCTACTCGCAAGGTACCTGGCGCTTTTTTTCGAGCTATGCAGAATAGGGATTATTAGCAAGAGACTGTGTGGTGGGACACCGCGAAAGCTCGCGCTTTCTCGATGCCGCACCAGCACTCTTGCCAGGGGCGGCGCCCCTGGACCCGGTGCGGTGCTCGCACTGGGGGGGGTGCGCCACCGCAGTGACGCGGCCGCCATGCGTCTTCGCGTTCGCTCGCCCCGCGCCGGGCGCGCGGCCAGCGCCGCGGCGTCGCATCACCGGGGCGGCCCGGACCCGAAGCGGCTGCGCCGCGCGATTGGATTGGGGGCTGAAGATGGAACTGATGCGCGTGAACATGACGCTCGACGACGCGGGCCTGCAGACGCTCGACCGCCTTGCCCGTGAGCGCGGCGAGAAGCGCTCCGAGACGATGCGGAGGCTCGTGCACCTGAGCCCGCTGCCGGCCCGGTTCGCCGACGGCGGGTACCCCGACGGCGGCCATGCCGTCGGGCCGGCCGTCGTGCCGGCGGCGCAGTCTCGCGCCCTGCACCGCGAGTGCCAGCGGCACGATTCGAACCTCCGCCAGGTGAGGTCCTCGTTCGCCGTCGCGGCGGCGTTGTACGACGACAGCGCCCCAGAATATTGTTCTTGCCGGCGCTACGGCGAGAGCGCGAATTGCGGCGAGCCGAATTCCGCCGGCTATTGCGCGGTTGTGGGCGCGCGGTGCGCAACCATGCAGACGGCTTACATGCACGCCCTCTTCGCGCGCCTGCTGGGCCTAATCGACACGATTCACGCCCGTCGCCCGAGGCGGTCGGCCGCCGCAGGCGTGCGCAAGGTGTCCTTCCGCATCCCACGCGTCGACGTGCGCAAACTCGACCGCCGCGCGCGCGAGTGGGACATGCCGTCGAGGAGCGCCTTCATGCGATTCGCCCTGTCGATGGCCGACGACATCCTCCTCGGCGAGCGCGCGCACGGCGACATGCCGGGCTGCGTCCGCGTGGCCGATTTCGGCGGGGGCCTGGCCGAGCTCGCGGAGTGCGGCCGGTCGCTGAACGAGGTCGCGCGCGAGGCGAACACGGCCGACGTGGAGGCCCTCTACGACTGGCGCTACGGACAGGGCCCGAGGTTCCTGCTCGAGTTCTTCGACGGCATCGCGAAGGACCTCGAAAGGCTCGAGAAGGCCTACGTTTCGATTGTCGGAAGGGCCGACGAGCTCTTCCCCGCCGCGGGGGTTTTGCTATGACCGCCTTCAAAACCATCAACGGCCACAGCACCACCATGGGCGCCGTGCGCGCCTACCTCTACTACGGCTCCGGCTCCTCCCGCAAGCTCGGCGAGGACGGCCGGCCCGTCGACAGGTCGTGCGCGGAGCCGGACTTCTTCAATCTCATGACTTCCGAAATCGACCGGTGGGACATGGCCATGGATGCGACGCGCGCCGAGTCCGGCAACAACAGGTCTCCCCGCCACAAGCAGACCATCACGTACCGCCACTTCATCATCTCGCCCGACCCCGGGGACGGGTGCCCCGTCAGCAAGCTCAAGGAGCTTGTGCGGCGGTGGGTGGATCTGAACTTCGCCGACGAGGGAGGCAAGTACGGCGCCCACCAGGTCGCGGTCGTCTACCACGACGACAACTCCCAGCTCGTGAAGAAGGGCATGGAGGGCATCCTCCACGCCCACGTCGTGGTGAACAACACCAATCTCGACACCGGCAAGAGGCTCATGTTCGACGAGGGCGAGTGGCTGGCGCTCGCCGAGGACCTGCAGGCCATCAGCAAGGACCTGGGGCTCTCCCATTTCGCGACGAGGGCCGAGCGCATCGAGCTCGGCGACGAGTACGAGCGCATCCTCAACGCGCCGGTCGTAGAGGAGGGGAAGCACATCGGGGAAGGGAAGCGCAAGTTCGACCGCCGGCCGTCGAAGCAGGACGTTTACCGCGCGAAGGCCGAGCGCGAGATCCGCGCCAAGGGGGAGAAGTCCTGGAAGGACGAGCTGCGCGACGCGATAGACGTTGCATGCCACCTTTCGCGAGACATGGGCGAGTTCCGTGCCAACCTCGAAAAGATGGGAATTCACACCGAGGAGCGCAAGCGCAAGAACGATAACAAACATGACCTGATCTTCTATTACCCGCAGCCTGATGTTCCGCTCGAACAGAACAAGAGAAGGGTGGGCGGCGCGCGTCTCGGGGCGAAATTCACCAACCCCGCAATCGAGGGGAAGATGAAAGAGTCGTACTACCGGAACCGCCTCTCTGCCGACTGCGACGCCGCAGCCGCCGGCATCGCGAACCTCGTCTCCGAGGTCACCGTCGTCCGGGTAAAGCGCGGCGCCGAGGTTGAAACCGTCGACATCTCCCGGGCGCTGGCGGCGATTCAGGGCGACCGCATCCACACCGTAGAGGAAGCGCGCGCGACGCTCGCCTTGGCCCGTTCCAGGCTCGCCAAAAAGCCCGGCGACGCCTCAAGGCTGCGGCATGTCGAAAACCTCGAAGCGCTCATCAAGGTTGCGAAGGTCACCAACATCCTACCGCCCGACCAAGCGCACGCCAGATCCCGGGCTAAGGACTGGTGCCGGCGCGAGGAGGAGGCCGCCGCCGCCAAATCCGGCGAGCGCGTCAGCCTCGACCGCAAGGTCGACCGGGGCTGGCATCTCACCGACGAGGAGAAGCGCGAGCTTAAAAGGAACCCGGCCAAGTATTCACGCTGGCGCGAGAACTTCATCAACGCGAGCGAGGGCAGGACCGGGCTCCTCCGCGGGGGCGGCGGCAGGAAGGGCGGCTCGACCGGCGGGGATGGCGGCGGCCGCAGCCACGGCGGCGGCGAGGCGAGGTCGCGCTCGCGATCACGGTAGCGATCGGGCCGCCTTGCGCTTCTCCTGTTGCAACCTGGGGGACATCGCCGGTTGGTTGTCTTTGTGGCTGAACCGGGCGAAGCGAGCCTTCGGGCTCTGCTCGCCCGCCCGGCGGAAGCGGACTCGTCCGCGCTCCTCCTATTGTCGATTTGAGGCGGATTTACCGACTGTCGGAAATCCCTGCCTGCCGCCTCGCTCGCGTAAACGCGGTCTTCCACATCCTCAGAGCTCGCTTTAGTGCTTGAATTTGCGTTTTCCCAGGTCGCAACCGACGGACCATATTCTGGTCCGTCGGTTGCGACCTGGGGTTTTGCGCCAGAGTTTTCCACATCGTTCGACTCATTCCCAGAGGGGTGATTTCACGTTTTACCTGGTCAGACCGAGTGACGGGTTTTCCGTCTGTCGGTCGCGACCTGGTGCCTTACAAGTGGAGTTTTCCATATCGGGAACCCCGCGTCAGCCGACGCTTCGTGCGGGGGAGGTGCGACGCGCGAATGGCGCGCGATGGGCGGCGGCGAAACCTAGGTAAACGCTGATTTATTCTGCTTGCAGCAAGCCGCTCGCATCTGCTTTCAAAGTCTGTCGGGGCGGCGGCAAGCCGCCCCTCCATTGGCATTTAAGGGGGCGACGCCCCCTTAACAACCCCCGCCGACAACGCGGCCCTGCCACCGACGCAATAGCCTCCCGACCTGCTGGTTCGTGTACGATCGAACCATCGTTGAGACACGTTGACGGGAGTCCCCGCATGGAGAAGCAGACCACGTTCGGCGACCTCGAGCTCGCCGGGCAGAGGAGGACCACCAGGAGGGCCGCCTTCCTCGAGCAGATGGACGCGATCGTGCCCTGGGCCGAGTGGGAGGCGCTCATCCGCCCGTTCTACTACGAGCCGGGCGGGCGCGGCAGGCCCGCGCGCGACCTCGGGCAGATGCTGCGCATGTACCTGCTGCAGTGCTGGTTCGACCTGTCCGACGAGGGCTGCGAGGACGCCGTCCTCGACTCGCGCGCGATGCAGCGGTTCGTCGGCGTCGACCTCATGGGCGAGCAGGTCCCCGACGCGACCACGCTGCTCAAGTTCAGGCGCGTCCTGGAGGACAACGGGCTGCAGGAGGCCATGTTCGCCCGCCTCAACGCGCTGCTCGACGAGGCGGGCGTCATGATGCGCGGCGGCTCCATCGTCGACGCGACCTTCATCGAGTCGCCCTCGTCGACCAAGAACGCCCGCAGGGGGCGCGACCCGGAGGCCCACCAGGGCAAGAAGGGCAAGAACTGGCACTTCGGCTACAAGGCCCACGTCGGCGTCGACGCCGGGTCGGGGCTGGTGCACACGGTGGCGCTCACGCCCGCCAACGTGTCCGACCTGGCCATGGCCCACGCGCTCGTCCGCCCCGACGACGCGTTCTGCTACGGGGACTCGGGCTACACGGGCGTCGCCAAGAGGCCCGAGGTGGCCGGCGACGGGGCGCTGTCGGCCGTCGATTGGATCGTCGCCAGGCGGCCTTCCTCGGTCAAGACGCTCGGCGCGGCCGGCGACATCGAGCGCGGCATCGAGTCGCGCAAGGCGTCCGTGCGCGCCAAGGTCGAGCTGCCCTTCCTCGTGGTGAAGCGCCAGTTCGGCTGGGCCAAGACCCGCTACCGCGGGCTCGCCAAGAACTACGCGCGGGCCTGCATGTCGTTCGCGCTGGCCAACCTCGCGCTCGTGGCCCGCGCGGGGCGCTCGCTCGACCCGCCGCCCTTGGCG
>CAJOIP010000062.1 GCA_905234785.1 uncultured Eggerthellaceae bacterium
AGCGGGTTGGGCCCCATGCTGCGCTCGCGCATGACGGATGTCGGGAAGGAATTTGCCTTCGGGAAATTCATGGTAGTGTCCTGTTCTGTGAGAATCCAACGAATTGACGGGATTCGGAACGCAAAAACCGAGGGCGGCTCGTGCGCCCTTTCGTAAAAGGGTTCTAGCGTTCCCTACAGAACAATGACCAAAAAGACATCCCCTTGGATGGCCGACCGCGCGGAGCCCCATGCCCCACACTTCGGCTGTCACATTACCACGTTCGCCACGAGATTTGCAGTCTTGAATCGTACGCCCTTTCGCGGCATCAACCAATGTCAACAAAACATGACACGCCCTCCTGCGAATTGCCAGGTTCGGTTGGTGGAGCGTCGGTTCGTGGCGGTATAGCATCTCATGCATGGCATGAATCGTATGAAAGGGGCGTATCATGAGCTACGAGTACGTGCGGGTGAAGCTCGACAAGAACAACTACGCGCTGAACGCGGACATGGAGAGCCACCGCGAGATCATCGACCGCAAAGCCGCCGAGGGCGCGCGCTACGTGGGCTGGTTCCCCGTCACGCAGGGGCCCACGGGCAAGACCGTCGAGTTTCGGCGGCGCACATGCGTTGCGCGTATCCTGCGGTTTCAGACGACGGAAAGGGGCGGCCATGGGCATCGCCGACAACATCCGCGCAACGCGCATGGCGGCGCGGATGACCCAGGAGCAGCTGGCCGAGGCTGTGGGCGTGTCGCGGCAGACGGTGGCGAAGTGGGAATCGGGCGAGACCTCGCCCGACCTGGAGCACGCTGCGGCGCTTGCCGACGTGCTCGGCACGACGGTCGACGGGCTCGCAAACTTCGACGGCGGTGGGCTGGTCGCGGGCGCGCCGCCGCGCGGCAAGCACCTGTTCGGCAACGTGAAGGTGGGCGAGCGCGGGCAGGTCGTCATCCCCAAGGAGGCGCGCGACCTGTTCGGCATCAAACCCGGCGACAAGCTCGTGGTGCTCGGCGACGAGGGCCAGGGCCTGGCCCTGTGCAAGGAAGCTGACTTCATGGCCGGCGTCGAGGCCGCGATGAAGGCGGCCGGGAGGACAGTAGGATGACAACTTCGAGTCACGGGAAGAAGGCGCTGAAGATCGCCTGCGCCGTCGCGGGAGCCCTCGTGATTGTCGCGGGCGTCTCCGCTGCCGCCTATTGCGACAACAACCTGCATGCCGAGGAGCGCCTGATCGCCCGCGCGCTCGATTCTGGCTTCCAGGAGAAGCAGGCGACGGTGGATGGCGCGACGGTCAACTACGCGGAAGGCCCCGACAACGGGCCGGCGCTCGTGCTCATCCATGGACAGGGCATGGAATGGGAAGACTACGCGTCAGTGTTGCCTGAGCTGTCGGAGCGCTACCACGTGTTCGCCGTCGACTGCTTCGGGCACGGCGAGTCGGCGCACGATCCGGCTCTGTACACATGCTCTACGAACGGTGATGCGCTGATTGCGTTCGCGGGCCAGGTCGTCGGCGGCGAATACATCGTGTCCGGCCACTCGTCGGGCGGCATCCTCGCAGCCTATGTGGCGGTGCACGATCCCGAGCATGTCACGGCCTGCGTGCTGGAAGACCCGCCGCTGTTTCGCGTGACTCCCGATGAGGTGCAGGAAGGCGCCGGCGCTTTCGCCTGGTACGACGGCTATACCATCGCGCATTCGTTCCTCCAGCAGAGCGAGGTCACGGCATATCCGGCGTGGTACGCGTCGCACAGCTACCTGTTCGGACTGTTCGGCGGCTTGCAAAAAATGCTTGCGGAGCAGACGGCCGCGTTCTGCGACAAGCATCCCGGCGAGCACGTGACGAACGCCTTCGTTCCGCGCGACTGGACGCGCGGCATGTACTTCATGGACGATTGGGACCCGCGTTTCGGCGAGGCGTTCTACGACGGCAGCTGGATGGCCGGCATCGACCAGCAAGCCATACTGCAGCAGATCGAATGTCCTGTCGTGTACCTGAAGGCCTCGACGAACTACGGCGACGACGGCGTTCTCTACGCCGCCACGACCGACGAGGACGCAGCGCGCATCCAGGCGACCGTCCCGAACTGCGAGACCATCGAAATCGAGTCGGGCCACGACATCCACTACGAGCATCCCGACGTCTTCGTAAAGGCGATCGATCAAGCGGCTGCGAATGCCGTTCTTGCTTAAGACCGCGATGAATAAATGCTTTCGAGGGGCGATGAAATGGGATAGCCCCTCTTACAGCTCGACCAGCCCACAGCCTTCCCCGTACGCGTAGAGCGTGCAGGGTCCCTGCAGGGGGAACTCAGCCCGGGCCTCCTGCTCGGGGTAGAGGCGCTTGATGCGCACGAGGTCGTCGCCCACGGCGAGAATGTAGGCCAGGTGGTCCTGCTTGGTCATGGGATGGCTGATGAGTACGCGCTGACAGCCGTCCGCGACCTCGACCTCCGCCGCCAGTATCCCGTCGTTACGCCTGGGCACGAGGGGCTCGAGCACGTTGCCGCAGCAGTTGACCGTCGCTTCGCCCATGGACCAGACGGCGTTTCCGCAGTCGGGACAGGCATAGAAGACGCCCTTCCTGCAGTCGGCCGCGAGGTTGCGGTTCTCGGCGCTCCGCCACCGCTTGAGCGTGGGCAGCACCGCGCCCATGAACGAGACCGCCTCCTCGGCGGTGTAGCCGGTGGCCTCCATGAGGAAGGGGACGTTGCGCTCGATGATCTCGTCGAGCCCGGCGCTCGTGAATTCGCCGTTCTGGTAGCACCACCCGCAGTAGTCCGGGTTCTCGGTGCCGTCGGCATCCGTTCCGAAGGGCATGTTCGGCACGTCGAAGGGCGTCCCGCAGCACTGGCAGGCCGGGGCGTCGGGCAGGTCGAACAGTTCTGCGGCGGGCATGTCCAGCACGTTTGCCAGCAGCTTGCGCATGTCGACGCTGGGCTCGCTGTCGCCGTTTTCCCAGCGGCTCACCGCCTGGCGCGTCACGTACACCTTGGCCGCGAGCTGCTCCTGCGTGAGTCCTGCGCGCTTCCGTGCGTTCGAGAGGGCATCGCTTACTTTCATGGGCTCCTCCGTTCCCGTCTTCGGTTCGCCTGCAATCATACGGGCGCGCACATGGCCTGTCACGCAATAGGTGGTTGCACTGAATTGCCCGCTTGAACACGAGCTTCGGGAAATTGCATGGTATTTCTATTGTTAAACATCGGGATTATGCATATTATTGCAACGTAATTACCTCGGGATTTTGTAATCACAGGAGGAAGCCGCCATGTTCGAGCGCAAATGCTACGAGAAGCTTGTCGAATGGAAGGGCCGGTCGAACGGCCGCACCGCCCTTCTCGTGGAGGGGGCCCGCCGCGTCGGCAAGACGACGCTCGCCGAGGCCTTCGCGAGCGCCGAGTATGACGCCCATCTCGTCATCGACTTCTCCAAGACCACCGACGAGGTGCGCAACGTTTTCCGCCACCACGCCGATGACATCGGCACGCTGCTGCGCATGCTCCAGCTCCTCCACGGCGTCGAGCTTCCCGAGAGACGTTCGGCCATCGTCTTCGACGAGGTCCAGAGGTTCCCGCCCGCCCGCGAGATGGTCAAGCACCTCGTCGCCGACGGAAGGTTCGACTATCTCGAGACCGGCTCGCTGATCTCCATCAAAAAGAACACGGAGGGCATCGTGATCCCGTCGGAGGAGGACAGGGTGGCCCTGCGCCCGCTCGACTTCGAGGAGTACCTGTGGGCATGCGGAAAGCGCCTGCTCGCAGAGGAAATCCGCAGGAGCTTCGAGGCGAAGACCGCGCTGCCCGATGCGCTGCATCGGCAGGCGATGCGCCTGTTCGACGAGTACCTCGTGGTTGGCGGCATGCCCCAGGCGGTCACCGCGTTCGTGGAGGACGAGACGTTCTCCGAGTGTGAGCGCGAGAAGCGCAGGATACTGGCTCTCTACGAGGATGACATCGCGAAGTTCGGCGGCGCCGACTCGCGGCGCGCCCTCGCCGTGTTCAAGGGGGTGCCGGGCCAGCTTTCCGCCAACAGCAAGCGCTTCAACTTCTCGACGCTCAAGCGGGGCCTGCGATACGAGGACTACGAGAGCGCCTTGAACTGGCTCGAGGATTCCCACATCGTCAACGTCTGCAGGCTGTGCACCGACCCCAACGTGGGTTTTCGCCTCACCGCAGACGAGAGCAGGCTGAAGTGCTACATGGGCGACACGGGCTTGCTGGTGAGCCACGCCTTCGCCGACGCAGACGAGAACCTCGAGATTCAGAGGGCGCTGCAGTTCGGCAGGGTTTCCGTGAACAGGGGCATGCTCGTCGAGAACTACGTCGCGCAGCAGCTGCGCGCAAACGGGCACAACCTGTTCTACTACAGCTGGGAGGAGCCCGCGAAGGACGCCCGCTCGAGCAAGCCCCGCCCGCGCGAGATCGACTTCCTCCTGACGAGGGGCTTTTCGGATGCGGCGGGCAAGCTCCGGGTGAGCCCCGTGGAGGCGAAGTCGACGAAGACGTACTCGACCGTGTCGCTCGACGATTTCGCCAGGCGCTTCCCGAAACGTGTTGGCGACGAGTTCGTCCTGCACGCCAAGCAGCTAAAGGTTGAAGGCAAACGGCTCTACCTCCCGCTATACATGGCCCACCTCCTCTAAGCGGGCAACGTGCGTTCGTGGTCGTGCGGCGAGGGCCGGAGCGGCACGACCCGTGCTAGGGAGACGCGTCTTTATTCAACCTGAATGACGTGTGCACCGCGCCGTTTCAAAGTCTGTCGGGGCGGCGGCAAGCCGCCCCTCCATTGGAAGTCAA
>CAJOIP010000063.1 GCA_905234785.1 uncultured Eggerthellaceae bacterium
AGTTGAGGCCCGCGTATCCGCCGCACCTGTGCTGCGAGTCGTATCCGTAGAAGAAAGCATCGGGAAGCGATGACTCGCGCAAGTTCGCATCGTAACTTGCGACGATATCGTCCATCGCGTCACTTTGGTCGTGGAGTACGACCATGAGCAGGTAGCACTTGGCATCGGGCTGAAACTTGTTCTCCTGGCCTCACTCGTCGAAGAATGCGCTCAGGGTGCCTGCCACGAGGGTTCCATCGCGCGTGGACTTTCTCAAGCGAACGCAAACCGAAGTCACGAGGGGTGTGACTGAAACATTGGGTGCCTGTCCAGATACTCGGGGCCTACGGCGACTGGCTTTGCGACGAGCGCGAGGCGCGGAAATGGGGCGATTCCTGGCCCGAGATACTGTCTGGGCTCAAGGTGCTCGTAGCAGGGCTGCTTCGGTAAAGCGCGGGGGCCGGGTCCCATGATACCTCGGGCCTTCCCGTCCCCCACTTCCTTGCCTCCCTGCGGGAGGTGGCTTTCGCGCAATTCATAGCACAAGCGATACGGCTCGTAAACGCGCACCATAATTCTGTGCATTCCCCCATATTTATATGATAGTATCACTATCATATAAATATGGGGAGGGGAACTTCAGGATGAGGTTGAGCGCAAGCCAGATGGAACAACGCAGGCTCGACATGTACGCATCGGCCTTCGCATTATTCTCCGAGCGGGGAATAGAGTCCACCTCGATACATGAAGTCGCTGATGCCACAGGCTTCGGCGAGGCGAGCATCTACCGGTACTTCGGCGACAAGACGACCCTGGTGATCGAGACGGCGGCATGGAAGTGGCGCGAGTATCTCGAAGCCGTGAACGCCGAATACGCCCGGCGCAACGGTCCTTCCATGTGCGCTCTCGAAGAGTTTGAGTTCTACCTCGACAGCTACCTCATGCTGTACCGCGACCACCCGGACCTGCTCCGCTTCAACGCCAGGTTCGACCTATACGTCCAGCGCGAGGAGGTCACCGAGGATCGGCTCGCCCCGTACACCAAAAGCGTGGACCTGTTTTTGGAGAAGTTCCGAACAGTGCGGCGCAAGGCCCTGGCGGACCAGACCATGCGCACGGACATCGATGAGGAAGAGCTATTCTACACGACGATGTACTCCATGCTCACACTCGCCGCCAAATTCTCGTTCGGGCTCATTTACCCTGCAAGCAGCGACTTCGACCGCGAACGTGCCCTGCTTCGGCAGAAGCAGATGCTCATGGAGTACGTATTGCCCGAAAGGACCGCAGAAGAGGAAGGAGGGCCAGAAGATGGGCACCGAGAATAGCAGCGTTTCGAGAAGGGGTTTCCTCGGCTTGGCGGGAGGGGTTGCTGCTGCGGCAGCAGTAGCAGCATCGCCCCTTGCGGGATGCGCAGCAGGAGATGCGGGCGAGACCGCGAAGGCCGCATCCTCGGGCGCTTCGGCAACCAGCGCACTCGAACGTGCGGGCATAAGCGCGCCAGCATCCCCCCGCGCCAACGCCGACGGCAATTACAACATCATCCTCATAGTGACAGATCAGGAGCACTACTACGACCACTACCCGGAAGGGACCGACTTCCGCGCGCGCGAACTTCTCGCGGAGTTGGGGACCACGTTCGAGAAGCACTATGCCTGCTCCAACATGTCGACATCGAGCCGCGCGGTCATATACACCGGCACCCACGTTACCGAGAATCTCATGCGCGACAACGTGGAATTCCCCTGGCAACTGCCGCTCGACGAGGTTCCGCCTACCATCGGGGACCGTATGCGCGAGGCGGGCTACTACACCGCCTACAAGGGCAAGTTCCACATGGGGGCGGCCGGCGCCTTCGACACGCCGGACGAGAACGCCACGCTGCAAACGAACGCCATGGAGCCCTACGGCTTTTCAGACTGGAACGCCATTGGGGAGATCGCCGGTGCGCCGCTGCAGGGCTACCACTACGACGACTACATCGAGGGGGAGGCGACCCAGTGGCTCCGCGAGAAGGGCGCTGACATGAACGCCAAGGGCCAGTCCTTCTTCCTGGCCGTGAACTTCGTGAACCCGCATGACATAATGTATTTCGACGTGACGGACGCGGACGACGACTCGCAGGAGAGCACCGCGCGGTTGGAACTCACGCGCTCACCCGAGAATGCCGTCTACAAGGGCAGTTACGATAAAGTTGCGTTGCCCGCCGGCCTGCACGACGCCGTCGACGGGCCAACGAGGGTGCCTGCTCACGCCGAGTACGAGCGAGCCTGGGAGAAGAACGCGGGCTCGTTCGAGGGCACCGACGAGCAGTGGGGGCGTTTCCGCGACTTCTATCTAAACTGCATCCAAGACAACGACGGCTACGTACTCGCCCTGCTTCGAGAAGCGGCGGACCTGGGCCTTCTAGAGAACACGATCATCCTCATGACGGCTGATCACGGGGAGATGGAGGGAGACCACGGCCTGCGCGGCAAGGGGAACTCCGTCTACGAGCGCAACATCCATGTGCCGCTGACGATCTACCACCCGGAGGTTGGGGGTGGCCGCCGAATTGGACGCGTCACCTCGCATCTGGACCTCGCGCCGACGATACTCGGGCTCACCAGCGCGGCCGCCGAGAAGCAAGCCCAGCTGGGGGAAGGCTTGCGCGGCACGAGCTTCGCAGGCGAGTTGTTCGAGCCTTCGGGCGAGGAAGGCCAGGCGCTTTTCGCCTTCGAAATGCTTTCCATGATTGACAGCAACATGGGGGCAGAGCGCGACGAGAGCGGCAAAGTCGTAAGCGTCACGCTTGACAGGAGCAAACGCGGCTTCATGCGGGGGCTCATAACGCCCCGGTACAAGTTCGCGCGCTATTTCGCGCCCTCCGACCGCAATATGCCCGCCACCTTGGACGAGCTCTTCGCTCACAACGACGTGGAGCTCTACGACCTGGAGAGCGACCCCGACGAGCTGGTAAACCTCGCAGCCGACCGGGCCTCGAACGCGGGAATCCTCGAAGAACTGAACGGCCGCCTGAACGAGCTGATCGAGCGGCAAATAGGAAAGGACGAGGGCCTGACATGGGAAAAGGCCGAGACGTTCTGGGATGACATGGGCGGAAGCCTTGAGGGGCTCTACCAAAAGCTCAACGGCTCGTACATGGCCAAGACAGGTGATGCGAACGGCCTTACGTGGGACAAGCTCAAGGCGGCTTGGGAGGCGCACGGTGGCAAGCTCTGACCTAGAGGCGTACAGAACCTACGCCATGATGGCCAAACCGGTAGGCGCGCGTTGCAACTTAGCATGCGAGTACTGCTACTATCGGAAAGAGCATCCGGCCGCGCGCATGTCCGACGAGGTGCTGGAGGCCTATGTGCGCCAAACCATACGAATGCACGGCAGTAAAGCCGTCGTGGAGTTTGTGTGGCACGGGGGCGAACCGTTGCTTGCGGGCAGGGGCTTCTTCAGGCGGGCCGTAAAGCTGCAGCGCATGCACGCCGATGGACGCACTATTGTGAACAACGTCCAGACCAATGGGACGCTTATAGATGAAGCGTGGGCGGAGCTCTTCGCGAGAGAGGGGTTCGTGGTGGGGATCAGCTGCGATGGTCCCCGCCGCGCCCATGACGCTTACCGGTGCGATGCGGGTGGGGCGGGCTCCCTCGAGCGCGTGCTCGCGGGCGTAGCGGCATGCGCGAAAGCGGGCGTGAGGGTCGACGGGCTCTGCGCCGTGCACTGCGCCAACGTGCACGCGCCGCGCGCGCTTTACGAGTTTCTGAGAGGCCTGTTCCCGCTGGTGCAGTTCCTCCCCGTATGTGATGTGGTTACGGCTTCAGGGTCCGCGCACCTCACGGACGCGAGCGTGGACCCCGACGAATACGGGAGCTTCCTTTGCGAGATGTACGACGCTTGGAGCGAGGACAGACCCGAGGCCCGCCCGGTCATATCCATTTTCGAGGCGATTGGCAGGATGCGCAATGGCGCACCGGCGGGAATCTGCGAGTTCGAGCCCACGTGCGGGCATGCGGGTTGTGTGGAGACAGACGGTAGCGTGTACGCGTGCGATCGCCTCGTCGACGAGCGACACCTGCTTGGCAATGTGCTTCACGAAGATCTTGCTGTGCTCATGGAACGCAACCGGCCCTTCGGCATAGCCAAGCTCACGGGCCTCGCGCCCGAATGCCTTTCCTGCGAGTGTCTCAGGCTCTGCTTCGGGGGCTGCCCGACTAAGCGCTTTGCTCAGGCGAGTTCAGGCGTCCCGATTAACGTCCTTTGCGCAGCGTACCGGCAGCTTTTCACGCATATATCGACAAAATCGGCAAATGCCGACTGACGGGAGCCC
>CAJOIP010000064.1 GCA_905234785.1 uncultured Eggerthellaceae bacterium
GAAGTGCTACGAGCGACGGAGCCTGATCGTGACGACCAACCTCGAGTTCTCCAGGTGGGGCTCGGTGCTCACCGACGACCAGATGGCCGCGGCCATGATTGACAGGAAATGCGAAGCTTCGCATTTCCTGTCAATCACCGCATCGGCTATCGCCCCGTTGCCCAGCTTGGCGTGCCAACACCTACCTGGCGTTGCGCGTGAGCTACTTTAACGAGCTGGACACCTACGCGGCCAGCCGTGGGCTCGACGCCGCGCAGATTATCGAGGGCGTGTGCCTGGAGCCGCGCATAGGCGGCCACTACAACAACCCGTCATTCGGCTACGGCGGCTACTGCCTGCCCAAGGACACCAAGCAGCTGCTGGCCAACTACGACAAGGTGCCCCAGGCGCTCATGAGCGCCATCGTCGAGGCCAACCGCAAGCGTAAGGACTTCGTGGCCGAAGAGGTCGTCGAACGTGTCATGTCGCTTGTGTACGATGGCGTCGAGCGCCCGCTCGTGGGCGTGTACCGGCTCACCATGAAGTCCGGGAGCGATAACTTTCGCGCGAGCTCGGTGCAGGGCGTGATGAAGCGCGTGAAGGCCAAGGGAATTCCCGTCTTGGTGTACGAGCCGACGCTGGATGATGCGGAGTTCTTCGGCAGCGAGGTGACGCACGATTTGGTTGACTTCAAGCGCCGCTGCGATGTGATTGTTGCCAACCGCTGGTCCGACGAGCTCGCCGACGTGGCCGGCAAGGTGTACACGCGGGACCTGTTCAGGCGCGACTAGCGGTTTGCGAGTTGCGATGCAATCTTTGACATCGCCGCGGTGACTGTGCTATACTCCGTTGATGCCGAGGCGCACAGCCGAAGCATTTAATCAGCCCGAGGGCGAAATGCACCGCGCTATAAGCGGAATGCGTAAGCCCCGGGCGCTTTTAGTAACGGAGGTCTTTTATGACGAGAACGGCGGTTATGGTCGATGGCGGTTTCTACAGGAAGCGCGCGAAACGGCTATGGGGCGATAAATCGCCCGAGGCTCGCGCAGACGAGCTGGTAAAGTACATCTTCAAGCACCTCAACAAGGCCGACGGGCGCACGCCGCGCGATCTTTACCGCGTCTACTATTACGATTGCCCCCCTGTTGATAAGGTTGTCTACCATCCGCTCAAGCGGCAGAACGTCGACTTTGGGCGGAGCGGCACGAAAAGGTGGGCGAACGCGTTCTTTGACGAGCTGAAGAGGAAACGGAAGTTCGCTCTGCGGCTTGGTCGACTTTCGGATAGCGGAATCAATTTCCAGCTGAATCCAGAGAAGGTGAAGGATTTATGCTCGGGAAAAATCGGTGTCGATGATTTGACCGAGCATGATTTCAGGATAACGTTTCGCCAGAAGGGCGTCGATATGAAGCTGGGGCTTGATATCGCGGCTCTTGCCAACGATCGCCTCGTAGACCAAATCATCCTCATTGCCGGCGATAGCGATTTTGTCCCAGCGGCGAAGGTTGCGCGCCGCAAGGGCATCGACTTCATCCTGGATTCCATGGGCGGAAAAGTTAGTCCAGACCTTATGGAGCACATCGACGGCTTGGAGTACTTCATCGCGAACGACCCCTGCGTACGCGCCCAGGGCGAACTGGATTAACCTGTCGGTAAATCTTGCGAATTGTGGTGCCGGCAAGTCCAACGATGGGAAAATGGGCGCACGATTCCCGAGCCGTACTCATCGGGCGCCCCGTCAGCCCTCTTCGGCTTCGCCGATGCGCTTGCGAACAGGCCGTTGACGTCATCGTTCACATACTGCAGACTACGTTAAACCTGGTACAAGATTCGGGGATGCGGACAAAAACTTGGAGATTCCTAGGCTCCGGAAAGGAGAGTGGGGATGCGTTACGACGAGGAGTTCAAGACGTTCGCAATCGAGTACTACGAAGAGGTCAGGTCCTTGCGCAAGGCCGCGTAGCGGCCCAATTCAATTGATTCGGAATTGGTTGCGGGCCATAAATCGCGGGACTTGCAGGGGCAAGCAGCTCGCAAGAAGATAAGGCAGTAGTATTATGTTGCAGATGATGCGGTACGGTACGC
This sequence comes from uncultured Eggerthellaceae bacterium, assembly GCA_905234785.1. Lineage (GTDB taxonomy): Bacteria > Actinomycetota > Coriobacteriia > Coriobacteriales > Eggerthellaceae > UBA9715. The sequence goes on from CAJOIP010000064.1 coordinate 2,065, forward strand.
GGCAGAACGGTGGCAACTTGTGTTAACCAGTATTACGGCCAGGAACCAAAGAGGGCTGCGGGATTATCGCAATCGATGAGGAGGTTTAGGCGATGCGTCAAAACAATCAAGTTACGCTGGGAGACGATAAAGAGCTGGCATACGAATCCCCACAGCGAGAGGTCGTTCCGCTGTTCGACAGCAAGGACAACTGCCTCGTGACGATACCCTTATACGAAATCACGGAAATCTACCATAAGGCAGGGACGGTTGCGTTTGCGGAAGAAGTGGCGCTCAGGCAGGAGGTAATAGAGGAGCTGAGGCGCGAAGGTGTGCCGGTATTCAACAGCATCAGCGCGGACAGGGCCGCTGTAAACGAAGTGCATATCGGCGGGCCTCTGACCAACGACCGTGCCCACACTCTTTTTCTGAATCATTTTTGCAACTTCAGGTATCGCCTGAACAGCCAGACGTTCGATGCCCTACCCGAAAAGATTAAGAGTACGAGGGCCGATAGTATCGACGTAGTTGACGATGCGTCTAAAGAGGGGTATATCGTGGGTCCCGCCCCGGGCAAGCTCATCAGATTCGACAACGTCCGGAATGACTGCGCCATATTGGCTAAGCTGGTCCCATCCGATTTTGCGCCCAGCGTAAACAAGACTGTCTACTTCATGTTCGGCAGCAGGTTGCGGGGCACCGAGGCGGCCGTCAGGTATTTCCTTGAGCACCGGGAGTACCTGAACACGCGGTTTGGAGGCGGTCATTTTCTCGTTGCAATGGACGTTAACAACGATGATGCGACGATAGATTTCTCCAAGGCACCCGTCGATCTAACAGATGACGTCTTCCCTGTATAAGGCCTGGGGCACGGCCTGCGATAATGGCGCACTATCGGAGTGAGCCCGAATCAAGGAGGAGCATATGGCCAGCTTTGAGGCCGATGAGTTTATCGAGAGGGTTGTAGGCCGCATGCCCGATAGCCGGGTACCCACATGCCCTTATTGCGGGGGCGAGAAATTTACGACGCTGGGAAAGTTCGTTTCTCTTCTAATCGGCGACAACCTGGGCGCACTTGAGGTCGGACCAAGCGTGCCCGCCGGTATGATCATTTGCGAGAACTGCGGCTATATAGCGCTTTTCTCCTTGGGCGTGTTGGGCATGCTGCCCGATGGGGAAGCTGATACCGATGGGAAGTAACATCATTGACGTCGACGACGAGGGCATCGTCGCGAAGGAGACGCAGGTCAGGTTGTCTGATGAGAAACTGAGGGGAATGTTGTCCAAGATTTACGAGAGGGCGTTGGGCGACCTCGGCCGGATGGCGCTTCGCAAACTTTACGGCGTGCTTCTTACGGTTTTCGGCACTTTGCTGGTTGCCTTGATGACATCTGATTTCCATGCCTTAGGCAAGCTAGGCGCCGAACAGGTAACCCTGATCGCATGGGTGATTTGCGTCGCCAGCGGAGTAGTGGGGCTAGGGGTCCTAATTTATTCTGCGGCTAAGAAATCGGCTCTCGATTTGAAGGCCAGAGACAAAGCGGTCGAAGATATTTTCAGCGAATGCGTAGGCCATTGAGCTGAGTTATGTTTGTTAACTACTGTTGGTGTCAGGCTTAATTAGCCCCCCGGGGGTGCTGACGAAAATCCGTACCAATCTAAGACGATTGGAGGATTCAAGTCATGTATTCGTACGAGGACAGGAAGAGGGCTGTCGAGCTCTACATCGAATACGGCCTGGGCGCCG
>CAJOIP010000065.1 GCA_905234785.1 uncultured Eggerthellaceae bacterium
GCATTGCTCGAAGTTGTTGTGGTTCACCACATAGTTCGGACGAACCAGCATGCCCGCCTCAAGCATGTTGTCGATGTTGGCAAGGAACGTATCAAAGTATTGGCTTCCGTCGCGCAACGGACGCTGCCACTCGTGCATGCGGCCATCGCCGCTGATGGTCGGCATGACCGATACCATACCGCAGTTGTTTACCAAACGCTCGCACATGGCCTTGTCAGCAAGGGTGCCGTTGGTGAGCATGTGCCCGTGGTACCTGATTTCGCGTTTACCGCAGAAGTCGAGTAAACGGGCGCTCAAGGCCTCCATAACCCCTATCGCGAGCAAAGGCTCTCCGCCATACCAACTGACGCGTAACTTGGTAAACGGGGCGTTTTCGTAGCATTCTTCCACGAACCGCATCACCAAGTCTTGCGTCTCCTGCGTCATGAAGCTCGAATGCTTGTTGACGTAGCAGTAGTCGCATGCGCAATTGCAAGCGCGCGTGGGCATGATGGTCAGATCGAACGTGCGGGTGTTGTAGCGGTATAGGTTATGCCGGTACAACAGGGCCTCGGCTTCCGCTTCAGCGCTTTCGACAAGCATGCCCTCCTGTGCGAGCGCTTGCGATAGGTGGTCTTCGAGCGCGCGCTTGCCCTGCGCGAACTCCTCGAATGCCACGCGCTCGTCGCGGTCGAGCTCCAGCATGGTTTCGCGGTTTACGTTGTACACGAGGGCGCCGCCCGCTTCGAGCGGCGCCATGACGTTATAGTAGGACTGTTCCATCTTGGCCTTGATCTTATTTCCCTGAGCTCTTGTTTGCGCGATGGAACGGGTTGAGCATCTCTGAAGCTGATGCTCCGTCCATCTCGGCCGATTCCTCCGCGATGCCTTCTGCCAAAACGGCCCGCCGTTCGCCGAGGCGTCCTTTCTCCTCGTCGGTCATGAAAAACTCTCGTATTTCACCAGCCGACACGTCCCCAAAGTCTTGTCTGGCCCATTTGGCCATGGAAATCATGGCCATGGCCGTGACGATGCCGACGGGAATCGCAGAGATGACGAGCAGGCATTTGATGGTGAACAAGTCGGCGCCTGCCCAGAGTATCACCATGGGTATGAGCATGATGATTATCGCCCAGAACACGCGAATGCCCGGGTTTGGATCCTGGCCGACTTTCAGGCCCTTGGACGTTGCTTCGGCGAGCACGAATGCCGAGGAGTCCATCATGGTGGTCAAGGCGAAGAAACTCGCGATGAACCACACCACGACGACGGCAACGCCTCCTGGGATGCTCATGAGGAAGTCGTTGACGAACCCGAAGTCGTCGCTCGTGTTGAAGAACGTGTCCAAAATCGTGCCGTTCTGACCGATAGTGGAGAAGTCGAACCCTCCGAGCAGTGCAATTTCGAGACCGCGGTTGGTCAGCACGCCGAAGAAGAACATGGTGGAAAGGACCGCGGTTGCCATCAGGACAAGCACGATCGAGCGAATCGAGCGGCCACGGGATACCTTGACGATGAAGATCCAGTATGTCGGAGCTGCGCTAATCCACCAGGCGATGTAGTACACGGTCCACATCTGCGGAAAGCCCTCGCCGCCGGCGGGATCGCTTTCCAGCAGCACCTTGAAGAAATCGTTCAGATGGATGCCGAAGCCTTGAATGGTGTTGCCGATGGCGAAAACCGGATTGCCGGTCAGGAAGATCCAAAGGATCAGCGGGATAGAAAGCCAGGTGCACAGAAGCGAGAAGCGCTTGATGCCGCGATCGATGCCGGTCAGGGCTGAGAACGTGTAGACCACCGTAATCGCCAGGGCAACGATAACCGTCGTCACGAAGCTGGTCTCGATGTTGAAGATGGGTTCCAGGTTATGCGTGAGCATGGGCAGGCCCGCGCCAAGCGAGATAACGAGCGCGGAGATGGCACCATAGATGAAGATGAAGTTCAGGATGAACTTGACAGCCGGATGAGGGTTGTCGCCGATGATGCCAGCGCAGCAAGATGCCAGGTTGAGCTTGCCCTTCTTGCGGACGTAGTAGTTGTAGCCCATGGGCAGCACGCCGACAATCATCCAGATCCATACCGGAATCCCCCAATGGTGGAAGATGTAAGCGAAGGTGTAGTTCGCCGTTTCCTCAAGCCCCATGCCGGTAGGCTGCGTATAGATGATGTATTCGGCCCATTCGAGCACGGCCCAGAACATGATGCTCATCGAAAACGACGAGCAGAAGATGAGGATGACCCATGTCCAAGTGCTGTACTTGGGCTTTGCCTTGCCAAGACGGATGTTGCCGTATTTGCTCAAGGCCATCCAAGCGCAATATCCAATGGTTATGAGCGTAAACAGCTTGATAAGAGAGCCGAGGTTGTACTCGACCCAGTCACGCGCCGCCTGCAACGCGGTCATCATCGTTTCCGGCATGGCCAGCGTCAAGCCGACGAAGACGACGACAACAACCAAACCGGTGATGATTACCGGTAGGTCGTATTTTTTTGACAATTCATTCACTATGCGATCCTCCTTCTTTCGTTAACATATAAGATGATGACAAATATTTGTCGACATCAATGCTATTTGAATAGGTTAGACTCTCGATTTTGCTTTCGGAATACGCCAAATAGCGTATTTTGGACAGGAGGCGTTCATGCTTAGCAATCAGCGAGCATTCGGTATGGATAGGACCCTCACGGATGGCGAATGGCTTGAATTGGGCGATTGCATCCTGGCAATCAACCGATCCACTACTAATGAGAGCGTGCGCTTTCAGGTGTTGAAGTATGTTCTTGACATCGTGCCGTTTCACACGGCTGCCTTTTTCGTCGCACACGCCAACCGTATCGATTACGGTGGTGCGGTCATAGTCCAGCCGATTGGCACCGAAAGCCTCATGGGCGATTTCGAACGGCAGATTGCCGCAATGAAGGCCAGCGAGCGCGATGGGGGTGCATCGTGCGCGTCTGTAGATGGGCTAACGTGGGTTGTCGGCAATTCCGGGCAATCGATATTATGCGAGTACCGTGATGACGACGGGTTGCTCGGCGCGCTCGTTATGAATAGGCTCAAAGACCAGCGATTGTTCACGGAACGCGATGTATTCGTTCTCAAGGCGCTGGAACCTCATATCAATCACCGGATGAAACACTTACTCGAAACCGATGGCGTCCAGATGCTTCAGGCAGACATGCTCGTCGAGGAATATCACCTGACGCCCCGTGAGCTCGATGTTGTTTCGTGTGCAGCGTTTGGCATGACGCAAGGGGAAATCGCCGTGAAGCTCTCGATTAGCCCGAAAACTGCCAAGAAGCATATTGAGAACATATACCGCAAAGTCGGCGTCAACAACCGGCTGTCGCTTATGCGATTCGCCCAGCAGTACATGACATCTGGCAAAAGCGCATGATTAGTACTTTCTGGAACTTAACCCCGAAGTACCGCTACGCGCCGTCGCCGCCTTGCTCGACTTCGGCGATCTCTTCTTGCGAGGTCTCTTTCAGGGAGTACGTGTCGAATGCGGGCGTGGCCGGCAGCTGTATCTCGATGCGGTCGATTTTGTGCATCACGGCTTGGCCTCGGGTCAGGGACAAGTCGAACACGTGTCCTCCGCGCGTCAGGTCATCCGACAGGAAATGCACGTGCCAGCCAGGGGCGTTGATTCCGTCCATGAAATCCGGGTGGTAGACGCACACGAGCGTGCCGTCCAGTTTCTCG
>CAJOIP010000066.1 GCA_905234785.1 uncultured Eggerthellaceae bacterium
ACGTCGGCCGCAGTCAGCTTGTACACGCCGTTCCCGTCGGCGGCAAGCACGGTTTCCGCGCCGTTGATGACGGCTTTCACCGATTCGAGCTGGTAGCCCGCATCGGCCGTGGCCGTGAACTCCATGGCGGCGGCGCCCGGTATCGTCACCTTCGTGGCGGGAGGCGCTATGACCTGGTCGGCGTACGTGATGTAGGCGTTCTCGAACGTCAGCGGAACGTCGACGGCCTCGTTTTCCGCCAGCTGCGCCTGCGCGGCATCAGTGGCGTCGGCCATGGCCTGGCTCGACAAACCGGAGATGGGCGTTTGCAGGAAAACGAGCGATAGGGCCGTGATGACGGCCACGATTTTGTTGAACACACTCGTGGAGGCAGGTGTTGCGCCCGTGTTTTGCGTCGTTGCGTTCTTCATCGTCGTTCCCCCTTCCTACAGCTCGTACATGTCGTCGTTCTTGCGGCGAAGGCGTGTCAGGACGATGAACGCGATGACGATGACCGCCACGGCACCTATCCCGACGGGCAAGGCCCATGTCGCCATCTGACTCAGCGACGAGGCCGCACTGCTCTGCGCGCCCGTGTCGAAGCCCGATGCCAACGGGGTCTCGCTGTCTTCGATGCGTTCGGTGTTGGAATCGACGCCGCTTTCGTTGGTGAGCGTGGCGTTGTTGTCGGCGCCGTCGAGCACGTTGTAGGTGCGCCCGGCGTTCAGCTGCAGCGCGGTTGCGCCTTCGGCGACGGCTGCGGTGGCATCGGCAACGCCCGTGCCGTCCGCAGCGCCGCCTGCGGTCGTGCCGTCGACGTACACGACGCGGATCGTGTTGATGACGGTGCCGCTCGTCAGCGTGTCGTTCACATCGCGGTAGTACACCGTGTACGACGCGATGCCGGAATAGTAGCCGTGCTGGATGTCGCCTTCCTGGCCGGGCAGGCGCACGTAATCTACGCCATCCGCGCTGAACTCGGCGGGCGTCTCGATGAAGATGCGCGCATTGGCGTCGGGGTCGGACGCGTAGCTGTGCGACTCGACGACCTCGTTCGTCAGGAAGTTCACGTAGTTCACGGTGACGTCGTAAGCGCCCGGCGCCACGTAGCCTTCGGGCGTGTAGTACGCGTCGATGCTGGGAACGGCGCCGCTATGCAGCGTGTACGCGTAATCGGACGGGTCGCCGACCAGGTAATAGGTCGCGCCGTCCACTTCGACCTGCGCCTCGGGCACGACCGTCGCGTTCTCGTCGGTTGCGATGACCTGCTGCGTGCCGAGCATGCGGTCCTTGTCGTTGACGCGCTTGCTGCCGTCGATCAGGTTGAAGGTGACCGTGACGTCCGAACCGTCGAGCGGCTGCGCGGTGTAGGACACCGTGATGGTGCGCGCGCGGTTCACGATGCCGTCGTTGGCGGCGCTCAGCCGGATGGTGGGCGAGCCGTCGATCTTGTACGTGACGACGGCCACCTCGCCGGTGGCCGCGTTGACCACTTCGGTCTTGTAAATCTCGGCGGGAGCGGTGTAGACGAACTCGCCCGTGACGTCGACGGAGTCGGTGGCGATGACGTTGCCGTTTTGGTCGACCATCTGGATGGTGGCCACGTAAAAGCCCGCCAGCGCCTGGTCGGCTTCGCTCATCTTCGCGCAGTAGATGCTGAAGGAGGTTTGGCCGGGGTTCACGGCGGTGACGGAGTTCTTGAAGTACACGGTGCGGTACATGTCGCCGTTGTCCGCTTCGATGACCGAGGGGATTTCGACCGCTCGCTCCTCGCCGTACACCAGGCCGGGAATCTTGGTCGTGGCGATGGTGGCGCCGGCTGCGTCGGTGTACTTGATGACGCCGTCGACCGTAGTGGCCTCGTCGTACTGCTCGTACGCGAAATGCAGGGCGCCTTCACCCTGGGCTTCGCCGGCCAGGCGGTAGGTCAGGCCGTTCGCGAACAGGGTGTCGGCCGGCTCGTATGCGCGGGCTGTGAGTTCGGCGGCGTCGGCCACGCGCGTGCCGATGAGCTTGGTGGTGCCGTCGGACAGGTCGGCGTACACGCCATACAGCGCGCCTTCGTACAGAAGCTCGCCGCCTGCGCGGTCGCCGTATGCCTCGATGGTGTAGGTGCCGTCGAGCGCGTTCAGGTCGAGGCCCGCGATGTCGAGCGTCGCCACACCGTTCCAGGTGGAGCCATCACCCTGCGCGGCGCTTTCGCCAATGGTGTAGGGAAGGTTCTTGGCGAGCGTTGCATCACCCGCCTTCACGGTGAGGAACACCGTCTCGCCCGCGGTTCCGTCGACGTTCAGCACGTCGACCTCTCCCGATTCGAGTGCGCTGCCCGTGCCGTGGTAGTCGGCACCGTGCACCGTTGCCGCAAAGGCGGTGCCCGCCAATGCGAACGAGGCGATTGCGGCCGCGCACGCCATGGCCAGCGCGCGCCTTGCTGCTGTCGTCTTCTTCATCTTCTAACCTCTCCCTCGGACGGCGAGCCGCCCACTTCCCCTACATGCGCTTGGCGCTAAGGACCAAACGGTTCGTGTCTGAGCACGTGCTGAGCGTGACGATGTGGTCGAAGCCGGCCGCTTCCACGCCCGTGTCGTACATCGAGTGTTCCTTCAGCAGCTTCACGAAGGCGGCGAACACCTGCGTGTTGTTGAAGCCGGTTTGATACGTGTCGTCGGTCGGGTCGACGATGTTGGCGGCGAAGATCTTGTAGCGGTACGTGCCGTTCGGCGTGTACAGCGTGAACGAGCCCGTGCCCCTGTTGTAGAAGTCTTCGCTCGTGTAGTTGTCGAGCTGGCCAAACATGCTTTCGTCGCGCATGTTGTGGCCGTAGATTATGGCGTGCAGGTCGGTGTCGAGCGACTTGGTGCGATAGTCGGCGAAGACGCTGCCGGCGATGTTGTCCTGGCCTGCCGGGTCGTGCGACAGGTAGTAGTCGTTGTCGGCGCCCTGCACGATGGGGTAGCTGATGTCGACGTCGTCCATCTTCAGCCACGCCACGATGCCGGGATACTGCTCTTGCAGCGACGCGAAGTCGATGGGGTTGGCGTTTTCGGCGCTGGGTGGGACATCTGTCTCACTTGCGTAGGCGGTTTCGATGTCGCGGTAAATCTGCTGGGCCTGGTTGTAGCCGATGAATTTGAAGGCAAGCCAAGCTGCGCCCGCAAGCACGAGCACGCCGATGACCACCTGTAACGTGGTTATGGCCTTCCGTTTATCCACCCCTCGCGAACCTTTCGTAACGCAAAACACAGCTAGCCCAGTATGTTCCTATCATACTTATGGAACATTTTATCTTAGATGACCCGTTTCTAAGCCGACAATTCGCATATTTATTGCACTTGAACTGGGAACTTTTCACAATCTGACAAATTATTCAACGACCCCGGCCCGGCCCCCTCGCTGAAACGCCTGTCCCATCTTCGAAGCTGGTACCAAACCTTGTGTCTCACCACCGCATTCCACCCAAATCCTGCGGCTGTCGGGCAACGATGCACGGGAGGGGAGCTGGCGCATCATTGCGCTGGAGGGCTGCGGGCACCGCGCCCCTGCTGCAGAATGATGCACTTGCTCCCC
>CAJOIP010000067.1 GCA_905234785.1 uncultured Eggerthellaceae bacterium
CCGCTCCTACGCGGCCAGCGCCCTAAACGCCGCGCGTGCCTACGCCTAAGCGCGGTTCTCCCAGCTGCTCTCCTCGGAGGCAACGCTCTGGCCATCGCTCGTCGCGCTGTTGATCGTGATATCATGCCGATAGCCCTCTTCAAGCGCGGTGAGATGGGAATCGCCCTCGACCTCGTTGAACACCATGTTCTCGTAGTAGCCGTCGGGCCCGAACTGCTCGTCGGTGCCGTACCATTCGATTCCCGAAGAGTCCTTGACGTAGTACTCGCCGCCGGGGATTCCTGTCTCAACGGTACCAGAGCCCTTTACGAACACGCTCTCGACCAGCTTGCCGTCCTTCGTATACACCGTGATGTACATGCCCCTGTTCTCGTCCTGCGAATTCACGTTGAAGGCGAGTATCATCTTGCCGCTCGTCATGCCCTCGTCGTGGAAAAGCTCGCCAGTCTCCGGCATGGGCTGAGCGCAGGCGGCCGCGCGCTGCTCCCAATCCCCGTAGGCGCTCTTCTCGAAGGCGGCTTTCGCGCTGTAGAACTTGCCCTCGTCAAACAGGGCAACGGCGCGGTCGTACTCGGCCTTGGCCGCGTCCTCAGCGCTCGAAGAGGAAGAAGAAGTGGATGCAGATGCGGATGCAGATGCGGATGCGGAAGAGCTGCCCGATGCGGCACTGCTCGAAGACGAGCCCCCGCAGGCAGCAAGTCCCAACATACACGAGACGCATAGCGTGACGGCAACAGCAAGCTTCCAAACTCTCATCTTATTCGCCCTTCATTTGTTTTGGTCTGCTTAGGTATTATCAAGCAATTCTTAGCTTACCCCAACTGCGCTCGTGCACGGAAGCCCAATCTGCTCCGAGTTGTATCAGTCCAACTATCTTCGTTATCACGTTCGGGCCTTTCAGGAGGAATCCTGAGAAGGTTGCCATGTCTGCGTCCTTTCTGGCGCGTAACCCTCCTCGACCATCTGCGCCATCCAGCGGTTGACTGCGGGGATGTCCACGTCGGCTAGCCGCGTCTCGCCGATATAGCGGCAGATGACCCTCGCCTCCTTTCGGTAGCCGTTGACGGTCGATCGCTCGACGGCCATGGTGTCCTGCTTGTACTGGATGTACTTGTCGAGGAAGTGTATGCGCCGCCCTTGCGCTCGAGCTCGAGGATGAGCTCGTCGCGGCGCTTCATCGCCTGTTTCTCGGTCCTCGCCGTCACCGTGTGGTACGAGGGGACGAGCTCGCCGGCGAGCGGGTCCTTATGGCTGAGGGTGACGCACCATTTGTCCGAGCCGCCGCGCCTCTTTAGCCCTCTGCTGGTGTACTTCATCTATAGCTCCCGTCTACTTTTCCACAATCTGCAGTGGAAGTTGACAGGTCTGCATTTTGGCCCACAATCCAGCCAACAATTAGCCAACAAACCGTCTCGAAACACTGCTGACAGCGGTGACAGCGCAGGAGCGTCCAGATGGCAGGGGTTGAAAAACCACAGGTCACAGGTGCGGTTTCTTCACATTCTGAACACACAGAAAGCCTGTTCACAGGCACCTTTTCCGTTTGCAAGCCTGAGGTCAGGGGTTCGATCCCCCTATGCTCCACCAAATTCCACAACCGCCTGACCAGGCGGTTTTCTTTTACCCGAAGAGCATAGGGGAATCGAACCCCTTGGCCTATAGCACCCTGTTCCGCTAAAACGTTACTAGAGCGCATATGTTGGCAAGCGTTTGCACACGCACCCTCGTGGGGCCGGGCAGACTACCGAGCGCTCCATGGGAATCGGTTCAACTGAGCGGGGAGTCCACGCTGTTCCAAGCGAGCACCATGGATGTTCGAAACGCGTATCGCGAACAAGGCCTGCTTCCCGAGCTCTACCCCCCGTGTTGCGGATGACCACATAGAACGCGTGATTGGGTCTCGAGAAGTACCCCGATGTCGGCTTTACGACCGTGCTGCGATTGCGAACAGGTTGAAATAGCGGGCGATGTTGTCGGCGTCCTCGTCGAACGTTCCGTCGAAGAAGAGGCGCAGGAACTCTTCCCTGGCGCGCAGGACCTCCTTCACGCGCGGGGATTTCTGCTGCACGAGGACCTCGATGGTCGCGTCGAGCAGGTCGACCGCGCGGTCAATCGCCCCCTGGGCCCGCTTTTCCTTGCCAGCCCGCGTTGCGTTGATGGCGCGTCCGACCTCCGACGAGACGTTGCCGAGCTGCTCGTAGATGGTCATCTGCGCCCAGCGCTCGCGGTCGATTTCGTAGCTAGCCATGGACGATTTCCCCCACGATCTCGACGATGGCGGCACGCAGGTTCGCATCTTCGACCGAGCGCGACCTGTTTCCTTACGCCGGCCGGATGTTTATCATGGAATCGAATTCCACGAAATCGTCCTGGCCGTACGAGTCGGGATACAGGTTTATGCCCCAGAGGTCGCGGTGGGATGACCCGCTTTCGAGCAGCAATTGCTCCTCGTCTACATGCAGCCCGGCGTCGACGGCCATCACGCGCTTCTCGACGTCGACGACTGCCTTTACAAGCTCGTCGTACATGTTGTCAGCCATCTCTTCGAGCTCGGCGAGTTCAATCTGGTCGACTAGCTTCACGGGCTTTCATCCTTTCGGTTCTGAGCTGACGAAGATTATATCGCACGGGTAGGTTGCTTATCTCGGCGAGGTGTACGGCACCGGCCCGAACGTGTACTACATACCCCGATAGACTTCTCCGGCACAGGCGGGCGGTCTTCCCTTCTCCCCTCCCGATTTGCTTCTCCACGATGCAGCAACAGCTTAGTCAGTGGTGCCGCATCGTTTGATATGCTTGCCCCATGTGCGGACGGATAAGCTTGCTGACATACGACGAACTGGAAGAAGTGGTCGCCGCGATCGAGGCGCGACGCGCGAGCCGCATCGACGCGAAGCACGACGCGCGGGCCCAGGCGCGGCCCGGCGGCGAGGTTTCCGCAATCGTGGGCGAGAACGGAGCTGGCGGCAACCTGCGTCTTCTCCCGTTTACCTGGGGGTTCCTAGCTCCGTGGGGTAACCGGCTCATCTTCAACACGCGTATCGAGTCCGCGCTCGGCGGCGTGCAGATGTGGCAGGATGCGCTGCGTGACGGCCGCTGCGTAGTGCCAGTGGCAACGTTCTTCGAGCCGCACGGCAGCGAAACCGAACGCAATCTGCGCACGGGCAGGCAGGCTAAGCGCCAGTACGAATTCGCCTCGCCCATCGGAGAGCCGCTGCTGCTTGCCGGCATCCAACACAAGGACCGCCTGTCGATTGTGACGACCGAGCCCAACGCGCATGTGTCCCCCATCCATCCGCGTATGCCGCTCGTATTGCGCTTCGACGAGGTCTTCACCTGGTTCGACGGCGATTTCGCCTCCTTGGCCGACCGCTCGGCCATCCCCCTTCAGGCGCGACCTGAACACGGCAGCACCGCGAGCGCTTCAGGAAGCCCAAGCACCTCAGACAACCCCCAGCTCAGCCTCTTCTAATGTGTCAGGCTCCGAGTCCTGACACATGGTCGCGTCCGCGACCCCTGAGGCATCGCGTTTGGGGCTCGTTCGACGGGAAACTCCCTGAAATCAGTGATTGGGGCGCCAAGTTGGTGAAAGGCCGGCTAAATCAACCTTTGAATCAGGTCAGGCGGCTTTCCCGATAGAGACATACGAGGGGACGCTGTTTGCGGGGTTCATGATGGCGCGCGAGGTGGTTTGCTATAGTGGGCGTGGCAACCAAGGCGAAGGCGGGGAAGGGGACGCGATGGATTTCACGAAGTTCGGCGACGAGGCGACCGAGGGCGCGCACCCGAGCGTCGTGACGCAGCTCAGCGCGCAGGCGGCGATCGAACGGCTGCGGGCGGGCAACGAGGCGTACCTTTCCACCGACGCCAACGACGGCGATACGTCGCTTGCCACGGTGAAACGGCTCTTCGAGGAGGGGCAAGCGCCGTTCGCGTGCGTGGTGTCGTGCGCCGACTCCCGCGTCGTGCCCGAGCATATCTTCATGACCGGGCTCGGCGAGCTGTTCTGCATCCGCGTGGCGGGCAACGTCGTGGGCGCCATGGAGCTTGCGAGCTGCGTGTACGCGGCCGAGCACCTTCACGTGCCCCTCGTGCTGGTCTTGGGGCACACGCATTGCGGCGCTATCGAGGCGGCGATGGAGGCGGTCGAAGGCGCGGCGCCCGAACTCGGCCACGCGCTCACGCCGCTCGTGGCGGCCATCGCCGAGGCCATCGGGGCCGAGGCCGACCCGTATGCGGCGAGCGTCGCCAACACGCAGGCGGCGGTCCGCGCGATCGGCGCCGACCCGTGCATCGCGGAGCTGGTCGCAGCCGGCAAGCTGGCGGTGCGCGGCGCCGTGTACCACACGCATTCCGGCCGCGTCGAGTTCCTGTAGGTTGCGGGCGGCCCTGCGCCCGTTGCCGTTACTGCGCGGGCGTGAACGTGTCGCGGTCGGGGGCGAACGACTGCATGGCGGCGATGGTGCGCTCCATCGGCTCGTCGGTGCTGTTCGCCGGAAGCCCCGCCTCGTCTGGGCGACGCTTCGACCCGCAAGCGCAAGACGCCGTCATTCGGCGATAATGGCTCGCAAGACGCCAAGGCCGGCAAGGGGTTCGGATGGTACGATGAGTGCCCGAGCATACTCGATGCCGAATGGGGTGGGCTGAACTAGCCGCCCTGGGGAGGGATGTCCTTATGAAGGGAAAGCGAATCGCCGCCATTGCGCTGGCAATCGCGTGCACGATGCTGCTCGCGTCGTGCGGTCAAGCGCAGCAGCCGCAGCAGAACGGGGCGCAAGAGCCCGAGACGACCTCGGTTGGCGTCGACACCAAAGTCACGGTCGCCTACGACGGGCAAGCGGGGCCTGCCGGCGTGCGCTTCCTGAAGGAAGGCGATCATGTCGCCGTCATCTCGCCCTCGGCATTGCCCACTCAGGAGCAAG
>CAJOIP010000068.1 GCA_905234785.1 uncultured Eggerthellaceae bacterium
CGGTAAAATCATCGAATGTGCCAAGCGTAGCGGGAGGGGCGCCCTTGCGTTGCGCTTTTTCAAGCGATGTCGAAAGGAACGCGGTGTTCGAGGCAATAGCGAGCGTGCTGCAGCTCATCGTGCAGCCTTGCTATCAGCTGACCGGTAACTGGTGGGTTGCCATACTGCTGTTCACCCTCATCACTAAAGTCATCCTGCTGCCCATGTCGTTGTGGTGCCAGAAAAACGCCATCGTCATGGTGCAGCTCATGCCCGATCTCAACCGCCTGAAGGTGAAGTACTTCGGTGACCGCGAAACCATCGGCGAGAAGCAAAACGAGCTGTACAAGGAAAAGCACTACCACCCCATGCTCTCGCTCGTGCCGCTGGCGATTCAAATTCTCATCTTGTTCGGCCTTGTTGACGTCATCCACTCCATCACCGACTACGGCGCGCCTGGCACTGAATTGCTGGGGCTCGTTCCCGTCGAAGATGGCGGTATCGCGTGGGTTTGGCCCGTGTTCGCCGGTGCATCGGCCGTGCTCATGGGTTTCGCGCAGAACCGCATCAACCCGCTGCAGCGCGAGCAGTCGAGGGCCGAGAAGAACATGACCAACGGCCTTTCCATCGGCTTATCGCTCGTGTTGGCGCTCTTCGTGGCTGCGGGTATGGCGTTCTACTGGGTGTGCTCGAACCTCTCTTCCATCCTCATTCAGGCCATTTGCAACATTGTCATCAGGCCGTCGAAGTACATCGACTATGAAGACCTCGAAGCCAGCCGCGTTGAGCTCGCCGCGCTGAATTCGCTGGAAGGCGAGCGTAAGAAGAAGTGGTACCAACGCGATCCGCTGACGAAACGCGAGAAGGCCGATTACAAGCGCTTCTTCAACGTTATCGACAAGCATATCGTGTTCTATTCAGAGGGCAGCGGGTTTTATCGTTACTTCAGCGGCGCGATCAAGTACATCATCAACCACTCCACCGCGCACATCCATTACGTCACGAACGATCCCAACGACCAGATTTTCGGCATCGCGCGCAAGAACCCGCGAATTCATCCGTACTACATCGGCCAGAAGCGCTCCATCACGCTCATGATGAAGATGGATGCCGACGTGATGGTGTCGACGCTCGAAGACCTCGACAACTACTACATCAAGCGCAGCTACGTGCGCAAGGACATTGAATACGTGTTCATGCCGCACGCTATGATGTCTACCCACCTGACCGCGACCAAGGGTGCGTTCGAACATTACGACACGTTCCTGTGCGTCGGCCCCCACCAGGTGCGCGAACTGCGCCGCGCCGAAGAGCTGTACGGGCAAAAACGCAAGAACCTTGTGGAATGCGGTTATGACTTGCTCGACGAGGAAATCAGGGGATTCGAACGCATGCAGATGACGGAAGCGGACCAGCCGGCCAGCAGGCCGAGCATCCTCATAGCGCCGTCTTGGCAGGAAGACAACATCTTGGATTCGTGCATCGACGACATGCTGCGCAGCCTGCTCGGCCGGGGCTGGCGCGTCATCGTGCGTCCGCATCCGGAATATACGAAACGCTACCGCGCGCGTTGGGAATCGTTGCAAGCCCGCTACGCCCGTGTTCCCGAATCGGAGCTGTATTTCGAACGGGATTTCTCGTCATCGGACAGCATCCAGCGGTCGAGCGTCATGATCACCGACTGGTCGAGCATTGCCTGCGAGTTTGCGTTCACCACGCTGCGCCCCTGCATTTTCGTGAACACCCCCATGAAGGTGTGCAATCCCGATTGGCAAGAGCTCGGCATCCAGCCAACTGACATCACCTTGCGTGACCAGGTGGGCGTTTCGTTCGCTCCTTCCCAGGCCGGGCAGATCGGCGCGACAGTCGCTGACATGCTCGAGCATAGCGGCGAATGGCAGGATAGGATCGAGAAGGTGTGCTCCGACCACGTGTTCAACTTGGGGTCGGGTGCTATGGTCGCAGGCGAGTATATCTTGCAGGCCGCGATGAAAAAGCAGGCAGAAAAGCAAGCTGACGGCCGGGCGGCTGCTCCCGTCGCATCGGGGAAGTCGCGTGAGCGAAAGCCCGCGGCGAAGCGCGGCCGCGTGAACGGAGGCGCCTCGTCCAAGCGCCCATCGGCGCGTTCCGCGAGCGCGGGTTCCCCCGCCTGCCGTTCAGCGTCTGCCCGCACTGCATCGAGGCGCGCTGCGTCCGAGCGCACCACGACAGAGCGTGCGGCGACAAACCGCAGGCCTTCGAGCCGTTCGGTTTCAAGTCGGCAGTCATCTGGCCGTACGAGTGCGAATCGGCGGCCTTCAAGCCAAACCGCCGGAAATCGCCCGTCGGCCAATTCGGCGTCTACACGTTCAAACAGGAGGCGTTAAGTGGAATATCACGTGAACGAAAGCATTCTCGCAACTGAGCGTGTCTTTCCGGAGCAGGGGCGTTACGGCAAATTGCGTTACGACATGAATGAGAACCCCGAGGGCCTTCCCGGGGAATTCGTTCAGTCGGTCTTGGCTGAAATCACCCCTGAGTACTTGTCGATTTACCCCGAGCCCGATGCGTTTTTGCGCAAGTACTCCTCGTTCGTCGGGGTCGGCTTCGAGAACGTCGTCGCGACGAACGGATCTGACATGGCGATCCGCTACCTGCTCGAGACGTTCTGCGCACCTAAGCACGAGGTCGTCACGGTCAGCCCTTCGTTTGAGATGTACTGGGTGAATTGCAGCATCCTCGGGTTGAAGCACGTGCCCGTGCCCTATGCCGACGACATGACGATCGACGTTGCCGACATCGTTGCGGCCATAGGCCCTGAAACCGATGTGGTCGTGCTGTTGAACCCCAACAATCCCGTCGGCAACGTGTACTCCGAAAACGAGGTCGAAGAAGTGGTGGCGGCAGCCCGGAAGAACGGCGCAATCGTCATCATCGACGAGGCGTACCACTATTTCTATGACAAGACGTTCCTCGACGTCGCCATGCGCAATCCCAACGTCGCCGTGCTGCGAACGTTTTCGAAGCTGTTCTCGATTGCCGCATGCCGCTTGGGCGTTGTCATCGCCGATGCGAAGATGATCGACTACGTGAAGCGCTCGAAGCTCACGTTCGACGCCAACGCCATCGCGTTGAAGTTCGGCGAGCGGATCATCGACGAGCCGGGCCTGCTCGACCGCCTCATCGAAACCGAGCGCGAGGGCAGGGCGTACGTGCTCGAGCGCCTGTCTGACGAGGGGTATGAAGTGCGCGATTGCCGCGGAAACTTCGTGTTCGTGAAGCCGAAGCGGCCTGCCGCGGATGTCGGCCGCGAGCTTGCCGATGAGAAGAACGTGCTCGTGAAGTGGTGGAATTCCGGGATGCTAGCACCGTATCTGCGCGTGTCGACGGGCTCGAAACGCGCCATGGAGCCGTTCATCGAGGCGTTTCTCGAAATCGACGGCCGTTAGG
>CAJOIP010000069.1 GCA_905234785.1 uncultured Eggerthellaceae bacterium
CGCGCGTTCGCTTCGGCAATCGAATCCTCGAGCGCGCCCACGGTCGTGTTTATGCCCTCGGCGAGCGACGAGAACTCGGCCGTCTTGGAGCCGGGCACGCGCTGGTCAAGCTCGCCGGCGGTAATGCGCTCAAGGCTCGCATTGGCCGAATCGACCGGTTCGACCACCACGCGCTTGAGCAGGCGCATGAGCACGATGAAGATGGCGCCGAGCAACGCCGCGAACACGGCGGCCACCAAGTACATGTACAGCGGGCGGTTCAGGAACGTCTCGCGTGCGGGCACGACGGTCACGAGCTGGTATTCGCCCGTTTCGCCCAGGCGCTCGTAAGTCGATTTGTCGGCGCGCAGGTACGAGATCTCGTATCCAGCGCCCTGATAGCACTCGACGGCGTTATCCGATGCGAAGGCGTTCGCGAAGACGGCGTCCGCCGTTCCCGGCGCCACCAAGTCCGAAATCGAGGAGCCGATGAGGGCGTCGTCGTTCGATGCGAAGACGATGTCGCCTGTGGCGAGGACGGTGATGTCTTGCGACCATCCCGCCAAGTCGCAGTTGATGTTGCGGTACTGCTGCTCGGCGAATGCGCGGAGGTTCTCGCGGGGGAGGACGTTGCGCTCGTCAAGCGTGTTCACGATGCCGTCGCGCTGGACGAGCTCTTCGGACAGCGCGCTCAGCTGGTCGGACAACGCGGCGTTCATGTTGACGATGGACAAGTGCGTTATGGCCGTGTAGGCGGCTGCGCTGGCCACGAAGAAGAATCCCACCGTGAGGGCGCCGAACCACAACTGGAACGTGGCGCGCACGCTCAGCTTGCGCTGGGCGCTGCTGTAGCGCCCGACGGCGATGTCCGTGAGGACGCAGGGCAGCGCGATGAGCGCCGTGTGGAGGCAAATCTGCCCGATCGCGCCCTTCGCGCTTGATGCCTGAGCGGCCAGCACGGCCGGTATGTTCAGGGAGGTCATGCCGTTCGCCAGGTCGATGCCCACTTGAAGGAGCATCGTGAAGAGGACCGAGCCTGCCGCCGACGCCGCCACGATGGCGCCGACGCGAGCTGCGCCGCGCGAGGGCTCTTCACCGTCGGCGGAGGCCCTTCTGCGAGGGAGCTTGCAGGCGCAGGCGAACAGCGCCCCCAGCCCCAGGCCGACCAAGGCGAGCAGCACGATGGAGCTGAATGGCAGCGAGAAGTACTTCTCGTAATAGTCGTAAGGCTGGTACATCGCGTGGACCATCTCGGCCAGCCCCGCGATGACGCCGACGATGCAGCCGCGCCATTTTCCAAATAGGAGCGCCGCGAGCGCCACCGGGATGACGGAGATCAGCACGTGCGTGCTGCCCGCTGGCCAAAAGCCCAGCGACCCGAGGGGCAGCGCTGCGGCGAGCGCGCAGAGCGACAAGGTGACGGCACGCCGCACCACCACATGCTCGTTGGCGAGTATGCCGCGCCAGGCCTTGGGCTTTTCCTCTTGTGTCATACGGGCCTCATCCTTCATCCCGAAACGGGTGGCGGGGCTTTCCCGCAACTCGCTTTTGCCATTGCTTGCCGTTGTGCTTTATTCTATTTCATCAGAGCATTGCCCCGTTGAATGACGGGCGCCCTCTCGGCAAGAATGCCGTGACATTATGGAACGACGGGCGCTTTCGCGAAACCGGCGGCAAGCAGTCGGAACCGTTGGTGTCGCAGGCCGTTCACGTGGTCATGCGGGGTTTCAGGATTGGAAACTGGAGGTACGACGATGGGCTTGGACGAGTTGGCGGACGGGCAGGGGGCGCGCACAGCCGGCGACGCGGGATGGCAGGCATCGCGCTATAACATCATGGCAGCCGTGCCAGATACGGGCATGACGGCCATCTACAACACCTATAGGCGCACATGCGGTGAGTACACGCCGGTGGAGATGTTCCTGTTGTCCGTAGTCGAGGAGCTCGACGAGAACCATCCCATCCTCGAGCGCTTCGCGCGAAGGGGCATCATCGCGAACTTCGACGAGCGAGAGGCTTTCGTCCTGCAGCGCAGGCTCGAGTGCGCCGGCACGCACGCAGGTGCTGTGGAAATCACCATATGCCCGACGCTCGCCTGCAACTTCGAATGCCCGTATTGCTTCGCGACCCTGGGGAAGGGCAAGATGCGTCCTGAAATCCAGGACGACGTCGTGTCGCTTACTGCCCGCATGCTGGCCGCCGCGCATGCGGAAAAGCTTGTCATAACATGGTTCGGTGGCGAGCCGCTCTTGGCGACCGACGTGATCGAGTCCCTCTCGCCTCGGCTCATCCAAGTGGCGGAGGAGAACGGTTGCGCATACGAGGCCTGGATCTTCACGAACGGGTACTTGCTTTCCGAAGACGTGGTGGACCTGCTGCAACGCTGCCAGGTTGACCGCGTCCACATCCCGCTCGACGGCGTGGGTGCAACGAACGATACAACGCGCCGACTCGTCGGGGGCGGTCCCACCTACTCGCGGATCGTCGACAACCTCGCCCTTCTCAAGCCCCCGATGAAAACGCTCATACGGGCCAACGTGCACGAGGGGAACGTAGGCGAGATAGACGAGCTCAAGCAGGCCGTGATCGCGAAGTCCAAGGAAGCGGGGACCAAGCTGCGCTTCTACGCCGCGTCGCTTGTCGACGTGAGCCCGGCCGACGAGCTGGACAGCCCGATGGCCGACTACGCGTTCCACGGCATTGATGTTGCGTTGCGTCCCGAGTCGCGCCATGTGCTCGTCGGCAAAGACCATGCTTGCGTCGGCCAGAACCTGTGGATGGTTGCCATTGATGACAAGGGCCTGCTGTACAAGTGCGGCGGCAAGCTTTGCGGCCAGTCGGAATTCGCTTACGGCACGGCGCGCGATTGGGATCCAACCAACCCCCTCGCGACCGCGAGCAACCCCGACATGCTGTCAAGGTTCCTCAACACGGCGTCCCCTTCGCCCGATGACGCGTGCTACGGGTGCGAGTGGTTGCCCCTGTGCGGCGGCGGGTGCCCGCAGCTGCGCTTGTTCGGGAAACCCGAGTGCCCTGCCTACCGAAACGACCCCGAAGCGTTCGTGCTGGCCATGCACGGCCGAATAAGGAAGTGACAACGGGGACGGAGGGCGTTGTCTCTTCCTGAGCCAAGGTGATCGCATTCAAGAAAGCGTGACGTATTGGAACGGTGCCTTGCTGAAGGCGCGCTAGGAAGTATCATGTAAAAGGTTGAGCACCATTCGCCCTGCTGCTTCAACTGCACAGGATCGGAAAGGGAGCGATCGTGGCGGAGCCTTCGGACAAGCAAACCGGCCTCGGGTCGGCGATATTCAGGGACACGGCCCTTCGCAAGATGACGTCGGCCGACGACCTCGACCGCTACGTGAAGGTGACGAACCCTTCGGCCTGGGTTCTC
>CAJOIP010000070.1 GCA_905234785.1 uncultured Eggerthellaceae bacterium
GCTGATGGAAATCGACAAGGGCCGCGAGCTTATTCAGAATCCGAAGAGCCTGGCGGGCATCAAGCTTGGCGGTTGCAAGAACGCGCCGTTTGCCGAGTACGTCGACGACCATACCGTGTACTGCCCGCATTGGGGCGTGGAAATTCACACCGAGCAGGTCGTGCCCAAAGACGTGAAGGCCATCGGCCTGCGCGCGTTCAACCTGGAGCTGGCCGACGGTCCGGGGCCCGACGTGTTCCGCATGCGCGTCGACCGCGTCAGCGACTCGCGATTCGACCGCATGGCGCTGCTGGAATTCCTCGACCGCCGCAAAGACGCTGGCGAGCTCGTGGCCGCGCACGAGCAGGAAATGCACTACCTGCACCAGCGCGTGTTCTGGCGCCTCGACGCCGGCGCGGGCAAGAGCAACTGGGACGAGCTGCCCGACCGCGGCGACGAGCTGTGGGTTCGCATTCCCGTTGGGAAGATCTACATCGTCAACAAGTAGCGCCGCTTTAAAGCGGCCAGACGAAGGCGCCTTCTTAGAACAGGCCGCCGATCATCATGCCGGACGTCATGTCGTCAAGCGGACGTGGAACGGGCCAGACGTTGGCGCCGACGGGAGGGTTCGCCATGAGGCCGTCTGCGAGCATCTTGCGCGCCACTTCGACGTAGGCGTCGGCGGCCACCGTGACCCACATCTCGATTTCCTCATCGGTCAGCTCGCGCACGAACTTGGCGGGACTTCCCATGATGAGGCTGCGCGGCTCGAACACCTTGCCCTGCGTGATGAGCGACCCCGCGCCGATGACGCAATCGCGCCCGATGACGACGTCGTCCATGATGATGGAGCCCATGCCGACGAGCACGTTGTCCTCGATGGTGCAGCCGTGCAGCACGACGTTATGCCCTACGGTGACATGATTGCCCACGGTGAGCTTGCTTCCCACGCTGACGTGCAGGCACGAGTTCTCCTGGATGCACGTCTTCGCGCCCACGTAGATAGGCTCGCAATCGCCGCGGATCTGGGATCCGGCGAACACCGACGCCTCGGCGCCGAGGAACACGTCGCCGCACACCGTCGACTGCGGGGAGAGCATTGCGCTGGGGGCGAACTTCACCTGATGGTAGTTGGAAATGGTCGCGCCCATTTTGATTTGCGGTTTGGACATGCTAGTCCTCGCGCAACCACAGGCCGGTCTTGCCGCCGTCTTTCTTCAGCAGGCGCACGTCCATGATCTCCATGCCGCGGTCGACGGCCTTGCACATGTCGTACACCGTCAGGCACGCGACGCTCGCGGCGGTGAGGGCCTCCATCTCGATGCCCGTCTTGCCGGTGACGCCGCACGTCGTGGTGATGTGAATGCCCACGCGGCCGTCTTCGCGCTGGCCAGCCTGCACGGGCTCGCATTCCACCTTGGCCTTCGTGATGTTCAGCGGATGGCACATCGGGATGAGGCTCGACGTCTGCTTTGCCGCCATGACGCCCGCCACGCGCGCGCACGCCAGCACGTCGCCCTTCGCGGCCTTGCCCTCGACGATGAGGTCGAGCGTTTCGGGGTGCATGGCGATGAAGCCCTCGGCCACCGCGATGCGCTCGGTGTCGGGCTTGGCGGACACGTCGACCATGCGGACATCGCCCTTCTCGTCGATGTGCGTGAGTTTCTGCTCGTCAGACATTCAATTGCTCCTAACTCGTCTAACCGGGAACCGGGCGCTTCGCGGAGATCCCTCGCTTACGCTCGGGATGGCAGAGTGAATTTACCCGCCGATTTGGCTCATATTCCTTTCGGTGCCGACCTTGTCGTGATGCTCGTCGGGCTTCAGGTTCAGGGCTTCCAGGAAAGCGTCGTGAACGGCGCCTTCTCCGCCCTCGCGCAGCGCGGCGCGCACGTCGATTTCGCGGTCGGAGAACAAACACGGGCGCAGCTTGCCGTCGGCCGTCAGGCGCAGGCGGTTGCACTCGCTGCAGAAATGGCGCGACAGCGGCGAGATGAACCCGACCGTGCCGAGCGCGCCGGGAAACTCGAAGTAGCGCGCCGGCCCCCAACCGAGGGGCTTGTGCTCGCCGTCGAGCGGCTCGAGCGCGGGCATGCCCTCGGCGATGGCGCGGTCGTTGATGATCTCGAGCAGCTCTTCGCTCGGGATGACATCGGTGCGGTCCCAGCCAGAGCCGTCAGAGCCGGTCGATTCGCCCACGGGCATGTACTCGATGAAGCGCACGTGCAGCGGGCGGTCGATGGAAAGCTTCGCGAACTCGAGGTAATCCTGGTTCAGGCGGCGCACCGTGACGGCGTTGATCTTCACGGGGTTGAAGCCGGCTTCCAGCGCAGCCTCGATGCCCTTCAGCGTGGACTCGATCTTGCCCACGCGCGTTATGTCGGCGAACTGGTCGGCGTCGAGCGTGTCGAGCGAGATGTTCACGCGCGAAAGGCCCGCCGCCTTCAGGTCGGTGGCCATTTCCGGCAAAAGCACCCCGTTGGTGGTCATCGAGATGTTCTCGATGCCGGGCATGTCGTGCAGCGCCGCCACCAGGTCGACCACGCCCTTGCGCACGAGCGGCTCGCCGCCCGTCAGGCGCACGCTGCGGATGCCGATGCCCGTGGCGACGCGCGCGATGGCCTCGATTTCCTCGATGCGCAGGATCTCGTCGTGGCCCATTTGCTGCACGCCTTCGGCGGGCATGCAGTAAATGCACCGGAAGTTGCACCGGTCCGTCAGCGAAATGCGCAGGTAATCGATTACGCGGCCGTGACTGTCCTTCATGTTTCCCTCGCCATTCGAATTGCTCGAAGCATCAGTTTAGCGGCTCTATTCATTCTTGGCTAGATATAATCTCAAAGCCGCACCGTAATTGTCGCTATTCGTAACGATTCGCGTCGTTTTGTGGAACGGGCTGTCGGCGAACGGGGCGAGGCGCGATTCCGCAGCCGGGTATGGCGACGACCTTTATTGCCCATACGGGCCAGCACAAGCGCGCAATCGCACAAGCGCGAACCCAAGGCCGACTTCCCTTTCCGTGAAGAAAGCTTGCAGAGAGCAGAAGTCGTGCTATCATGGCAAGGCTAAATCAAGCGAGGGCACGCCCCTCCACCTGGTTCGGCGCCGATACGGCAGCTGATGGGTTCGCGAATAGAAGGTCCCCGGGCATACGTGCCCGATGTTCGCAGCCCGCCGCCGTGCGGGTTTTTTATTGGAATGTGCCGACGTGGAGTGGTCACCTCGACACATAGGAAGCACGTAGAGAGTAGGTGAGCGCGATAGCAGCTCAGGAGCCCAGGCTCAACGAACAGATCACCGTGCGCGAGTGCCGGCTGATCGGGTACGACGGCAACCAGATGGGCATCGCCGAGGACGAAGGCCTCGACCTGGTCGAAATCGCCCCGAACGCCGATCCGCCCGTCTGCCGCATCATGGACTACGGCAAGTACAAGTACGATCAGGCGATCAAGGCCAAGCAAGCGCGCAAGAACCAAAGCAAGATCGAGACCAAGGAAATGAAGTTCCGCCCGAAGATCGACGTGGGCGACTACAACAC
>CAJOIP010000071.1 GCA_905234785.1 uncultured Eggerthellaceae bacterium
GTTTACGTGCCATGCTACTTGTGCTATGATTTGCGCGAAAGCCGCCTCCCGCAGGGAGGTTAGGAAGTGGGGGTCGGGAGCGCCCGTGGTATCATGGGACCCGGCCCCCGCGATTTACTTCAGCAGCCTCGCTTCAAGCACTTTGAGTCCGGACAGTATCTCGAGCCAGGAATCGCCCCATTTCCGCGCCTCCCGTTCGTCGCAAAGCCAATCGCCGTAGGCTCCGAGTATCTGGTCGGGGACCCACAACCTCGCCTCGTCGCTCGCATGGGCATGCTCGAGGGCAATCGCCTCTACGAACTTTCGCGCCCGCATGGCTTGGAGCATGTCGATGTCCCTGTCGTTGAGCTGGAGCACGCGACTCTCGAGGACGAGCGTATCGACGCCAGCGCGCTCGAGCTCCGGCAGAAGAACCTCCAGGCATTTCCTGCGGCCCCGCTCCTGCTTCCTGCGGGGCAGGGGCGTGGCGGCAACAAGCGCCGTCCGCCCGCCCAAGCCGGCAACGCATGCGAGCGATTCGCGTCGGACCGCGTCGGTGAGTTCCCTCCAATGCAGCTTGGCCGCGCTTTTCGGCTTGAGCGCGGCGAGGGCGGAAAGGTCGCACCCGTCGGGTAGGACGGTGGCGGCCATCAGGTAGGCTGGGGTGGGAGCCGAGATCCTGATGCTCTCGTCTCCGTAAGCCGTTTTCCCATGCTTTTGCGGCATCGCCTGCCCGCTCCTCTCCACGAACTTGTCCCGAGGATTGTACACCAGGGGCCGCCATGGCACCGACGCATATCGTGAAGCTGCCCGCTCCCCGCCTCGCTCGAGGCCAACGCGACTTCCTTGCCGCAAGCGCGATCGCCTCGACGCCCGATGCGTTCTCTTTGGGTTTGACAGGTTGGACGCGTTGGGTACTCGCCGATTGACGGCCCTTTCAGCCAATCTGGCCTCGACTAGACGGAAGGGCTGATTCGCTGCTCGCCTATCCGAAGAAAGCGGCCAGCTTGCTTGCCCAGCTCGTGGAGTGTATGACGCGGCCGGCGCTAAAAGAGCGGAGGGTGCGCACGTGCGGGCTGCGCTCGACCGCCATCCGGTACAGCGGGTCGGCGTCGATTTCCTCCTGCTCGACGTAGATTATCCGACGGTTGGCCTTCATGGCCTCCATGGCATGGCGCAGCTTCGATTCGAAGTCGCCGCGCGCTGAGTCGAAGCGGTACAGGTACGTCGCCGCCTTCTCGTCGGTGACGAGCTCGACGGCAGCGCGACCGTCCCCGATGGCGGCGAACCAGAACGCGTCGGCGTCGGCCGAGAACAGGCCGCATACAGTGTCGGCGTTAAGCCCTTGGAAGGTTTCGTAAGCAGCAGCGGCTTCTCCGAGACGCATGCCGAGGTTCGCTTCGAGCGCCCGATGCGCTTCCCGCCAGCGCTCCGAAACCGTTTCGCGGGCGTCCGCCAGCTTGCTGAAGAACGGATCGGTGTCGCCGCCGAGCCGTGCTATCCGGTACGCCTCGCTGGTGTCGAGGCGCACTTCCAGGGAGAAGCCCTCGCGCACCGGGGCGTCGGCGAAGCACAGCGGAACGCGCCGTGCGCCAGCATCATGCGGCAGGATGCAGAGGCAGTCCGTTCGTAGCGCGAGCTTCGCGATGCTGCTCCTTGTGATGCCGGGCTCCGCGTAGGCGTAGTCGCCCTCGCTGCGCATCACCAGGTCGCTCTCGACGAACAGCGCCCGCTCGCTCTTGGCGCAGTAAGCTTCCCAGAGCTTCTCGAAGAAGTCCTCGGTGAGGTAGCCCAGCTTCGATATCTCGGCATCCCAGCCGCGCATGGCAAGGGCGAGGCGGTAGTTCACGAGCCGCATGTCCATGATGTCAGCGAACGGTAGCATGCGACGCGACCCGTCCACGCCTTGCAGGATTACCTCGTCTTCGGTGATGACGGCCGACGCCTCGAAGGTCCCCTCGGGAAGCGAGGCCGTGCATTCGTAGGCCGGCATATCGCTAGATCTTCGTGCCGCACTGGTTGCAGAAGGCGCTTCCCTGCTCGTTCTCCGCACCGCAGTTAGGACAGACCGCCTTCGCGTTCATGGGAGACCCGCACTCCCCGCAGAACGCAAGGCCCAAAGCGACGCTTGCCCCGCAGTTCGGGCACTTGCTCATGCCGAGCGGGGAGCCGCAGTGGTTGCAGAACTTGCCAGTGCCGGCCGGTTTTCCGCAGTTCGGGCACGTCGTGGTGCGCGTCTCCAGCGTGCCGTGCCATACGGTGGCCGTCTCGGCCGCCGCGTCGATGTTGTTGCGCATGGCCTGGTTGCGCGCCTGCGCCACATACGCGCTCTCGCGTGGGGCGCATGTGACGCACAGGCCTTCGTCCTCGTTCCAGCAATCGGCGCACACCCACTGGCTGCAGGCGGGGCATCTCTTGAAATGCGGGCGCACCTCTGCCTGTGCCGCATCGAACGACTGCTCCTGCTCCTTGCGCCATTGCGGCCCCTGCGATTCGAGGTTGTCGCCCACAGCGCCTATCCCGCGCTCCACAAGGCCGCCCAGGTTGCCGGCGATTCCCCCGAACAGGCCGCCGATCCCTCCGGCCGCCTCGCCCAGGCGGTCGGCCTTCTTGCGCGATTCGTATGTCCGCGACTCCGAAAACGTCGACTTATAGCCGTTGCCGCAGTTGTCGCAATAGAACTCGAACTGGAAGCCGGCATCGGTAGAAAGGTCGTTGTAGTTGCGGGTGAACGAGTGAAGCACGATGATCCCTCCTTACGCAGAGCGAATAAATGAGCAAACAAGCCAACAATAACATGCACCGTAGCTCCGGACTACTGAAGGGGTGCCATATTGGAACTCCACTTCGAGTATTTCGGTAAAAGGCGGCTTTGCCAGCCCGGGGCACAGGCCGCTGCGCTCTCCGCTGTGCGAGAACCTATTCTTAGGGAGACGCGTCTTGATCGCCCGGAGGGACGCCGCCGCTTGCGCAGGCGGTCAATGGCCCTGCAAGTGATCTGGGGCTCTGCCGTCGAGCAGCTGTAGGCGACGCCCTTCTGAAGGATCAAGACGCGTCTCTCTAGGCAAATTAACGGATTGGTTTTCGGCGTCAAGAATCGAGTCAAGAACAATACTTTCCAAAGTGTGGTCTTTCGTGCTCAAGCGTTATAGGAAAATCACGAAGAGCTGGTGTTTCGTCCTACGGTGTTACGGAGTGAGACCCCGTATCAATAGAG
>CAJOIP010000072.1 GCA_905234785.1 uncultured Eggerthellaceae bacterium
GGCCACCACCACTACACGATGGACGCCCACGAGCGCGACGTGTGCGTGGCCAAGTGGGGCTGGCGCTACGAGGGCATATCCTGGTACGGCATGAGGTAGGCGACGAGAGGAGCACCTGCGCGTTGCCGTTATCGTTCCCGCTTAGGCATGGGCAGGCAAGGGCGCCCGTGCTGGCGCTATGCTAAAATTGAGCCACAAACACCGCATTTGACATGCAAGGACATGCATGGCACGCGCAAGTCGGCATCCGCAAGGAAAGGGGCTCCGCAGAATTGGCGAAGCTCTTGGTGCGGTTTGTGCAGTCGTTGCATTGGCTCTGATGATTTCGCTCGCATCCGTTCCATCTCCTATTCCGCAAAACGAAAAGCCCGCGTTTGAGCCTGTTCCCGAGTCCGTTTCGGCACCTGAAGCGACCCAGACCCGACCTCCCGGCGGCATAGCCTTGGCGCCTGGTCAAGCGGAGTGCGACGCTGAGGAGATTATCGGCGAATACGAGCCGGGCATTGTCATCGTGCAATTCGGCGAGGGGGCGTCTTCCGAAGTGATGACCGAAGCGTTCGCCCAGCTGCCCTGCATCGCTAATCCTTCAATAACGGCGGCCGATATCGAAGCTGGGTATGCGGCCCTTCCCCTTGTCGATGGATACGGTGTCGCCGAGGCGATTTCTCAGGTTAGGGCTGTCGGCGGCGTGAGGAGCCCTCAGCCCAATTACCTGTACCACATTGGCGAAGACGACGACCTCGCGGCCGCGTCCATCGACAAAGAGGTGCTGGCGGGTGTTCTTGAAGAGCTTTCAGACGTAAACGATCCCGATGGCAAGCGCAGCGCGCAAGACAACCACAGCTGGCATTTGAAGTCGATCAAGGCATATGAGGCGTGGGATGTCGTGAAGGGGCAATCGGGCAATCCGCGTGTGACCGTGGCCGTGGTCGACAGCGGGTGCGATGCGACCCACGAAGACCTTGCGGCGAACATCCTCACCACGCACGATGCGACCAACAACAATTACGAGAACTACAACAGCGGCATGGCCGATGGCGCTGACCATGGCACGCATACCGCTGGCATCGTGGCAGCGATCGCCAACAACGAGAAGGGCGTTGCGGGCGTCAGTTACAACGCCCACATATTGCCCATCCAGGTGTTCCACAGCTACACGAACAGCAACGGCGAAACCGATTACGGCGCTTCCTCGATCAGCCTTAGGGCCGCGTACGACTACATCATCGAGCACAGGGTGGAATACAACATCCGCGTTGCAAACCTGAGCCTCGGCAAGTCGTACACCACCTACATCGGCGACGACAAGCTGTTTACCGAGATCGTTGAGCAGGCGTTCATCGACGGCGTCCTCACGGTGTGCTCGGCAGGCAACGGAGCGTACAACGGAGCGTACATCGAGTTCCCCGTGAACTATCTCGACCATGGCATGGGCGTCATAGCGTTGGAGCAAAACGGCGACAAAATGGTGCGCGCCAACTACTCGAACTACAACACCGACATCAACACGTTCATGGATATCTCGGCGCCGGGCTCGAGCATTTTCAGCACTATCACGGGCGGGGAATACGCCTCCAAGTCCGGCACGTCGATGGCCTCGCCGGTCGTCGCGGGCGTTGCGGCCCTCGTGCTCACAGCCAACCCTTCGCTTTCCCCTAGCGACGTCATGGACATCATGCACAGCACGGCGACCGACCTTACGCCCTCAAACAGCAGCGCTGAGACGAAGGTCGGCTTCGACCAGTACACCGGCTACGGCGAAGTGAACGCCGAAGCTGCGGTCAAGAGCGCCAGCACGTATCTCAGCGGGGATTCCACGCTGCTCGTCGGCGGCACGATGACGCTTTCGTTGACGGGCGTGGTTGCAACTGGTGGTGTGACGTGGGAATCGAGCGACGAGGGCATCGCCACGGTTGCGCAAGACGGAACGGTGACGGGTGTCGGCGGGGGAGATGCGGTCATCTCCGCGACCATTCCGGCGAGCGGCGATGCTCCCGCGCGGACCATTCTGAAGACGGTCACCGTGTACAACATTTTTTACTCGCTCGAAGCGGGCGGAGATGCAATCACGGAGTGCGAACTCCAGGTGGGCGAGGGCCTGCAGTTAGCGTTCAACGAGAACCCCGATACGGGCCTTTGGCTCATCGGGTCTTCCGATATGAGCGTTATGACCGTCGACGTGCCGGAAAACGACGCAATAACCATCCAGCCCATCGGCTCGGGTACCGCATATGTCGAGGCCGCGTTGAAGGAGAACCCGAAACTGGTCGTGCGCTTTAAGGTTTCGGTCGTGGGGCCGAAGAATCAGGGCAGCTTGGCGTCTTCGCGCGCGAAGGTGACTTGGCCGTTCCTCGACTCCGCAGGTCGCCAGACGACGACATACTACTACACCGGCAAGGCGATTGCGCCCATCCCCACGTCGGTGACGTATGACAGCACGTTCGGCGGGTTCTCGGTTCCCACGAAGCTGAAGCCGAACACCGACTACACGATGTCGTACGGCGGCAACGTGAACGCCGGCACCGCCACGGCAATCGTGACTGGCAAGGGTTCGTACAAGGATTCCATCAGACAGAACTTTGCCATCACGCGCACGCCGCTGAGCCACAGCAAGATCTCGGTGAGCATGCCAACGGTCGCTTACACCGGCTCGGCTCTCATGCCCGTGCCGACGCTCACGTTGAGCATCGACGGCGCGTACACACTACGCCAGAATACCGATTTCAGGGTGAAGTCATATAGCAACAATGTGCGAGTGGGTACGGGTTCGGTCACGATAGAGGGTATCGGCAACTTCTCTGGAGAGCGTACGATTACCTTCGCAATCACAAAGGCCAGCCTCTCCACTGCCACCGTGACCCTGTCGCCTTCCAGCTACACCTACGACGGCAAGGCGAAGACGCCGTCGGTCACGGTGAAGGCGGGCGCCCGCACGCTGACCCAGGGCGTGGACTACACGGTGTCGTGGCCTGGGGGCCGCGCGGCGGTGGGCTCGTACACGGTCACGGTCACCGGTGCGAACAACTATACGGGGTCGGCCTCAGCCGCGTTCACCGTGGGCGCGCAGCGCCAGCCCCTCTACCGCCTCTACAGGCCCTCGACCGGCGAGCACCACTACACCCTCGACGCCCACGAGCGCGACGTGTGCGTGGCCCAGTGGGGCTGG
>CAJOIP010000073.1 GCA_905234785.1 uncultured Eggerthellaceae bacterium
AGGAGGCGCAGATGCTAAGCAAGATGTTAGTCCAGGAGATTCAGGACCTCAAGGACGGGGGCTACGCGCTCGGCGAGGTGATCCAGCACCTGAAGAAGCGATACGGCGCGAAGGCCCCGTCTATCCCGACGGTCCGGAAGTACTACGACATGGACGGCGTGCCCGATGACTTGCACGCGAAGACGGCCAAGGAGAGGGCCTTCGACCGCCCGCCCTTCCGCGAGGCCATAGTCGAGATACTCGAGAACAACCCCAAATGCTACATGAGCTCGGTCTACGACGTGCTCGTCGAGAAGTACGTCGACACCGGCGAGTTCGACGCGCTTCCCGGCAACGAGCAGACGCTCCGCAACTTCATCCACTTCCTCGAGGAATCCGGCGCGGTGCCCGAGGAGAAGCGCGAGGGCCGCAAGTACGACCACGTCGACGACCCGCCGGCCGGCAGGCAGATACAACTCGACTTCGGCCAGGAGAAATGCGAGGGCGGCCTGACCGTGCACTTCCTGTGCCTGCTGCTGCGCCATTCGCGCTACCTCGGCGTATACGCCCAGGACCACAGGTTCGACTCGGCCGAGGCCTGCGCCGCCATATACCGGTTCCTCTGCAAGATCGGCGGGCGGGCCGAGGAGTTCGTCATAGACCAGGACAGCGTGTTCGTGGCCAGCGAGGAGTACGGCGAGGTCGTCGAGACGCAGGTGTTCGGCGATTTCCTGGCCGAGCAGCAGATGGGTCTGTGGGTCTGCAACAAGGCCGACCCGGAGTCGAAGGGCGCCGTCGAGAACCTCGTGAAGTTCGTGAAGTCCAGCTACTTCTCGGCGCGCACGATAACGGACACGCTGCCCGCATGGGTCGAGCGCAAGAACCGGCGGATCCACCAGGCGACCTTCAAGGTCCCCGGCGACGTGTTCGAGCAGGTGGAGCAGGCGGCACTTCGCCCGCTGCTGTCGTCGGTGCACGAGGCTTCGCCGACCAACCTGGTGAAGGTGCCGATAGGGTCGCAGCCCTTCATGCAGTACAAGAGCGCGAAGTACTCGGTCCCCTGGGACATGTGCTTCCACGACGCCTACTACAAGGCGATCGGCACGAAGCTGCACGTATACGGCGAGGACCGCCGCCACGTCTGCACGCACGAGATAAGCCCGGTGAAAGGCTCGTTCAACCGCCTGGACGAGCACAAGAAGGAGGAGCCGAGCGAGTGGCTCGACATAGCCGAGCGCCTGCGGGAGAAGTGGAACTGCACGAAGTTCCAGCACTTCATAAACGGCTTCAAGAAGGAGAACCCGCGCCACCTGGCCAAGCAGCTTCGCGCGGTCGAGTCGTTCCTGGACGCCGAGCAGCCGGACCGCGCGCTCGTCGCGGGCGTGATGGCGCAGTGCTGCGCGGATTGGCGCTACCGCTTCACCCAGTTCAAGGAAGTGTACGAGCTGCACAAGGCGCGCGCTGCGGCGCAGGGCGCCGGGCAGGCCGCCCCGGCGGCGACCGAAGTGCAGAAACGCGACATGGAAAGGTACAGGAAGGCATTCGAGGAAAGGTGCGCATGATGGATGCGACGATGCAGGTAGGCACGATAACGACGACGATGGAGGCGTTCGGGTTCAAGCACGCGACGCGGCAACTCGCAGACGAGCTGGAGATCGCCGAGCGCAACGGGCTCACGCACCGCGAGTTCCTCTCGCGGCTGCTCGACTGCGAGGTCCGCGGGCGCAACGAGCGCAAGCGCAAGCGCAACTACGCGGCGGCCCACTTCCCGCCGCATGTCAAGGCGATAGACGAGTTCGACCCTTCGGAGCTGGAATCCGGCATCACGCAGGGGAACATCGACTCGCTCAAGGAGCTGAGCTGGCTCGACTCGCACGGCAACGTCGTGCTCGCCGGCCCCCCGGGCCTCGGAAAGACGATGGTGGCGCTGGGGCTGGGGCTGCTCGCCGTCGACGAGGGCTACACGGTGGCCTTCGAGAAGATGGAGTCCCTGGTGAAGATCATGGACGATGCCGACGTGGACCGCAAGGCGGGGTTCCGCCTCCGCTACCTGCGAAAATGCCAGCTGGTCATAATCGACGAGATAGGCTACACCCCGATCACCAAAGCCCAGGCCAACCGCTTCTTCAGCTTCGTGTCCGATGCGTACGAGCGCTCGTCGCTCGTGTTCACGACGAACAAGGAGATACCCGACTGGGCCGAGATGGTGGGCGATCCCGTGCTCGCCACAGCCCTCATGGACAGGATCCTGCACCACGCCCGCTGCTTCTCGTTGCAGGGAGAGTCCTACCGGCTGAAGCACCCCGAGCTGTACGCGCACCGCGTCTGACCTGCGCCGAGATCGGCTCGACAAGCGCTCAGGCCGAAAGGCCATCGCGCTTTGCCGCGCTCTGCGCGGGAAGGCCCCGCCTACGGGAAAAAGTGCTTACCAGCCATTTGAAAGAAGTGCTTACCACAAGCTAGAAAAAAGTGCTTACCGAGGTACGAGAAGAAGTGCTTACCGTAGAAGGCTAAAAAGTTCTTACCTTGAAAAGAAAATTCTGCTTGACATTCTCACGCCGAGCGCGCCCTTTCCATCGGTTGCGTGTGCGATGCGTGCGGTGCTCGGATACCAGACGAAAGCAATGATGTCACGAGCGTCTCATGCGCTTACGTTCCTCAGCAGAAAGCGAGATGGGTAAATGGAAAAGTGGAGTTGGAATCGGAGGAGGCTGTCGAGGCTAGCATGAAGGGACAGGGGAAGAAGCGGGAAGAGAAGCCCCCGAAACGGGCTAGCGTGTGCACAGCTGCGGTATTTCGTTCGAATGCCAACCATCTTGCCTGTTGTGCTCGATTCGAAGCAGATGATTCGCAATACTGCCTCAAGGTGATCGATATCGATTTCAACGCGGTTTGCAATGGAGAGTATTGGCCTAATGTGGAGCTAGGATTATGCGTGTGAGCGTATGCCTGCTTCTCCAATACGGCGCCGTTTTGGTTTCTCGAGAATTCGTTATCCGCCTTCAATAAAACATAAACTAATGATAAACTGTAAGGCTGTCAAGGACTTCTATATATGCCAAATCTAGAATAGAGTGCGTCTTGCATAATGAGGGCTTGGGCCAATGGCGTGGCAATGAGGGGGGCGAGGCCGTGTGGCTGAACTGAAATCCGACGCTCTGCAAGCCGTTTTGAAGCGCCTTTCTGCAAAGGAGGCGGTTTCCGAAGGGGATTATCGCCGGCTATTCGCTCTCGTTGCTGCCGCTGCGGATGCGACCGCCTGCGAAGACGCATCCCGAGCCGTGTCGTTCGACGATATATACCGCTCTGTCTCTTATGAGGGATTGTCAGAATTCGTTGAAGATGCTTTTTTCGACAGAGCAGGAGATGTTGCGAGTTTTGACGAGGGCGCATGCTGGGCTTTCGTGGGAATTGTACGCGCTGCTGTGAAACGCGCCGAGCGTCAGGCACGTGTTCCCGAGGTAGCACGCGCGGCACGGCGCCAGGTGCCGCTGTTGCATGCAATACGGAAGAATCCGGGTATCACGCAGAACGAGCTGGCTGATGCGGTTGGCAAAGGGAAGTCAAACTTATCGCAGATCCTCACGCGTCTCGAAGCGCGAGGCCTCATTGTTGTTAGGTCGCGTGGCAGGTTCCGTCACTACTACATATCCGCCCTGGGCGAAGCGGTGCTTAAGGAGGTTGGTCGC
The DNA here is from genome assembly GCA_905234785.1 of uncultured Eggerthellaceae bacterium. Lineage (GTDB taxonomy): Bacteria > Actinomycetota > Coriobacteriia > Coriobacteriales > Eggerthellaceae > UBA9715. Next base: position 3,669 of record CAJOIP010000073.1, read on the forward strand.
CAAATGCGCGCCGCATCAAGGCTTGATAACGCGGGACAATCTGAATGGCAGGCACAGCTAGGAAGAAACGTGATTGGCAGACACGCGCAATTCGGCTACGAAGGAAGTGCCGATGGTTCCCTCCGGGAAAACGGGGGAATGCAGAACAGGATTTCGCGAAACGAGTTCAACAAGCTGATGCTCAAAGCTTATGATCATGCAGAGTCGAACGATGTCGGGATTATGGCGCGCTGGGAGCTTGAGGATGAGGCTGTCATGCTCATGCGAAAAAACGGCAATACTACCAGCTTTGTCCCAATGCAAGTGGATGAGTCTAAGTTTGATGCAATACGCAGCGGCATCGCATGGGGCAACGACTACGAGAACCGGTCGCTGATCGCATAAGAAAGGGATGGTAATGGCGGATAGGGAAAGGCGGGCAGAATTGCCTGACGAGCCGGTGACCGACGGTGGCCTGCTTTTCGCTCAATTGCGAATGCTTAATGAAGCCGGAAATCCTGCCGAGGAGTTAAAAAAACTCTGCGAAACATTTCCGGAAATCATAAGCCGCGGGGAATTTGAAGAGGCAATCGACAGTTTTAGTAATGACTCGTTAGTTTCGGTTGCCGGTCTTATGAAAAGCGTCATCGCGATGCAATTATTGCGGAATCCGGATGTTGCGGATTTCTACAACGAGATCTGGCGCTTCATTGCCTCGAACGAGCTTCTACATGATGACGAAGAGCGTGCTGCGGCCCTTGCGCTACTTCTTCTCGATAATCGATTGCCGTATTGTAAATACGACCTTCTGACGCTTGATGAAGAAGCCTTCAGCAGTGCCATAGATAGCATTCAGCCACAGGTATTCGAACTGCGGCGTGTGTTGAGGCGATCGTTTTCCCAAAAAACGGAAGAGGCTTCTGCATTGCTTTCGATCATCGACAGCGTGGATGACGATAACGTTGCTCGTGTGGTCTTATTCTCTGCGCTTTTGGTTGAGGTTCGCGACGAATCTGAATAATGTTAGCGCCAATCTAAAATAGCCACCCGGGGGTGCTGACGTTTTTCCGTACCTCCTAGGCCGCCATCAGCCCTAGGCTTTCCCTGTATTCGACGGGGCTCATCCCGTCCAGCGTCAGCTTGATGCGGCGCTCATTGTACCACCGTATGTATGCATCGATCTCCGCCATGAAGCTTTCTATCGTCCATCCGCTCCAGCTCCCCGTAGAAAACCTCGTTCTTTAGCCTTCCGAAGAAGCCCTCGCATGCCGAGTTATCGGGGCTGCAGCCCTTCTTCGACATGGAGCGCTCGAGGCCGTTCTCGTCGCATATCTTTATCCACCCTGGCCAGCGGTAATGGCACCCGCGGATGCCCTTCTAAATGTCAAGCGCTATTTATCGACCGATTTTGCTCCTTGATGACGTAGTAGACCTCGCGGGCGATGTAGCGCTTCAGGCATCTGATCGCCTCGGTCTTGGTGTGCCCTTCCGACATCTTCCTGTCGACGAAAGCCCTGGTGCGCTCGTCGGTCCTCAGCCTGCCGACGGCGATGATGTGGATGGCGGAGTTGGCTGCCCTGTCGCCCCCTCGGTTAAGCCTGTGCCTGGGTTTCATCCCCGTGGACACGGGTATCGGGGCGACGCCGCAGAGCATGGCGAACGAGGCCTCCGACTTTATTCGCCCGGGGTTGTCGCCGACGGTGATCATGAGCTGCGACGCGGTCTGCGGACCCACGCACGGCAGCGCGGTCAGCTTTGGCGCCAGGTCGGCCAGGATGGCGGCGATGGCGTCGTCGAGCTCCGACACCTCGTCGTCGAGCTCCACGTAACGCTTGGCGAGGTGCTTGAGCGATATGCGGGCGGCCCCGTCCGGCGTGCGGAAGGCGGTCTTGTCGGGCCTCGTGGCGACCAGGTGCCTTATCAGCTGCATCCGCGTCATGCCGCGCAGCTGGTCGCGCAGCTCCTCCGGCGCCGACACGATCTGGCCGTTGATCATCTGCAGCGCGATTCGCCTGGAGCGAACCGCCGTCTGGCGCGTCTTGTGGAGCATGCGCAGCGCCTCGACCATGCCGTCGCGGGTCTTGGGCGTCACGGTCCGGTTGCCCGTGAAGGCGGCCTCCGCGGCCATCTCCGCGTCGATGAAGTCGTCCTTCCCGCGCTTGTGTCTGACCGACTTGTCCGGGTACGTGACCTCGAGGACCTCGATGCCTGACTTCAGCAGGTGGCGCATCAGCCCGCTGCCGTACGAGCCGCTGCACTCGATGCCGACCCTGCAGATGGGGCCGAACGACTCGGCCCACCTCTCGAGCATCCTGTATCCTTGCCTCGTGGTGGGGAACGACGACTCGTCGAGCAGGTTGCCGTCGTGGTCGACGACGGCGGCGACATGCACCTCCTTATGGGTGTCGACCCCCACGACCACCGACCCTGCTTCCGGCCTTTGCATGCTGCCTCCTTTGGCGTAAGCTTACAGTGCTAGCCTTCGCCGACCCGGCAGCCGGACAGGACAGTAACGGGATGCGCAGCAGCATCGGGCCCTTCTTGGGTCACAGGCCGGTGAGGCGGAGGCCCCCTTCGGGAGCCGCCCCGAGCAACCGACGTATCCGGGGAATGACACGGCGTCGATCGTAGTTCGGGTCAGGGTGCCCGGCAAGCTCGTTCGCGGTCAATCGGAGTGCGAGCCAGGATGCCCTTCGGCGATGCGACCTGTCATCAATCGCTGTGCGGGTCAGGATGCTGCGGCGCGTTCCCGAACGCAGGATACCGCGTTCGTCAGGCGAGCACGAATCCCGCTGAATGCATTATTACTATCGGAGTGGATCCGGGGATGCTCGCCCCCGTCGAGGGTCGAGCAGGCCGCCTCGAGCATGGAGTTCGCGAGCTCCGCGTTTGGGGATGTCGACATGCGCCAGCTCACGGCCATCCCGTCGAAGCAATCGATGACCGGCGAGAGGTACACCTTGCCTGCGGGGATGTGGAACTCGGTGATGTCGGTGAGCCACAGCTCGTTGGGCGCATCCGCATGGAAGTCGCGCTTGACCAGGTTCTCCGGCGCTTCGGAAATCTCACCTTGGTAGGAACTGTACTTGCGCTTGCGCCTCTGCCCCTTGGCGACCAGCCCCTCCTCCTTCATGATTGTGCCGACCACCTTCTCGGACACCACGACCTTTTCCTTCCGCAGCTCGAGGTGGATGCGGCGGTACCCGTACCTCGATCCGTTCTCGTGGAAGATCTCGGTTATGCGCACGCGCAGGTCGGCGTACTTATCAGGCCTGGACAGGGCATCGACCTGGTACTGGTGGCTGCTGCGCGCCAGACCGACCTCGTCGAGCAGGACGTTCAGCGGCCATTCAGGCCTCATGGACTGCACCAGCAGCGTCTTCTCCCTGTTCGTCAACCGGTTCGGGTCGGCGCCCGGGTCTTTTCCCAGCAGCTCCACCGTCCCTTCGAGTATCGCCTTCTTGAGCTCCAGCTTCCTGACCTGGTCCTCCAGCTCGGCGGCTCTGGCCTCGAGACCCGCGGCGTCGCCGGCCTGTTTGTTCGGGCTATCGGGCATCTTGCAGGGCACCTCCTTGCCGAGCAGCTCGTATTTCCACCAGTAGAGGTTCTCGCGGCTCGTCCCCACCGATTCCGCGACTTCCCTGGCCGAGCCTCTCCTGGTGGCCAGCGCCACCACGGCGTCAGCTTTCTGCTCGTATGTGATGAATTGTACGGCAGGAGGGGGCGATATCCTGCGCTGGCCCGGGGCAAGCTCGTCGACCCACTCGTAGAGGGATTGCTTGCTGGGATACCCGAGCGCCTTGATCGTGAGCGACGGCTTCCGGCCATGCTCGAGAAAATGGTCGACAGCCCGCCTTTTGTCGTCGTCGCTATAGAAACGGGGGTCGTGCGTCCTCTCGCGCACCTCACCGTGCTCGAGGTAGTCCTTGTACCAGTTGCTGAGTGAATGCCTGTTGGGGTATCCGAGCTCGCGAATCACGTCAGCGGCGCCCAGGCCGTATTCGATGTAGAGCTCGACAGCCCTCTTCCTGTCCTCGTACGAATACATGACTTGAATCCTCCAATCGTCTTAGATTGGTACGG
>CAJOIP010000074.1 GCA_905234785.1 uncultured Eggerthellaceae bacterium
CCGCCGAACAGCGGCACGCCGCCGAGCGACACGGCGCTTGCGCTGGCGCCGAGGATGCACGCGCCGATGACGAGGCCCATGGCGATGAGCGCAAGGGCGACGAGGCCCGCAGCCGCGCGGATGTCCTTCGAGAACCCCTCGTTGGACGAGAGCTCCATGCCAATTCGCACATGGCCCTTCTGCACCATGTCGAGCGTCTGGTCGATGCGCGTGGGCAACGCTGCCATGGCTGCCGCGCTCTCGATGGACTGGCTGGTCAGCCCGGCGGCCATGCGGCGGACGCTGTTGGGGTCGAAGCTGCTCCTCAGGTAATCGACGAGCACCGCCATGATGTTGAGACGCGGCGAGATGTGGTGGATCGTGCCCTCGAGGGTGACCAGGCCGCGGCCGAGGTTGGTGAGGAACGGGTCCACGTCCATGCCGACGTCGGAGATGGACCCGGTCAGCGACGATATGAGCGCGCCCGTGTCGAATTCTTCCAAATCGACGTCGATGAACTGCCCGGTCACGTCCTCGCACATCTCGAGCAGGGCCGCGTGGTCGACGGGGCCGGTGGGCGTGGCCACCTTGAGCACCGCCCGCTTCAGGCCGTAGGCGTCGCCCTTGACCAAGGCCATGATCAGGTCCTTCAGCGTATCGCGTTGCGAGCCGGTCAAGGTGCCCATCATGCCGAAGTCGATCCACTCGATGCCGCAGTCTTCGGTTATCATGACGTTGCCCGCGTGCGGATCGGCGTGGTAGAAGCCGTCCGCCATGATCTGCTCCATGAAGTTGTGGGCCACGAGGTAGGCGATCTCGTCGCGCTCCTCTTGCGTTTTGCCCAACTCGTCGATCTTCTCGGCGGCAGGTGCCGAGACGAAATCCTCGGTTAGCACGGCGCTCGTCGAGTAATCGCGGTAACACTTGGGGCTCGTCACCTTCTCGCGCGGCTCGTTGTTGGCGTAGAAGCGGTCGAGGTTGCGCTCCTCGTTGGCGAAGTCGAGCTCTTCCATCGAGGTCTTCACGAGCTCGGCGACCAGGTCTTTCAGCGACAGGCCGCCCTTGCCCTTGTTCACCGCGTCGAGCACCTCCACGAGACGCTCCATGATGGCCAGGTCGTTGGTCACGGTATCCACGATGCCGGGCCGCTGCACCTTCACGGCGACGGCCTCGCCGCTCGGCAGAATGGCGCGGTGCACCTGCGCGATGGAAGCCGAGCCCAGCGGCGTCTCGTCAAATTCGGCGAACAGCTCTTCCATGGGCTTGCCCAGCTCGGTTTCGACTTGCGATTTCACGTCTGCGAAGTCGAGGGGGCGCGCATGCGTGCGCAGCTCGCCGAGCGCCACGCAGTATTCCATGGGCAGTACGTCGGGATGGGTCGAGGCGATCTGGCCGAGCTTGACGAACGTCGTGCCCAGGTCCTGGATGAGCTCGACCGTCATCTCGGGCGTGAGGCCCTCTTTCAGGTCGTACTTCTTGACGATGGAAAGGATCTCCTTGAACCGCGCCTGCGATTCCGCCTTCTCCTCCTTCGTCTTCCTACGCGCCTTCTTCATGAAAAGATTGAAGTCCGCCACGGTTCCTTGCCTCCTTATGTCTCGTTTCGCGTCAGCATGCGCGACTTCGGGCGTATGGCTCTTTGGCACGCATGGAAGCTTCATTCGTTCTTGGGAATTGTAAACCAACCAAGCCCGCACGGAATGAGTCGCAGGACAGGTAAGTGTCTCATTTAGTAACACTTTCAGAGCAATGAAGCTCTGACCTGCTGTTTTATGTCCCCATTTTCCTATTTGCTAGAATGAGACATAAACCCAGGGTAAACGTCTCGCTTGGGATGCACTGTTCCTCGCTGCGACGGACGAACTCGACGGCGTAGCCAGCGGCCGCCAACTACCCCCAGTAGATTTCTTCACCGCAAAGCAAACAATACTTCGGATTAGAAACGTTGCATTCGAACGTGCCTCCGCATCCGGTATTGTGCTTGATTACGTAATACGTTGTCTTCCCGCCTGCAACGTCATCGAGATCCTCTTTGGAAAGCGGCCCCAGTTCGGATTCTCTCTTCTCTACAGTGTCAGTCTTCTCGGTGGATGAACAACACGTTCCATGGTAGCAGAGAATGCCTCATTCCATTATTGTTTTCGACGGCGAAAACACGCCCCCAGCAGGCGCGCCTGCGGCTTCGTACAACATCGGGAACAACGTCCGCGTCTACCGCGACTCAGCCAGACGCAGGTTTATTTCCAACCAGTTCCTTAGTTGTCGTACTTATCGGAGAGATACAGGTTGTACTCCTGGAACTCGGCCATGCAGGCGAGCTTCTCCTCTTCGGTTTGTGCACGACCGATAGCGCGGTGAAGTTCGTTGACCTTGGCGCGCTCCTCTGGCGTCAGCTGATCGGAGGTCCAGCCTCCGCTGACTCCCTCCAGCGCCTCGCGGTCAAGCTTCATTCCTTCCATGGATCCTCCCTCGTTGACGTTGGCATACATGCTTGCAGTATCTATAGCTACTTTGCGGCGTCGACGCGCTGGCGTGCCACCATTTCAGCGAAAGATCCGCCCTTGGCCAGCAGCTCTTCGTAGGTTCCCTCTTCGACGATCTTTCCTTGGTCCATCATGAGAATCCGGTCGCACTGTTTGATCGTGGACAGCCGGTGCGCGACGACGATGCGCGTGCAGCCCATGCCGCCCAGCTGCCGCTGCGACTTGTTGTCCAGAGCGGACGTCGCCTCGTCGAAGATGAGCAATTTGGGTTTGGGCGCCACAGCGCGTGCGATCATGAGCCGCTGCTTCTGGCCGCCGGATATGCCACCCTGCCCCTCGGAGATGAGGGTGTGCATGCCCATGGGCAGTGCGCGTATGTCGTCGGCGATGCCTGCGATCTCGGCAGCCTCCCACGCACCTTCCATCGTGAGCTCGGGCGCCGTCAGCGCGATGTTGTAGAAGATGCTGCCCTGGAAGAGCCCGTCGTGCTGCATGACGGTGCCGACCTTGCGCCGAAGCGAGGGAAGATCGATTCGGGCGAGGTCCTTCCCGTCGACCGTCACGGTTCCCCGGTCGGGCGTCTCGAAGCCCAAAAGCAGCCGGATGAGGGTGGACTTCCCACAGCCCGATTTCCCCACGATGGCCACGTACTCGCCTTCGCCTACGCTCAGCGACAGGTCGTCGAAGACTGGCGGCATGTCGGGGCCGTAGCTGAACGACACGTGGTCGAACCGCACGCTTCCCCGCACGTCGGCGACGACCTCCTTGCTCTCGGCCGTCTCGGGCACCGCCTTCAGGAACGGCTCTGCCATCTGGTACAGGGGCCGCACGCTTGCCACCTGCATGAGCTTGGAGCTCAGCGACACGAACGCGCCCATGATCATCCCGTAGGCCGCGGTGAAGGCGAAGTACGACGACTGCTCGACGCCGCTCGTAACGGCCAGGTAGTACAGCACGATGTTGGAGACGAGCGTGATGCCGAGGCTGATAACGCTGCCCACCTTCACGAGCAGCGGCGGGTTGTACGTGAGGTCGGCCACTTCCGTGTAGGCGTCGAGCCACTTGGCGAACATCCGCTTCTCGGCGCCGGCGAGCCGGATCTTGCGGATGCCGGAAATGACGGTGTACGACGCGCCCGACTCGCGCGCCGACGCTTCCATGCGCCGCTCGTTCACCTTGATGCCCACGAGCGAGGTCAGGGTCGAGGCGGCCACCGTGACCAGCACGATGAGCAGCGCGGGCACCACGAGTGCGGGCGTGAACGCGAATATCTGCGTCACGTACAGGAGCGAGGCGAGCGAGGAAATCCCCGCCGACGTGACGATGGACATGAGCAGCGTGCAGAGCGATTGCACCGAAAAGAACCTGCTCTTGAGCTCGCCCGGGCTGTACTCCGCGAAAAAGCCCACGGGCAGCGACATCAGGCGCATCATCATGGAGGCCTCCACGCCAAGGCGCGCCTTGGCCTCGATCCTGGACGAGAGCAGTTCGGCCGAGCTGCTTATGAGCTGCTGCGATACGGTGACGCAGATCATGCAGATGGCGATGCCGACGAGTGCCGCCACCTCGCCGCTTGCGAGCACGGCCCCGGTGAGCACGCTCGCGAGCCGGGGAATGAGTAGCCCTACGAGCGCCACGCACAAGGCGGCGGCACCCTTGACCACCACGTCGTTCACGGTGATGCACTGGAACATGTAGCGAATGAGGTCGGCCATGCCCAGCTCCTTTTGCGGGAGCGGGCGGTAGAAGCAGATCGCCTGGTCGTCGAACTGCTTGGCGTTGATCGCGGTCAGCTTGACTGGCATCTCCGTGAGGGGGTCGGTGTACCAGTAGCCGGAGACCCTGCCGGGAATGAGCGCGATGGGCTCGCCTTCCTCCTTGGTGAAGGCAAGGATGGGGCTGAACGCCTCTCGGTACCAGCCTTTCTGCAGCTCCACCTCGCGGTACATCACGCCATGGGGCCGCAGGCAGTAGTCGAGCTGGCCGTGGATGTCGGTGACGGACTCGGGCGCCTCGCTCGCCTTGAAGCGATAATAGCGCATGATGTGGCCGATCGCGTTGTTCGCGGCCACGCGGTCGTCTACCGCACGGTGCACGGATTCTTCGCCCATGACCACGCCCGCGGCCTTCAGAAGCGAGTCGCTCATGCGCTGGTCGTCGATGTCGCGCCGCTCCTTTATCTGGCTCTTGGCCGAATTCATGGCATTCATGGCGCGCCCCTATTCGCTCATGACCAGCTCGGCGTATGCGCCGCGCTTTGCCATGAGCTCGTCGTGGGTGCCGCGCTCTGCCACCCGCCCGTGGTCGAGCACGATGATCTCGTCGCAGTCGCGTATGGTGGAGAGCCGGTGGGCCACCACTATGCTGGTTATGCCGCGGTCGCGTATGCAGCGCATGACGTGCGCCTCGGTCGGGGCGTCGAGCGCGCTCGTCGCCTCGTCCAGGATGACGATCGTGGGGTCGGCCGCGAGCACGCGCGCGATCTCGATGCGCTGGCGCTGCCCGCCGGACAGGTCGGTGCCGCCGCTTTTGAGCTTGCGCTGGTAGCCGCCGGGCATCTTCTGTATGTCCTCGTGGATGCCCGCATCCTGCGCGGCGAGCACCATGCGGGAATCCTCGATGGTAGGGTCGAACATCTTGATGTTGTTCTCGATGGTGTCGTCGAACAGGGTGATCTCCTGGTCCACGACCGACACCGAGCTCGTCACCACCTCGTGCGGGTAGG
>CAJOIP010000075.1 GCA_905234785.1 uncultured Eggerthellaceae bacterium
TGACGTCTTTGGCCATGCCGCACACCAGCTTGATGCCCATGTTCACGGTGGGGTCGTCGCTTTCGTTCAGCCGAATCCACTTCACGGGGTCGAATGCCCTGCAGTTGTCGCGCAAGCGCAGCACCCACCCGTCTTCGAAATGTACGATCCGAACTTCAAGAAGCTTTCCCTCGTCTGCGGCAAAGCCGTATTCCGCGACGTTGCTTCCCAGCTCTTCGATGAACAGCGACACGCGGTAGCGCGTCTTGCTATCGGCACCCTTGCTCCTGCAGAACCGGTCCGCGCGCTCGCACGCCTGAACCACCTCGTCGAAGCTTGAAACCTTGATGTCGAGCACCTCGTCGGCCGGCGCCCCGAAAGGCTCTTTCAGGAAGAGGAAATCCTTCGCGCGCCTGGGAACGCCGTGCTTCAGCGCTGCCGCAAGCGCGAAGATGGCAATCGTTGTTATCGCCTCGCCCAGGGGCAACGCAACCCATACGGCGTCGGAATCGAGCACTCCCCGCAACGCAAGCGCGGGTATGGCCACGAAGACGAAGTTCTGCAGGAAGCAGTAGAGCGCCGACAGCCCGGTGCGGCGCATGCCCTGCGTGTAATTGACGAACGCACCACGCTGAACGCGTAGAAGCGCAGGCCGCGCGTGGCGAGCTCGACCATTTCCGCGCCGCTCGCGCTTCCGAACAGGGGCGCGATCACGCCTGCCAGCGCGAAGACGGCCACGGCGAGCACCGCGCCGATTCCGAATGCGGTGCGCATGGCGACGCTCACGAGCCGCTCGGCAGAGCCGCGGTCCTGCTCGCCGAGTATCATGCCGGCGAGCATGGCCGTCGTCATGCCAACGCCGATGAGGACGCACGACACGAACCCCTGCACGACCGTGAGGACGCCAAGGGCGCCGACGGCCATGGTGGAGGCGGCGGTGGCGAGCATTACCTGGTTCAGGGTGAAGCTGCGCGCCATGGTGGACACGTTGCCCACGGCAGAAGGGCAACCAGCCACCAGGATGTCCTTCAAATCGGCGAGCTTCAAGCCTGCGAGCGAGAACCTGAAGATGATGTCCGGCTTCCTGAAGTGCAGCAGCATGATGACGAGCGCTACGAGGTAGCTGACCGTCGTCGCAAGGCCCATGCCGAGCATCCCGCCTCCGATTACGAGCACGTTCAGCAGATCGCCCGCTATATTGAGCACCGTCATGGTTGCAACCGCCACGATGACCCGCATGGAATCGCCGTCGAGGCGCATGAGCGAGTTGAACTCGAACAGCAGGATGGTCGCCGGAAACGAGAACGCCAGGCCGACCAGATAATCGCCGACCAGCGGCTGAAGGCTCGCCGATGCACCACGCGCTCCGAGGAGCGCCGCAATGTCTTGGGTGAACAAAAACACCCCGCACACAAGCACTGCGGATATGGCCAACGTGACGACCATGCACACCGAGAAGACGTTGCGGGCGCGCTTCACGTCACCTTTGCCCAGGTTCGAAGCGCACAGCACCTGCGTCCCCTCGGTCAAAAGACCGCTAAACGCGGTGACGAGGCTCGTGACGGGCGCGGCCAGAGTATAGGCGGCCATGCTCTCGGGCCCCAGGAACCTGCCGATGACGACGCCGTCGATGACGATGCCCAGCATCGTCACGATGACGGCAGCCGTCATGCTGATAAGGCTGCTCCTGAACACCCTGTCTATGAGGGATTCTCTCTTCTTCAAACCGTTGCACCAATCGCTTTTCCAACCGAACGGGCCATAGGACAATCCTGCGGCTCACCTTCTGGTTAGTTTACGGCAAAAGAAGACGTCAGCGGAATCGTAGTCGGCCGGACCGGTCACCGGGCGAATGCGGGCTGGGCAATCTGACCCCCTGACTACTTGCACCTCGAAACCCGCGTCTTCCAGCATGCGCTTGCTGTCAGCCCCGAAAACGCGCAGGTGGTCGTGCTGGCCGAAATGCGCGATGCGATCTTCCGCAGTGACATAGCGCGAATCCTCGTAGACGGTTTCGAAGCGCGGGTCCACCGGAAACGAACATATCAGCAAGCCATTTGGCCGCAATATCCTGTGAAGCTCCGATAGCGCCCGTCGGTAGTCCGCCACATGCTCGAGTACGTGGTTGCACAGGATGACGTCGTAAGAATCACGCGCCAAGCCGGTGTCCTGTATGTCCACTTTCAAGTCGGCCCGTGCGTGGAGGTCGGCGGTCGTAACGCATACGCCATGGCGCTTGAACCACAGCGTGAGTCCCCGTTCGGGCGCGAAATGGAGCACCGATTTCCCCTCGACGAGCTCCGGATGCTGCTCGAAGCGCCATGCGATGACCCGATGCCGCGGAACCGAGCCGCATGCGGGGCAGATCACGTCCTGCGATGCAGTGGCGTATCTGGTCACGTCGAACAGGCTCGGCACGCGCGAGTATCCGCAAACCTTCCACTTGAGCAGCTTCGTGTTGCAGCAGGGGCAGTAGCAACGCACGCGCTCGTCGGGGATGGAGCGGGCGTAAACGCGGTAGTACGCACCGGCTGCATGCGTTAGCGCTTCCGAGAGCTTTCCCGTTACACGGCTGGCTGCGATCGCTGCGTTCGTTTTTATAGACATGGCGCTATATTATCCGACAACCATACGCCGCTTGCGGGGGGCGTTCCAATATGTCACGGCTTTCTTCCCTGCTCGCCACGCCGGGCGCACGACCATGGTGAAAAATAGTGCAGCCAGGATAAATGCAACATTACGGGGTAGGATGCATCAGCATTCGCAAGCGGTGAAGCGACGGGGCTGGAGAGGCGTTAAGCGAAGACCATGGACATCGTCAACGAGAAGTTCGAGCTGACGGCAGACGCCTGCTTCGAGGCGGCGAAACTCATCGCCGATTTCTGCTCCGGAATGAAGATGGAGAAAAGCGACGCGTTGCGCTACCGCCTGGTCGCCGAAGACGTCCTGGCGCATTGGCTCGAAGGCGGCCTTGGGGGCAACGAGCTGACGGTTCGCCTGGGCCAGCGTTTCAGGACGCCGTTCATCTCGCTCGAAATAGAAGGGCCGCAAGACGACCCGGGTGCCAAC
>CAJOIP010000076.1 GCA_905234785.1 uncultured Eggerthellaceae bacterium
CTCGGGCCAGAAGGCCCTCCGATTTGCCGGCGCCTTGCGGCGCTTCCACCTGCGACAGAGTAAGTGCAGCCTTTCCTGCACTAAGTTTGGCAATCAAGGGAGCCGTGAAGGAACGTTGGAATTAGGCGCGGCGTGAAGGGCAGTGAGATGGAATGCTGCGGCGTACGGTATAATTTTTAAGTTACGCAAACGGCGGGCGAAGCGCGCCCACGTTCGGAAAGGAAGCTTTCAATGGCACCCGTTCCCGGAAAACTGCATGTTGCAAACGACGTGCTGGCCGACATGGTCGGTCATGCCGCCATGGAATGCTACGGCATCGTGGGCATGGTCGCCCCGAACGCCGCAGACGGCATCGCGAAGATCCTGCCTCCGTCGCGTTTGCGCCGCGGCATCACGCTCGACACAACCGACACCGGCGTCCACGTCGATTTGTACGTCGTCATCGAGTACGGCACCAACATCAACGCCGTGTCGCAAAACCTCATCGACGCCGTCTCGTTCGTCCTGAAAGAGCAGGCGCGCGTCGCGGTCGACGCAATCGAAGTGCACGTCATGGACGTGAAAGTCCGCAAGTAGCTTCACCCGACTCCACGGAGAGAATCAATAATGACTGAATTCACTGGTAACGACGTCCTGTCCGCCATCGCCTCGGCGAGCAAGAACCTCAGCGAGCGCAAGGACGAGATCAACCGCCTGAACGTGTTCCCCGTGCCCGATGGCGACACGGGCACGAACATGTCGCTGACGCTCGAGTCGGTCGTGAAGAACCTGTCGGCGCTGCCCATGGGCTCTTCGGCCGCCGACGTGCGCCGCGCCATCACGACGGGTGCGCTCATGGGCGCGCGCGGCAACTCCGGCGTCATCACGTCGCAGATCCTGCGCGGCCTGTGCGAAGGCTCGGCCGACCAGGACGAAATTACGACCGAGGCCGTCGACGCGGCATTCCAGCGCTCCGTCGAGGTTTCGTTCCAAGCCGTGCGCAAGCCGGTCGAGGGCACGATCCTCACGGTGCTGAAGGATTCGGCAGCCGCTGCGAAGCAAGCTCACAAGAAGAAGCTCGAAGTGGCGGAAGCCCTCGAGGAAATCGTGAAGGAAGCCTACGCATCGGTGCAGCGCACGCCCGAGCTTCTGCCCGTGCTGAAGGAAAACAACGTCGTCGACGCAGGCGGCTTCGGCCTGGCCATCCTCTTCGACGGCTTCGTCAGCGCGCTGCTGGGCAAAGACGAGTTCGCGGGCGATCAGTTCACGTTCTCGCCGAAGGCCGAGCCGAAAGTCGAAATCGAGCACATCCAGGACTGGGAAGGTTCCGAATACCGCTACTGCAACGAGTTTCTGGTCTACTCCGAGACGCTCGACAAGGACGAGGCGCTCGACTTCCTGTCCACCATGGGCGACTGCGAGCTGTGCGTCGGCGCGAACCCGCGTTTCAAGGTGCATGTGCATTCCAATACCCCGAACAAGGTGCTCGAGTACTTCCTCGAGCGCGGTCAGATATTCGAGGTGTTCATCCACAACATGGACCTGCAGAGCATCGAGCGCAACGACAAGCTCGTCGCCGAACAGACCGGCGAAAGCTCCGAGCGCAAGGAATTCGGCGTCGTGGCCGTCGCGGCGGGCGAGGGCAACGCGAAGATCCTGCGCAGCCTGGGCGTCGACGTCGTGGTGTCGGGCGGCCAGACCATGAACCCGTCAACCGCCGATTTGCTCGACGCGGTCGTCGCGGCTAATGCCGACAACGTCATCATCCTGCCGAACAATTCCAACATCGTCATGGCCGCCAACAGCGCAGCCGAGCTTGCCGAGGTGAACTGCGGCGTCGTGCCGACCAAGAGCGTGCCGCAGGCGTTCTCGGCGCTGTTCGGCTACGACGCGTCCGCAACGCTCGAAGACAACATCGAGTCGATGACCGAGGCGTATGCCGAGGTGAAGACGGGCGAAGTCACCACCGCCGTGAAGGACTCGCGCGATGCGAAGGGCAACCCCATTGCGGAAGGCGACGTCATCGGCATCGCCGACGGCTCCATCGACGCAGTCGGGACGAGCATCGAAGACGTGGTCATGGGCCTGCTTGCGGCCATGGAAGCCGACGATGCCGACACGTGCACGCTGCTGGCGGGCGAGGATTACTCCGACGAGCAGCTCGACGCGCTGGTCGAGCGCATCGAAGCCGAATACGAAGACCTGGAAATCGACGCCCATCGCGGCGATCAGCCCCTGTACCCGGTCATCTTCTCGGTCGAATAGTCGACAGCATTCGAGTTTTCGCGTAGGGGCGCTCGGAGGGCGCCCCTACTGTTTTCATGAGCCATCGCCATGCAAAAGTGGGTTTATTGGTAAAGTGAACCCATGACGGAAAAGGCCACACGGGAAATCGACCGCACGAAAGCAACGCTGGCGCTCGATGCGCCGGTAACGTCGGTGCG
>CAJOIP010000077.1 GCA_905234785.1 uncultured Eggerthellaceae bacterium
AGCAGAAGGCCAAGGCACGCGCGTGCAACACGCCCGAGGAGATTCTGGCACTCGCGAAGGAGGAGGGCTACGAGCTTTCCGACGATCAGCTGGAGGGAATCTCCGGCGGCTGGGGCACGACAGAGTTCGAAAGAAACTGCTCGTCGTTCCTCATTGAGCCCTAGTTCGAAGAAAACCCAGCTCACGTCCCCAACAATCCCTTGGAGCCCAGGTGGTAAAGCTCTGCGGGCTGTAGCCGTGGGCTAGTCCAACGCACCTTCACCCATTGGGGCATGAGTGAGGGCATATAGGTTCGCGTCGTCCCATCAGGAAGCTCCACCGGAACCCCGCGTTGCGAACGTGGCCTGCATCCCTTGCTTCCAGTCTCCCTGGGACCGCCGTCCTAAGACCCGGCTCCTCCTCTTGGTGCCATTCCCAGCGTCACTTGGACGGCTTCCTAGAAGTCAAGGCGCTCGACTTGGGGAAGCAGCTCGGCCAGGTGGCGTACGTAGGGAGCGACACTCGCCAGTTGGCGCTCATCTGCCCCCTCGGGGCCGGTGGTTGCGATACCGCCGGCAAAACAGCATCTATCCACCTCGGCGAGCACGTCGATGCGGCCGTCCAGCTCTTCGAGCTCGTGGGCGGACGCACCCTCGAAGTAGCCCGCGAGCAGTGCCTCCCACAGCTCGCGGGCGGACTGCCGGATGCTTTGGGCGTCTGCCGCCCGATCACGGACAAAGCCCCTCGCGTTGTTCTCGATGCGCGAGCGTGCGACCGCAAGATCGAAGACGGGATGGCCGAAGCCCGCATGCTCCATGTCGATGGGGGTCAGGATCCCGTCGCTCAGGATCACGTTGCCCACGTGGAAGTCGCCATGAAGCAGGCAACGGCGTCTGGGAACGACCTCGACGAGAGCGACGAGTCTTTCCCCCAGACCGTCGGGCACGAGCGGTGCGAGCGCGGCTGCCCAAGCGCGGAACGTATCGTTCCAGTCGAGACCCGCCTCCATGTGCGTGGCATGAAGGCGTCGTAGAAGCTCTGCCATGTCGTGACCCAACTCCGCTGGCGTGTAAGAGCCGATAGAGATGTGCACACCCATTGCGAGGCCGACGACATAGTCGACCACCACGCCGTAGCCACCGGGCACTCGAACGATCTCGTAGGCGTTTGGCGTACCCACGGAGGCGGCGCAAGCCTGGTAGGTGGCGAGCATCTCCCGCGCCTCGTCCTCCGTGGGTATGGGATGCCCGCCGCATGCGATCCGCAGCATCCGGCCGTCTTCCATCCGCCAGGGTCCAGGTCTCTTGCGGGACAGGGATTCGAATTGTTCCGTGTCTATGGTCCTCATACTGCCCTCGCCAAGCGTCGTGTTGCCGTTCCGCCAGCGCATCTGCGCGATGCGCTTTTGCTAATCGAACATGGATGCTACCATAGCTGAGACGATATGAGGCCGCATTGGCGGACCAGGGCAGAGTTGGTCATCGGAGGAGGGGGCTGCGGAAGGCCTCATGACCCAGGCCGAGGACTGGGGGCCTGTCGATGACCGCTGGCCAAAGCTGCTCGAAGTCCTCGCGCATGGCATCGAGCGTCGCCTTGCTCGTCGCGATCATGTCGTTGCAGATCTCCTTATGTTGCAGATCTCCTTATGGCGGGTAAGGACGCGGGATTGCTCCCGCGCCCTCCCCTCAGAACCGTACGTGCGAATTTCCCCGCATACGGCTCAAGCACGCCCAAATGCCTTGCGGCTCTCGGCGGTGGGCAAGTGGAAGGAATGCGCGTTTCTCTCCTTTAGGAGTTTCTTGCGCGCGGCGAAGTAATCCTGGTCAAGGTAGGGGTTCATATCTGACTTTAGCGCGACGTGCCGCACGATGTGCTGCCACGCCATGTGCGGGAGATAGTGGCCCTCCCTGCCAAACACGAACTTGCTGCCGCCTTTCCTGAACCAGTAGCGGTCGTAGACCCAGCCCTTGCGCTTCCTCGGGTGCCTGCGGCACGACCAGCGCATGAGCTGGAAGTGGATGATGTGGTCGATTTTGCTGAACGTGTCCGAGGCGCAGGTGTGCCTGTGGTAGTTCGCGAACCCGCGAATCTTGGGCGTGAGGACGTCGATTAGCTCGTCCTGGCCCAGGTCCCCGCTGTCCCGCAGGATGCAGCGGTGCATCTCGCGCACGAACGACTCCACGGATTTCCTCGACGGCTTGACGAGCATCGTCCCGCCGTATTTCCTGAAGTTCCAGCCGAGGAAGTCGAAGCCCTTGTCGATGTGCGTGACGAGCGTCTTCTCCCTCGACAGCTCGAGGCCCCTCTCGGCGAGGAACCCCTCCAAGAACTCTCTCACCTGTGCCGCCACCTCGGGGGTTTTCGCCGTGACCACGAAGTCGTCGGCGTACCTGACGAGGTTGACGAGGTTCTTTGTGGCCTTGCTATGGGTCCTCCTTCCGTTCGGGCCGAACATGAACATCTCGGCTAGCGCTCGCTCCATCCCGTCGAGGGCCATGTTCGCCAGTATCGGGCTTATGATGCCGCCCTGGGGCGTGCCCTCGCCCGTCTCGTGCCATTCGCCCTGCTCCATGAACCCCGCCCGCAGGAACTGCGCGAGCACCTTCTTGTTCATGGGCACGTTGGCGAGCAGCCATTCGTGGCTGATGTGGTCGAAGCATCCCTTTATGTCCCCTTCGAGGACGTACGTGGGGCAGTTCCGCCTCGACAGCAGTTGGAACAGCCGCGCGCTGGCATCCTGCGCGCTCCGCCCCTTCCTGAACCCGAACGAGCTTCTGTCCGCCGTGGTCTCGGCCACGGGGTCGAGCGCCAGCGCGTACAGCGCCTGCATCGCCCTGTCGCGCATCGTCGGTATCCCGAGGGGCCTGGTCTCACCTCTCTTTCCCTTCTTCGGTATGCGGACGCGCCTCAGCGGCCTGGCCTTGTATCCCTTGGCGCTCAGGGAGAGCGCCGCTTCCATCTTGGTGTTCGGGGTTGTCCACAGCTCGCCGTCCACGCCCGACGTGTTCCTGCCCTTGTTGCCTGCGACCGTTCGCACCGCGAGGAGCTTCGCGTCGAACGACGCCACGAGTTGCCTCTGCGCCTTCCTGGCTTCCTCCACGCGGCCTTCCCTCGTTGCCCTGGCGATTCGGTTTTGAAGCTTGCTGACGTGGGCCTCGACCTTATCCCATGGGACGCTGTCCCAGCTGGAATACGGTTCTGGCGCCGCGTCCGTGGCGCTCGCCGTCCCTTCGGTTATCAAGTCGCTTCCGTTCACAAGCCCGCCTCCTTCCTGCCAGCGGCGCACCATGCGGGAAGTCTGCCATCTTTCGATGTGCGGCAAATCTTGAACCGCTGTCCCGCCCATTGCAGGCGGGCGTTCGCTTCCTCCCGCTTCCTCTACCCCCTGCGCCGTCCCTAGCCTCGCGGTTCGGTACCCGCCCTGATGGCGGGAGCGCATGGGGCTTACCAAGTTCCGTTGAACGCACGTTTCCATGTCTGCCTTAGGAGCCGCCTATAGGCCGGGGGCATCGCGTCCGCCCGCCGCCGCGTAAGAGAACCCGCGGCGGCCTATCCCCGTGCGGTTGCCCGCAGGAGCGTGTCAGCCCGTTACGCTCCTTCACGCTTCACGACCTTTCCACCGACGGTTCACGTTGTTCTCCATAGCAGACCCACCCTAGCGGCGGTTGCCCTCGCTTCGGGCTGGAGGGACGCCACGTTGTCCCTGGGGCTCCGCACCCTCCCGTTGCCAGGAGCGCACGCCCAGGTAGGGTCACCCCGAGCGGATAGGGGTCTGCGAGCGTTCGGACATCACCTCCTTTTCGTCATCGCAGCATTGCGTTCAGCGACTTCTTGTCGCACTCTCTTCGAGCGTGTAGCTATCAGGCGAGTAGCAACAGATGTCGGCTCGGAAGTACGCCATCTCCTCGGCTTCACGAAGCTCTTGCCACTTGGTATCAT
>CAJOIP010000078.1 GCA_905234785.1 uncultured Eggerthellaceae bacterium
AGCAAGCTGCCTATAGCGTACAGCGAAATGCTTGCAATGGGCTGCAAATCGGCAGGTGGCGCTGTGCGAAATCCATCGCCTGCCGCAATGTTCCAATATATCAGCATAATGCGAATGCGCTATGGGGGCGCGGTGTTCCACGCTTCTATGGGCTATGTCCCCGCGCATTTTGTTTCTGGGAAGGATTGAAGTGGCGGGTACCCTTAGCGCGTTTTTCGACAGTGCGGCCAGGGAAACAAGTTCCAGCCGGACACCAAGTATTACCTGCTTACGGTCGTGCTTCACGATCAGAGCAACCCGATAGACACGCTCATCGCGGGTTACGAGGCGAACCTGCGCGAGTCCGCCGCGATTCCTGGCCTCGGAAAAACAAAAAGGCCAGCCACATAACGGGCTGACCAGGAGTTTCGTGGCGGGATGTACGAGACTTGAACTCGCGACCTCCGACGTGACAGCGGTAACGCCGCATGGCGAAATATGTAAAAGTGCAGGTCAATGGGGCAATCCGCGCGGAGCCAATCGCGCAGTTTCAGCCACTTTTAGGCACTTTTCGCTGCCGGTGTGCACCCCGTGTGCACCCGCGAAGGCGCCGAATCGCTGATTCGGCGGCCCCGCGTTTCGCCTTCCATGTTGCCAAAAGTATTATGAAAACGTTATACTTTTGGCATGACAAAATACGACGACATAATCTACGAGATAGCAGCCGACAACTTCGGACTGATCACCTCCGCAGAGGCGCACGAGGCGGGTGTCAGCAACAAGGAGCTGGTGCAGTACGCCAGGCGCGGGCGCATCGAGCGCGTGGGACAGGGCGTCTACCGGCTCGTCCAGCGAATTCCCGAGCCGAACGACGCTTACGCCCTCGCGGTCGCTCTCGTGGGGCCGGGCGCCTACCTCTACGGCGAGGCCGTGCTCGGCATGCTGGGGCTTTGCCCTACCAACCCCGCATACCTTCACGTCGCCACCCCCAATCGCGTCAGGCGCAGCCTGCCGGATTATATACGGGTCGTGCGCACCCCCGGCGTCGGCGCCGGGACGGCCTACGACGGCGTGCCCTGCCAGCGCGTGGCGGACGCAATACGCGCGGCCAAGGGGCACATGCTGCTTGACAGGCTGGCGGCGGCGGCCAGGCGCGGGCGCGAAGAGGGCTACATCACGAGGACAGAGGGCGACGCCCTCTCGGCCGAATTGGGGACGGAAGCATGAACAGGCCCAACAGCAGGGCGAACCTCGACAAGGCGCTGCAGAGAATCGCAGAGGGCGACCGTGACGGTTACATCCGCGTGCGGGCCGTGGTCGCGAACACCGTCGTCGGCCAGATGCTCCCCAGCGGAGCGGTGAAGGGCGGAACCGCCATCAAGCTTCGTCTCGGTGACAGAATTACGCGATTCACGACCGACCTGGACGTCGCCCGCGCAATCGCGCTTGACGACTTCGTCGACGCGCTCGACGTGGCGCTCGCGGAGGGATGGAGCGGTTTCACGGGCAGGGTCGTGCCGCGCAGGCCAGCCAAACCGAAAGACGTGCCCCCGCAGTACGTCATGCAACCCTACGAGGTGAAGCTGTCTTACAACGGAAAGCCGTGGATGACCGTGGAGCTGGAGATCGGGCACAACGAAATCGGAGACGCAGACGAGCCGGACTGGGGCATCGCACCCGACATCGTCGACCTGTTCGCGCGGCTGGGCTTCCCGGAACCCGAGCCGGTACCGCTCATGCCGCTCCACCATCAGGTGGCCCAGAAGGTCCACGCGCTCAGCGAGCCGAGCAGCAAGCGCGCCCATGACCTGATCGATTTACAGCTTATCACTGCATCGCGCGGCCTCGATTACCGGAAGACGCGCGAGGCCTGCAGGCGCCTGTTCGCGTACAGGAAAAAGCAGCCTTGGCCAAGCCCGATCATCGCAGAAGGCGGCTGGGAGGAAGCGTACGACGAGCAGAGGAAGGGGCTTCCCGTGCTCGAAGATATCGGCGAGGCGGTCGAGTGGGCGAACGACTTGATCGAGCGAATAGCAGATGCTTAATCACAGGGAGCGATTCGCCGCCCTCGCCGATATAAGCGGTAACGCCACATGGCAGTATAAGGAAAATCGCAGGTCAATAGGGCAATCCGCGCCAAGCCAATCGTGCAGTTTTTGCCAGTTTCAGGCACTTTTCGCTGCCGGTGTGCACCCCGTGTGCACCTGGAATGACGCT
>CAJOIP010000079.1 GCA_905234785.1 uncultured Eggerthellaceae bacterium
TCCACGTACACCTGGTTTTTCATCAGAGGCTCGTTCACCTTGATGACGCGCAGGGCGCGCGAGCCCTTGATTGAGCGCACGGCAGCGAAGGTGCTGGTCGACGAATCGCGGGTTGCCGCAAGGAGGCCGGTGCCCACTTGACCGGGCTTGCCCGCCGCCAAGCCGGCGAGCGCCGTGATCACACCGATTGCCCGGGCTTTCTCCATCTGCTTGGGAAGCTGGGTGTGCACGATGCAGGTCTCGTTCATCTCGAACACGGCGCAGTACTTGCCACCCATGATGATGGCGTAGACCGCGTAGCCGATGATGACCAGACCAACGATGACCGCCAGCAGCACCCCGCCTATCCGAAACGTGCCCTCGACCTGCCACGAATACAGCGTGCCGCCGATAAGATCGGGTATCAAAAGCACGAACATGAACGCCACCAGGACCGCCAAGACAATGACGAAAACCTTGAGCACCGTGAACAGGATGGTGGGGTTGGTCCATAAGTTGAACTCGTACACCCAGCGGTATGTGCCGTGCTCGTCTTTGACGATGTTGCCCGTGGCGCTCATGCTGCGGCCCTCCTCATTGCCCGTGTTTCCCCGATTCCCCAATCAACCGACCTCCGTGCGGTCGAGCGCGCTTTCGGCGCCCATCGTGCGTTTCGTCATGTTGTCTCGTGCAACGAGCATCCTGTTTCGGCGGATTGCTAGAGCTCGACGAGGTCGAGCAGCTCGAGGCCGGCGTTCGCGCTCTTGCTGGCGGCTGGTACCACAACCTTCATGTAGTACGACTTGTCCGCATCGGAAAGCTCGCCATTCGTGTACTTCTCCGCCCACGGCTTCAGGGTGGCGGTCACCTCGTCGACCTTCTTGCTCAATTCGTCCCACTCCGCCTTGACCGCGTCGAAGTTTCCCGCTGCCTTCGCCTTCTCGACAAGGGCAACTTCCTCATCCGCCACCGCCACCAGCTTCTCGGCAGCTTCCTTGAGCTCGGGGCTCACCTCGCTCGCCGGAGCGGACGCCGCCGAGCTGGCAGCAGACGTGCTGGCGCTGCTGGCGGCCGAAGCGCTGGCAGAGACGCTGGCGCTCGATGCGGACGCGCTCCCGGAATCCGAGGCGGCAGAGCCGGACGCCCCGGAAGCCGCGCTCGAGCTCGACGACCCACCGCAAGCGACAAGTCCCACGCAACACGCGCACAACAAACCCGCGATTATCAGTGCAAGGTGCTTTTTCATGATGCTTCCTTCCCTCGTTTTCCTCCCTTGTGGGCCCCTGATTCACTAATCTGTGAGGTCGGAGGCACCGTTCGCCGCCAATCTATCGCATAAAGTCGGCGTTTCTGCCGTTCGCGGGCATCTGTCATTGACAATGGTTGAGGCACGATGCGTGCCTCATATGCAACCGCACGGCAATAGGCCAAAAGGGGTTACCCCCTTTGGTCAACCTTCAGGAGGAGCTGTGGAGCAGGGCGTCAGCGGCAGGATCGACTTCCTCATGAGGATCACGGGCGCGACCAACGCCCAGCTGGCACGGGCGTTGAGCTTCGACGCGTCCTACATCAGCCGCATACGCGCGGGCAAACGGGGCCTGCCGCCCGAGCTGCCCTTCGTCGAGCCGGCGGCCGCATTCTTCGCGCGAAACGTGCGCGAGGGCTACCAGGCAGATGCGCTCGCGCGCGAGCTTGGCCTGCCGGGAAGATGGCCTGCTAGCAAGCAGGAGGCGGCACGGCTCATTGCGGAGTGGATCGAAGGGAAGGCCGACGTGAATGATCGGGCTGCGGACGCGCAACCGTCTCCCGCGCCGCCTGAACCGAGGGCAGGACGAAACGCCGACGCACGACTGTTCTTCGGCGACGAGGGCCGCCGCGAGGCCGCACTGGCGTTCCTCGCAGGCGTTGCCGATGCGAACGAACCCTGCGATTTGCTGCTTCAGTCTGATGAGGGAACCGCTTGGATGTACGAGGACTCGGACTTCGTCGCCGAATGGGCCGAGGGCATGGCCCTCCTCGCCGCCGCCGGCTGCACGTTCACGGTGGTGCACACGGTGTCGCGCGGGGGCAACGAGATGTGGGAGGGCCTGCGCGAGTGGCTGCCCCTGTACCT
>CAJOIP010000080.1 GCA_905234785.1 uncultured Eggerthellaceae bacterium
CGCTCCGGCGAGGCGGCGTCTGAGCTCGTCGCCGGCGATGCGGGAGGAAACCTCGATCCAAATCGATTCGGGTGCGATGCCCGATGCTATGAGATGCGCAGCCCTACGCACGAGCGCTTCGGTCTTGCCCGTCCGTGCTGCGCCGCTCACCTTCACGATGCGCGAATCGTCTTTTGCCGCTGTTTCGATTTCGTACGTCATGTGTCGCTCCTAACCGATTTCTGCGACGGCGAAGGAGCCTTTCACTTCCTCGGCGTCGACGTAACGGTGCTTGTCTGAGTCAAATGCCCGAATTGTGCCATCGGGTTCGGCGACGCCCCATATGGAATAGTCGATCTCGAAATCGGGCATGGGAAGCTGATACCTGCGTCTGAGCTCCTCTTGCCAAGATTCCTCATCGATTGCCGCCTCGTCGCCTGGCACGAGGTCGGGAGCTTCGGCGAAGTTCTCTTCGGCTGCTGCCGCTGCGGCCGCTTCGGCAGCTGCGGCTTTCTCCGACTCGATGCGTTCGGCTTCAAGGCGTGCCGCCTCGCGTTCGGGCTCGGCTTCTTCCCAGGCGCTCGCCTGCGCCGTGAATGATTCGGGGGAGGGGATGTACACGTCGGCGACGTGCGCCCCGATCGAACCGTCGTTCAGCGTTTGGCGGATCTGCGTGATCACTTTCGAGCAATCCGGGGGCAGCGAGCTCACGGAGTTCAGCTTCACGTGTACTTTGAACGCACCGTCTTCGAAATGCACGACGAGCCAGTCGAAGAAAAGCTCCACGTTGCCTTCTTCGCGCTGCCGGCGGTTGTATATCATCATCTGGTTACCCACGGTGTGAAACTGGTTGAACAACCAACGCTCGATCGAGTTGTTCCACAAATCGTCCGCCTCGACGGTCCGCTCGCGGAGGTATTTCGCGCCTGCCAGCCTCACGTGCATCTCCATCGTGTTGACGAGCGCGCCGTCTTCGGGCGTTTCGTGGGGTCGTATGACAGTCGAGCCGACATAGCCGTAGCAGCGGCTCACTTCGTCGCGTGTCTCGCGCGTCGCCAACGACTCGTCGATGTCGAGCACCAGCAGCAATGACGGATGCGGTTGGACCATGCGTCTTTCTCCTTTCATGCGATGACGAAAAAGGGGTCGGACACCAGTGCGTGATGCAGGCGCCCGGCCCCGTCGTTTAAGGATGAGGCCACTATATCCAACGCGCGCGAGGGCCCGTAATCTGGTGGGGATGATATTGATGAGCGGGTGCTGTTGAATCATCCGACTTGCCGAGGCGAATCATCCTCTCCTTCTGATGAGGGATTATGCGCTCCTTCCTACAATCGCCCCAAGCGATGGCGACAGGAATTGCCATTGCGGGAATCGTATGAGCCACGAAGACGAGAAAGGAGGACGCATGTCCAAGCTTACGCTTACGCGCAGAAGCTTCGTGAAGCTATCGGCGATCACCGCTGCCGCTTCCGGTCTGAGCTTTGCTGCCAAGCCGTCCGAGGCGCTCGCAGAGGGCACCGATCCGACGGCTGGCAAGACGTATCGCATCCGCTCGTGCTGCCGTGCTTGCGGCAAGGTCGAATGCGGCGTGTGGGTGACTGTCGAAGACAACAAGGTCATCAAGGTCGAAGGCGACGAGTCGAACGCGCACTCGCGTGGCCATTGCTGCGCCAAGTCGCAGTCGTCCATGTTGGCGTTGTACCATCCGGACCGTTTGCGCTACGTGCAGAAGCGCACGAATCCCAAGGGCGAAGACGATCCCGGTTGGATTCGCATACCGCTCGCCCAGGCTTTCGATGAAGCCGGCGCCAAGTTCAGCGAGATTGTCGCGAAGTACGGCGGGCACAGCTGCTTTAGCATGGGCGGTACGTCGCGTGTGTGGGCCCAACCGCCTTACGGCACGTTGAAGTCCGTGTTCCCGACGCCCAACGCTCACCTGGCGTACGAAATCTGCAAGGGACCGCGCCACTTCGGAGGAATTCTAACGGATGAGCGTGGCTCACCGTGGATGGAAGTCGAGCAGGGACCGCTCGTA
>CAJOIP010000081.1 GCA_905234785.1 uncultured Eggerthellaceae bacterium
GCGGCATCAGGTTGCCCCGGCTGCCGTATTTCTCTTCCATGAAATAGACGCGCTCGCCACCCTCGAGGTAGAAGAGCCGACCGCCCTCGCCGCGCACCGCCTCGGAAACCAGCATGCGCTTCTGCGGGGTCTCGAGCGTGGTGGGGTGATACTGGATGAACTCGAGGTTCTTGAGGTCCACCCCCTGCAGGAAGAGCTTTCCCGCCGCATACCCGTCGCATTGAGTCGAGCCCGTCGTCTTCCCGAACAGCGCGTTTTGCCCACCTGTGGCAATCACGAGCGCATCAGCGTGCTCCAGCACCAAACCGCCGCTTGCTTCGTCGAACAGGATTGCCCCATAACAGCGCCCGCCTTCGATAAGGGCCGAATGGAAGCAGCTCCAGAACCGACGCCGGATGAGCCCGCGCGCCTCGAAGCGCCTGGCCTCCATCACGAGCGCCGAGACGATCTGCTTGCCCGTCGAAGAGCCGCAGTAGCACGTGCGCCGGTGCGTTTGACCGCCGAACGCGCGCAACGCGGGCGCTCCGTCTTTGTCCAGCGTGAACACCGTCCCTATGCGCTCGAGGTACTCGACCACATCGGGCGCATGCTCGCAGAGCGACCTGACCGCCTGCTCTCCCGCAATGCCGCGCCCGCCGTTCATCGTGTCGTCGATATGGCTGGCGATGCTGTCCTCTGTCTCGCGGCCCCGCAAGACGGCGTTGATGCCGCCGGCCGCCATGACGGATTGCGAACGCTCCGAAGGAAACGGCGAAACGAGCAGCACATGAATGCCGGCATCGGCAAGGCGCGCGGCGCATGAGCATCCCGAGATACCGCTCCCTATGACGATGACCTTGTCCACGTATTCCCTACCCGAGCAAGAACATCACGGCATAGCCGCTGACGACCGAATACGACGACAAGGCGAACGCCAGGGCCCCGATCGCGTAGACGGCCCGGTCCGCCCGCACCTGCACGTCCTTGGACTCAATGAGCCCCAACGTGATGAAGCCGGCGGTGAGGGCCGTTGCAATATGCGTGAGCACCACGGCGAAAAACAGCACCTCGGTCACGATGAGCAGCACGACGAGCCAGGCATCGCCCGCCTGGGCATGCTGCTGCATGAGCCCGAAGCTGTTGATATGCACGATGAGCAGCGGAAAGATAAGGGCGGCAGAGACGCGCTTGAGCACGGTTCGGCGGTTTTGCCTGGGATAGGCATCGAGGCGCGTGCCGTCGGAGCTGAGGAACAGCGTGAGCATCCCCAGAACCGCATGCACGCACACCAGCACGACGAACGGGAGGGAAACCACCATCTGCAGCATGGGATCGTAATAGAAGGCCAGGTAGCAAAACACGTTGTAGCCGACGTGAACGAGCATGAACAAAGCCGACAGCAAGCCAACTACCGCATTTGCCTTCTTGAGCTTCATGATGTTCCGTTCGTTTCGCAGTTATAGACCGCCGAATCCGATTGTAAACGAATGGCAGGGCGCTCCTGCGACTCGTTCCTTTGCGGCGTCAGATTCTTCCACCCGTCAAGGGCAGCGACGATCTCGTCCTCCCAGGAGCCGTTGAAGAAGAGGCACTTGGAGAGGTCCTCGCCGTCGAGGCCCCGTGCCTCGCCCGCGAACACAAGCCCCAGCGCAGGGCAGCCTCCCGCACATCTGCGGAAGTGCGGGCAGGCGGCGCATTTCTTGTTGCACACGCAGAACTCGTAAAGGTTCTCCCTCACGGCGTCGAGGTAGCGGCCCCGCGTCAGCACTTCGGAAAACGTTAGCGAGCCGCATGCCGCGCGACTCCATCCAGCCGGACATCTGCATGCAGGGAACGACATCTCCGTTCGAGGTAATCGCTATCATGGACCGGTTGGAGGTGCAACGAGAAAGCGTGTAGCGGAAGCCCCGGGCACCGCAGTTCTTGATCGCCTCGATGGCGAACTCCCGACGCGTGGGCAAGATCAGCAGGAACTGCCAGAAGTCGAGCTCCATCTCGTGGTTGCGCGAAGTGTAGTTCCGCGCGATCGAGAGGCACTCGTCGTAATATTCCGAGAACGTCATGCAGGCGTCGCCGGCAGCCTTCTCCCATCGGGGTGCCTCGGTCGTGCGGATGATGCGCGTCCTTCGCACGCCAGCTTCTTCGAGCACGTCGAGTGTCGTCTCCATGGAGGGTCGGTTGCGCCGGTTCAGGTTCACCTGCGCCATCACGTCGAGTCTGTGCTCCACGCACAGACGCATGGCGCTGAGTGTCCGGGTTTCGGCGCCTTTGCGCTGGCGCATCCAATCGTGGAAACCCACGCCGTCGAAGGAAATCTTCATAGTGGGCCTACAGCCCATGGAGCGCAGCTCGCTCAGGAGCTCCGGGGTGATGTAGTGGCCGTTCGTGTTTATGTCCGCGACCATCATGCCGTTTCGGTGAATTTCGGCCACGATGTCCAGGAAACGGCGGTGCGCCATGGGCTCGCCGCCCGTGAGCAGCCATGCACGAACGCCGCAATCGCGCGCCTGTGCGATGAGCTCGCATGCCTCATCGAAGCTCCACTCGCTCGTGAGCGGCGCGTTGTCGGCGGCGTTGAAGCAGTGCAGGCAGTTGTAGTTGCACCTTCCCGTTATCATGAAGTTGACCATGGGCATGTACATGTTGCCGTACCTCTTGGGGCGCGACCAGTCGCAGGGCGCCTTCCCCTGCGGGCATGGCTCTATCAGGCCGCGTCGCAAAAGACTGCCCAGAAGCTTGGAGCCGGGAAGCTCATGAGCCCCGTCGCAACGTGTGATCAGGTCAAACTCCTCGCCCGAAAGACCGTGCGCGTCCCTCTCATCGCGCGTGTAGTACGCATAGTCGATGAGCGGCCAGCTCCGAAGCGCGACGTCGTCCCTGATCCGATAATAGCCTGTTTGCGCGATCTCCATGGTCTTCTCCAACAGCGTGGTTGCGGGATGAGTGGCAGGGCTGTCCTGCCACTCATTTCCCTGCGACTCATTATCCGTGATGCGCTCGGAGCTCGTGACGGCTACTGAAAATTAGTCACAGCACAGTCCTGCCACTCATCGATAGTATAATCCTGCATAAGTTGCCAAAAGAGAGGAGCGAAGATGATCGATTTCGACGAGCTGTTCAAAACCGTGAACCCTGTCGCGCTTCGCGAGGTTGGCGAGGCCATGCTCAACGGTGCCGACGCGAAGACGGTGGTCCGAGGAGGATATCGCCAAGGTGTCCGGAGGCATCGTGGCCAAGCTCGCCGCAATGCCCGAGCTTCCCGAGGTGAAACAGACGCTCTCCAAGGACGAGCTCGACCAGGTGGCGGGCGGCGGCTGCGGCGGCGGAGGCGGCGGTTGCGAAGAATAGCGAGCCCTCGAGCCCACGGGCGAGCATGAGCATGCCGGCACTTAGATTCTCGCAGTTCAACCATATCGTGGACGTGCCCGGGGAGAATGCCTGGGCCGTCCACAACTTCGCGACGGGAGCGACCGAACGGCTCGACGCCCTGCAGAAGGCCTTGTTCGACATCGCGCCCACGCTGCCGGCGTCCTCCGCGGTCGTGCGCCGCTGGCAAACAGCCGGCTTTCTCGTTCCTGTCGACCTTGATGAGGCGGTCATCCTGCGCGAGCTCGCGCGTGATCGCGCGCTCTATCACGCCTGTGGAAGCGGCCCCTTCCCTCTCACGCTGACGATATGCGTGACGGACGCCTGCAATTTCGCCTGCCCGTATTGTTTTCAGCAATCCAAGAACCGGCATATGCCGGAAGAGGTGCAGCACGCCCTCGTCCGCTTCGTCGAGGGACGTCTGGCCACCGGAAGGCACGACCGCCTGGAAATCGATTGGTTCGGAGGCGAGCCGCTGCTCGCGCTCGGGACCGTGGAAAGCCTGAGCGGGCAGCTCATGGACCTCGCGCAGCGCCATGGGGTCGATTACCGGGCCTTGGTGCACACCAACGGCTATCTCCTAGACCAGGCGGCCGTCGACGTGCTCGAACGCTGCTCCGTGAGAAACGTGCTGGTGACCATCGACGGCGACCGTGCCTCGCATGACGCCAA
>CAJOIP010000082.1 GCA_905234785.1 uncultured Eggerthellaceae bacterium
CTATTGCCTCGAACACCGCGTTCCTTTCGACATCGCTTGAAAAAGCGCAACGCAAGGGCGCCCCTCCCGCTACGCTTGGCACATTCGATGATTTTACCGTTTGCTAACTGGAATTCGTTTATTATATATGAGTTTGCGAAAACACCTCAATATCTTGGGAATTGGAATGGCGAAACACCAACACGTTGTAAAGCTCGGCTTGCTTCGAGTTTATGACTGCTTATGCGCGCTCCTGTGTGCGTTCGTGTTGTCGCTCGCATTCATAAAACCAGCCTTCGCCTACGTCGACCCATCGGTCATGACGTATACGATCCAGGCGCTCGCAGGCGTGGCCGTGGCGCTCAGTGCCGTGGCCGGCGTGGCGTTCAGGCGTACACGCAAGGCGCTCATGCGCATGCTCAACATCGACGAGAACGCCAACAAGATCGTCGACCCGCCCATCCTGCGCCTCGACGAGGACGGAAAGCCCATACGGGAACCAGGGCAACCGAGCGCCAATCGCGCCCGCGCCACCCAGCAAAACAACGCCCGTGACGGATACGCAGCCCAGGGCGGTCAGCCAGATGCTCCGCTTAATTGGCCCGGGCGCCTGTGGCGCGCCGCCCTCGTCGCGCTGTTCGCCGTTGGAACGGTGTTCATTGTGGCACCGGCGGAAATGGTGGCGGCAAACACCGATAGCCTGTTCTTCACCCTGAGCGACGTTTGGTGGCCGCTGCTCGGAAGCGCTTTCGTCATCATCGCCGTCATGGCGCTCGTCATGTCGTTGTTCCCCGGGAAGGCGTTCGACTTCCTGCTCATTCTCGTCGCCGCCATCGGCATATGCTTCTACGTGCAGGCGTTGTTCCTGAACCGATCTCTGCCCTCTGCTGACGGCGCGACGCTCGAGCTTTCGAGGCACATTGGCATCACGGTGCTCTCCTGCGTCGTTTGGCTGGCGATACTCATCGGTGCGTTCCTATTATTTAAGAACAACAGGCGCCTCGGCCGCACGCTCGGCATCGCCATGAGCCTCGTGCTCGTCATCGTGCAGGGCGTCGGCGTCATCAGCCTGTGGGTCAGCCCGCAAAGCATTAAGGGCGGATACGATGCCGAAAGCGCGTCTGACGCCATAAACGCCGGCAAGTCCGCCACGATCACGCGCGAGGGACTGTTCGAGCTATCGCCTCAAAACAACGTGGTGGTTTTCGTGCTTGACGCGTTCGACGTCATCAACATGAACGATATCGTCGACTATGCGCCCGAGGCGCTTAACGAGATGACTGGCTTCACGTATTTCAAGAATTCGACAGGCTCATCCGTACCGACGCGTTACGGTGTGGCGTACTTGCTGACCGGCTCGTGGCCGCGAGCCGACGGCTACACCGAGTCGCACCTGCTCGACGATGTTTTAGCGCAGAATTACTCCCTATACGTGTTCACCGACACGCCCGGCGCTCACGGCGGGCTGGAATACCTAGCGGATCGTGCCACGAACGTGCATTCGCTCGATAACCAGGAAACGCATGTCACCACATCGATCAACGTGGGTCCGACAATCGACATGCTGCACAAAATGGCACTGTATCGCGATATGCCCTGGATTCTGAAGCCGCCGTTCTGGTTCTACACGGGCGATATCAACACGGCCGCCGTGAATGTCGAAACGTACGAAACCGCAACTGACGACGCATCACGCGCAGGCAGCAACGCGCCATACGTCCTCGACGATCCCGCCTACTACCAAG
Organism: uncultured Eggerthellaceae bacterium; assembly: GCA_905234785.1. Classification (GTDB taxonomy): domain Bacteria; phylum Actinomycetota; class Coriobacteriia; order Coriobacteriales; family Eggerthellaceae; genus UBA9715. The sequence continues at coordinate 1,725 of CAJOIP010000082.1, forward strand.
AGCTGCAAAATCACCATCTGAGCATCTACGATGATGGCGCCACTGGCTCCGTTCACTTCATCCACCTGTTCGGCGCTCACCACCCGTACATGATGGACGAATACGGCCAAGAAACCGACGAGGAGGTATCTGCTAACGAACAATGCCTGGGCTCCCTGCGCATCGTGAGCGAGTACTTGCGTCAAATGAAAGAACTTGGGGTGTACGACCAATCGACCATCATCATCACCGCCGACCATGGGTATTGGTACTGGGATGAGGAGATAGAGACGAGCGAATCGGACGGCGACATGGCAGGCGGCCCCATCATGCTGGTGAAGCCATCGCAAACCGCCGAGGAAGCCGCGCAGCCGTTCGTGATTTCAGATACGCGCACCGGGCATGTCGATTACCCCGCCACGCTCATCGGAGCCGTCGGGGGCAACGCTTCCGCATACGGCACCACCGTGTTCGACGAGCACGATCCCAACCGCATCCGCTACTACTACTGGCCGACGCACGATGGGACCAACGACCTCGTCATTTACGAGTACGCCATCGATGGCGAAGTGACCGATTTCGACGCCTGGTCGCGCACCGGCGTCCAATGGGATTTCTACAAGTAGCAAGCCTTGCAATCGTAGCGCCCCGAATTCGACAAGAGACTCCACTAGCCGGATAAGACGATATGAGCAGAGCATTAGTGAGCCCCTCTGCATGTCGTCTTTAGTTTTCGTGGGTCGGGGCCGATAATGGTCTTGTCGTAAAAACCGGCGACCGGCCAGGTTGCCACACACATGGAAGGGGCTCACCATGGCACATGTTACATCTATCGGTCTCGACGTGCACGCAAGGTCGATCAAGGGATGCGCTTTCAACCCGTTCACCGGCGAGGTGGAGCGCAAGACGTTCGGATACGAGCCGGCCGAGGTCGCATCGTGGATCCTGTCGTTCGAGGCGCCGAAGGCCGTCTACGAGTCGGGCGTCACCGGCTTCCACCTGCAGCGCGAGCTGGGATCGCTCGGTGTCGACTGCGTGATCGGCGCGGTGTCCAAGATGGACAAGCCGGCGGCCGACAAGCGCAAGAAGACCGACAAGCGCGACGCCGCGTTCCTCGCCCGCCAGCTCGCGCTCGGCACGATCACGGAGGTGCACGTGCCCGACCCGGAGTGCGAGGCCGGCCACGACATATCACGCGCCCTGGCCGATTCCCGCGACGACGTCGTCGCATGCAAGCAGCGGCTCTCGAAGATGCTGCTGCGATACGGCTACGTCTACGACGAGGTCAACGCGCGCGGGCAGCGCAAAAACACCTGGACGAAGGCGCATTGGACCTGGATAGAGTCGATCGAGCTCGCCGAGGCGCTGGACTACTACATCGACCGCTGCAAGCGCGCTATCGAGGAGAAGCGCGAGCTCGAGGAGAAGGTGAAAGCCCATGCCGAGGAGGCCCGTTGGAAACCCGAGGTCGACGCGCTGAAGTGCCTGAAGGGCATCGACGCCGTGACCGCGTTCGCGCTCGTCGTCGAGGTCGACGGCTTCTCGAGGTTCCGCAACGCATCGGCGTTCGCATCGTGGCTCGGGCTGGTGCCGTCCGAGAACTCCAGCGCCGATAGCAGGCGGCAAGGAGGGATTACGAAGGCCGGCAACAAGCACCTGCGCAAAATGCTCGTCGAGGCGGCGTGGCACTACTCGAACGCCTCGCGCGGCGAGAAGAAGGCGATGAAGGGGCAGGTGGTCGCACCGGAGGTCCGCAGGCACGCCGCGAAGGGCGTGCGCCGGCTTGTCGACAGGCGCGCCGCCTTGCTCGACGCGGGCAAGAAATCCGTAGTCGCCAACTGCGCCACGGCGCGCGAGCTCGCGTGCTGGGCATGGGCGATCGGCTGCATGGTGGAGGCCGCGTAGAGGGCGCCGCGAATTCATAGCATCCGATCCCGCGGCGCCCGCGTTCGGAGCCGTTGGACCCCATTCCCGTTCTTTTTTCGCGCAGCGCGCAAGCGCCATGCCCGCCAAAAGACTGATCGATGACGAGGGGCCAGCCGTAGCAACGAGATGCACCGGCGCGCAAGCGCAACGGGCGAATATTAAACCGCAAGACGAGCGTCGAACAGACACGCGATCCATGTGGGCGGCCGACGGGTGAAGATATAGGGCCAGGTCAGGATAATAATTCCGGCCTGGCCCGTTTTACCCTCTTGACAATGCTCTGCTCATATTAAAAAGCCG
>CAJOIP010000083.1 GCA_905234785.1 uncultured Eggerthellaceae bacterium
ATCGCAGCTGCTCGCTCATGACTGCTCCTCGGGCGTCTCGACCTGGCCGCTTTCGGCCTCGCGGCGGAAGATCTCGGCGAGCGTGGCCGGGCTGAGGTGCCACATGCCGGTCGCCGGGTCGGACAGCAGCGCGAACGTCTCCGAGCGCAGCAGCGCGTCGAGCCCCTCGACCGACGCCATGCCGCCGCTCTCGAGGATGCCCGGCACGATGCACGTGCCGAGGAGCGTGGAGACGCGCTGGGCGGGAGTGACGGAAATTGGGGGCGTCATGCGGGCACCTCGATCGGTTGGGCGTCGACGAACGCCAAGTAAGCGAGAGCATGCTCGTTGCAGAACAGGACTTGGTCGAAAAGGTCCTTGACCTTGAAACGAGCGATCGCCTCCTCTTCCGAGACGAGCCCCGACTCGAACAATGCGACGGTTTCGAACACGTCATCGTTGGCGACGGGACCGATGATCACATCGGCAGTGCAACTTGGGTCGCGGCCCTCTCGCCGGTTGCGCACGATGAAGCGGAGCCATTCCGCATCAGGCGCCGGGAACTCGAGGACTTCGAGGTGTTGGCGGATGGCGTCTGCGTCGACTTCGTACAAGTTGACCGTCGGCTCCCCCACGCGCCCGCGCCGCAGGTACGTTTTCACGGCGAAGTCGATTGCCTGCGCCTCATTGGTGGTCGTGTAGAACCCCGTTCCGAAATCGAGCGTCGCGAACCGGTTCATGATCCGCGGCGATTCGACTCGTTGGTTCGATGCATGGTACAGCTTCATGGAGCTCCTTTGGGGTCCGGTGATGATATTGTAAGGCATGAGAAATAAAGCGAAGCTGTGAGACAGCGCAACAAGATAACCTACAATGGCCGCGATAAAAGCGATGTTCATTGCCAAAACTTCTGCGCTTGCTCGACGGTAGCACTTCATACGACCAAGCGCAGGGTCATCGTCAATCGCAACCCAAGACATCAGTTTGTTACTATATGCTCGTTGTCCAGAAGTTCACGCGATTTGCACGGAAGACGAATTATGACAGACATGGAACACGTCAAAGCTGCCATCCTCAAATTTCGAAACGACCGAAATTGGGCGCAATTTCATAACCCCAAAGATTTGGCCATCTCCATCTCACTTGAAGCGTCAGAGCTACTGGAGCTTTTTCAATGGTCTGCCGGAGATTGCGTACGCGAAGAAAAGCACTCGGAGCAGGTCGAAGAGCTCGCTGATATTTTAATCTATTGCATACTTCTCGCCGACACGCTCAACGTCAGCATTGAAGATGCCATTATTGCCAAAATCAAGCAGAACGAGGAAAAGTACCCCATTGAGAAGGCGTTCGGCGCATCCACAAAGTACACCGATTTATAATCGATACGTTTAAGGCATCGTTCTTTATAATCTGACGGAGTAAGCCATGCCGAAAAAGCAAAGCAAACCTAAAGTCGACTCTATGTTAAACCACCGTTGACATGGCACCCATGCCCCAGTACTCCATGAACGGGTGCGGCGTGAGCGCGTATTCCCTCTTGCTCGTCTGGTACTTTCCGGCCGCTGCGTCGGCGAACGTGACCTCCCGCTTGTCGGCGTCGGACTTGCGGAACTGCTCCCGGTAGCAGAACCAATCGAGATAGTGCTGCAGCCTGCGCGTCGCGACGCCGTGGAACGGCTCTAGGAATTCCTTCAGCCGGGAGTGCAGGGCGTTCACCATGTTGATGTCGCCGTCGGAGGCGGTTGTGCGCCGCGACGCCCAACCCCTCGAGCACCTTCGGATACGACTGGTGCTTGTCGGTGGAGACGATCGAGCCCTCTGCGACCTTCCCTGCGAGCACGCGCTCGATGTCCCTCCCGGACGCCTCGCCGCGGTTAGACATCTCGCAGAACACGTCCCCGAGGTCGTTCGCCCCGCAAATGACGCAGATCTTCAAGTTGGACACCCCGCGCTTCTTGACGCCCTTGCCGTTGTTGTGCCTCTCCCGGGGCATCTCGAACGTCGACGACTTGCCCCAGTTCCCGGACAGGTTCTCGCTGAGGAACGTCCCGTCCACCTGGCACGACGTGCCCTTCTCGACCCTGAAGGCGGCGAGCCTGGACGCCATGACCTCGCACATGCGGTGCCTCATGAACCATGCCGTGACCAGGGATGTCCCGCACCTCTGGGCGCAATCGCGAAGCGGCACGCAGTCGACCATGCAGCGCGCGAACTCGCGCCAGGCGGCGGCGTCGAGCTTGGACTTGGCGAGCAGGCCGCGCGTGGCCGGGCCGAACGTGCGCCCGCAGCCGCGGCAGAGCCACCGCTGCTCTCCCTTGCGGCCATGGCCCTTCTTGACGAAGTCGGGGCAGCCGCATCGTGGGCAGAGCTCGACGTTGCCGGGCTTCGGCACCATCTCCTCGGCTATGGCCTTCTCGAGCGCCGTTTGCAGCTCCAGCTTCTCCTCGTGCGTCATCTGCGTCACGAACTGCAGTATCATGTCTTTCATGGCCTTTCCTTTCTCTGATGGTTTCTGAACAATCCCATCTTAGGAAAGGCCGTTTCCTTAGGTGTCCCACTATAGGGTCTTGTCTAGGCCTCTATGTCAACGGTGGTTTAACATAGAGTTATATAATGTGCGTCCTGACCAGAGGAGGAGCACGACATGGAACAGCCCGACCATATATCTGTGCGTGGTGCGCGCGTCCACAACCTGAAGAACGTGGACATCGACATTCCGCTCGGCGAGTTCGTCGGCATCGCGGGCGTGTCGGGGTCGGGCAAGTCATCGCTCGCTCTTGGCGTGCTGTATGCGGAAGGATCGCGGCGCTACCTCGACGCGCTGTCGACCTACACGCGCCGGCGCATCTCGCAATCCGAACGCGCGAAGGTCGACGAGGTGCTGCACGTGCCCGCAGCGCTCGCGCTTCGCCAGCGGCCACCCGTGCCCGATGTGCGCTCGACGTTCGGCACTTC